>CAIQVJ010000048.1 GCA_903875225.1 uncultured Pseudomonadota bacterium
ACCTCGGACTCGGTGAGCCGCTCCGCCGGTACCGCCTGACCGTTCTTGCTCCTTCTCATCACGACTCCTCTTGCGGTACAGGAATCGCATGTTTCTATTGACGCGTCAAGCGTCGCTGCGGAACGGAGCGATCCTGTTTAGCGCGGAGGGGCGTTCCCTTCGGGGGACGCATCCTCGGACTTCGCTCC
Source organism: uncultured Pseudomonadota bacterium (assembly GCA_903875225.1). GTDB lineage: Bacteria > Myxococcota_A > UBA796 > UBA796 > SXON01 > CAIUMM01. The sequence continues at coordinate 189 of CAIQVJ010000048.1, forward strand.
GTCTGCCGCAGGCATCGCGTCAGCAGGCGGTTCGCCAGCCACCGGCGCCCCCGCGGAGGCTGCGTCGGCGTCGTCCGGCAACGCTGCGGAGGGGGCCTCTCCGGCCGCGGCGTCCGTGGCAGGCAGGCTCGTGGCCGGATCGGGCAGCTCGAACACGGTCATGTGGTACACCGCGGGCGCGAGATCCGGCGGCAGGTCCATGGGCTGCGACGACCAGGGTACGAGGTCACCGATGATCGGGATCCCCAGCTCGGGGTGCTTGGGGTCGCCCCGCTTGAGTTCGTCGAGCTCGAGCCCCGCAAGCCCGATGCCTCCGGCCAGCCGGCGGCACGCGGTGGAGTAGAGCTCGCCTCCGCGCTTCGGGTCGACCAGGTAGTAGCCCCGCTCGTGGAGGATGATCCGCCGGTAGTTGTTCGTCTTTGCGAACTCGAGCAACTTCGTCATGTTCAAGGCAGACAGATCCGCGTCGTGGGCGTCGCGCGAGAGCGCCTGCAGCGCATCGGGGACGGGCCCGCTGATCGCGTCCTGGCGCGCCTGGTACCGCAGCCGGGCGCCGTACTCGCCGCCGACGTTCTGGGGCCGCAGCGCGGGCGGGACCGCCGCCGGAGAGGCCCACGACCGGTACACGCGCTGGCCATGGACGATCTGGTAGAGGTACAGCAGGTCCTGTTGCTGATCGAACGGCAACTCGATGATGCCGGTGAGCTGGCTCGCATCGATCTCCTTGTAGTAGTCGGGCACCACGATGCGGTTGATCTTGAGGGGAGAGCGGAACAGGCGGCTGTCGGCATCGCCCTCGTTGACGGCCCCGCGCCCCCAACGACCCATCGGCTGCATCACGGTCGCCGCGATGACCAGGGGCGCCAGCCACGCCCGATACCTCATCCTCGCCAGCCCCGCAGCGAGCAGCACGACCGAGGCGACGATCACGTAGCTGCCGAGCCGATAAGGCGCGAACATACGCGACATCCCCGGGATGTACTGAAACATCAGGGTGTAGGGCAGGCGGAGGACCATGTCGTGGTTCGCGCCGAACCGGGTGACCTCCTGCGCGTCTCCGGTGCCGATGCGCAGGAACGGCCCCAACGTGCCCACGTAGAAGAAGAACCACACTCCGAGCCAGCCCCAGCTTCGGGACCGCACCAGCGCCGGGAGCAGGCCGAAGACCAGCACGGTCCACTGCAGGGCCTCGTTGAGCGAGGGGTCGAACGGGTACGTCGCCGACCAGGTCGAGCCGATCGTACGGTGGATCGACGCGAGCACGTTCTCTGCGTAGGTCTGCGGCCGCAGCGGAGCGGTCGCGACCGTGTCGTACGGCGGATAGGGTAGAAAGAAGGTCAACTCTGGCAGGGCAGAGGCCCCGCCCTTGTTGTCGCCGCCGCTCGGGAGTGCGTACGGCAGCACGAAGGCGCCGGCCACGACGACCGTGCCGATGAACGCACCGGCCGTTGCTCGAACCACCCCGATGAGGTTCACGCGCGAGCGCTCCGCGAGCAGGTGCTTGAGGAACCACACGCCGCTGAAGATGACGGTGAACAGCCCGTAGAACCAGTAGTAGGCGCCGGCGAGACCGAACACCGTCCCCGCGAGCAGGCCCGCGCTGAGGGTGCGCCGGCGAAGCGCGCGGTCCAGCACCGCGGGGTACAACAGGACCCACCACAGGATCGCCTGCCGCAGACCACAGGCCTGCACCTCCTGCAGGCACAGGGGGTTGACCACCGCGAGGGAGCAGGCGGCGACCGACGCACTCACGCTGCCCGAGAAGTACCGGGCCAGGCCGTACCCGGAGATCCCGTTGAGTGTCAGGATGATCAGGACCTTCAGGTTGTACGAGGCCGGGAACCCGAAGAGCTTCTCCAGCGGGTACGAGATCGCCAGCACATCCATGATGTTGCCGGTCTCGGGGTAGCGCCCGAGTCCGACGAACTCCACCCATGTCTTGATCGGGCCCAGGTCGGCCGCCATGAGCCCGTCAAGCGACATGTAGTGCCAGTTGTACCGCCATAACCAGCCGCCAAGCTCACCGCCGCCGAGCACCACCTTGTCGAAGTTGGCAGCCATCGGCCACGTGATCGCCACCGCAGCCCCGATGGAAACCAGGAGCGCGGCGAAGAACCCCAGCACTTCCCGGGGCGTTCCCTCAATTCTCTTCACTCGGCCTCCGGGGTCTCGAGCCGCCAGATCCGTTCGCCCTCGCCGGTGTCGATCGTCTCCTCGCCAAGCGACGTGCGCAGGATCGTGAGGACAGAGGCGAGGCGTTCGGCCGGATACATGTGTTCGTGCACGACGATGTAACGCACGCCCAACCGAGCCATCGCGCGCCCCGCGACCACGAGGTCGAGGCTCCCCAGCGATGGAGGCAGGGAGTCGAGCTGCCCGCCCTCCGCGATCAGGACGGCGCGAGTGAGGTGCGACCGGGAGAGGATCAGCGGCAGCAGCTCATTCAACGAGTACGGGCTCGGCCGACCGTGCACGGTCTGGTAGTACAGGTAGACAGCTCGCTCGAGGTTCGGGACGTTGATGGGGAGGTCGACGACTGCGCCGGGTACAGGATCGTCGTGCAGCGTCTGCGTGTACGCGGGCATGTAGACGTCCGACGTCGCGAGCGGCCACGGAGCGGGCGAGGCGAGCAGCGACTCCGCCAACACGAGCACACAACCCAGCGCGTGCGTCCACTGCGGCCGCCGCGCCAACCCGCCCACCGCCAGCACGCCGAGCCCCAGCTGCACGCCCATGACGAAGCGGAACGGGTGGGAGATGCGCTGAAAAGCGGGGATGGCGTCGAACAGCGGGAGGAACGGCAACGGGATGCGCCGGTCGTCGATTGTGACGTATTCACCGTTGAAATACAGGTATGGCCCCAGGGTGAGGAGTCCGAACACCGCGACCCACACCACCCAGTGCACGCGATCCGCCGCTCGCAGGGTCGCGAAGCCCAACCCGCCGAGCGCGGCGAGCGACCACCCCACGTAGGTGACGATCAGCAGATCCTCGCCGGTCAGCGCCTTCAGGTCCGGGCTGTAGAACCGCCCGGGGTGGACCAGGCTCACCACGTCGGTCATGTTGTGGTTGATGAGGGATTCCCATACGAATTTCGGATCCCGCTGGACGATCGCGTTCGCGCCGTCGAGGGTGGACTGAAAACCCAGCAGGACCGGTGCGACGAGCGACACTGCGACGACCCCGGCGACGATTCCGCCCAGCGGAAGGCCCCGCCAGTTCACGCGGTCCCGCCGACCCCACAGGTACGTGAACGTGAGAATCACCGCGCCCAACGCTGCGAACAGCCCGAAGTACCAATTGGCGATCGCGGAGAGCGCCCCCGTGAGGCCCGCGACGAGCCCACGCCGCAGCGTCGGCCGCTCCAGAAGTCGGAGCACGGCGAGAGTCGTGAACGGCAGCCCCGAGGCAAAGAGGGTCTCCGTGATCCCGTTGTAGGCCTGGGCGATCAGGTGCGGGCTGGCCGCGTAGGCGATCGCCACGAGCATCGCGAGGCGGTCGGTCACGTCGCCAGGCCCCCGGAGAGTGGTGAGGACGTGGCGACCGAGCAGCCATGCCGAAAACCCGGCCGACCAGAAACACAGGAACACGATGGCGTTGATCGCAGCCACCGGTCCGAGCATCCACTGGATCGGCAGCGTGACGATCGACCCGAACATGTCGATGAAGAACAGGCGGCTGACATCGGGAAAATGCATCAGGTTGGTGACCAGGGGCATCCTGCCCGCCTTGAGCTCCTCCGAGACCCACCAGTAGCCCCAGATGTGGTTCCACACGTCGTTCCCGGGGTGACCGATCACGGCAGACGTCGGGTGGATGAGCGTGGGCCAGGTGATCAGCGCCGCCAGCAGGAAGGTAGCGATGGCGGCCGGACGCATGACTCTGGAGTATAGCTACCCCGACGCGCGAGCACGCGAGCCAGAGGTTCCCGCGAGAGTATGCCAGCCCGCACGTGCACCGGTCCCGCGACGCCTGTTGACCGCGGGTCGGCCGAGATGCTGCTATGGTGACCGCTCGGCAAGCCGGAGTACGCATGGTTCTGTTGGTCCCCCTCGCCCTGCTCCTCTCGGCGTGCAACTCCGACAACAAGATCCAGCACGTGGACTCCGAGGATGCCGGCACTGAAGCGGTCCCCAACGTGGTCGTCTCGCCAGACACGCTCCTGTACGACAGCCTCCCGGTGGGCCAGTCAGCGACGCTCTCGTTCAACGTGCTCAACGACGGCGGCGCCGATCTGAACGTCTCCGGCCTCGATCTGTACGGATCGACCGCGTTTTCCATCCTGACCGACGCCTCGAACTTCACGCTCGCGCCCGGGGAGAGCCGCGACGTAGACGTCGTGTACACAGCGCTGGAGGCGGAGGATCTCGCGCAGATCCACATCTTCGACGACGACCCCGGAAACCCCGAGCCCGTCGTGTTCATCGAGGGGAACGGGCAGGTGCCGCGCCTGCTGCTCACCCCCGACCCGCTCTCCTATGGCAAGGTGCTGGTCGACTGTCGTCGGGATGAGCCGATCACGCTCCAGAACATCGGTGAGGCTCCGCTCCAGATCGACAACATCGTCCAGGTCGGCAACAGCTGGTCACTCGACGTCCCGTTCTCGCTGCCGACGATCATCGATCCGGGCGGCTCCCAGCAGCTCACGCTCACCGTGACCGCTGTGGAAGGCGACATGGACAGCCAGCTCTGGGTCACGACGAACGACGCCGTGGGCACCCACGTGGCCGACCAGACGGCGACGGGCGTGACCGACCCGAGCGTGCAGGAGGAGTTCTGGCAGGGCGACGGCCCCTACGACAAGGCCGACATCCTGTTCTACGTCGACCAGTCGTGCTCCATGCGCGACAACCAGGAGATCATCAAGGACAACTTCGAGAGCTTCGCGGCGCGCCTCGATTCGCTCGATCTCGACTGGCAGGTCGGGGTCGTCACCCGCGACAACGGCTGCTTTGCGAAGGGGATCCTGACGCCCGAGACGCCGGACCTGATCTCGACCTTCATGGACGCGGTGGACGGCTGGGGCGGCGACTACACCGAGGCTGGCCTCACGATGACCCTGCAGGCGCTGGAACAGACGACCGCCGGCGGCTGCAACGAGGGGTTCATCCGCGACGGGAGCAAGGTCACCCTGATCCAGGTCTCCGACGAGACCGAGCAGTCCACGAGCCCCTGGAACACGTACGTCGACGCCATCCAGACCATCGCGCCCACCGCCAGCGTCACGGCGATCGTGGGCGACGTACCCGACGGGTGCAGCAGCGCCAAGCCCGGCTCTGGCTACTACGAGGCGAGCGTGGCGACCGGCGGCGCGTTCATGTCCATCTGCGCGACGGACTGGACTGCGTACTTCGAGACCATCGCGAACATGACCGCCTCCGGCCTGCTCGACACCTTCCACCTGAACTCCGAGCCACAGCCCGACACGCTCCTCGTGCAGGTGGACGGCCACACCGAGACGGGCTGGACCTACGACGCGACCTCGAACTCGATCGTGTTCGACGCGGACGCGATCCCCGCAGCCGGGGCCCGCATCGTGGTGTACTTCGAGCTCGCGGGCGACTGCGCGCAGTAGCGCGGATGGTCACGCCGGAGGCCACCGTCCGATGGGGCAACCCCGACGACACCCAGGCGTGTCTGGCGCTCGCGATCCTCAACCAGGAGCGGCACGCACAGCTCGGCGTCGCGGAGGCCGGCCAGACCGGCTTCTGGCGTTGGCGCATCGGGGAGGCGGCCGGTGGCGGGCGGGTGCTCCTCGGCCCCGAGGGAGCGCGAAGGGTCGAGGCCTGGCGGCTGATCGTGGCCGAGGAGCCGGTGACGAACCCGCTCGGGCTCGGCGAGTCGGCGGCCATGGCAATCGTCGGCATGCTCGTGGCCGTGCTGCACGGCGCGGTTCGCGAGGATGGCGAGACGGGCCCGTTGCGGTGCCGCATCGACAACGCCTACGTCCGGCCGGGCTTCCGGAGGCGCGGGCACACCCACCGCATGGTGGACTTCCTCGGTGGTTGGGCGAAGATGTTCGAGGTCGTGAACCTGGAGCTGCAGGTGGCGAAGGGCAACGCTCTGGGCCGGGCCGCCTGGGGGGCGCTGGGCTTCGAGCAGACCGCCGAGACGGTGGAGGACAGGTTCTTGGCGATGTCACGGAGGTTGTGAGAACCGTGGCACAACCGCCCCCGACCGGCTAGAAGCCGCCCCCGGCCGCCGAGAGCCTCGATCGAGACCGCAGAGACCGGGATTCACCCCGGAGTCTCATGTTCGACATCCACTCGATCGAAACGCTGTACAAGAGCTTCCCCGCGCGGCATGCGCTGGCCCGGCAACGGCTCGGCCGCAGCATCACGCTCGCCGAGAAGATCCTCTGGGCCCACCTCTCCGAGCCGACGACCGCCGCAACCGGCCGTGGCACCTCCTTCTGCGACCTGCAGCCCGACCGCGTCGCGATGCAGGACGCCACGGCGCAGATGGCGCTCCTGCAGTTCATGCTCGCGGGCAAGGACACCACGGCGGTCCCCTCCTCCGTACACTGCGACCACCTGATCCGCGCCTACAAGGGCAGCGAGTCGGACATGACCGTCGCGCTCGGCGAGAACGCCGAGGTCTACAGCTTCCTCCGTGCCGTGAGCCAGCGCTACGGCATCGGTTTCTGGAAGCCGGGCGCGGGCATCATCCACCAGGTCATCCTCGAGAACTACGGATGCCCGGGCACGCTGATGATCGGCACCGACTCGCACACCCCGAACGCCGGCGGCCTCGGCATGCTGGCCATCGGCGTCGGCGGGGCGGATGCGGTGGACGCGATGGTGGGCCTGCCGTGGGAGCTCCTCTACCCGAAGCTGGTGGGCGTGAAGCTCACCGGGAAGCTCTCGGGCTGGACGTCTGCGAAGGACGTCATCCTCAAGCTCGCCGGCATCCTCACCGTGAAGGGCGGCACCAACGCGATCATCGAGTACTTCGGCGACGGGGCCGACTCGCTCTCCTGCACCGGCAAGGCCACCATCTGCAACATGGGCGCCGAGCTGGGCGCGACCACGTCGGTGTTCCCGTACGACGAGAAGATGGCGGCCTACCTGCGCTCCACCGGCCGCGCGGCGCTGGCCGATCTGTGTGACAAGAACCGCGGCGCGCTCGTCGCCGACCCCGAAGTGGCCGAGAACCCCGGCAAGTACTTCGACCGTGTCGTCGAGATCGACCTCTCCACGCTCGAGCCGCACCTGGTCGGACCCCACACCCCCGACCTGGCCCGCCCGATCTCCGCGGTGGCGGCAGCAGTGGCGAGCGAGGGCTACCCGGCCAACCTGCGCGTGGCGCTGATCGGCTCCTGCACGAACTCGTCGTACGAAGACATCAGCCGTGCAGCGAGCCTCGTGCGGCAGGCGACCGCGATGGGCTGGAAGACCGCGATCCCCCTGCTCGTCTCCCCCGGGTCCGAACAGGTCATGGCCACCATCCAACGCGATGGCCAGATGGGCGCCCTGCTCGACGCCGGCGCGACCGTGCTCGCGAACGCCTGCGGGCCGTGCATCGGCCAGTGGAAGCGCGACGACATCGTGAAGGGTGAGAAGAACAGCATCGTGAGCTCGTTCAACCGCAACTTCCCGGCTCGCAACGACGGGAACACCGAGACGCTCTCGTTCATCGGCTCCCCCGAGATCGTGACCGCCCTCGCCTTCTCCGGCGACCTCCGGTTCAACCCCATGACCGACAGCATCACCCGCGACGGCAAGACCTTCCGCTTCGCCGCTCCCGTGGGCGACGAGCTCCCGAGCAAGGGGTTCGTCCCCGACGTCGAGGGCTTCCTCGCGCCAAGCGAAGCGGGCAAGAGCACGGTCGTCTCCGTGGCGCCGACCTCCGATCGCCTCGAGCTGCTCTCCCCGTTCCCGGCCTGGGACGGCAAGGATGCCGAGGGGCTCGTGGTCCTCGCGAAGGCGAAGGGCAAGTGCACGACCGACCACATCTCGGCTGCCGGCCCCTGGCTCAAGTACCGCGGTCACCTCACCAACATCTCCGGCAACCTGTTCCTGACCGTGAACAGCGCGTTCGGCGGCATGGGCAAGGGCAAGGACCAGCTCACCGGCGAGACCGGCATCGCGTTCCCGGACCTCGCGAAGCGGTACAAGGCCGCGGGCCAGGGCTGGGTCGTCATCGGCGACGAGAACTACGGGGAAGGCAGCTCGCGCGAACATGCCGCGATGGAGCCGCGCTACCAGGGCGCCCGGGCCATCATCGCCCGCAGCTTCGCGCGCATCCACGAGACCAACCTGAAGAAGCAGGGGATGCTCCCGCTCACGTTCGCAAACCCCGCGGACTACGAGCGCATCCAGGAAGACGATCGCGTGGCGATCCGCGGTATCGCGGGCATCCCCGAAGGCAAGGCGCCGACGCTGGTGCTCACCCACTCCGACGGGACGGTGGAGACCCTGGCGCTCAAGACCACGATCTCGCCGGATCAGTTCCGCTGGTTCAAGGCAGGTAGTGCGCTCAACCTGATCCGATCCGGCGGGTGATCGGGCGTGGTGACGCCACATCTCCGCACCGGGAGTGTGGCATGACGGCGTCCGGCACGTGACCGAGACCCGCTGGACCCTGCGCGGCATGGCGTTCGCCGGCGTGCACTGGTGCGACCCGGAACGTGCGATCCCTGACCGCCGGGGATCGCCGGTTCCGGGGCCGGCACACCCGATCGCTGTGTTCCTGCACGGGTTCCTCGACCATGCCGGGGCCTGGGAGGGCGTCGCCCAGCACCTCCCGGGCGAGCGCTACGCCCTCGACCATCGGGGGCACGGGCGGTCTGCGCACAACCCACCCGGGGCCAGCTACCTTTTTGCTGACTACGTGGCCGACGTGGACGCGCTGGTGGACACCCTGAGTCCGGACGCCCCCGTGCACCTGGTGGGCCACTCCATGGGTGGCACCATCGCCACGCTCTACGCCGGCGCGCGCCCGGCCCGGGTGCGCTCGGTGGTGAGCCTGGACGGACTGGGGATCGCCGATGGCGTGAGCGGCCGGGCGTTCGCCGACAGCGACCCGGTGAGCGAGCGCATGGTGAAATTCCTCGACGGCGTGCGCTCCCCCCCACGCCACAAGCCGATGCCCAGCCTCTCGTACGCAGCCCACCGGCTCGCCTCCTCGCACGCCCGCATCGGTCCGGCGTGGGCCCTACGCCTCGCCGAGCGCTCGACGACCCCCGCGCCCGATGCCGGCCCGGAGGCCGTGACCTGGTCGTTCGACCCCACCCACCGCACGCGATCCCCGATCCCCTACCGCCACAGCCACCACGTCCCGCTGCTGCGCCGGATCGTGTGTCCGGTCCTGGCCGTGCGCCCGGACGCGCCCACCTTCGCCGCAGAGGACATTGCCGCTCTGGAGTCGGAGATCCCCAACCTGCAGCGGCGCCTGGTGCCCGGGACGACCCACATGATGCACCTCGAAGAGCCGCAGGCCATCGCCACGCACATCGCCGAATTCTGGTGCCAGATCCATACCTATTCCCCGGCAGCCTGACCCGTCGGGCAGACTCCGCGCCTTGACAAAGGGCATCTGGCGCGGCATATAGGCGGGCCGGAGTTTTGTCGATGGCGATTCGCAGACATGTAGTGATCACAGGTGGTGGTCGCGGAATTGGCGCAGAGATCGCGCGGCGCTTTGCGGCGCAAGGTGACAGGATCACGGTCATGTCGCGCACTCGCGACGAGGTCGAGAAGGTCGCAGACGAGATCGGCGGCTACGGGGTCCGATGCGACGTCGGCGAGCCCGCCAGCGTGGAAGCCGCGTTCATGGCGGCTGGCCCCGTCGACGTGCTGATCAACAACGCCGGCATCGCGCGCTCCTCCCCCGTGTTGAAGACCGACGTGCGGGTGTGGGACGAGCACCTCAAGGTGAACCTCACGGGCGCTTTCCTGTGCTCGCTCAAGGTGCTGCCCTTCATGGCGTCGCGCAACAAGGGCCGCATCATCAACGTTGCGAGCGTAGCGGGGCTCAAGGGCTATCCCTACCTCGCGGCCTACTGCGCCTCGAAGCACGGGTTGATCGGGCTCACCCGCGCGCTGGCCGCCGAGTACGCCGACAAGGGCGTGACCGTGAACGCGATCTGCCCCGGCTACGTCGACTCCCCGCTGCTCACGGCAGCGATCCTGAACATCGTCGAGAAGACCGGCCGGTCGCTCGAGGACGTGCGGGCGGAGCTCGAAGCGCAGAACCCGCAGAACCGGTTCCTCGAAGCCTCCGAGATCGCGTCGCTCGCCGTGTTCCTGGCCACCGACGAGGCACGAGGCATCAACGGGCAGGCGCTGTCGGTCTGCGGCGGCGCACTGAACGTGTAGCTTGGGTCGTGCCGTCCAGCCCCCAGGCTGGCCCCGACCGCGCGGCTATTCCAACGGCTATGTCGTCGGAAACGTGCTGTTCATCGCGGGACAGGTGGGCTGGGATGCGCAGGAGCACGTGGTCGAGGGCTTCGTGGCGCAGTTCCGGCTCGCGCTCCAGAACGTGCGGGCCGTGCTCGACACCGCCGGGGTACCGGTGGAGAACGTCGGGCGCGTGACCGTGTACGTGACCGACAAGCGCACCTACGTCGACAACGCTGCCGCGGTGGGTGCCGCCTGGCGCGAGGTGCTCGGCAAGCACTTCCCCGCCATGTCGCTGGTGCAGGTGGCGGCGCTGCTCGAAGAGGGCGCGGAGGTCGAGATCGAAGCAACCGCGGTGATCACGTCATGACCCTCCCCTTCCTGCTCGAACGCGACGCCGGGCTCGTCACGATCACGCTCAACCGGCCCGACAAGCTCAACGCCCTCACCTTCGAGATCTACGCCGGGCTCGCCCGCTGGCTCCGCGAGGATGCGGCCTCCGGGGACACCCGGGCCATCGTCATCACCGGCGCGGGTCGTGCGTTCTGCTCCGGCGGGGATGTCGAGGACATCATCGGCCAGCTCTTCGCGAAGGACATGCAGGGGCTGCTCGAGTTCACCCGGATGACCGGGGAGCTCGTCCGCGCGCTGCGGGCCCACCCTGCGCCCATCGTTGCAGCGATCAACGGCATCGCCGCAGGTGCCGGCGCGATCATCGCCATGGCGAGCGACCTGCGCATCGCGAGCGAGAAGGGCCGGGTGAGCTTCCTGTTCAACAAGGTCGGTCTGGCGGGCGCAGACATGGGCGCCTGCCACCTGCTGCCGCGCATCGTGGGGCACGGCCGCGCCAGCGAGCTCCTGTACCTGGGCGACGTGATCGGGGCCGACGAGGCCCATCGCATCGGGTTCTTCAACCGCGTGGTGGCACCCGAGGCGCTGCTCGTCGAGGCCACGTCGGTCGCCCGGCGCATCGCCGATGGCCCGCACTTCGCGAACACCGTCACCAAGGTGCAGCTCGAACGCGAGATGGACGTGTCGCTCTCGGCCGCGATCGAGATGGAGGCACAGGCACAGGCCATCTGCATGATGCACCCCGACTTCCGCGAGGCCTTCGACGCCTGGACGGAGAAGCGGGCTCCCAGGTTCAAGTAGGCGGGCGGCACGCCGGGGCAGACGGGCGGCAGACGCGGGATCGGGTCCCCGACCCCATCGACGACAGCCCGCCGCCTACTTCGTCCACTCCAACTGGGTCTTGACCCCCTCCTCGAACGGGTCGACCTTCTTGCCGTTCACGGTCGCATCGAAGGTGACCTCCTTCACCGACAACGTGACCGACTTGTCGTCTACGGCCGTGACCTCCACGTTCGCGATGTTGAGCCACATCGTGACATCTGCGCCCATGATCTTCCTGCTCACCCACTTGGACAGCGTCCCGGTCGCACCGACAGGCGGGATCTTGCCCCCGGTGGTCGCGAGCACCACGAGCCGGCTGCTGCCCGTGGTCAACACGCCCTCGTGCGTGCCGGAAGCGGCGGTGGCCGGGACCGCGCCGACCACAGGCGGCGGGCTCGTGGAGGGAGGGGTGGACGGCTGCGGCGGAGGCGGAGCCCCGGGCGAGGGGTCCACCGGCTCGTGGCCGGGTTGCCCGCCTTCACCCGGCGGCATGGCCGGAATGCCGACGTCGGGGACGCCCGGCCCCGTCGCGGTCTGGAGCGGCTGCACCGGCTTCGGCAGGTTGTCCGCGATGGGGTTGTCCCCGAGGCAACAGCAGCTGGCGGTGACGAAGATCATGCCGAGCACGGGGATGATGAGCTTCATGGAATTGGGGTAATCACGAACCGCCGGGAGGGACATGGCTCCGCATCGGGCGGTGCCGGCCCGGGGGTCCAGCTTGCGGCCACCCGAGCTTTCCGGTTAGCACGCCCGCATGCTCACATCCGCGTTCTCACCAGTCGTCGCGTTCGGCATGCCGAACGCCTCCGAGCTGATGATCATCATGGTCCTGGTCTTCGTGTTCTTCGGCGCGGGCCGCCTCCCGGACGTGCTCAAGCAGTTCGGCAAGGGGGTGAAGGAGTTCAAGGACGCGTCCGACGGCGTGGAGCGCAAGGGCCGGCGCACGAGCTCCGACGAGGAGAGCGAGGACGGCGACGACGACGAGCGCGCCGAGTTCGAGGAGTTCAGGCGGCAGCGCCGTGCGGCCAGGCAGATCGGGAAGGACACCACGCGCGATGTGCGCCCGACAAAGGTGCCCGAGCCCGCGGATGGCGACGCCGATGGCGAAGGGGACAACGACGACGCGGGCTACGCCCCCCCATCGCGCAAGCGGTGAACAGCGCGCGGCCCACGTAGATGCGCGCCCCGGGCCCGCGGACGGTCCTCCTGACCCATGCGCTGCTCGCCGGCGCGACGGCGATCGTGCTCTACCCGGTGTTGTGGGTCGTCAAGATGGCCCTCTCGCCCTCGCAGGGCTTCGCCGGGGGCGCCTCCCCGTTCCCGACGCGCGTGACCCTCGACAACTTCGTGGCTGTCGCGACCACGACCACCTCGGACGGCTCGGCGCTGTTCCTGCACCAGCTCGCCAACTCCCTGGTGGTGGCATCTGCCACGGCCGTGGTGGGAGTGTCCATCGCCGCGACAGCCGCCTGGTCCCTGTCCCGGTGGCGGTTTGCAGGCCGGGACGCGCTGATCTCGGGGTTTCTGCTCACCCAGATGTTCCCCTCGGTGCTGATGGCGATCCCGCTCTACCTCCTGCTCGATGCGCTGCACCTGCTCGACTCACTCGGTGGGCTCGTGCTCGTGTACGCCACGACCTCGGTTCCGTTCTCCATCTGGAACCTGAAGGGCTACTTCGACACCATCCCGCCGGAGCTGGAGGAGGCCGCCACGCTCGACGGCGCCTCCCGCTGGACGACCTTCACGAAGATCATCCTGCCGCTGGCACGGCCCGCGTTGGTGGTGACGGGGCTGTTCTCGTTCATGACCGCCTGGAACGAGTTCATCCTCGCGGCCACGCTGATCGGCGACGAGCGGGCGTACACGCTCCCCGTGGTGCTCAACGGCTACGTGGGGGAATTCGGCGCCGAATGGGGAAAGTTCGCTGCCGGCGCGATGATCGTGAGCGTACCGGTGATCGCCCTGTTCTTCTTCCTGCAAAAACAGCTCGTGGAGGGGCTCACCGCGGGCGGGGTGAAGGGGTAGCGGTCGACCGGGCGCGGCTCAGCGGCTCTTGTCCGCGAAGAAGTCGACGGCCGCGAGGAACTGGTCCGTGGACCCGTGACTCGTGGAGCCCGATCCCGAGTAGGGCGCATCTGCAGGGAGCGCCCAACCCGCGGCGCGCATCCCGTCGACGATGGCTTGCGCGTCGGGCAGGTCCCCGCCGGGGCCCGCATTGCCCGACGGCTGAAAACCGAGATCCGAGGCAGACAGCGCGGGGGTGTCCCGGTTGTTGACGTCGTTCGCCCAGTACGCCGCGAAGTAGCTGGGCCGGGTGTGGAAGCCGAGTTCGAGGCCCGCCGTGGTCCCCGCGGACTCCGAGAGCAACCAGGTGCGGTCGTTGTCGACATCGTAGGCCGCACGGGTGGCGTCGAGGGCGACAGCGGCGTCGTCGGCAGTCGAGCCCGTCCCGTCGAGCACGACGATCAAGGCGTCGTCGAGCCCATAGTAGGGTGCCACCTGCGACATGTTGGACATCATGGTCGTGGCCCCCTCGGTGCCCGAGATCACCACCAACAGGGGGACCGCGTGGCCGCGGGCCGAGCCGGTCGGAGCGAGCAACAGCCAGCTCGCCCCGCTCCCGGACTCGCTCGTGGCTCGAGGTGCGTCCACCCCGCCAGAGCCCCCGGAGGTCGCGCCGAGCGGGGGGTCCAGCGGATCGGCGTCGGCATCTGCGTCGGTGTCCGTGTCGCTGTCGGAGTCACTGTCCGCATCGCTGTCGGCGTCGCTGTCCGAGTCCGTGTCCGCATCGGCTGCCGAGTCGTCGGGCCCGAGCCCGTCGCCGGGGTGCCCGTGGGAGTCGTCGTTGGAGGGAGCGCAGGCCGCGAGGAGGAGGAGCAGGGTCATCTGCCAGGATAACGCTGTCCGGATCGCCCGCGCCCTGGAGGCGCCGATCCGACGTTAGGAGCCAGCATGCCAGCGTTATCCCTCATGCTCCTCCTCGTCGGCTGTGCCGAACAGTCCGGGCCATCGCTCCAGGCCGAAGCCAGGCGCCCGGACCCCACACAGGCGGCCCGACGGTCCTCCCCGATGCCAGTCGTCGCCGGGAACCCGACGACCTCGCTGGCCGCCCTCTACTACCAGGAGGGCACCCCGGAGGAGCAGATCTACCCGTTCTCGAGCGAGATCACGATCGGTCGGGATCGGGACAACGACATCCAGATCAAGAATGACCGAGGGGCAGCACCACAGGCAGCCCGGATCTTCCGCGCGGATGGGGGCTGGTCCATCGAGGACCTCGCGGACGGCAGGGGCGCCCTCGTGAACGGGCAGCGCATCCGCATGCTGTGCCTCGCGGGGGGCGAGGAGATCGTCGTCGGAGAGACGCGCTTCCGATTTCGGCTCGTCGCCGGAGCGGAGGGCTCCGAGATGGCGACCGATGCGCCTGCCCACCCGCTGCACGACCAGCTCGCAGCCGCCGTCGCACAGATCGCCGCCCAGTACGGCGACACCCCACTTCCGCCGCCGGTCGCCCGACTGCGGGAGTTGGTCGAGGAACGCGCATACGAACAGCTCCGCACCGAGCTCACCCCGCTGTGGACCGACCTGCTGGGCTTCCACATGAAGCAGGGGATGCGGATCCACCACGAGGTCACCCTCGCGTTCAACGCGGTCCAGGCCCTGGCCCTGCAGCTCTGATGGCGCCCGTCCCTACGGATCGATGCCCGGCACAGGCCCGCCGACCGGCGCCAGATCGACGGTGGCCAACGCCGCGCTGTCGACCGTGATGGTCGCCTTCGGCCGGAGCCCCGCGACGTAGGCGTCGTACAGGCGCTGGTACTCGACGTTCTTCATCCTGCGCAAGACAGACCCCTTCATCTCCGTGAACGTCCGCTCGATCTTCTCGCGGTGGGCCTTCACCTGGATGACGTTGAATCCATCCGAGGTGCGCGTGACGGGCGAAACCTCGAATACCGGAATTCCAAAGGCCAGCTTGACGATCTCGGGCGGCAGGCCGGGCTTGCCCTCCTCGGAGACGAAGCCGACATCCCCGCCCCGCGCCTTCCAGGGATCCTCGGAGACCGCCAGGGCGACGTCCTTGAACGCCTCGCCCTTGACGATGCGCTCCCGGGCAGCCTCTGCCTGCGCGCGGGCCTCGGCCTCCGTGCGCCCGTCCACCCTCACGAGCACCCGCAGGATCTGGACCTTCTCGGGGACGATGAAGTACGACAGGTTCTGGTTGTAGTAGGCCTCCATCGCCGCATCGCTGAAGTCGCTGTTGTTGACGCCGGAGTACACGGAGCGCTTCAGGAGCGTGTTCACCATGTCGTCCTTCGCCTCCGGATCCTTGTCGAGGCCCTCCCGGTAGGCCTCGCCGAGCAGGAGCTTCTCTTCCACGAGCGTCTCCAACACGCCCACGCGCTCTTCACTGCTGAGCGCAATGCCGTTCCCCGGAATCTGTCGCACGGCCTTCTTGCGGAATTCCTCGCAGGTGACCGCATAGGCGTCCACGTGGGCGACGGTGCAGGTTTCCTCGGCACGGGCAAGGGACAGGAGGAGGAGCAGCATGCGGCAAGGTAGCCGCCCGGAGGGTCCCCGTCAGTAACCCCTGCGCTAGCGCCCGAGCCTCAACGGGTAGCTCACCGTGACGTCGCCGTCCGGCTCGGGGAACTGGAAGCGCATGAACCGATCCCCCAGGCAGCTCTCCACGGCAGGGTTGTTCAAGGTCGATCCCTTCGTGATCGCCGACGAGACGGTTCCGTCCTTCGCGATCACGAATTCCACCGTGACCCGCCCCGCGAGCGTCGGGTCGGCTCGAAGGCCCTTCTCGTAGCAGTACTGCACATTCGAAACCTGGCGGGCCAGGATCCGCGCGACGACGTCCTTGTCCAGGCCACCGACGACGACCAGACCACCATCCGGAGCAGCGCTTGCCGAGACCGGGACACCCGGAGGCAGGGTGCCCGAGGCCAGCGCGGCCCCCCCCTCTGCGGGTGCACCGCCCACCGGCTGCACCGGCCAGGCCACCAGGGCGACATCGCCGTCACGCGTGGCCGGAAACTTCAACGGGAGCGCGAGATCCAGGACACAATCCTCCAGTTTCGCCGAAGCGCTCGCGTACTGGCGGCCGGCGCCGCCGCTGCCCTGGATCGCCCGCTCCCCAGCGCCCCAGACATCGCGTACACCCCCGTCGGCGTCGATCACCATGCGCAGCTCCATGGATGTACCGCAGCTCGAAAAGGCAGTCCCTGTGAGGATCCGCGTGACCTCGGCCGTGTCCACGGCGCCGATGATGATGGGCGCATCCTCGGGTCTGGCAGCCACGAACGGTGAATCGCCCGTCTCGGGGGAGGACTGGTCCAACGCCACAGCCAGGCTGGTGCGCACGATCTCGACCTCGCGGGAGAGCTCCGCGTCCCCGCTCGTGGCCTCACGCCAGCGCTCGATCAGGTGGCGAAATGCAAGGTAGATCCCCGGGCTCATCTGCGCCCTGAACCCGGTGAGCGTGCCACCGAACACGGTGTCGGGCGCGCCGTCTGCCTCACAGACGGCCACGATGGCCCCGACCGGGTCGGGTGAGGTGCTCCACTTCGCGGCCTCGGGCGAGCACTTCGCCTTGCACGCAGGGAACCCCTTCGCGATGAGCGCCTCCTTCTGGGCCGGATCCACGTTCGCGATCGCCTGGTAGACCCCGGCGCAGTCCCCTTGTGCGAGATTGATCTCCGTGGACCCCGCGGCGAGCAGCCGCATGACCGTTTCGGGGGGCGCCAGCGTCACCGCCCCGAGCACGTTCATCATGTCCTTGTGAGCGGGGCCGCCCAGCGCTCCGGAGGAACAGGGAAGGGACAACGCGCCGACGAGGATGAAAGAGGGGTAGAGCCGCATGAGCCGAAGGTACTGCAGGTCCGGGGCGTGCCCCATCCGCAGGGAGGCCGATCGGGCGTGGGGACCTTCCTGCTCCGGGAGGCCCCGGCCCGACGAGGAGCACCTCTTGTCGAGATACAAAGGCTCCATGAAGCCCTCCCGCGCCCTCCTGTGCACGACGCTTTTCTTCACGGCCACCGCAGTGGCCGCCACGCCCGCACCCGTGTGGGTGCCGCAGGCGCCCGCACATGGTGCGCTCCTGACCGGTGGCGACGGCGCCATGCAGGCCGCCGTCGACTTCGACACCGGGACCGCCGCGGTGATCGACCCGCGCGACGGTTCGGTACGAGGCTGGACGCGCCTGCCCCGCGACGAGGGCACGACGACGGACAACGTGGTGCTCTCCCCCGGGGGCGACCACCTCGCAGCGTGGGGCGAAGGCACGATGCTCGGCGTGTGGGACCTTCATGCAGACCGGTGGGACCGGATCCCGCCCTCCGATCTGGTCGAGGGCCCCTCCGAGGAGGAGATGGGGGAGGTCCTGTTCTCCACGGATGGGGAGCTGCTCGCGTGGTCACGCACGCGCTTCATGGACCCCGCCATGGTGGAGGTGTGGGACGCGAAGAACCCTGGAAAGACCGTACGCGTGGACCTCGAACGGCTTCAGCGTGCCGAGGACAAGCGCGCCGGAAAGGCGCCCCACAAGCTCGGCGGGCCCCCCGGTGCAGAGGACGAGGACATGAACCCTCCCGAGGCCTGCGACGGGCTGCCGTCCATGTTGTGGTCCGCCGACGGCCAGACGCTGGAGCTGTACGCCTGCGACGGCACCCTCTGGCGGGTGAACCCGCGGACGGGTGAGGGCTCCTCGACGCGCCTCCCCATCACCGGCATCCAGCGCGCTGTCGCGAGCGCCGACGGCTCGAAGGTCGCTCTGGGGGGGGAGGACGGCGAGCTCGTCCTGGCCGACCGGGCGACGGGAGCGGAGCTGGGCCGCTCCCCCGCGGTGCCGATGGACTCGAGCATGGGGGCGTTGGCGTCGCCCACGCTGCTCGCGTGGTCCCCTGACGGGGTCACCCTCGCCGCTGTATGGGTCACGGAGTCCAGGTACGGAGGCGGCGCGCCGCCCCTCCTGGCTACCTGGACGGTGGGCACCGATCAGCTCCACCTGCAGAGCCTGGAGACCGCGCCCGGCGCGCTCTCCGTGGGCGCCGACGGCAAGCTCTCCCTCGACATCCACGGGCAACGGATGGAGGCTGCCGTGGATCTGCTGGATCCGCCGCGACCCGCAGCCTCCGTCGGTGCGACCGTGCCCGTGGCGCCCCCCGCTTCCGCACCCAGTCACTTCGCCGTGCTCGACGGGCAGGTCAACTGGGCCGTGGAGGGGGAGTCCGGAAGGCACTACTACGTGTGGACGGGATCGCACGATGGCCTGCAGCCAGCGCCGGTCGGGAACCCTGACTTCGATTGGGTCTCCGCCGAAGGCGCCTTTCGCGGCCCGGGGACCGTCGAGGCCGCGGTGCGTTATCGGCTGACCGACCCCAAGGTGGACCTCCGCTGGCATTCGGCCCCCGTCCTCTCCGCCGACGCCTCGGCAGTCGCCGCTCTCGTGGTCCGGAAGGGCGGAGACATGAAGGCCCCCGACCTCGTCGTCTGGCCGGCCACCGGCGGGGAACCGCGGGTTCGCGTCACGCTGAAGGGTCGCGCGTCCACGCTCGCCTGGGTCGGGTCTGACCGCCTGCTCGTCGGGATCGATGCCAGCGAGCCGGAGGACACGGAGACGCTCCTCCTCACGGCCTCCGATGGCGCGATCCTCGCCCGACACGCAGGGCGCCTGGACGATGACGCCTCGGCCGACGGTTCCTGGGCCCAGGTGGGGTCGACGGCGGTCCTCGTCGGGTGCGGGTTTCCCCCTGCCGACGGCGAGGCGGCAGGCGCACCGGTCGACGTGGAGCACGAGCAGGACGACGCCCCGGGGTGGACCTGCGGAGCCTTGTCGATGGAGGACGGCCGAACCCTCTGGACCACCGAGGGGCGGCCTGCCTCCGCGATCTCCGGGGGCTCCGAGCCGCGGGTCCTCGTCGAGCGGTGGCAGGAGGCCAAGGGCTCCCGGACCGCGAACTTCGAGCCCGTGTGGGAGGTGCTCTCGGTGGCCACCGGCCAGGTCGTGAGCGCGCTCGCACACCCGACGACCGGGGGAGGCGAGCAATTCGCATGGTCGGCAGACGGCCGATGGCTCGTGGAGAGCAATCTGGTGACCAACGACTGGATCGTCTGGGATCCGACCACGGGGAAGGCCACTGCCACGGGCCCGACCTCCGACCCCGCGTTCGCCACGCTCGAGAACGGCCTCCTCGGTTTTGCCGAGGGGGACAGCCTCCGCGTGGTCCGGCCGACGGACGGCGTGTCGTGGGACCTCTGGGTGATCTGGGACGGCACGACGCCGCACCCGCTCCTGGTGGGGGCCGAGGGCCCGGTGCGCGGGGACAAGGTCGCGCTGGCCGCGCTCCGGTACCGGGAGAGCGCGGACCTCACGAGCCCGCTCAAGCCCTACGGCAGGAAGCGCGTGCCCGGAAAGGCCGGCGACCCGTTCAACAAGTGACGCGCCGGAGCGTCGTTCACCTCGAGAGGGGCTGACCGGCGAGGAAGCGGGAGAGCAGATCGGGCACCAGGTAGGCGAGGTCGTCCGGACCCGGCGCGGCAGGCGCAACCGTGGCGTCCCCTCCGGGCAGGACCTGCAGCACGCCAGCGGGCGCCTGGATGAGGCCACCCTCCGCGGTCACGACCAGGCCCATGACCCCGCCGGGGTCGCCCGCAGGAGGCTGGACCGCGTCGATCTGGACCTGCGCGCCGTCGGCCATGCGCCAGAGGTACACGCCCCTCCCGTCCGTGAAGCCGAGGATCCCCGGCAACGGCTCGTCGAAGGCCACCCGGAAGGGAGCCCCGGTCGCGCCCTGCGCGCTGGGCCGGTGGTCGGGCGTCCACGTGCGCAACGGAGTCGGCTCACCGGGGTGCGCGGGGTCGGGGCGCAGGTTCACGAGCCAGCCCTGCCGGGAGTAGCCCCAGACGCCCTCCCAGCCGGAGGCGCCGAACGGCTCCGACCAGTTCGCCTTGCCCGCCTTTGGATCCCAGCCCACCAGCGCCCCCTGGCCCAGGGCGATGACGAGCACCTCGCCAGACGGGCTCACGGCCAGGGGAAGCCCCGGGATCGTGGCTCCCCGCTCGCCGGTCGAGACGCTCCAGCCCGCGCAACTCGCCGTCGCTACGTCCCCCGAGTCGCACCCGTACAGCGTCTTGCCGTCGGGAGAGAGCATCCCGAGCGGGTCCTCGGCGCCGAACTCCGGCGTTCGGCGCCCATCGGCCCCAGGCTGGGACCAGTAGCCGGGGGTGAAGGGCAGGCGGAGGGTCACCACACCGCTGGCCGCCTGGATCGTGATGATCTCCTCGCTCTTCGGCCCGTTGACGAACGCTCGGACGACGTTCTGCCCTGCAACGGTGCCGAGCGTTCGAACGTCGAGACCGCGCTGCACCCAGAGCACCTTCGTCCGGGCGGCATCGAGGCAGACCAACCCGGCCACCCGGCGCTTGTCGGCGCCCTTCCACGACAGGCCCACGACGACCGCCTTGCCGACTCCGACCCAGTGGTTGGTGTAGTAGACGTCCGTGGCGCCCGGCTCGGGGGCCGGCAACGCCGCGACCACCTTGGGGTCCCCGAACGGGTCCCGCGTCGGGTGGTCTGGATCCGAGGGGCGCAACATGCCCGCAGCGAGGTCCAGCCAGGAGTCCTGCTTCCCGCCGAGGGTGATCGAGCCGGACGGGGAGACCGTCCACGTTCCGTGTGGAGAGGCGAGGCTCGCCGGGGCAGCATCCCCCCCGTCCCAACGCCAGAGCCCGCCCTCGGTGGCGAGCACCCCCGGGCCGAGCGCCTGGAGCCGCCCCGGGGGCGGGGCCGTGAGGCTGGGCTCCGGGGCCCCGAGCGGCCAGCTCCCGAGGCTCCTCAGCGACCCACCCATCATGCGTAGCGTCGTCCCGTCGGCGGACCACAGGGAGGCGACCGGCTTCCCGCGCCACGCGCGGCCCGCCTCGCCCGCACCGACCGGCAGGATGACCACCGTACTGCCCTCGAACTGCCCGGCGACGCGCGACCCGTCCGGGTTCCAGACCAGGTGGCCGAAGCCGACGACCGGGTCGCGCATGTACCCGCCGGCCGCCACCGCCGGGATCGATCGCGCCACCACCTTCCCTGTCGAGAGGTCCATCACGGCGAACTGGGTCGACAGTCCGCCCACCGCGATCCGATCTGGCGCCGTGGCGACCCCTGCCGACTCGACGGAGCGGAGTGCGCCCACGGGCGAATCGACCGACGCCAACAAGCCACCGGTGGCCCCATCGTGGGTTTCGAGCGCGCCCGACGCCACGACGAACCTCGACGGCGCGCCGGGCAACCAGGAGACCTCGTCTCCGGGCGGCCAACTGTCGCCGCCGTGCGGATCGCCGACCAGCGGCCCGGAGGCTACGAGCACGCCCCGCTGCGCATCGTAGAGGTTCCAGAACGAGTCGTAGGGGCTTGAACCGGTGGCCACGAGGAGCCGGCCGCCATCGGGGGAGACCTCGATCGCGGTGGGCCGCCCCTTGGGGACCTCGGGCCCCATCGCGGTGAGCGTGTTGCTCCGCAGGTCCCATCGGTAGGGCGTCTTGTCGAGCAGCACGGCCACCGCGCGGCCGTCTGGGAAGAAGTCTGCATCGACTACCCCGCCAGGTGCCCGGATGGCCGCACGCCGCGCTCCTGTGCGGCCGTCCCGCAGTTCGAGCGAGAACCAGTCCACGTCCACGAGGAGCTCGCCGTTCGGGCTCCAGGTGATCATCTCGGCCTGTGCGGGCCAGCCGTCGGGCCACACCCAGGCCGGGGCGGCCGCGGCCGAGGGAAGGAGGAGCAACGCGAGGAGCGCGGACATTCGGGATCCGTGGCGGGGGGTGCTGCCGGAAACCTATCGCCCCGGCGCCCTATCCCTCGCAGTCGAGGAGCGACTCAGCGCCCTGCTCGCCGTTTTCGCCGGGCTCCGCGGACTGCGCCAGCAACTGCCCGCCCCATCGCTCGATCGCCCTCGCCACCTCGTTGAAGCCCTGGCCGAGCTCCGTGAGGCGATACGCGACCCGCAGTGGAGCCTCCGAGATCACGAGTCGCTCGACGATCCCGCGTGATTCCAGCTCCTTGAGACGACACGAGAGCATCCGATCGCCGATCACCCCAAGCCGCTCGGCGAGCTCGCAGAAGCCCATCTGCCCTGTCGAAAGGCTGCAGATGATGAGCCCGGTCCATGGCCTCGCGAGCACGTCCATCGCCGCCTGGAACCGGGGGCAGAGGTGCTCGACAGGGGCGTGCGTCACACTCACGAGCATAGCCTCGTGCGTGACGAGTGTCGCGGCGGGATCACCCTGTGCAGTCCGTGCCGTCTGTGATCAGGGCCTCCATGGCGCGTTGGGCCGCGAGCCACTGCTCGCTGACCTCGGCGGGGAGGCCGGCTCGCTCGATCTCCTGGCGGAGCAGCGCCAGCCGCCGGCGGAACTGGCCGGCGTTGATCCGGAAGGTACGATGCAGCGGCGCGATCGGGCGCCCGGTGTAGGCGACCCCCGCTCCGAGCACGGCGGCTGCGTGCTCGTACTCGTGCAGTTTGACCCGCTCGCGATCCTTGCCGGCAAAAAGGAACCCGATGATGACGTCGTCGAAGGCACGGTCCACGAACCGGACCACGATCCCGCGCACGACAGGCTCGCCCCCCGCGCGCTCGAACGCAGTCAACGTTGGGACCGGTTGTTGCCGCTGGCGTTGGTGGGGTGGCCAAGCTCCACGAGCCGGGCGAGCAGCTTCAGGACGACCTCCCGGGGCGCAATCGGGCGGCCGGTCGACGGATCGCGCGGGAAGATTCGGCGGAGGTTCACCACCCCGCAGGTGTAATCACGTCCGTCGGGGAATACGCTGGCGCGCATGACAACCGGCGAGATCCACGGCCCTGGCGCGACGATCCACCCCGTGCGTCGGATCGGCACAGCCGTCGTGAAGTGGTTGCTGGGCGATGTGCCCGTGCTCGAGCGGGAGCCCGGGAGCGCGGCCCTGGTCGCCGTTGTCTGCACGGCGGCCGCGGTGGGTTGGTGGCTCTCCGAGCGCCACGCGCTCAGGGGCGGGCCGATGGTGTCGGCCTCCTGGCGCATGCTCGTGCACGGCGGGCTGCCGCTCGCGGTGCTGGGCGGATGGGAGCTGCGGCTCGCGTGGCGCGCGGGCCGGCTGAAGGCGGGGGCCGCCCTGGCAGCCGTGGCCGGGATCCTCCTGTTGCTGATGCCCATCGTGATGCGCGCAAGCAAGGAGGGAGCGCACACGATCACGGCCTCTCCGGGCGAGCGCATCATCCTGCCTGTGTTCATCGGAGCGGTGCTGCTGCTCAGCGGGCTGCGGGCGCTGGGGGCGCGACTGGCGGACTGGGGCATCGGGCTCGGCGACTGGCGCTGGTGGCTCCCGCATCACGGCGTGCTGTTGCTCGCCCTGTTGCCCATCATCGCGGGAGTGACCTGCATGGTGCCCGCGCTGGCGCACTACTACCCGATGTACAAGCCCGCGCGCACCTCGTTCGATGCCCTGGTGATGTCCCACGTCGCGCTGGCGGTGGACCTCGCCGGCTGGGAATTCCTGTTCCGTGGCTTCCTCCTGTTCGGCATCGCCCGGCGGGGCGACGCCGTGCTGGCGATGTTCCTGCAGGCGCTGCCGTTCTTCCTCCTGCACTCCCCGAAGCCCGAGATCGAGATGATCTCCTCCTTCTTCGGCGCGGTGCTGGCCGCCCGGTTCTGCCTGCGAGCCCGCAGCTTCCTCCCGCTCTGGGTGATCCACGTGTCGATCATCACCACGGTGGGCTTCACGGCGTACTGGCTGCGACATCGCTGACTTCGCTCGTCAGATCCCGGACCGGATGTTGCCCGCCAGCACGCCACCCAGCGTGTCGGTCATCACGCCTTCGCCCTCCATCTGCAGCCACCGGAACACCATGTTGCCGAAGTACCGGAAGCCGCGCTTGTTGTAGAGCACGACCGCGAGGTGGAGCGAGCCGCTGTACATCGTCTGGAAGATCGTGCCGCGGTCGTTCGGGCGATCCCGGATCATCGCCGCGGCCAGCACGCGCAGCGGCTCCCAGGCGAGGAACGCGTCGTGGGCGTAGAGCACCCGCTCCGGGGTCTCCGCCAGCCCGTAGGCAGCGAGCGCGCGGTCCTTCAGCTCCGGCCAGGCCCGATCCATCGCGGCGTCCGAGACCCGTCCGAACGTCCCGGTGCCCGTGTGGAACCACCGTTCCCGCCACATCACCTCGGCAAGCTCGGCGATGGAGCGGCCAAGCAGGCGCTCCAGGGGGTCCGCCGCGGCGCGGAGCGTGTCGGCGCGAGCGCGGACCCAGCTCCCAAGCTCGGCGTTGCCCGCCACGTCGTCCCACGCGGCGCACGCGGCCTGCACGTCCTCGACGCGTCGGCCCTCCCGGGCACGAGCGTGGAGCGCCAGGGCGCGCCCAAGCTGATCCGGCCACGCCGTCGGGAGGCCGCGGGCGTTGGGGACCGCGCCGCGATGGGCGCGGAGCCTGCTCGCAAGACCGAACCGGAGATGCGCGGACATCGTCCGCGCCGCCGTGGCCGCACCCCTCCCGGTGGCAAAGACGTCGACCACGCTGCCCAGGCTGGTCACGTAAGCGTGGATCCCCCGCCCGTCCGCAGCCCAGGAGCGCGCTTCGGTCCACGCCCCCCGCTGCACCGCCTCGGCGATCAGCCACTCCCGGGCCAGTCGACGCGCGGGCTCGGCCCCGGGCATCGGCGTCATCCGCGCCGCGATGCCAAAGAGCAGCCTCGCGACCTTCACGTCGCCCCGGTTCGCCCGCACCGCGCCGGCCGCGACCCAGGTGAGCGCATGGCAGTGGGGGGAGTTTCGCAGCCGAGTCATCAGCCAGTCGCCCTCCCGCTCGTTCAGTCGCCGCGCGCGCGCCGCGACGATCACGGCGCCTGCCACCCCGTGGCTGCGCGCCCAGTTGAACCCCACCGACAGCGTGAGGTAGTAGCCGACGCTCACAGGGAGCTTCCGACAGAGCGGCGCCACCCACACCGGGAAGCACAACACGGTCAAGGCCAGCGCTGCTGCCAGCGGGGGGATGCGCTCCAGGTTCGGGTCGCTCACGGCTGCAGTCAGCAGCAGGAGCCAGATGAACGGCAGCAGTGCGATCCCCAGTCCGCGCAACAGCGCCTGCCCGGTGATGCTCGTGCCCGCAGGGTGGCTCCCGGCACTCACGGCCACGGAACCGGACTTCTTCCGGTTCGCCGCCCGGACGGCCCAGAACACCGCCATGATCACGGGGAGCAGGACCTGCATTATTTCGGCCGTGTGAACCCGAGCCCCAGCTCATCCCAGATGCTCACGCCGGCTACCGGCGGGAGCACGCACTCGGTCGCGAGGGCGACCAGCTCCGCCTCGATCCGCGCGTCCGGGTCCCGAAGCGCCGTCACGGCGGCACGAACCATCTCGGGAGTGCGCTGCACCCGCTGCTCGCCTTCCCCCACGTACTTTGCTGACATGGCGCCGATCTCGAGCTGGGCGAGCAGCTTCTGGCCCGCGCGCTCCACCTCCATCCGTGAGGCGTCCACCGTGATCCCCAGCACCCGGAAGGGGTTCACCGCACACCCGAGCCGAACGCCTGCCGTCGCTCCTTTGCGCTCACGGGCATCAGCTCCGAGAGCTCCTGGCACACCCGTTCCAGCGCCGCGTCGTCCCCCTTCGCCCGCGCCTCCTCCCCACGCCGG
This sequence comes from uncultured Pseudomonadota bacterium, assembly GCA_903875225.1. Taxonomy (GTDB): domain Bacteria; phylum Myxococcota_A; class UBA796; order UBA796; family SXON01; genus CAIUMM01. Next base: position 26,363 of record CAIQVJ010000048.1, read on the forward strand.
ACGCAGGCCTCGGCGGCGCGCAGATCCCTCGCCTCCGAGAGCCGCGCGCGCCAGTACCCGAACGCGCGCGTCCAGGCACCCGGAGATCGCGTCCACGCGCTGCTGCAGAGCTGCTCCATCACCTCCTTCAACCGTGCGAGCTCGCTCTCCTTCCGCGCCTCCAGGGCGAGCCGCGCACGGCGGATCGCATCGTCCAGCGCCTGTCGCTCGGTAGGCGACCCATACCGGGCGACCCACCCCCGGGCCCGATCCTCGACCTCCTGCAGCTCCTCCGCCATCTCGGGCCAGGCCGCAGACGCCTCGACCGTCGCGACGTTCCCATCCGCCTCGATGATGCACCGACGGGCCTTCTCCGACGCGTCGGCATCGCCCCCGCGCGCGAGGCGAACGAGCCCCGCCGCCTCCTCCAGGAGGCGCTGGGCCTCGTTCCCCGCGGCGATTGCCCGCGCGTCCAGTAGGCGCACGGCATGGCCCTGCGCGCGTGCGAGCCGGACCCGGATGGCGTTCGAGAGATCGAGCATCGCATCCGGCGGGAGCTGGGGTGCGACGAGCTGAGCGACCTCGTCGAACACCTGCCCGCCGGGCAGCTTCGCCTGCGCGGAGAGGCGCCCGCCACGATCCATCTCCAGCGAGACCTCCACCTCCGACCCCACGTTCAGGTTCTGCTGGAGCGCCGCCGCCGGGATCTCCAGCGTACCGACGAGCCTGCACAGGTGCGCCCGCTGGAACTCGCCCTGCACGATGGGCACCCGGAGCATCTGGGCCTCGTGACCAGCGAGCAGCGTCTCGATCACCGTGAGCGTGAACGAGCGGCGGATCGGCAGGGGCGCACCGCGCGGAAAGTAGACGTGCACGTTGTCGTCGGCGCGGGCGATGCCGACGGTGCGCGACAGCGGTGGATCCTGCAGGGTCACGCCGTGCACGATCGTGAACTCCGCGGGCGAGACGTCCACCTCGGCCTCCCCCTTGCGCCCAACCAGCCGGAACGTGCTGCTCCCCCTGGGGCGCAGGTCGAGCCCGATCAGGAAGGTCCCGTCGGCCTCAACGACCTCCCAGGGCGACTGCCAGGCCCCGCCCTCGGCGCGCTCGGCCCGCACGGCGTCGACCTTCCCGACCTCGAGCGCGCGACCCGCCAGGAACGGGGAGAGGTCGGACGTCATCGTCGGGTACTGCAGCCACAGGCGCACGCCGGTGTTCACCGGGGCGCTGGTGGCCTCTGCCCCCAGGCCCGCCGACGCCGCGAACAGCGCTGCGCCCTGGGCCACGAGCGTCATCGGATCGAGCCCGAGCGCGAACGGCGCCTCCAGCGCCTGACCCACGCGCTCCCGCAGCGACGGGATCACCGTGGGACCTCCCACCATCACGATCTTCCCGAGCTCGCCGGGCTTGACCCCGTGGTTCGCCAGGAGCCGCAGGCACACCGAGACCGAGCGTTCGACGAGCGGGGCGATGCGCGCCACAAGCTGTTCGCGGGTGATCTCGACGTCTACGTCGACAGGCCCGTCCGAGAGCTGGAACGCCTCCGGCAGCGTGACGACGGCGCGGTCGGCGCGGGAGAGCTCGATCTTGGCGTCTTCGGCGAGGTGCCGGAGGCGGCGCAGGCCCGTCGCGTGCCCAGGGTCGCTGGAGTCGACCTCGAAGCCCTGCGTACGCAGCTCCTCGAGGATGTGGCTCACGATCGCGCCGTCGAAGTCGCGGCCGCCCAGGAAGTTGTCCCCGTCGTGCCCGACGACCCGGAGGAGCCCCTCGTGCGTCTCCAACAGCGAGACATCGAAGGTGCCGCCGCCGAGGTCGTAGACGAGCCAGGGCCGGGCGTCTGCGTTCTCCGCGTTCCACCCCGCGGCGATGGCAGAGGCCACGGGCTCCTGCAGGAGCTCGACCTTCTGGAACCCCGCGAGCCGTGCGGCCTCGGAGGTCGCTGAAGACTGGGGGAGCTCGAACAGCGCAGGCACGGTGATCACCGCGCGCATCGGCGCGAAGCCGAACTGGTCCTGGACGTCCTGCCGAATGCTCCGGAGCACCAGCGCAGCGAGCTCGGTCGGTGTCTTCTCAACCTTTGCCGCCGGGAAGTCGATCCGGTGCTCGGTGCCCATCAGGCGCTTGAACTCCCCCCGCGTGTTGCGCGGGTCGCTCTCCAGGAACCGGCGGGCCCTGGCCCCCACGGTCACGCCGCCGCGCGAATCGAGCCGCACGATCGAGGGCGTGAGCGGGCCACCGGCAGCGGTGCGCACGAGCTGCACCTGATCGCCGTCGAACATGGCTGCTGCCGAGTTCGTCGTGCCCAGATCGATTCCCAGAAAACGCATGCTCGACATGGCCGTGAATGTAGCCCCGTTCCCTGCGGGTTGGCCGGCGATATACGGCGACCATGCCGCCCTGGTCACCGTACGTAGCACACGCCATCTTCTGGTTTCCCTACATCGTCCGCGGGCAGGTGGACCGGTTTCGCGGCCGGGACGACGGCGCCACCGTGCATGCCGCCCCGAAGGCAAAATGGCTCGTCGCCCAGCACTCGATCGCCACGTTCGGGATGTACCTCGGGCTCGGGAACGCCGTGTTCAGCCGCCCCACGGGGGTGCTCGACGGCCCGCTGGCGATCGTCGGCGCCGCGTTCATCGCCATGGGGTTCGCGCTCTCCCTGTGGACGCTCTGGGTTTTTCGCTCCTGGAGGCTGCGCGCCGAGCTGGGCCCGGGGCACGAGCTCTGCACGGACGGCCCCTTCGGGCTCGTCAGGCACCCGATCTACACGGCGATGGTGCTGCTCGCGTTGGGCACGGCGATCTGGGCCCCGAACGCATTCACCATCGGCGCGATCCTGGGCATCGCGTGGGTGGGCGACCAGCGCGCCCGGGCCGAGGAGGCGATCCTCATGGACGCGTTCGGGCAGAGCTACCGGGACTTCATGGGGCGGACGAAGCGGTTCCTCCCCGGGGTGTACTGACGACGACGAACGCCTTCAGTCCGCACATCCCTTGAAGTAGGGCCGCGCCGCGATGTTCTTCCGCATGGTCCCGCAGATGTCGCGGCACCACCCCGAGTCGTCGTGCCCGGCGCAGCAGCTGTCCACCCCGTCGATGAGCGGGAGCGCCGCAGCGATCCCCCGCTGCTCGGGGTCCACCGGAGGTTGGCTCCCGAGGCAGGCGAGCACGGCGGCATCGGCCGGGGCCACCGCCTGGGCCTCGCAGTGGGCGACGCAGCCGCCACATGCTTCGCCCTCGAACCCCAGCTTCGCGAGCTCCCCGCGGAGCACGGGCTGCACGGTCTTGTTCCGGACGGCGCCATCCGCAAGCTGCTGGCACATGTACTGGCATCCGGGCGTCGCGCTGGCCGGGCAGACGATCGCGTCCGGCGGCGTGTCGACCACCGGCCCCAGCACACAGGCAGCGTGGGCGCCAGCGGGCTGCGGCGGGAGCGCGACGAGCCGCGGCCCGCCCCTGGGGTGGGCCAGCAGCACATCGGCCATCCAGGGGTCGAGCCCGTCGAGCCAGGCATGCCCGAGGTCGTCGCCCTCGCAGCTCACCACGTCAGCGCCGGCCCGCGCGTACGCCTGCGACGCCGCGGATGCCTCCGCCACGAAGCTGAAGCCCCGCACAGTGGTGCCGCCCGCCCGCCCGGACCAGTGGTCGTTGTCCCCTCCCCACGTCACGATCACGGTGGCGGGGTCGAGCGGCACCACGGGGTCCGGCGAGGTCTGGCTGTACACACCCGAGGCCACGATCGCGCCGGCGATCACCCCCGATCGGCGCTGCAGGAGGTGGTTCGTGAAGATCCCGCCGGCCGAGTGGCCCCCGACGTACACGCGCTCCGGATCGACGGGAAAGTGCGCCGCCACGCAGCCCAGCAGGCGGTCGAAGAGCTCGACGTCGGCGTTCGGGTCCCCCTCGTGGCCCCGCGCCCGGAGGCCGTCCCAGACGGGCCAGAACTGCCCGTTGCCCGCGCTGGACGGTGCGACCACGAGGAAGCCCTTGTCCGCGAATTCCTGCAACCGCGCGCGGGAGGCGAACTGCTCCCCGTCCTCTCCCGTCCCGTTGAACGCCATGAACAGCGGGGAGGGCTGCGTCGGGTGCTCCGGGAGGATCAGGTAGAAGGCGCGGGACTGCCCGGCCACCTCGAACCCCTTGTTCCATCCCGCCCGGGGCGCGGCGGAGGCATACGGGCCCGGGCACGCCTGCGCGGCTGCAGCAGGGGCCACCGGGGGGGGATCGGCGGCGGATGCCAGACACCCGGGGAGGAGCAGGAAGGCGAGGAAACGCATGCTCACAGCGTAGCCCGCAGCGGTTTCGGGAGCGGCGAGAGCGGCCGACGAACCGGTGTTCAGGCGCTCGCCCGGCCGAAGGCCACCGCCATCGCGGCCGCGGTCGGGCGTTCGATCACGCCGCGCTCGGTGACGAGCGCATCGATCAGCGCGGCGGGGGTGACGTCGAACACCGGGTTGAAGGCGGCCGCACCCGGCGCCGCGACCCGGACGCCCGCGAGCGAGAGCAGCTCGGCGCCGTCCCGCTCTTCGATGGGGATGTCCTCCCCCCGCGCCGTGACCATGTCGACGGTCGAGGAGGGCGCCACCACCATGACCTTGACGCCGTGGTACCTCGCGGAGATGGCGTGGGCGTAGGTGCCGATCTTGTTCGCGGTGTCGCCGTTGGCGCAGATGCGGTCGGCGCCGACGATCACCCACTGCACTCGCCCGATCTTCATGACGTGGGCGCCCGCCGAATCGGCGACCAGGGTGACCGGGATGCCGTCCTGATGCAGCTCCCAGGCCGTCAGTCGGGCCCCCTGCAACCACGGCCGGGTCTCCCCTGCAAAGACACGCGCAATGCGACCCATGGCCACCCCCGCGCGGATGACCCCGAGCGCGGTGCCGAAGCCCCCGGTCGCCAGGGAGCCGGTGTTGCAGTGGGTCAGTACGCCGGAGCCCGGCTCGATCATCCGCGCTCCGAGCTCACCCATGCGGCGGTTCGCCGCGAGATCCTCCCGCGCGATGGCCACCGCCTCCTCCTCCAGGCGCCGCCGCCAGTCGTTCCCCGCAGCGGCCAGCACGCGGCACATCCGCGAGACCGCCCACATCAGGTTCACCGCCGTCGGCCGGCACCCGCCGAGCGCGGCGATGGCGGGCTGCATCGCGGCCTGCGCCTCGGAGCCCGTGGCGGCCGTCACGTCGCCAGCGGCCAGCACGACGCCATAGGCGGCAGCGATGCCGATGGCGGGCGCGCCGCGCACGACCAGATCGCGGATCGCCTCGGTCACTTCCCCGCTGGTGCGGCATTCCACGTACTCGACAGAGAACGGGAGCTTGCGCTGGTCGAGCAGGCGAAGGCTCTCGCGCTGCCAGAGGATCGGTCGGATGCGGTCGTAGGGATCGAAGTCCACGTCGGTTCCAGAGGGTGCACGCCAGCGTAGCGCGCCCGCAGCGTACGGATCTGCACTCCGGCTCTACGCAGCGGGAGCGCCCGCGGCCGGATCCGAACTCCGCGCCCCGGGTTCCCAGCCCCCCGACACGCTACGTAGGGGCGATGCTCCTGCTCCTCCTCTCCCATGCCCTCGCCTCCTCCCCCGCTGACCGCGCTACCCTCGAATCGGCGCTGCAGGCTGAGCTCGGGCGCGCGAAGGATCTCCGCCTGGCCGACACCGCCGGCCCCTACGCCGTGCTCTACGACGTGCTCGACGGCGACGTCGCGACCACCTTCACGGAATTCGGCGCCACGGTCTCCGACGACCGCCAGCCGTACCGGAACCTCAGGGTCGAGGTCCGCGTGGGCGACTACAAGCTCGACTCCTCCAACTTCAGCGGGTTCGGCATCCCCGATGCCGTCATCTCGCGCAACCTGCCCGTCGGCGACGGCGGCGCGAGCGACGCCCTCGCACTCCGGCGCGAGGCGTGGCTCGCGACCGACTCGGCCTACAAGAACGCCGTGCAGCTGCTCGCGCGCAAGCAGGCCGCCCTGAACGGCGACAAGACCCCGCGCCCGGACGACTGGACGAAGATCACCCCCGTGGACTGGCCGCTCGACAAGCTGCCCGCGCCCTCCCAGGCCGACGGCGACCGCATCAGCGCGGTGGCCAGGCACCTCTCGGGCGAGCTGGCGGGCTTTCCGGCGCTGGAGCTGGGTCAGGCCGTCGCACGGGACTGGCAGGGCGCGCGGCTGCTGCTCACCTCCGAGGGCACCCGCATCTGGAGGCCCACGGGCTACACCGTGGTCCGGGCGGAGGGCACCGTGCGGCTTCCCGACGGCACCGAGGTGACCGACAGCCGGTCCTGGATCGTGCGTCGCCCGAGCGACCTGCCGCCCGAGGACGAGATGATCGCGAGCGTGCGCGAGATGGCCGCCTGGCTCACCGCGTTGCCGACGGCCGCGAAGGAGGACGACTACCTCGGTCCCGTGCTCTTCGAGGCCCCCGCGGCCATCGAGATGATGAGCCAATTGCTCGCTTCGGAGCTCGTCGGCACCCCACCCGAGGTCCAGGACGGCGACAGCATGATCAGCCAGGAGCACTCGCCTGTCGCCCGGATCGGCCGGCGCCTGCTCCCCGCCGGCTGGCGCCTGGTGGACGATGTCGCCTCTGCCCCCGAGCCCGTGCGCTACGACGTCGACCTGGACGGCGTGGCGCCCCGCCGCGTGGATCTCGTGGAGGACGGTGTCCTCGAGGACACCCTGATGTCGCGCATCCCGAGCAAGGATCGCACGGTCTCCAACGGCCACGGCCGGGGGCTCGGCGAGGGCCGGCGCGGCGCGATGGCGGCCAACATCGTGATCACGGCGAGAAAGACGCTCTCCCGGCGCGCGCTCGAGAAGCAGGCCCTGCACCTCGCCGCGGAGACAGGCCGCGACTACGTGCTCGTCATCGGCACCCTGCAGCCGCCGGGCCTCGACGGCAAGATCGACGTCGCCATCACCGGGGAGAGCCAGCTAGCCGGGCTCACTGCACCGTACGAAGCCTGGCGGCTCTACGCCGACGGCCACCGGGAGCCCGTCCAGGCGCTCCGGTTCACCGGCGTGGACCGACGCATCCTGCGCGACGTCGCGGGAGCCGGCGCCTCTGCCGCCATGACGATGCTCGACGGCCCGCCCGGCGCGCAGCGCTACACGATCGGCTCCACGGGCGGCATCCCGGTGCGCTGGGAGGCGCCGTCGGTGCTGATCACCGAGATGGAGATCAACGGCGGCGAGGGCGGCGAGCCCCGGAGCCTCGACGTACGGGTGAAGTAGCGTGTCCTGTCGGCCGGCGGATTGCGTCGCCTGCCGGGTACTCCCGGCGGCGACCGATCCGCAGGCAAAAGGAGTCTGGTCGGTACTCCGACCATGCTCCTTTTGCCGTTCGGCCCCGGGGGCTTGGCTGGAGGCGCCCCCGGGGGCCGCGACACCCCCAAAGCGCGCCCGGCCGGCGGATTGCGTCGCCTGCCGGGTACTCCCGGCGGCGACCAATCCGCAGGCAAAAGGAGTCTGGTCGGTACTCCGGCCAGGCTCCTTTTGCCGTTCGGCCCCGGGGGTTTGGGGGTCGTGAGACCCCCAAAGCTAGAAGGGCCCCACCCACAGCGCCGGCGCACACCCTTCGGGTCTCACCGCCGGCTCCGAGGGCTCTCCCAGGGCCTGGGCGACCGTCCGCCAGGCGTAGCGGGGCCACACGCCGGGCGGCGGCTCGACGAGCAGCATCCGCGCCAGCTCGTCGTCATGCGCGCGCCAGGCGGCCCAGGCCGCGACCGCCACCTCGTCCGGCGAGGCGTGCTGGAAGAGCGCGTCGGCCACCGCCCGCCGGTCGGGAGCCGCCGCGAGCACGGCGGTGGGCACAGGCGAGGCTGCTCGTCTCGATCCGCGTCGCGGCGCCGGCGGCACGGGAGCCACCCACGGCGGGCCCCCGGCGGAGGCGCCCAGGCCGTCGAACAGGCGCGGGGCCCACGGACGGGCACCCTGCCCGGTCTGCAGCAGCGCCTCGGCCTCGCGGGCACGGGAGACGTCACCCGCGCGGAGCCAGGCGCCAACGCGCTCGGCGAGCGCGAGGGCCAGAGGAGACGCCGGCTGCCCCGCGGCTGTGTCCACCCTGCGGGCGGCCGAGCACCCGTCGAGCTGCCAGGCGCCCCAGGGGTTCTGCAGGTTGGCGGTCGGGCTCCACTGCGTGGTGATCGCCACCGCAGCGTCTCCCTCCACCCAGTAGGCATGGACATCCCCCCACACGAGCGCTGCCGCCAACGCAGTGGCGCCCGGACTCCCGCCCCCTGCGACAAAGGCGCCGTGCACATCCCCCGGCGCGCTCCCCGCAGACGCCGGAGAGAACAGCGCGGCTTCCAGCCGAGCCTTGTCGGTCCCGACAAACCCCTGCACGGCCGCCGCCTCGGCGAGGAGAGCGTGCGTGGCGTCTCCCGATCCTGTCAGCAGATCGAGCGCATCGGCGGGAGCAGGCGTGCCGGGTGCCAGCTCCAGCGTGGGCGGCTGGTTGGCACCACGCTCCGGACGACCCGCGGCGTCCAGCAACGCCGCGTGCAAGACCCCCTCGGACGGTGGCTGCGGCCCGGGCCAGCGCGTGGGTGCCTCCCCCACCCCGAAGGGCGGCCCGATCGCGCCGGCGGCCCCGTTGACCGCGCCGCTGTCGAGCAGCACGAGATCCGCCGCCAGGTCGAGCGCATCCGGATCCCCGAGCCCGGCGCGCACCAGCACGGAATCCCCCCAGAGCCCGTGGATCGCGATCGCCTCCGATGCCCACGGCTCCCCCGAGAGCTGGCTCCTGGCCGAGGCACGGGCACGGCGCAGGTCCGGCGGGAGCGTGAGATCCGCTGGCTGCAGCGCCTGCGGCGGGCAGTCCGCCCCGATCGCATGCCGCCGGGCGATGATCCGGGCCGGGAGCGCGACGGACTCGTCGTCGGCCAACAGCAGCGCGAATTCGCAGCTCCCGCGGGGCGCGGGGCACGCCTCGGCCGGCAGGTCACCCCGCGCGAGGTCAGCCCACCCCCCGATGCTGTCGAGGCACTCGCCATGCAGCGGCAGCACCGGCAGGAGCACCCGCTCCGCGTACAGCCGTCCCATCCAGGCGCCCGCGCCGACCGACGCGATGCCGACAGCGACGAACAACCGGCGACGACCATGCACCGCCGCGCTCTATGCCGACGCCGGCGCCTTCGGAGGGGGGAACCAGGCGCGGACCCTGATTCGCACAGTCAGTTCAGGTCGAACAGGACACGTGGGAACAGGCATGGCACCGCGCGAACTCAAGGTCCGCGCCTGGCGAGAAACGAAGGGAGGATGGCGGGATGACTGCGGTATGAACCACCGCAGGGCGGGTTCAGCTCGCGCTGACACACAGACCTTACCGGGCCCGCAGTGCGCGCGCAAGGGTTGTCCACAACAAAAAACCGCTATCGAAGGGCTTAATTGGCATAGTGTGGTTGACCAGTCAATAGGTGTGGATGACTTTTGCGATGCTGGAAATAAGCATTGTAGAACATACACTATCGTGAGATTCGCCATCAGGGACAACCCGCCCCGGATCGGCGGTGGCGTGCGGGCGAAAAAAGATCGTGGGGAAAACTCCAAGCGCATCCCCCCGCCGGGGCTCGGGACCACGAGGCCATTCCCCGCAATCGGGGGCTGCGTTAGCAGGCGCCATGCAGATCGTCGTGAATGGTGCCCCTCGCGAGACCTCGGCGCGATGCGTGGCCGAGCTGGTGGTGGAGGTGCTCGCGGGAGTGTCCGCCGACGGCGTCGCTGTCGCCGTGCGCGACGACGTGGTCCGGCGGTCGGAGTGGCCCACGCGGGTGCTCTCCGAGGGCGACCGCATCGAGATCATCCGCGCGGTCGGCGGGGGCTGACCAGCCCGGTCCGCTACCTCGGCCCCATCCGCCTCTCCGGCGTGCCACCCGGCCCCAGGTCATCGAACAACTTCGGGTTGTTCGTGAGCGTGACAGCCTGCTCCCTCGTGATCTTCTTTGCGATCGCGAGGTTCTTGGCCGCCACCTCCATCAGCTGTTGGCCCTCTCCCTTGCCGGTCTGCATCAGCGACGGGATCTGGAAGAGCTTGTTCTCCCGGATCAGGTTCCGGATCGCGGAGTTGCAGAGCATGATCTCCTGGCAGGCGATGCGCCCGGGCTCGTAGGCCTTCTTGAGCAGCACCTGCGAGACCACCGCCTGCAGCGACGTCGACAGCATCGTGCGGATCTGCGACTGCTGCTCGTGTGGGAACGCGTCAATCAGCCGGTCCACCGTCTCGGGCGCGGAGTTGGTGTGGAGCGTGCCGAACACCAGGTGCCCGGTCTCTGCCGCAGAGATCGCCAGCGAGATGGTCTCGAGGTCGCGCAGCTCACCGACGAGGATCACGTCGGGATCCTCACGCAGGGCGGATCGCAGCGCCGCGGCGAAGCTCTGGGTGTCCGCACCCACCTCGCGCTGGTTGATGATGCACTTGTCCGGGACGTGCACGAACTCCACCGGGTCCTCGATCGTGAGGATGTGCTCCTTGCGGTTCTTGTTGATGTAGTCGATCATCGCAGCCAGGGTGGTCGACTTTCCCGAGCCGGTCGGGCCCGTCACCAGGATGAGGCCCCGCTTGAGCCCGGCGATGCGCTGGAACACCGGACCGAGCCCAAGCTGCTCCATGGTGAGCACCTTCGTCGGGATCTGCCGCATCACAAAACCGATTCCCCGGCTCTGGGTGTACACGTTCACCCGAAAGCGCGCGAGGCCGCGGAACGACACCGCAAAGTCGGTCTCCCACGTGGTCTCGAAGGTGGTCCGCTGGCGCTCCTGCATCATCGAGTAGGCCAGTCGCTTGGCGTCGTCGTTCGAGAGGGGCTCTGCGCCCGCCATGCGCTGGATCTCCCCATCCACGCGAAACGCCGGTGTCTCCCCAGAGGAAACGTGGATGTCCGATGCCTTCAGCTGCATCGCGGTGGTGATCAGATCGTTGATTCGGATGGCCATGAACGGGAGTGTACCCGAACCGGGAGCTGGGGCGGCTCGCCCCCCTTGGATCCGGCTCCTCCCCGCACCGCGGGAACGCCGCTGCACCCGGGGATGGTGCGCCCGTGCGGGATACGCTCGACGACCTACGGAGCCCGCATGAACCTCATCGAGACCATCCAGGCCGCGATCATCGGCGACGATCAGGTCATCGACGGTCCCTATGGACCGCGCAGGGTGACGTATGCCGACTACACCGCCTCTGGCCGTTCCCTCACGTTCATCGAGGATTTCCTGCGCACCGAGGTGATGCCGTTCTACGCGAACACGCACACCGAGATGAGCGGCACGGGCCGTCAGACCAACCGCTTCCGGGAGGACGCGCGGTCCATCATCCACGACGCCGTTCGCGGCGGCCCGGACGACCTCGTGATCTTCTGCGGCTCCGGCGCTACCGGGGCGATCAACAAGCTCGTCGACGTCCTCAACCTCCGACTCCCCCACGACCTCTCCCAGCGCTGGAACCTCGAGGCGCAGATCCCGGCCGAGCAGCGCCCCGTGGTGTTCATCGGTCCGTACGAGCACCACTCCAACGAGATCCCGTGGCGCGAGAGCATCGCCGACGTGGTGACCATCGACGAGGACGCCGACGGCCAGATCGACCTGGCGGAGCTCGAGGTCCAGCTCCAGAAATACGCCTCCCGCCCGCTGCGGATCGGCAGCTTCTCGGCCGCCAGCAACGTGACGGGGATCGGGAGTCGGACCTGGGCGATCTCCAGGCTGCTGCACGCCTACGGCGCGCTCTCGTTCTTCGACTTTGCTGCGGCCGGGCCCTATGTCGAGATCCAGATGAATCACCCCGACATCGCCGAGGACGGCATGTCCGGCGCGTACAAGGACGCCATCTTCCTCTCCCCCCACAAGTTCATCGGCGGTCCCGGGACCCCTGGCGTGCTCGTCGCCAAACGGACGCTGTTCAAGAACACCGTCCCCGCCGTCCCCGGCGGCGGCACGGTCATGTACGTGAACCCCGCGGAGCACCGCTACCTCGACGACCCGGTGCACCGTGAGGAAGGCGGCACCCCCGCGATCATCGAGAGCATCCGGGCGGGGCTCGTCTTCCAGCTCAAGGTGGCCGTGGGACACGCGACGATCTACGAGCGGGAATCGGTCTTCGTCCGCCGGGCGATCGAACGCTGGTCGCAGAACCCGGCGATCCTGATCCTCGGCAACAAGGACGCCTGGCGGCTCTCGATCGTGAGCTTCGTCATCCGGCACGCCGCGCCGAGCGGGCCCGGGGAGCGCGTGCACGATGGCTGGCTCCACCACGACTTCGTCGTGGCGTTGCTCAACGACCTGTTCGGCATCCAGGCCCGGGGCGGATGCTCCTGCGCCGGGCCGTACGGCCACCGGCTGCTCGGGGTGGACATGACCACCTCCAAAGCGATCGAGCACCAGATCGTGCTCGGCGGGAACGGCGTGAAGCCCGGCTGGGCGCGCGTGAACTTCAACTACTTCATCACCGAAGCGCAGTTCGAGTTCATCCTCGAAGCGATCGACTTTGTCGCGACGCACGGCTGGAAGTTCCTCACCCACTACACCTTCGACCCCGGCTCGGGGAGCTGGGTACACCGCACCCCCCCGGCGGCGCCGCAGCGCAGCCTGGCCGACATCGCCTACCATTCGGGGAAGCTCGAGTACCGCCGCCGCCACCAGACCGAGCCGGAGTCGATCCTCCGGACGTACCTCGAGGAGGCGCACCGCCAGGTCGCGCTCATCGAGCAGGAGCAGGTGACAGCTCCGCTGGCGCCGGGCGAGGAGCTCCCCCCGGGCTACGAGAGCCTGCGCTGGTTCCCCCTGCCGACAGAGGCGCAGTGCGAGCTCAAGGGCGTATGTGGCGCCGCCAACTACCGGGACGTGCGGACCAAGTCGTGATCCGTCAGCCAGCCGTCCACTCCAGGTCGGCCGCGGAGTCCCCCGCGGCGTCGAGGTAGGGCTGGAACCGGTCGTCGCCGAGCAGCGTGGTCCCGAACCACGCGATGGCCAGCTCGTCGATGATGGCGTGCGCATCGTCCAGGTTGCTGTAGCCACCGGCCTCCTCCTCGCAGTCGGGCTGAAGGTCCCCGATGAGGCAGATGTCCGTGAAGGCGTAGTGCCCGGCCCCGTCGAGGATCGCGAGGTCATCGGGTCCCTGGCTGGAGCGCGTGTCGGTCAGGCGGTCGTAGAGCGGCTGGATCTCCTTCTCGATCGTCTCGGCGTCATCCATGGTGCCGCCCATCAGGAGCGTCGGGGCAACGCTGTCCAACCCCCCGGCCACATCGACAGCATCTGCATCGAAGCTGTACCAGCCGGCAGGCGCCATGGCCAGGTTGCTCACCACGCGGGGGTCGGGCGGCGCAAAATCGGCGTCCGTGGCCCCGGACGGGATGTGGTCCAGCACGCCGCAGAAGTCATAGTCGATGCCCACGTTCACGGGGTCGGCGCAGAACGTGCGCAGCGCATCGAGGTGGATCTGCCCCCCGCCGGTGGCGAACGTGGTCCAACCGCCAAAACTGTGGCCGGACATCCCGAAGTGGTCGGTCTGCACGGTGAGGTGGGCGAGCGGACCGTCCGCCCCCGAGGTCGTGGAGATGGGCGGCGTCGTCACGTAGATCAGCTCGTCCACCGCCGAGGAGACGTCCCCGGGGCGGCGCTCGGCGACCGTTCCGAGCTGATCCTCGTCAAAGTCGAGCAGCGTGTTGTTCGGGTGGTCCGGGGCGACGACCACGTAGCCGTGCTGGGCGAGCGCCTCCGTCAGGAAGATGGACTGGAAGCGGATCCCAGCGTTGCCGTGGGAGAACGCGATCAACGGAAACGCAGTGTCCGTCGGGATCGCTGGGGCCTCATCCCGGCAGGCCCGCCCGGAGATGGGGATGTCCGGGTAGGGCTTCGGGTCACACGTCGTGGAGCCGTCCGGGTCCAGCGGGATCGGGTACCAGACCTCCGCGACCATGGCCTGCCCCCGGGCGTCGGTCCAGCTCATCGTGGTGGCGCTCACGCCGTAGGGGCCGGGCTCGTCGGGGGGGTAGAACGCCCCAGCGGTGTCGTCGGCAGGGACGCCCGGATGGCAGCCGCCGAGGCCGGTGGTCGCGAGCGCGAGCAGGGGAGCGAATCCAGCGATGCGGGCCATGCTGCAGACTAACTTTCAGCCTGTCTTTCAGTCGCGCGGCGCTCGGGGTTCTCAAGAAGCGGAGGTACTCATGACCCGCTTGTTCCCGATCCTCGCCCTCGTCCCCCTCTCCGGCTGCTTCGAGCTCGACGCTCCCATCGACGTGATGGGCAACTTCGAGGTCACCTACGTCGACAACCTGCGCGTGTTCATCGGAGATCAGCTCGTCGCCGAGGTCGCATCGGGCGAGGAGCAGACCGTGGAGTGGGACGGCGGGAGCTTCCAGGTCTCGCAGGTGTGCGGCGACGACGGCGCGGACTGCCCCAGCGAGAGCTGGTGGCGCACGGTCGCGGTCGACCAGCCGTGGGGCGACGCCTACTCGCTCCTGAACTTCGTGAACCTGGATCTGGAGCGCGGCGAGCCCGGCCAGCGCATGGGCGGCACGCTCGACAGCTCAGGCGCCTTCCAGATGCTCTCCGGCCTCGGTGTCGCCGGCAACAACGGCTGCGCGGCGCTCGCGGTGGGCACGGTGGACGGCGGGTTCAGCGCGGACGCCACGCAGATCCCCGACGGCGTCATCGCGTACGAGTGGGCCGGCGGCTGCCATATCGGCGACGCCACGATCAGCACCACCTTCCGGCTCGAGAGCGACTTCACCGCCGCGCGGACGGGCGACTACGACGTCTCCTCGGTCACGCCGGAAGAGCCGATCGACGCAGAGGGCCAGGTCGTCGACCCCGAGCAGCCCGAGGAGAGCGCCGCGGCCGGGTGACGCACACCTACGGCGGCATCAGCACTCGGCGACGACGTTGTACAGCGTGTCGCGCTCCACCGGCACCCGCCCGGCGTGCCGGATCAGCGTGACCAGCTCGGCCCGGGTGAGCTCCTGTGGCGTCTGGGCGCCCGCCATGTGGTAGATGCGCTCCTCGCGCACGGTCCCGTCGAGATCGTCGACCCCAAAACCCAGCGAGACCTGCGCGAGCCGCTGCCCGAGCATGATCCAGTAGGCCTTGATGTGGTCGAAGTTGTCGAGCATCAGCCGACTCACGGCGTAGGTGCGCAGCGAGTCGAACCCCGTCGGCTCCTTCACCCGGCGCAGCCGGTTGTTCTCGTGGTGGAAGCGCAGCGGGATGAACGTCTGGAAGCCGCGCGTCTCGTCCTGCAGGTCGCGCAGCCGCACCATGTGGTCCACGCGCTCCTCCAGCGTCTCGATGCTGCCGAACAGCATCGTCGCGTTCGAGCGCAGCCCGAGGCGGTGGGCCACGCGGTGGACCTCGAGCCAACCGGCTGCATCCACCTTGTCGTCGCAGAGCTTCTTGCGGGCGCGGGGGTGGAAGATCTCGGCGCCACCGCCGGGCAGCGAGCCCAGTCCGGCCGCGATCAGCTCGGTGAGCACCTGCTCGTAGGACTTCCCGTACTTCTCCGCGAAGTAGTGCACCTCAACGGCCGTGAAGCCCTTGATGTGCAGGTCCGGACGCTCGTCCTTGATGCCGCGCAACAGGTCGAGGTAGTACTCCCACGGCAGATCGGGGTTGAGCCCGTTCACGATGTGGACCTCGGTGATGAACTCGTCCTTGAGCGCGTGCACCCGCCCGACCGCGTCCTTCACCGACATGGTGTAGGACTCGGGGTCCCCGGTCTTGAGCCGTGCGAAGCTGCAGAAGATGCAGCTCGCCTCACACACGTTCGTGGCGTTCACGTGGAGGTTGCGGTTGAAGAACGTGAGGTCGCCCCACCGCCGCTCGCGATCCAGGTTCGCGAGCGCGCCCAGGACGGACATCTCGCCGGTGTTGAACAGCCGCACGCCGTCCGCGAACGAGAGGCGCTCGCCTGCGACGACCTTCTCCCGGATGTCCGAGAGGCCGGCGGTGTCGATCGCCTGACGGGAAACGGGCGAAAGCCCTGCGGATTCTACCGCGAACGACTCAGTCATGGTGGATCTCCAGGCCGCTCCAGCGGCGCATCAGGTCGTTGTCGACACCCAGGCGGTCCAACGCCCGGCAGACCACGGTGTCCAGCACCTGATCGATGGTGGTGGGCCGCGTGTAGAAGCTGGGCGAGGCCGGCATCACGAAGGCGCCCGCCTCGACAAGCTGCGCGAGATTGCGCAGGTGGATCAACGAGAGCGGCGTCTCCCGGACGACGACGACGAGGGGTCGCCGCTCCTTGAGCATGACGTCGGCGGCGCGCGACACGAGATCGTTCGAGACCCCGTGGGCGATCCGCGAGGCACAGCCGACCGAGCAGGGGGCGATCAGCATCCCGTCGTAGCGCGCGCTGCCCGAGGCGAACGGCGCCGTCAGGTCTCCGTGCGGCCAGATCGGGAGGCCGAATTCGCTTGGATCCGTGCCGATCTCGTGCTGCCACACGAGCCGGCCGGTCTTTGTGAAGACCACATCGGTCTCGACCCCCGCCCTCCGGCCGGGCCCCGAGAGAAACTCGAGCGCGCGCCGCGCGTAGGGCGCACCAGAAGCACCGCTGATGCCGAGGACGATGCGCATGGGACGGTCTCGCGAGGATTTCACTGCTAACTGAAATCGCTGGGGCAGGCACCTGGCCTACGTCCGGGCGCCGGATCAGCCCTTGATCAACCGCCCGAAGTTGGCATACAGCTCGGTCCCGCCCTGCACGTACATGCGCCGCTCGCCCCGATCGTCCCGGAAGACCAGCGTGTGCCCATCGTCGTAGGGCAGGAAGTTCTGCTCGACGAAGGTGAGCTGCTCGCCCGGGCTGAACGCGTTCGCGTAGTAGTCCTGGAACGCGCGCACCACGGTGTAGCGTTGCCCGGCCTTCAGCCGGTGCACCGTCAACTCCGCCTCCATCGCCCGCGCCGCGGCGACGAGGGGTTGGAGCCCGGGCAGGTCGGCGATGGTCGCCACCGTGACCACCGAGCCATCGCATGTCACCACACAGGGGGTCTCGCCCGCGAGCGTCATCAGGTTGTGGTCGCGGCTCTGGACCCAGATCGGCTCGGCGCCGGCGAACGACACGCCCTCGAGCTCTGCCGAGACGGCGAAGATCACGGCCTCCCGGGCGGAGATCCGGGCGGTCGCCTCCAGGAAGTGCCCATCCGGGTCTTCGAGGTAGGCCGAGACCGAGAGCGGCGGCACCATCACGACCTGGCCCCGCCCCCCGGCGCGGGAGACCGCCGCGAAGGACGCGACCACCGCCGCCCGGTCCGCGGCGCCCACCGCGACGTGCCCCGCACCAACCGGCCCCTCGGGCGTGGGCAGCAGCCAGATCCGGGCGACCCAGCCGGGAGTGTCCGGAGTGCCCGGGCCGAACGCCACCGCGCCGGTCTCCGCCATCTCGGCTTCGCCCCACCCGAGGCCGGAGAGCACCACGCCGTAGAACGCACGGCTCTGCGCGATGTCGCGCACGCGAAGATGTACACGTTCGATCATCTGCGCTCCTACCTGCTCCCCGGGCGACGCGCCCGATCCGACAGGCCCCGTGGTCAGGTCCCGGCCCCGTAGAGGTGGTACCGTGCCTCCGTGCTCCTCCTCCTCGGATCGCTCGCTGCCTGCTCGCACCCCGCCGAGCAGGAGCACGATCGCGCCCCCGATCACGACTCGCCCCCGGACACAGGACTCGAGCACGTACCCGAAGACACGGCCCCGGGCTGGACGCCCTGCCCCGGACCCGCCAGCGCCGGGCTCAACGAGATCGTGAGCGCAAACCTGCACGGGATCGCCGACGAGACCGGCGATCAGCCCGACTGGATCGAGATCGCGCCGACAAGCCCAGGCGTAGAGGTGGACATCGGGGGCTGGACGCTCGGCACCACCGCGGAGGGCGGCTGGCCGATCCCGGACGGCACGGTCCTGACCGACCAGACCCGCCTGTACTACGCCGCCGGTGACGCCACGATCGCGGATCACACCGACTTCACGCTCGACCCGGACGGCGACGAGCTCTTCCTCTCGATGCCCACCGCGGACGGACCGTGCGTGGCCGACCACGTGGTCCTCCCGCGGCTCTACAACGACATCTCCTACGGCCGATCGGGCGTCGATCCCGGCGCGTGGGAGTACTTCCTGGCACCCACGCCCGGGGCGCCGAACACGACCGAGTCTCGCCCGGGCTTCGCGGACCCGCCGGCGCTCCTGCCGGCTGCGGGGTTCTACGCGACGCCCGTGACCGTCTCCGCCACGAGCGCGGGCCGCATCACCTACACGCTCGACGGGAGCCTGCCGACGAGCGAGAGCACGGCGTACGCCACGCCGGTGGACCTCGACGCCACGGCGCAGCCCGTCGTCGTGAGGGCCCGTGCCTACGTCGCGGGCCTCTGGCCCAGTCGTCCATCCACCGCCACCTACTCGGAGGACCCGACGATCCTCGACGGCCGGGTGATGGTCATCTCGCTCACGGTCGACCCGCCCGACCTCTGGAACGAGGAGACCGGCATCTACGTGTACGGGGAGAACGCCGAGCCGCAATACCCGTTCTTCGGGGCCAACTTCTGGCAGGAGTGGGAGAAGGACGCCCACGTGGAGATCTTCGGATCCGACGGCACACAGGTGATCGACCAGGACGCGGGGATCCAGATCGCGGGTGGCTACAGCCGTGCCTTCGACCAGCGCAATTTCGAGATCGTCGCCCGCTCCGGATACGGGCCCCAAACGTTCGCGACCCCGATCTTCCCCAACGAGGATCTCGCCGGGTACCGGCACCTGTACCTGCGCAACGGCGGGGACTGGTGCAGCACCCAGATCGTCGATGCCTCGGTGCAGGCCGTGTTTCGTGGCGACGACGACCGGCACTGGCCCGCGATCGACGCGCAGGCCTACCGGCCTGTCCTCGTCTACCTGAACGGCGCGTTCTGGGGCGAGTACGAGCTCAAGGAGCGCCTGGACGAATACTGGATCGCCGACCACCGGGGCGAAGGACCGGACGACCTCGACCGTGTGAAGCTCGGTTGGACCCACGAGGCGAACTGGACGTTGGAGGAGGGCACCTGGGACGCCTTCGACGCGCTGGACTCCCTCGCAGGCGAGGACCTCTCCACACCCGACGCATGGGCCCGGTTCGACGCGAGCGTGGACGTCCAGAATTTCGCGAGCGCGATCGTCGTCCAGGGCTGGATCGGGAACTCCGACTGGTGGATCAACAACCTGCGCATGTGGCGCCCGCATCGCGACGACGGCAAGTGGCGCTGGATGGTCTACGACTTCGGCCACGGGTGGACCGACTACTCCTACGATCACCTCACCACGAGCATCTCCGACAACTGGAGCGGCCTCCCCATCGCCGCCGCACTGACGAACCCGGACTTTCGCACCCTGCTCGTGAACGCGCACGCCGACTACCTGAACACCTCGCTCGCCCCCGAGCGGGCACGTGCCACCGTGACCGCCCTGGCCGACGAGGTGCGCCCCGTGATGCAGAAGCAGCGGGACCGCTGGTGCTCCGGCGCCTCGATGGACGACTGGGAGTCCGAGGTCAGCTATGCCGAGACCTTCGCCGAGCGCCGTCCGGCCGCGATCGACGCCCAGCTCATCGACCACTTCGGGCTCTCCGGGCACGCGACCCTCTCGCTCACGGCCGATCCCCCGGAAGGGGGCACCTACACCCTCGCGGTGCTCTCCGTGACCCCTCCGTTCACCGGCCGGTACTACGCCGGCGTGCCGGTGACCGTGACCGCCGTCCCGGCGGAGGGCTACGTGTTCAGCGGGTGGACGGACAGCGCGCTGGGGACGAACCCGACCGTGGTCCTGCCGATGCTCGGGGGCACCTCGGTCATGGCGAGATTCGCCCCCAGGTAGGCGCAAGGGTGTATCCTTCGCCCCCATGGCCACCACCGACTCCACAAAGCTCGAGCAGCTCACCCACTGGCGCTGGCGCGTGTTCGCCTCCACCTGGTTCTGCTACGTCGGGTTCTACTTTTGTCGCAAGCCGTTCTCGATCGTCAAGTCCACGCTGAAGACCGATCTGAAGTTCACCGCCGACGACCTCGGCCAGATCGGCGCGGCCTACCTGATCGCCTACGCGCTCGGCCAGTTCATCGCCGCCGGGATGGGCAGCAAGGTCGGCCCCCGGGTGAACCTGCTGCTCGGGATGGCGGTGGCCATCGGCACCGGGGTGGCCTGCGGGTTCGCGAACACGCGGGGCACCTTCATGGCGCTCATGGCCCTCTCCGGGCTCGCCCAGGCGACAGGCTGGTCGGGGAACGTCGGGACCATGGCCAACTGGTTCCACCGTCAGGAGCGGGGCCGGGTGATGGGGTGGTGGGCGACCAACTTCACCATGGGCAGCCTCGTCGCAGGCCCCTTCGCAGCCTGGGTGCTCGGGCGCTACGGGTGGCACGCCACCTTCTTCGCGGGCTCGGTCGTCCTGAGCGTGATCTGGGCGTTCTTCGTGTTCAACCAGCGGGATCGCCCCGAGGACCTCGGACTGCCCGCCGTGGTCGAGCCGGGCGCGCAGTACGCCGACGCCGAAGACGCTGGTCCCATCCGGCTGAGCCGCGCGGCCTGGGTGAACATCCTGCTGGTCGGCATCTTCTACTTCTTCTTGAAATTCATCCGCTACGCACTGTGGGACTGGGCCCCCTTCTTCCTGACCGAGAACTTCCACGAGACCAGCGAGGCCGCCGGCTACTGGTCCACGGCGTTCGACGTCGCGGGCATCCCCGGCGTGTTCCTGTGCGGGTGGCTCTCCGACCGGGTGTTCAAGAGCCGGCGGGTGACCATCTCGCTCATCAGCACGCTCGGGCTGGTGCTCGCCACGCTCCTGCTCTGCACGCTGGGGCTCGGGTCCCGGGAGGCGTTCGTCGGATGCCTGCTGCTCGTCGGCCTCACGCTCTACGGGCCAGACGCGCTGATGACAGGCGCGGGCGCCATGGACATCGGCTCCCGACGCACCGCTGTGGTGGCGGCCGGGGTGATCAGCGGCTTCGGGTCGCTCGGGCCCATCGTGCAGGAGCTCGTGATCGGCAAGATGTACGACTCCAAGAGCGGGGATCTCACCTCGATCTTCGCGATGCTGCTGGCCTCTGCCATCGCTGGCGCCGCCTGCCTGGTGTTCATGCTGCTCCGCAACCGGCAGGGCAAGGCGGACCTGTGATCCTGACGCTGGCAGCGCTCTCGGCCTGCGTCTCCCCGTCGATCCCGACGCGACGTGCAGGCGACAGCCACACCCGGGACAGCGCCGACACGGGCCTGCCGACCGTCCCCCCGGACAGCGGCGACAGCACCGACAGCACCGACTCTGTCGACTCCTCCGACACCTCCCCGTCGACCTGGACCGCCCCCGGCAGGGCCACGCTGGACTGCCCCGCCGAGCCTACCGCCGACGGCAAGATCGACTGCACCCTGCACATCGAGGACCAGGCCGGCAACGTGCAATGGGACGGTCCCGCAGGGGTGAGCCTGCACGGCCGATCCTCCCTCGACTTCCCGAAGCAGCAGTTCTCCATCGAGCTACGGGATGCAGCCGACGACGACGCCCCCGCCGATCTGTTCGGCATGGGCGAGGAGGCCGACTGGCTCCTGAACGGCATGTACATCGACCGGGCGCTCTTTCGGAACAAGCTCTGCTTCGATCTGTACCGGGACCTCACCGCCGACCGGGAGTGGGCCCCCGAGTCCGTATACGTGGAGCTCCTGTACCAGGGCGAGTACTACGGCGTGTACCAACTGGAGGAGCGCATCGACCACAGCAGGTACCGCGCGCAGGTGCCCGACGACGACGGGACCGGCTCATCGTTCATCGCGAAGGGCGACGAGAGCGGCTTCCCCTCGGCGCTCCAGTACGCCCACTGGGCATTGAACTATCCGGCGGAGTCCGCGCAGACCCCCGAGGTGCTCGCCGGCGTCCAGGCCCGGCTCCGCGCCATGGAGACCGCGATCGCAGCCACAGACGCGGCGACCTGGGACCAGGTCGATCTCGACAGCGCCGTCGCGTTCGTCTTGATGGAGGAGTTCATCAAGAACAACGACGCCTATTTCCTATCGAACCACATCTACACCGGGATGGATGGCAGGATCCGGTTCACGCCGTGGGACGTGGACCTCTCGTTCGGACAGCCGGACTACAACGACAACGAGAACCCCGAGTCGTGGATCGCCTACCGTTCCCAGCTCATCATCGATCTGGCGGCGGCCCCGGGCTTCCGGGAGCGCATGTCGAGCATGTGGGCCGAGTGGCGGGCAGGCGCGCTCTCGGACGCGACGATCGACGGTTGGTTGGAGGCGAACCCGACGTTGCTTGGCAGCGCGATCGACCGCAACTTCGCTCGCTGGCCGATCGAGGACATCCAGTTCGGCGGCACCCTCTACGCTGTCACCTCCTACGAAGACGAGCTGGCGCACGTGAGCCCGTTCGTGCACGCCCGTCTGGCGTGGATGGACGCCAACGTCGCGGCGTACTGACTACGCCCTCCTGCGCCGCACCAACCCGGCCGCCACGAGCGCGAGCCCCGCCCAACCCACGCCCGGCTCCCCGGTAGCGCACCCGCAGCCCTGCTGCTTGCTGCCATCCCCGGTGTCCACTGCCACCACGTCGCACCCCTCGTCGATCTGCCCATCGCAGTTGTTGTCTACCGCGTCGCACATCTCGATCGCACCGGGCCAGACCCAGCCGTTGCCGTCGTCGCAGTCGCCATCCGCGACGGTGTAGCCATCCGCGTCGAGGTCATCGACGCCCTCGTCCACGGACCCGTCGCAGTCGTCATCCACGCCGTTGCCGGCGGCCTCGTCCGCAGCCGGGCTCACCGCCGCGTCGGCGTCGTTGCAGTCGCCCTGATCCTCGGAGAAGCCGTCGCCGTCGTCGTCCGTACCCGAGCCGCCCTCGTCCATCTGGCCGTCGCAGTCGTCATCGATGCCGTTGGCATCCACCTCGGTGGCCGAGGGAGAGACCTGGGCGTCGGTGTCGTCGCAGTCCCCGGCGGCCTCGCTGTAGCCGTCGCCGTCATCGTCGTAGGTGGCGGTGCCCTCGTCCACGGTGCCGTCGCAGTCATTGTCCTTGCCGTCGGGGAGCTCGGTCGCGCCGGGGTAGACCGCGGCGTCGGTGTCGTCACAGTCGCCCGCCCAACTGGTGTAGCCGTCGCCATCCTCGTCAAAGCTGCCGTCGTCCACCGTGCCGTCGCAGTCGTCGTCGATGCCGTTGCCGTTGGTCTCCCGCTCGCCCGGGTTCACGTCGGGATCGCCGTCGGAGCAGTCGCCCTCGTACTCGGTCCAACCGTCGCCGTCGTCGTCCGAACAGTTGGTGTCCTCGTCGATCACCCCGTCGCAGTCGTCGTCCACGCCGTTGCACACCTCGGTCGCGCCCGAGTGGATGCCTGAGCTGGCGTCGTTGCAGTCCCCACCGGCCTCGCTCCAGCCGTCGCCGTCGTCGTCGTACCAGTCGGTGGCCTCGTCCACGACGCCATCGCAGTCCTGATCCACGCCATCGGGCGACTCCGTGGCGGAGGGGTGAACGCTGGAGTCGCTGTCATCACAGTCCGTACCGCCCGAGACCGTGTCGCTTGTGTAGCCGTCGCCGTCCACGTCGGTGAGATCGCCGCCGTTGCAGTCATTGTCGATCCCGTCGTAGGGGATCTCGGTGGCGCCCGGGTGGACCGTCCAGTCCGTGTCGTCGCAGTCGTCCCCGCCGCAACTTGCGTCGTCGTAACCGTCGCCGTCGCCGTCGCTGCACAACCCGAGGTACAGGTTCTCCCACAAGGTCACGTTCGCCCCGTAGGCCGAGTACCCCGCGCAGTCGTCGAGGAACATGTTCACGTCGCCCGACAGGATCACGTCGTACGGGGTGCGCGACGACGAGGCGCTCGACGGCTGGGAGACGGCCATCACCGTGTCGGCGCCGTACCGGACGAGCGGGGTCCCGCCAGAGATGGAGTTGGACGCCGCGACCTGCATCGTGGACACGGCTGTCGTGACCTGATCTCGAAGGATGGACGACGTCGCCGAGCAGCCGGCAGGGTCCACCGTGCTGTAGGCGAGCGACATGCCCGTGCCCAGATCGCTGTTGAGCGACTGCGCGTAGGAGTTGGCGCTCCCCCAGTTGGAGGCCGGCCCGTAGTCGGACGAGATGACCAGCCGCCCGCCCGCGTTCACCATCGTCTGCAAGGCAGCGACCTGCGGCGCCGAGAAGTGCGCACCTGGGAGCAGGAGGATGACCAGCTTGTAGCCCGACCACGAGGTGGGCCACGCAGACGACGTGCTGGTCGTGACCGTCGCGCCGACCCGCACCAGCGCGTTGTCCAGCGGCGTGACGTCGGCGAAGGTGATGTAGCCGGGGTTGTAGTAGATGAACGTGTCAGCCGCGTACGCGCGCGGGGCGGCCAACGCGAGGAGCAGCGGGATCATGAGGTCACCCCATCACAGTTGTCATCGACGTGGTTTCCGCTCACCTCGGGTTGGCCCGGATTGACACTGGGGTTCGCGTCGTTGCAGTCGCCGCCGGTCTCGGTGTACCCGTCGCCGTCGTCGTCGAAGTACACCGTGCCCTCGTCCACCGTGCCGTCGCAGTCGTTGTCGACGAAGTCCGGAGCCTCCGCGCGCCCGGGGCTGACAGCGGGGTCGCTGTCGTCGCAGTCCCCCCGATCCTCGGAATAGCCGTCGCCGTCGTCGTCGTACACGCTGGTGCCCTCGTCGACGAGTCCGTCACAGTCGTTGTCCAACCCATCGGCCGGCTCCGGCGCGCCGGGGAACACGTCCCGGTTCCCATCGTCGCAGTCGCCGGCGGCGGTGCTGTAGCCATCGCGGTCGTTGTCCACGCTGCCGTCGTCGGTCATCCCGTCGCAGTCGTCATCCACGCCGTTGCCATCGACCTCCGCGGCCGCCGGCGAGACACTCGTGTCGCCGTCGTTGCAGTCGCCGTCGTCCTCGGAGAACCCGTCACCATCGTCGTCGACGCACGAGGTGCCCTCGTCCACGCTGCCGTCGCAATCCTGGTCGACGCTGTCGCACGTCTCGATCGCGCCCGGGTTCACGCCGCGGTCCCAGTCGTCGCAGTCACCCGCGCAGAACGAGTAGCCGTCCCCATCGGAGTCGTACAGATCCCCCGAAGCGGTGGAGCAGGCATTGGCCCGCAACACGAGCGGGTCCAGGCTGGCACCGATGTCGAACCTGGCCTCGCCCGTCTGTTCGGAGGCGTCGTCGGCCGCGTAGGTCACCCCGACCGTGGCGCTCCCGCCCACGACCACGCTCACCGGGAGGGAGGTGTCGAGGCTGTACCGGTCGTTGTCGAACGCCACGGCGCCGAGATCGAGCGGAACGCGGCCTTCGTTCAGGATGGTGACGCCGAGGGTGCCCAAGGTGCCCGGCCGAACGGGCCCGAAGTCCAACAGCGAGGGGTAGAACCGCGCGGCCGGCAGGGCGCCCTCACCCCGGACGTCCACCTCGTGACCCGGTGTGGTCGCCTCGTTGGTGTTGACCGTCACCCGGGCCCAATGCAGCCCCTCCTCCTGCGGCACGTAGGACACGGTGAGCGTGGCGGTCTCCCCGTTCGTCACGGTGGGGAGCGCGGAGTCCTGGAGCGTGAACCACTCGCCCTCGACGTTCAGGACGTCCACGGAGATCACGCTCACATCGCCATCCTGCGCATAGAGCACCAGCGGCAGCAGCGCCTCCGAGCCGAGCGCGAGCGTGCCCGCATCGGACACCAGCGGCGTGACGGTGAGCGCGGCAGACTGCTCGTTGAGCTTGAAGTCGTTGCTGCAGGCGGCGAGCACCAAGAGCGCAGGTCCGAATCGAAAACGCACGGGCAGTCCGGGGAGACCCCTGCAATCTACCACAACCCCTCGGCCACGTCCCCGACCGCACCGGGCCTACACCACCTTCTTGCCCGCCAACCGGTTCAGCACCCGACTCTGCACCAGCATCACGCCGAAGATGATCACGGCGTAGGCAGCACCGTAGCCGTAGCGATGGCCCCGGGTGAACGCCCAGCGGTAGGCCTGGGACACGAGGATGTCGGTCGACCCGTCGGGCTCGCCGCCACTCACGAGGTAGATCACGTTGAACATGTTGAACGTCCACACGCTGCCGAGGATCACGGCCGGGAGCAGCGCGGGCTTCAGCATCGGAAGCGTGACCAGCCGGAACCGCTGCCAGCCGCTCGCTCCGTCCATCTCCGCTGCCTCCTCGACCTCGCGCGGGATGCTTTGGAGCGCGCCGAGCGTCACGACCATCATGAACGGGAACCCAAGCCAGGTGTTGGTCGCCACATTGGCTGCAAACGCGGTGCTCCAACTCGCGAACCAGCTCACGGGCGGGATCCCGAGCAGCGCGAGCACCGCGTTGATAGCGCCGAACTGCTGGTGGAACATGCTCTTCCAGGCGAGCGCCGTGATGTAGTTGGGGATCGCCCACGGGAGGATCAGCGCCGCGCGGAAGAACCCGCGCAGCTTGACCCAGGGCTCCCGCAGCATCATCGCCAGGAACACCCCGATGCCAACGTGCAGCACGACGTTTGCGACGGTCCAGACGATGGTCACGGCGAGCGTGTACCAGAACGAGAGAGCGCGCGTGGAGGGGTCGGAGAGCGGAAAATCACGGTCGAGCAGGATGTCCAGGAAATGCTGGAAGCCGATGAACCGCCAGGTCCCGTCGCTCGCGGAGCCCGCCACCTCGAACAGGCTCACGCTCGCGCCGACGAGGAACGGCGCGATCACCAACAGCGCGACCGCCAATCCACCGGGCGCGATCCACAGGTATTCGCGCCAGTGACGCCACACCCGCAGGCTGTACGCCTTGTGGATCAGCCAACCCGCAGCCGCCAACAGACCGGCCGCCAACACGGCGGCGTACGGTCTCCCGTCCACGGTGGGTGCCTCCGGCCGGGAGACGATGGTCCAGGTGGTCTGCGCCTCCGCTGCGGCCTGCTCGGGCGTCGCGGCCCCGCGCACGAGCCTTCGGAACGCGCGGGCGAGCGGCTCCCAGGTCTGGGCCATCGCAGGGATGGTGGGCATCGCCACCGCGGACTCGGAGGCCGTCTGGAACGCGGTGAGCACGGGATCGTCGATGACGACGTGGGGGACGATCTGACGTCCCTCGATCGCACGGCGACGGGCGACCTCCGTACTCTGCAGGTAGGCGGCGTAGTCGCGCGCGAGGGCCTCCTGCTCCGGGGTGCCGGGGTTGTTCCCATGGCTCGCGCGGGCCAGGAACAGGACCTCCAGGGTCATGTACGGAGCCGCCTTCAGGCCGGTGGAAGAGACCGTGGGCAGGGGCGCCACCGCAAAGTCGGGTCCGCCGCGCTCCTTCGGCTCGATCTCCCCGAGAAACCACGGTCCGTTGGGGACCATCGCCACCTTGCCCTCGTTGAAGAGTTGGGTGACGAGCGAGCCCGACGTCTCGGCGGGGCCCAGCGCGGAGAGCTGCTGGATGAAGTCGAACGCCGCGCGGTTCTCCGCTCGATCGATCCGCACCTGGGCGTCGGCGTCGAACACGCCACCGCCGAACCCGTGCATCCAGGGGGCGTTCTGGTAGGCGCTGGTGGCCTCCCACGCGAACCCCCAACGCGTAGGGTGGATGGGGTCGTCGCGCAGGCTCGCCGCGAGGGCGAGCAGATCATCGGTCGTGGCAGGCGGAGTTGGGACCAATGCGCGATTGTAGAAGAGCGCCAGACACTTGGTCGCGAGCGGCCAGCCGTAGGCGTCGTGGTCCTCGGGGATGAACAGGTTGGGCGAGTCCGACTGGTACACCGGCTTGCCCAACGGACGCCAGCCTGCGGGGTCGTCCGGCCGTAGGGGTCCTGCGAGGGCAAGGTGAAGCCTGTCCGTCTCGGCCAGCGGGCCGACCGGCAGCACGACCCCGTTGCTCGCCCAGTCGCTCAGCTTCTCGTGCGCGAAGATGAACAAGTCAGGCCCATTGCCTCGCGGCACGGCAGCCTCGACCTTGCTCGCCAGCGACTCGTAGGGCACGAACACAAGCTCGATGTGGTCGCCCGGATGCGCCGCCTGGTAGTCGGCGGTGACGGCCTCCAGCACCGTGCGCTCTTCCCCACGCCAGGCATGCCAGAGCGTGATCTCCGTGGCCTCGGCGGGGGCTGCGAGGAGCAGGAGGAGCAGGCTCACCTCGACGCGCCCTCGCCTGTCCGCATCCGTGCACCCGTGACCTTCTCGAACCGGTAGGAGCGCGCGAACCTCACCTTCACGCGATCTCCAGCGGTGGGTGCCTCCCCCTCGACGCGTGCCATCAACGTCTCCGCCCGCGGGCCCTCTCCGATGCGCAGGTGCACCATGGCCTCGAACCCGAGCCGCTCCACGAACTCGACCTCACCCGGGATCTGCCACTCCGCCGCGACGGGCTCGATCAGCACGTCGTTGGGACGCACCCCGAGCACGTCCGGCCCGACGTGGTTCAGGAAATTCATCGACGGGCTCCCGATGAACCCCGCGACGAACTTGTTGGCGGGGTCGAAGTAGAGCTCGTCCGGCGTGCCCACCTGCTGCACGACCCCGCCATTGAGCACGACGATGCGGTCGGCGAGCGTGAGCGCCTCGACCTGGTCGTGCGTCACGTACAGGGTGGTCGTGCGCAACAGCTGATGCCGACGGCGAAGCTCCACGCGCACCTGCTGGCGCAGCGCGGCATCGAGGTTGGAGAGCGGCTCGTCGAACAGGAAGACCTTGGGTCGACGCACGATCGCCCGGCCCATCGCCACCCGTTGGCGCTGGCCGCCGGAGAGCTCCTTGGGCAACCGGGCGAGCAGCGGCGTGAGGCCGAGCATCTCCGCCGCCTCGTCCACCCGGGTGTCGGTCTCCGGGTGCTTGATCAACCGGAGCGCGAAGGCCATGTTCTCGCGCACGGTCAGGTGGGGGTAGAGCGCATAGCTCTGGAACACCATGGCCACGTCCCGGTCCTTGGGGGCCACGTCGTTCACCTTGCGGTCCCCAATCAGGAGATCGCCGCCGGTGATCTCCTCGAGCCCTGCGACGCAGCGCAACAGCGTGCTCTTGCCGCACCCCGAGGGGCCTACGAGCGCGATGAACTCGCCGTCGGAGACCTCGAGATCCACCCGGTGCAGCACCTGCACCTTGCCGTAGGTCTTCTGTACGCCGCGGAAGCTCAGGGTGGCCATGCGGCTTCTACCCCGTTCGGGCCAGGGGACACAGCCCTACCTGCGCACGAACACGACCTCGAGCTGCGGCACGTCCACTCCGGGGGCCGCCGGGAACGTGAAGCCCGATGGCTCGAGGCGCTCCACCTCGAAGCTCCCACTGAACCGGTGCAGCAGCTCCGAAGCGCTGGTGCCGTAGGGCGGACCGGGTCGCTTGAGCGCGGCGTTGTCAAAATCGAGGAACGCGCCGAACAGCTTGCCGCCCGGTCGCAGCGCACGTGCAGCTGCGGCGACGTACAGGTCCCGCTGGTCGGGCTCGATCGCGCAGAACAGGGTGTGCTCGCAGAGCATGTCGAACACGCCGAGCCCCTGCTCGGAGAAGTCGGCGGCAAGGAAGTCCATCACGCGCACGTCCACGCCGTTCGTCGCCCGGGCGCGTTCGGCGGCGAGCGGCGCGATCTCCATCCCCACGACACGGTAGCCCCGCCGGTCGAGGGCCCGGGCATCGTGCCCGAGGCCACAGCCGGGGATGAGCACCCGCGCGGGCGGGTGGTGCACCGACGGCAGGAGCCGGAGGACTACCGGCGAAGGACGTCCGAGATCCCAGCCAGGTACATTGCCGCCGGAGTAGCGTTGATTCCAGTCCGTTGATTGCATGGTCGGCTCCTTCCGGCGCGGTAACCCAGTGGCACTGGCCGGCCATGCCAAACCTGCGGACCGAACGGCTACTCCGCCTTGGGTCCAAGTGTGAGGTCGGTCACGACCGATGGGCCGCCCAGCGCCCGAGCGCGCACGATGCCGCCGCTGATGAACAACGAAGGGGGCCCCAGCGGGGCGGGAAAGGGTACGGCGACCGGCGCCCCGCCCTGCACCTCGTACCACCAGGCGCCCTGCGAATCCCGACTGAGCGCATAGAACGGGCCATAGCCGTTGGTGAGCAGTGCCTCCAGGATCCCCGGGAGGTTCCAGGTGCCCTGCGCGGGAGAGAACGCGTTCCCGGCGAGGTCGCTCCACTGTGACTTCCACGACTGCGGCCCCGGCGTCGTGGACCGGGTGAGCACGTACAAGGAGAGCCCACCGGGGCGGGCGCCGGCGTCCGGCAACGTGTCGAACGTCACGCCCACCGGCGCCCAGCCGGCCTGGGCAGCCCAGTGCCGGGTACCCCGGGCAGGGATCTCCGCCGGCATGGCGGGGTCCACCTTGTAGACGTCCACGCCACCGCTCACCACGACCGAGACCAGCAGGTTGGACGCGGCGTCGATGGCGGTCGCATGCAGCGTCGGCTTGACCGGGAGGTCCACGATGTTGCGCACGCTCTGGGCTCCCCGTTCGGTCAGCGTCCACGCCTTGAGCGACCCGCCCTTGCCCGACGGCGCCGGGATCCACATCGGCACGACCAGCTGTCCCTTGCTGTCGGTGATGCCCCGGTCGAAGAGCTCGGCGGTGGGGTAGGGCAACGCAGCGGTCTTCACGCCCGTGCGCAGCGCGGTCCCCTCGAGCCGACCGTAGCCCAACGTCGCCGTCGTGCTCCTCGGCACCAGCCAGTAGAGATAGCGTGCGAACGAGTCGCCCGGCCTCGACCGCGAGAGCACGGGGTCCACCGGCGCCTCCAGGTCGGCGATCCAGTACTGGGCGATGGCCCGGGTCTGCGCTCGGGCATCGAACTGCATCAGGTACAGCGCGGCCGAGCTCCCCCGGTCCTGCACCCACGGGAAGATCGTGCCGAGGTTCTGGGCGATGGTCGGCTCCCAGATCGGGGTGCCGGCGAGAGGGCGGGGGACCGCCAGCGACATCGCGACCGGGGCGAAGTTGATCGGTCCGCCCGGGTCCTGGATGCTCACGGTGACCGTGTAGTCTCCCGCGGGGAACGCCGCGGAGCTCGGGATCTCCAGCAGCACGTCGCGTTGGGAGTGCGGGGCGAGCGCCCAGGCGGTCGCCACGTCGAACGCAGGCGGGGTGTTGTACCGCTCGGACTTGCCTCGCGGCCCGTCGACGGTGAAGCGCACGAGGTGGGGTCGGGCCGCAAGGTCCGGAAACGTCTGGTTGGCGGCGGTGTCGTTCTTCACCGTGAAGGCGACGACGACGGGGAAGCCGACGAGCGACTCGGGATGCACCGTGGCGGTGACGTGCAGCCCGGAAGCCGTCGTCGCGGCGCCCGAGGTCCCTGCCACGGGGGCAGGAACCGCTGGGGCAGGAACCGCTGAAGCGGGAGCGGCAAGCGGGGCGGCTGCCGGGGCGGCCGCCCGGGCGGGATCGAGCCCGAGGGCGGCGAGGAGCGAGAGCGTGAACGCGGCGACGGCGGCGGAGTTGCTGGGGCGGGACATCTGCCGCACTATCGCGTGGCAGGGGCCCTCGGCGGCCGACGCAGCGGTCACCCCCGCCCCCTCACCCACGTGATCGCCTGCTCACTCGTGGTCACGCGCCCCGCCAACTGCTCCTCACGCAGGGCGGCGAGCACCTCGCCCATCGCCGGGCCGGGGGTGTAGCCGAGCGCGAGCAGATCGCTCCCCCGGACCAGCGCAGGCAGCGGCTGGCGGAGCACCCCGAGCGCGGCTGCACGCACGAGCAGGGTCTCCGAGTCGACGAGGCGCGCCAGCAGCTCCACGTCGCAGCGGTCGGCCGCGCGGAGGATCTCCGAGTCCGTGGCAGGCACCCGCCGCGACTCCCCGACCAACGCGAGGACCTGCAGACGCACACGATAGCCGTCGATGCGCTGCACGTTCAGCCGCACCAACGCAGACTCGGCCTGCTCGACCGACAATCCTGCGCAGGCAGCCGCCAGCAGCAGCGCGAGCCGACGCTGCGCGCCGTCCACGGGCACCGCCGCAACACGGTCCAACAGCGCGCCCACGCCCGCCCGCACCGGGTCCAGCGGCGGCACGACTGCGGGGTCGACGGCGCTCGAGGGCACGCGCGCCGCCCACTCCGGCACGACCTGCGCCCACATGCCGGCGGCCTGGGCCACGGCCCAGCCAATCGACGGCCTCGGGGAGCGGCTGAGCAGCTTCTCCACCTCTCCCCAGACACGTTCGGACGGGAGCTCCGTCAAGCGCATGGTCGCGCAGAGGGCCAGCAGGTCCGGGGCCACGGCGTACCCGAACCGCCCGGCGAACTGCGCGACACGCAGCGCCCGCAGCGGATCCTCCACGAACGTGGCGGCGTCCACCGCGCGCAGGATGCCGCGTTCGATGTCCTGGATGCCGCCCCACGGGTCTTCGTACACGCCGGTGAGCGGGTCGAACGCGATCGCGTTGATCGTCAGGTCGCGGCGACGGGCCGCCTCCTTCACCCCGAGAAAGGGATCGGCCTCGGCCTGGATGCCCTTGTGGCCGCGCCCGGGGCCGTCACCTACGCGATCACGACGTGGCACGCTCACGTCGACCTCGTCCCCGCCGAGCCGCAGCTTGTAGACCCCGAACGACCGCCCCACCTCGCCCACCCGCCCGAGCGCCTTCAGCACGGCTTCGAGCACCCCGGGGTCCAGCCCGTGGACCTCGACATCGAGGTCCTTCGGCTTTTCCCCGCGGCAGTGATCCCGCACCGCCCCGCCCACCACGAGCGCGCGCCCACCGGCCTCGGCGCAGGCGTGAAACAGGCGCATGAACCGCGGCGGCACCTGCATCGGCATCACGACCATCTGCCCGCCTCCGTGGGTTCAGCCCTTGCGTACGACCTTGCGACGCGGCGACCGGGAGGTCGGCAACGTCTTGTCTTCGCTCTCCAGCACGCCGACGATGTCCGCGAAGGGCGTGTTGGGCGCGACATCGTGAGGGGTCACGCGCAGAACGGTGAGGCCGGCGCTCAGGCGCTTGAGGTTCTTGCCGAACGAGCGGGGATTGGAGCCGAGCAGCACCACCCGGCGCGGGTCGAGCGCCAGGACCGCGTCCAGCACGGGATCGGGGATGCCCTTCGTGCCCGCGTTGAGCAGCACCAGGGGCCGCCGCCCCTCCAGGCGCCCGTACACCGAGGCGAGGCCCTCGATCACCGGACCCGACACGAATTCTGCAGATGCACCACTGACAGTTGCCGCAAGGCTGGCGCTGTTCTCCCGAGCACGACGGGCGCGAGCCTCGGGCAGCCCGAGGCTCATGGCCCAGCCTGTCTGGCGAGCGAGGAGCAGGGCCCCCACGCCGTTGGTCCCCCCAATCTCGAGCGCGGCGTCCCCGGGCTGGGGCCGCAGGGCCGCGACAGCGTCGAGCAGGGCGGGCTCGTCGGGCCGGGCAGGCCACGGGTCCGAGAACCCGAGCCGCATCGCGAGGCCGCCCGGCGCGAGGTCGAGCATCGCCTTGCCGTAGAGCATGCCCACGCCGAGCTCCCCCTCCTCGTCGCGGTCCCAGGCGAACCCGGGCGGCTGCGAGATGTGCATCGCGACGCCCGCGATCGCCGGGTGGGCGCTGGCGAGCCGGTCCGCAAGCTCGCTCAGGATCGTGCTCGGGCGAGCCACCGAGAGCAGCACGCCGACCTCGCCCGTGACCGGCGAACAGCGGAGTTGGACCGCGCGCAGGGTGCCGACCTTGCCGTTCCATGGCCAGATCTCGAGCTCCCGTACATGGTGCGCGAGCACCTTCATCGTCTCGCGAAGCGTGCCGGGCACCATGAGGCAGCCGGGAACGGGCACCACCTCGCGGCCGTCGTGGCCGGGGACGCCGATCCTCGGGCTCTGCCTGTCGCTGTAGCCGGCGACCAGGTTGAGCTCGTACTGGAGCTCGAGGCGCACGGCATCGGGCGTGAACGCGGGCACCACGTGGTCCACCCGGCCATCGAGCTCCACGGCGTCGACGGCGTCCTGCACGAGGCCCCGGATCACGTCGTGCTGGGCGATGGGGTGGATGTGCATGATCGGGCAGCGACCGCACGGCACGTACCGATCACACCAGGGCTCCACGCGCGAGGGGTGGGACGGACCCGCAGCGGCGACCCAGCGCGCGCGGTCCTGCCGGCGCAGCGTACCGGTGAGCCGGATGCGGGCGCGTTCGCCGGGGATCCCGCCGAAGATCGCGAGCTGTACGCCATCCCCGGTGACAAAGGCGTCACCGCGGTGCAGCCAGCCTTCCGGGATGACGAGGGGATCTTCCGAGCGGTTTTGCATGGTCTACCGGGCTTCGGTCGGCGGGTAACCGGTCGCGGCGCCCCGCGGACGGAGAAGCGGTGGGAGCCCCGCGCTCGCCATCCCTGAAGCGTGAGCCCGCGCGGGACCCGCGACATCGAACGATGGACCCATGGCGCCGTGGATGTCGGGGCGGTATCCCCCCGCCATCCGGAGCCCCTGATGCCCAACGATCTCGCCAATCTGCAGCCCCGCCTCGTCTGGGACTACTTCCTCGCGCTGTCCGCCATCCCGCGCGCCTCCAAGCAGGAGGCCGAGGCGGCCCGTTGGGTCGCCGACCAGGGGCGGGCGCTGGGCCTGCAGGTCGAGACCGACGGCGTCGGCAACGTGCTGATCCGCAAGCCCGGGTCGCCGGGGCACGAGCACGCGCCGGCCGTGGCCATGCAGGCGCACGTGGACATGGTGTGCGAGAAAAACGAGGGCACCGTGCACGACTTCGCAACCGACCCGATCCGCGTCCGCCGCGAGGGTGACGTGCTCCGCGCGACGGGCACGACGCTCGGCGCAGACGACGGCATCGGCGTGGCGGCTGGACTCGCCGCGCTCGCCGAGCCCGGCCTGGTTCATCCGCCGCTGGAGCTGCTCGTCACGATCGACGAGGAGACCGGCCTCACGGGGGCCAACGAGCTGAAGGGCGGCTGGCTGCGGGCGAAGTACCTGCTCAACCTCGACAGCGAGGAGGAGGGACACCTGACGATCGGGTGTGCGGGCGGCGTGGACACCGAGGCCGCCCGGGCGGTCACCTGGGAGCCGGTGCCGGCGGGCGGAGTCGCGCTCCGCGTGAAGGTGCACGGC
Organism: uncultured Pseudomonadota bacterium; assembly: GCA_903875225.1. Taxonomy (GTDB): domain Bacteria; phylum Myxococcota_A; class UBA796; order UBA796; family SXON01; genus CAIUMM01. The sequence continues at coordinate 61,302 of CAIQVJ010000048.1, forward strand.
GCGAGGGGCGGGCACTCCGGCAGCGACATCCACCTCGGGCGCGCGAACGCGATCCAGGTGCTCGCGCAGGTGCTGACCGCGTTGCGCGTCCCGTACCGGCTCTCGTCCCTGCAGGGGGGCAACAAGCGCAACGCCATCGCCCGGGAGGCCTCTGCCGTGGTCGTCGTCGCGACGGGTGACGCCGATGCGCTCCGCGCGCAGGTGGCCAACCAGTCCCGGGTGTGGGCGGGCGCGTTCGGTGCGCTCGATCCCGGCGTGACGGTGAGCGTGGAGCCCGGGGCCGCCACGCACGTGGCCTCCGCCGCGGATGCGCGAGCGTTCGTCGGCCTGTTGCTGGCGCTACCCCACGGCGTGGCGCAGATGAGCCCCGCGATCGCCGGGCTCGTCCAGACGTCCACCAACCTCGGCGTCGTCCGGACCGAGGCCGGCTTCGAGGTGAACCTGCTCACCCGCAGCTCCATCGAGGCGACCAAGGATGCGCTGGCTGATCGCATCGACGCGGCCTGTGCGCTGGCCGGGTTCACCACCACGCGGGTCGGCGGCTACCCGGGCTGGAAGCCCGAGCCGGGGGCCTCCCTCGTCGGGGTCGTGGACGCCGCCTGGCGCGCCCAATCCGGCGAGCCCATCCACGTGATGGCGATCCACGCGGGGCTGGAGTGCGGCCTCATCGGCGAGAAGTACCCGGAGATGGAGATGGTCTCGTTCGGTCCGGACGTCTGGGACGCCCACACCCCCGAGGAGCGCGTGAGCATCCCATCGGTGCAGCGGTTCTGGACGCTTCTGGTGGACGTGCTGGAGCGGCTGGCGTAGCGCGCCGGAGGCTTGCAGCGGGGGCCGAGCGCAGTGTAGTGTGCCCCGGTCGCCCCGGGAGTGCGCGTCCGATGTCCGATGTCCGCTCCGCCCAGCCGGCCCTCAATTCCCTCCGGGTTCGCCTGGTGTTGGCGGCGCTGCTCCTGGCGGTGTGGCTCCCGGCCCGCAACGCCTGCTTTTTCTGGGATGACGAGCAACTGGTCGTCGACAACGACCTCCTCGCGCATGGAGACGTGCTGGGCATCCTCTCCGGCGGTCTCTTTGCGGCACACGGCGATGCTGCGGTGACGTACCACCGCCCGCTCACGCTGCTGAGTCTGTGCGTAGACCGCGCACTTTTCGGCCTCTCCCCCGCGGGGTACCACATCGACAACGTGCTCCTGCACCTCGCCGTGGTGGTCTGCCTGCACGCGCTGGTGTCCCGACGCGCCAAGCCCGCCGTCGCTGCGGCCGTCGCGATCTGCGCGGGGCTGCACCCTGCCCTCTCCGAGGCCGTACTCTGGGTCTCCGCTCGGGGTGATCTCCTCGCCACGCTGGTGATCCTCGGCGGGCTGATCGCGATGGACAGTGACTCACGGCGCACGCCCGTGGCGCTGTTCCTCCTCGCGTGGGTCGCCCCGCTGTGCAAGGAGATCGGCTATCTGCTTCCCGTCTTCGCGCTGGGCTGGCGCACCGCACAGGGCGGGCGCGTGCGCAGACCGGAGGCCGTGGCCCTCGCGCTGGGGTGCGGGCTCGCACTCCTGATGCGCTGGCTCGCGCACATCGGCGTCCCATCGCCCGGGGACGACCCGGTCTACTCCGCTGCGGAGGTGGCGGCGCGCGCCGCCGTGTTCGCCGCCGCGTGGACCACCGTTCCGTGGCCGCTCACCAGCAGCACGTCTGTGCACACCCTGTTCACCCCTGCCGTCGCCCTCGGAGCGGTGGCGACGCTCGCACTCGTCACGCTGATCGCGGTCCGTGGTGGCCCTCCCGCGCGGATCCTCCTTGCACTCGGGGGCCTCGCCTGGGTACCGGCCACGTTCGCCATGGTGCGCACCGGGCTCTACGGGGAGCGGTACCTGTACCTGCCGATGATGTTCCTGCTCCTCGCTCTCGCCCACGCGGCGTCGGACGGCAGACGGATCCTCGCCGCAGTCATGGCGCTGGCGCTCCCCGCGGTTGTCGCGCTCGGCGTGCGGATGGCCGACTGGACCTCGGCGGTGTCCCTCATCGAAGCAGCCGCCGCTCGCCAGCCGTGTGGCGTCGCTCTGCTGCACCTCGCACAACAGCGGGAGAGCGAGGGCCGGACCGATGAGGCACTCACGCTGTACGACCGCCTCCTGGACGAGGAACGCCCGGTGCTGGCGGCTTGCGCATCGGCGGTACGGCTGCGCCGTGAGGCCGGCGATCCGGCAGGTGCGGCTGCGGCGATCCCCCACCTCGAGGCGCTGGGATGCGGCACCCGCGCGGCGTTCATCGCCGAGACCCGAACGAGGTGAGCAGGCACGGAAGCGCCGGCGAGCCAGAGGGCCAGTCCTCACCCGCTCCGTACTCCCCCGAAAAGGGTGTGCTATATGTTCTCTTTCATGGCCGTCTCGCACGTAGAGCTCGTCATCCGTCGCCCCGGCACTCCGGATAGGCGAATTGTGCTTCAGCCCGGCGTATTGAGCATCGGGCGGGCAGATGACAACGACATCGTCCTCTCCGACATCGGGGTCTCGCGCCGCCACGCAAAGCTGCACGTCGACGAGAACTCGGTCGAGTACGAGGACAACGGGAGCGGCAACGGCTCGCTGTACAACGGGCGTCGCTTCAAGCGCCAGCGCATGGCCGATGGCGACGAGATCGTCGTGGACCCCTTCCGGCTGCAGATCCTGCTCGCGGCGGAGACGGATGAAGCCAACCTCTCCACTGCGGCGACGCTCAAGCTGGGAGGGTTGGAAGAAGGGTTCGCGCGGTTGGAGCTCACCTCCAACCACCGGATGGACAAGACGGCCTTCGAGGTGCCGGCAGAGGGGATGATCACGCTGGGGCGCGGCGATCGCAACGAGATCGTGCTGCCCGAGCCCGCAGCCTCGCGGGTGCACAGCGAGATCGTCGGGCACATGGGGAATTGGACCGTGCGGGACCGCGCGAGCGCCAACGGCACCTACGTGAACGGTCGCAAGGTGCGGGAGCAGGTGCTCCGGGACGGCGACAAGCTGCGCATCGGCACCGTGGAGCTGAAATTCTTCGCGCCTGGGGGCGAGGGCACCGCGAACTTCGGGAGCCCCGTCCCATCGCGCCCGAACCGGCCCGCCTTCGAGACCCAGCCCCCGCCAAACCAACGGCCGGCCGCCTCGCCGACGCCGGCCCGGGAGCCTGTCTCCAGGCCGGCAAGCGAGCCGACCGCGGCGCGTCCGAAGGCGCAGGCCGAGCCGCGGGGGGTCAACCCCTCTGCCGGGCGGCCGACCACGGTTCGCCCGCCCGCCTCCCCCACCCTGGTGCCGGGCGAGGGCGCCCCCCGCGATCCAGGCTTCTTCGCGAACCCGATGAACGCTGCCATCGTGATCGTGAGCGGACTCACCGTGGTCGGCGCCCTCCTCGCCGGCAGCATCATCGTCGGCGCTGTCGCCTGGAAGGCGCACGCCCAGCAGGCCACTGTCGCGGCGGCCCCGGCGTTGGCCCCCGAGACCGCCGCCCAGGTACAGACTCTGCTCACGAACGGGAAGGCGCTCCAGTCACAGGGCAAGCATTTCGAGGCCGCGGCCCAGTTCTACAAGGTGCTGCAACTCGACCCCGGCAACGGAGTCGCCGAGCGCCTCGGCTATCGCGCGTGCGGCGACATCGCGTTCGCCCACATGCGGACTGCCCTGCCGGCAGTCGCCCCGGCGCCTGCATCCATCGCCCCCGTCGCGGTCCCCGCGCCACGAACGACCGTCGCGCCAGCCGCGGTCGAGCCTACGCCTGCTCGCATCCCGGTCGCCCATACGACCGCCAGCCCCGCCCCCACGCCCGTGGCGCGCGCGGCGCCCGACCTCGCGAGCACCTATGCCCGGGGCCAGGCGCTCGCCGACTCCGGTGACACTGCCGGGGCGATCAAGGTCTGGCAGAGCCTGATGTCCATGGACCCAGACCACGTGACCCCCGAGTACTACGAGGCAGAGGCAGCGGTTCGATCGGCCCGCAGTCAAACGAAAGACGAGGGCAACAAGCACTACCAGGCCGCGTTGACAGCCTTGAACGCCAAGCAATACGCGACCGCGCGCCAACAGCTCGAGGCGGCCGTCGCCGCGGACCCCCTCAACAACGCAGCCCGCGCCAAGCTCACCGAAGTGCGCAACGAGCTCGGGGCCCAGGCCCAGGACATCTACAAGGAAGCGCGGATCCAGGAAGACATCGACAAGACCAGCGATGCCATCCGCATGTACAAGCAGGTGGTCGCCCTGGTCGGCGAGAACGACGAGCTCGGCGCCAAGGCGAAGCGGCGCATGGACGCGCTGCAGGGGCGATGATCCGGGTCAGCGTCGTGATCCCGACGCTCAACGAGTCGGCCTGCATCCAGGAGGCCGTTCGGCACCTCGTGCCGCTCGTGGACGAGGTGGTCGTGAGCGATGGCGGGAGCGAGGACCGCACCCTGCAACTCGCTGGAGACGCGGGCGCACGGGTGGTCGTAGGCCCCCGGGGGCGGGGGCCGCAGCTCGATCTGGGGGCGCGATCCGCCACGCACGACCGGCTGTGGTTCCTGCACGCGGACACGCGGGTGAGCCGGGGGGCGGGGGACGCGCTGCGTAGAGCCGCCGGGCCCTGGGGCTGCTTTTCCACGCGGATCGAGAGCCAGGACCCGCGCCTCCTGTGGACCGCCGTTTGGATGAACGTCCGCGCGCGCCACACCGGTGCGTGCTCGGGAGACATGGGCATCTGGGCCGACCGGGCCTTCTTCCGAGACGTGGGTGGGTTTGGCACCCTCGCGCTGGAGGATCTCGCGTTCGCGGACCGCGCGCGGAGGCAGCACCGCTGCCAGGTGCTCGCCCCCGCGATCCACACCAGTGCCCGCCGCTGGAACCGGGAGGGCGTGACCCGCACGATCCTGCGGTTCTGGATGCTCCGACTCGGCTACCGGGTTGGGGTCGATCCGGAGCGCCTCGACCACTCGTACCGGTCCCAGCCCCGTTGACGCCCACCCGGCAAGCCCGCATGCCCCACCCTCCCCGCCGCCTCCTCGCCCGCAGCGTCCTCGCCGGATCGCTGGTGGCCTGCCTCGCATCCGCCGTTCCGGTCGAGCCCGCGGAGGCCCTCGACCTGCCCCGCGCAGGTGCCTTCCCCCACGAGGCCTTCACGGAGGTGCTCTCGAAGTACGTCGATACAACCGGTAGAGTGGACTACAAGGGGCTCCTGGCGAGCCGGGCGGCGCTCGACGGCTACGTCGCGTACGTGGGCCTCGTCTCTCCGGCCAGGAACCCGGATCTGTTCCCGACCGTCAGCGACTCGGAGGCCTACTACATCAACGGCTACAACGCGCTGGCGATCACCGGGGTGATCGACCGCCCCGGCATCAAGAGCGTGAACGACCCCGGCCTGGGGTTCTTCGTGACCACCCGGTACACGGTGGGGGGCGAAAGGATCAACCTCCACGACCTCGAGAACCGGGTGATCCGCCCCGCATTCCACGACCCGCGCCTCCACTTCGCGCTCAACTGCCAGTCCGTCGGCTGCCCGCGCCTCCCCCAGGCAGCCTATGACCCCCAGAAGCTCGAGGCCGAGCTCGAGGCAGGCGCCCGGGAGTTCTGCACGAACCCCACGAAGGTGTACGTCGACTCGGCCGGCGCCTGGCACATCTCGCAGCTCTTCGAATGGTACAAGGACGATTTCTCATCATCCGGGGGCGTCGTGGCTTTCATCGATGCGCACGGCGGCACGCTCCCGGCGAACGCGAAGGTCGAGTTCATCCCCTACGACTGGACGCTCTCCGCACAGCCCGGCAGGTCACCCTGAGCGGCGGGCTGCAGGCTGGCGATCGCGGTCAGGGAGCGACGCCCATCGCCGCGAGCACGCAGGCGGCCAGCGTCTCGACCTTGTAGCCGCCCTCGAGCACGAACACGACGGGCACCCGGCTCTCCTGCGCCCAGGCGCGCACCAGCGAGGCCATGCGCGCAAAACCCTGCGGCGTGACCCACATGCCGGCGAGCGGATCGCCTCGCTGCGCATCGAAGCCCGCCGAGACGAGGAGCAGGTTCGGGCGGAGTCGGTCGAGCGCCGGGAGCGCCACCTCCTCGATCACACGAGCGTAGTCCGCGTCGTCTGATCCCGAGGGGAGCGGGATGTTCACGATGTTGTCGTGGTCGCCCTGCTCCTCCGCCGTACCTGTCTCGGGGTAGAGCGGATACTGGTGGATCGAGAGGTATCCCGCGTCGGGCTCTCCCCAGAGGATGTCCTGCGTGCCGTCGCCGTGATGCACATCCCAGTCCAGCACGGCGACGCGCCGCCCGGGTGCGCCCGCGAGGAAGTGCAGCGCCGCGATCGCGACGTTGTTGAACACACAGAAGCCCTGCGAGAGCGCCCGCGTGGCATGGTGACCCGGCGGGCGGACGAGCGCCCACACCTCCTCACCCGTCGAGACGGCCCGGTCGGTCGCCTCGATCGCACCGCCCGCAGCCCACAGGGCGGCCTCGATCGAGCGTGGGCTGATCGGCACCTCGACCCCGGCGAGCCCCGCGCGGCCCGAGAGCGCCAGCACGCGCGCGACGTGCTCCGGGCTGTGCGCCCGCTCCAGTTCGGCCACGGTCGCAGGGGCGGCGACGTGCGTCCACGGCACGTGCGCAGCCCCGAGCGCCGCGAGGATGTTGCGCAGTCGCTGGGCACACTCGGGATGGTCCGGTCCGGTGTCGTGCTCGAGGAAGATCGGATGCGAGAGGATCACCACCCGAGCACCTCGCGAACCCGGGCGTCCACGCCCAGCGCCGTGACGTGGTGCAGCGGCGCGCCACCACGATGCAGCATGCCCTCGATGAGCACGTGTACGTGCAACTGGCGCCAGGGGTCACTCGACCGGATGCCGTCGGCCTCCACGGGGAAGGCCCCCCAGGGCAGGAGCCAGACAGCGTCGTAGCGAGCAGGATCGAGCACCTCCCGGAAGACTCGCGCGGTGTCGTCGTCGCCCTTCGCAAACCCGTAGTAGACCCAGAACGCCGCGATGTCGAACGAGCAGCGGTCCACGACGAAGCCGCCATGGCTCTGCAACGCGCGCGCCTCGGCAAGCACCTGCGCATCCCACAACTCCAGGATCAACGCCCGTAGCCCGGACTCACCGAGCGTGTGGATGTCGGCCCCTGGCCTCTCCAGCCATTCCCGCATGCCCTCGGGCACGTACGGAAGGCCCGTCTCCGCCGCGAGCCGCCGCCCCAGCGTCGTCTTCCCCGTTCCGGCCGATCCCGACAACGCGAGCTTCACGCTACCTTCTTTCCACACACGGCGCACTTCGCCTTGTCGCCGCGGTACACCGACGTCTTGGCCTTGTGGCAGCCCTGATGGAAGTGCTGGCCGCACCCGAACCCACACTCCACCCGCACCTGCTGCTCCACCCCGAGCCCGCAGATCCCGCAGCTCACCACCGCCGCCACCTGGGTCTGCGCCGTCGCGTCCACCTGCTTCGACGTGGGGAGCGGCTCCACCCCGCCCCACCAGGCGAGCCAGCCGATGAGCACGCCGATCATCCCGAGCACGATCCCCGGTGAACCGAGCCAGTACATCTCCAGCGCCGGCATGCCCGCGAACACGATCGGCGCGGCGATCGCGACGACGGAGAGGAACATCTGGAACACGAGCGCCGTGACAGCGATGCGGAGCTGCGTCCCGCGGCCGCCCCAGGCGTGGCGGGCGAGCGAGGTGCAGAACAGCCCCAGCGCGAGACCCGGGAGCGACGTGACCCACAAGCTCTGCGAGGTCCCCAGCGCCGCGCCCCACAACACCGCCCACACCACCACGAGCAGCAGGGCGCCGAACAGGGCGCCGAGCCCGGCCCCGGCGTACCCATGGTTGACCGGGTACTCGGGCTCCTGCTCCAGCACCCCGCTCCCCGCCGGCGGCTCTGGCAGCAGGTAGACGAGCTCCCCGTTGATCACGCCGAGATCGGAGAGTTTCTCGTCGTCGCGCATCAACCGGCCACGAGCGCGCAACCAGTACAAGCGCCGCCGCCCGTCTGTCCAGAACGCGTCGAGCCCGGCGTCCCGCGCCACACGCTGCGTGAGGTCACGCGCCGGAAGGTAGGTGGGCACCTGCAGGTCGAGCGTGAACGACTTCATCGCGATGACCTGCACCCGGAGGTTCACGACGGTGGATTCGGCTTCGGACACCCACGGGGAGTATCAAGCCGCGGGCGGGCCCGGCTACAAGTAGTAGTTCACGTCCGCGTTCACCGCGCCTTCGTACAGGCTCCAGTAGTCGTGCAGGTAGGGCACGTTCGCGCCGACGCCCACCACGACCTTGCCGCTGCCGTCGTCCTTCATCTTCTTTGCGGTGGGCACGAACCGCAGACCGAAGCTGACCGTGTTGAAGTCGAACAAGGCATCGGGCAGCTTGCGGAAGTTCACGGCCGTCTCGGCGAAGGCGTAGACGGTCTCGTTCGCGCGGAGCTCTGCCGAGAGCCCGCCCGTGTAGCGCAGGTTGATCGGCGAGTGGAACTCGGGGATCGCCGAGAACTGCAGCGAGAGGTCCAGGCCGCGGAGGACGTTGATCCGCTGCCCGACGCCGATGGTGGGAGCGACCGTGGGGTAGAGGTTCGCGGGCTTGGTGTCGAGCCCGAGATCGAGGCCGGCCGTGAGCATCGTGTTCGTACGCGCGGACTTGATCAGCGCGTACTTCGCGCCGGCCGTGATCTCCCATCCGCCGAGGCCGTGGCCGACTCCAGCGTGTGCGGAGAGCTGGCGGAGGATCTGGTATTCGAAGTCGCCATGCAGACCGAACCAGTTCGGGATGCCGAGCTCGAACCCCGCAGAGATCTTGGTCTTCGGGTCGAGGCCCATCAGGTGCCAGCCGTTGGCGAAGTTGATCTCCCGGTCCTTGCCGTCGATGCCGTGAGCATCCCCCGAGGTGGGGATGCGCTCGCCGAACATCTCGTTCGAGAGCTCGTCCATGCGGGCCTCGATCCGGTCCCGGAACAGGGACTTCGGGTACTTCTGGAGGTACGCCTCCCACTTGATCTGCTCCTCGTCCGCGTTGAGCTCGCTCACCTTCTTCTGGAAGTCGCGGTAGATCTGCGCAGTGTCCTCGCCCTCCTCGCGCGGCTTCACGGTCTCCTGCTCGCCTTCGTCGTTGAACTGCAGGTCGTCGCCCGAGTTGTCGTCCGAGAAGTTGTCGTCGTCCTTCTTGTCGGGATCACTGTCGTCCGTCTTGTCGGCCTCGTCGAGCCGCTTGGGATCCGGCGTGTCCTCCTCGCTCCCCTCCTCCTTGAACTCGTCCGGCGAGGGGGTCTTGTCCTCGTCGCTCGTGTCGTCCTTGTCCTTCTTGTCCTTGGCCCAGGTGGTCGTAGGGGCGAGCACCACGCTCGCGAGGCAGAGCGCGAGGCCGAGACGGCTGACGAGGGAAGGGGCAAGGCAAGCGCGCATTCGAGGGGCTCCGGGTGCGGGCGGAGGATAATACCGCAGCATCATGTCTGCATCCGTCTGCCCGGGCCCAGCGCCGTCGTCCCCGCTGGTCGCCGAGGGTGAGCACCCGCATGCCGATGCCGCCGAAGAAGTGCGCGCATGGCTGGTTACGGCGCGGGGCGGGGCACCGTTCCTCTCGGCCGGCGACGGGCAACGACTCGCCGACTGGCTCGAAGCTGGCGTGCCGGTGCGCGATCTTTTGCGGGCCATTGACGAAACGAGCGCGCGGCGGCGCGCAAAGCGGTTGCGCCAGGCGTTCAGCCTGCGCACGATCGAGCCCGCGCTTAAGCGGCCGGGCGCCGGGTCGCTGCGGCGGTCGCAAGCGATCCCGTCCCCGGATGCCGTCCCCTGGCCGGATGCCCGGCCGCTCGTCGCCGAACTGGCGGCGCTCGTGGCCCGGGACGGGCCGGGTGACAGCGCGTACCTCCAGGTGTCTCGGCGCGTGCGGGAGTTCTTCGATCGGGTGTGGGCGGAGCTGGCGCCGTTCCATTCCGTCCTGCGCGCTGCGGCGTTGGAGGACCTGGGCGCCATCGCCGACGAACTGGACGACGACACCCGCGCCGCGTTGTGCGAGGAATACGCGCGGGAGCGCGTGCGCAGCCACTACCCCGAGCTCCGGTCTGGAGGCCTGCTTGGTTGATCGCGCGAGCTACCTGGAGGACTGGCGCCACGGCTACGAGGTGGTGGCAGACAGCGGGATCGCCCGCGCCATCGTGCGGGACCGGGAGCCATGTGCACGCTGCGCGGGGACCGGCCGGGTGGAGGTGACGGGCGCGGATGGCTCGATCCGGATCGGCCGCTGCCGATGCCAGAAGGTCGTCGTGGCGTGCGCGCTCTGGAACGCGGCGGAGGTGCCCGCACGCCACGCGCACTGCACGCTCGACACCTTCAAGTCCGAGCTACCCGGGGCCTCCCCGGGGCTCACGCTCGCCCGGCACTGGCTCAAGGCGTACGACCCGAAGAAGGAGACGCGGGGCCTCGTGCTCGAGGGCGAGCCCGGGCGCGGAAAGACCCACCTGCTCTGCGGGATCCTGCGCGAGCTCGTGTTCCGCCACCACGTCGAGGTGCGGTTCGTGGAGTTCTCCCACCTGCTCTCCACCATGAAGGAGTCGTTCGACAAGCGAGGCGGCGACCCGGTGCGGCTCACCCTGCTCGCACGGGTGCCCATCCTCGCGATCGACGAGCTCGGAAAGGGGCGAAAGACGGACTGGGAGCTCCAGATCATCGACGAGATCGTGTCCCGCTCCTACAACCAGCGGAACGTGCTCCTCGGCACGACGAACTTCCCACCGGCTCCGAGCAAGCCTACCGGCACCCTGGCCCAACCCGGTGTCGAGTCCCTCGAGGATCGCCTGGGCGAGCGCGTGTTCAGCCGCCTGCGCGAGATGGTGACGTTCGCGCCGGTGAAGGGCGAGGACTTCCGGGCCGTGCGGCGGGCCCCCCGCTGATCAGGGGGTGACGGCGGGCGGCACCGACGGCATGGCCGCGGCCGGTTCGGCGGGCGCAGGACCTGCCTTCACGGGGGCGCCGACCGTCCACGGCCTGTCCGCGCCCAACGGCGAGAGCGCGGAGTCGACCAGCCAGTTGAAGCCGACCTCCTGCCAGTGCTGCACGTAGTCGACGGTCGAGTACCGGTTCAGGGTCATGTCGATGACCTCGAGCCGCACGAGGACCACTGCGGGCCTGGGCGCGCCGTCCTTCGGATCCGCTCCGAGCTCGGCCTGGATCACCGTGACGCCCGTCAGCTTCGCCGACCCGGTGTCGAGCATCTGGGTGAGCAGCACCCTCTGCTCGATGTCCGCCAGAAAGGGAGAGGCCTTGCCCGCATCGGCCCACCGCACGCCCTCCCAGTAGGTCGTGGCGGACTCGCCGAGGGCCCTCGCCTGCCGGGACTCGGTTCCGTGCCCGCCGGCCAGCGCCACCGAGAGCGCGAGCAGCGCCATCAGAACCGCCCCTGCGCCGAGAGCATCGCGTGGTAGCCCACTCCGAAGGCGCTCGGGTTGGTCTGGCTGATGAGCGTGACGCCCTGCACGAACCCGATCCCGAGATTGGGCGTGACGTCGTACAGCATGCCCGGCCCGGTACGCAGCCCCAGATCGGCATGGGATCCGTACAGGATCACCTGGGTGCTCGTGAACGGCTTCGCGCGGCTCTTCGGCGCCAGATAGTACCGCACACCGGCAGCAAGCTGGAAGTTCAGGCTCCCGTCGGTGGGGCCGAGCGGGGACTCGATCACGGTGAGCTCGGGCTCGAAGGCTCCGCCGAAATTGTGGGTGAAGGTGGTCTCCACGAGCGGGCCGAACTGGGCGCCCGAGTTGGGGCCCGACACCATGATCGCGATCTCCACCCCCGCGTTCACGCTCACCCCCCACTGCCCCGGGTGGGGGTAGCCGGTCTGGAGCTCCCGGGTGACCGACATGACCTGCTCTTTCGGGACCGCGACCTCGGACTTGTCAGCCAGCCGGATGCGGTAGAGGTCCCCCTTCTGGATGATCTTGCCGCGCCAGCGAGACCCGTCCCGCGTGGTGAGCACGTCCTCGTAGCGGAGCTGGGTGCGCTTGGAGAGCTGGTTTCCCGCCGAGGCGTGGGCCGGTGGGGCAGACGCTGCCAGGGCGAGGACCACGAGGATCAACGGAAGGTGTAGCGAACGCATCGAGCCCCGCTATCCCGCCGGTCGGGAGGCGCCCTACAGGCCGCGCGCCCACAGCGCCTTCGCGCCGCGCTCGATCGGCCATGTTCCCACGAACAGGCACAGCGCCACCACCAGGCCCGCGATCAGGGCCGAGACGCCGTAGTGTTCGAGGTACCCCGCATAGAACCCGAGCACCTCGAGGGTGAGGACGACGAAGTCGAGCGTGAGCGCCAGCACCATGAAGAACACGGCCGCCGGGCCGGTCGCGGCTCGCGCAGCGGTGTCCGCGCGGAAGTCCGGCCAGAATGCGCCGAGCGAGACGGCGAGCCCGCTCATCGCGTAGGCGAGGAACACCATGGTGACGGACTCGATCACGAGCAGCCAGCCGGGTGCCTCCAGCATCAGGCCGCTGCCCACGGTGACCACCTGCCCGACGAGCACCATCGGGACGAACCCCAGCACCGACTTGGCGCGGAGCAGGGTGGCCGGGTTCACCGGCCCCGCGCGCACGATCCAGAACGCGCGCCCCTCGCGGGACACCGCGGCAAAGTTGAACCGCGCCGCGACCGCCGCCATCACGAACCCCCCCATGCCGAGGTTCAGGAAGCTCATCGCCTGCTTCATCACCACGAGCAACTGCCCCTGGAACGCCTGGAACGGCAAAGCGTGGATGCTCACCAGGTACACGCCGCACACACCCATGAGCAGGAACACCTGGCTCCACTGGGCCGGATCCCGCACGAACACCCGGAGCTCCTTGGACAAGTGCGGCCGCCAGGTACGGGGCACGCACTGGGCCAGCGCGTCGAACACCGTCGACTTGTAGAACCGGGCCGACCGCGCCTCCTGCGAGCGGGACCACCCGGTGTCGAACCCCCATGCCGTGGTCCACCGTGCGATCGCCGTGCTCGCAAGCAGGCCTGTGACCAGCAGCGCCGCCTCGCGCCAGGGAAACGGCGCATACAACATGGTGGAGGAGATGACCTCGCTGGCCCACCGCGGGGGGAACAGCACGGGCGCGGGAATGGTGAGTTGGGCGATGTAGGCGGCTGCATTCTCGAACTCCTGGGCGTTCACCAGCCGCTCGGGCCGGAGCGAGCGCAGGAGCACAAAAAGCGCAGCCATCATCATCATGGCGAGCAGGACCATCAGCTCACGCGTCCGACGCGCGGGGAACACGTTCACGAGGATCGTGGAGATCGTGATCCCGAGGTTCGTCGACAGCATCAACAGGCTGGGCACCGCGAAGGCCAGCGCCGCGTAGTACCCCGGGCCCGCCTGGCTACGCAGTCCGTAGGCCAGGAAGACCGGTACGCCGAACAGCGCCATCATCCAGCTCGACTGCGTGAGCGTGTCCAGGAAGCGCGCGTAGTGGAACGTGCGTCGGCTCACGGGGAGCGACAGCACCAGCTCCAGGTCGTCCGACAGGTAGAAGGTCGACAGCGCGGTGATGATGTTGGAGAACGTGAGCATCACGAACAGGCTGGCGAGCAGCATGTCCATCAGTTTTCGGGCGAGAAACGGGCCGAACCCCTCGATGTCCAGGAACTTCCCGACCAGGAAGTACACGCTCCCGAAGATCCCGAGCCAGAACAGGAACCCGATGGCGCCGAGCCCGACGTAGAGCCCGCGCTGCTCACCCCGCAAGAGCAGGTTCCGGAACCCCTGTGCGCGCGGCGAGAGCAGCAGCCTGAGTTGATGGACGGGGTTGGCGGACGGGACCGGAAGGTCACCCCCAGGCGCCATTCAGCGACCGCCCGTGCCCGGGTCGTCCGTCGGGCCCTGCCAGTCGGACTCCTTCTTGCCCTTCGCGACAGTTGCACGAATGTACGCTTTCAACAGTGCGTTTCTCTGGGCACCACCGAGCAGCACGCGCATGTCTTCGTAGAGCTGCGGATCCCGGACGAGCAGGCCCAGGGTGCCATCGCCCTCGTTGATGCCGTCGGTCACGCTGCGCACGTTGGTGAGCGTGGCCTGCAACTCGTCCACGAGCTTGGCCTTGTCGGGATCGTAAAGCAGCGCGTGCGCCAGCGAATCGCCCGTCTTGATGTCGCCCATCACGCCGTCGAGCCCGTCGGCCATGTCGCCGAGCTTGCGCATCAGCTTCTCGCCGTTCGGGGAGTAGACGAGCTCGTGGGCGAGCCCTTTTCCGGTGCGCATCTCGGTGGTGAGCGCGTGCACGTCGGTCACGATGCCGTCGACGTTGGCGAGGATGTCCTTGACCCGGTTCGCGGCCGACTGATCGTAGATCAGCACGTGGAGGAGGCCCTTCCCCTCTTTCGCCTCGGTCAACATCGCCTCGATGTGCGCCAGCGACTCGGAGACCCCCGCCTTCGATGCAGCTTCGTCGCTGCCGAGCATCAGGTCCAGCTTCTTGGAGATCGACGAAGCGTTCTCCACGATCTCGGTCGCCTTGCTGGCGTAGCTCAGGTAGTCGATGCTCTCGACCGAGGCGATCGTCCCGTCGGCGGGCAGCATCTCCTTCTCCGGCGAACCCACCGAGAGCGAGATGTACATGTCGCCGAGCACGCCGATCTGGGAGATGCTGGCTGTCGAATCCCCGCGCAGCCGTGGCTGGTACTCCTGCCGGATGGTCAGCTCGACCTCGATGTTCTTCGATCCCTGGTCCGATCCGAAATTCACCTTCGAGACCTCGCCGATGTCGATGCCCGCGAGTCGCACGACCGCGCCGGTCTTGAGCCCCTTCACATCCAGGAACGTGGTGTGGAGCTTGTATTCGTGGGCGAACATCTTGGACGATCCGCCGAGGACGAACACCCCGAGACCGATCATGACCGCGAAGAGGAGGACGAAGAGTCCTACCTTGATTTCCTGCCAGAGGTTTCTTTCCACCCCGACAACGTAGCCTGTTGGCGAGGCGAGGGGCTCCCCGAGGCGAGGCGGCGGCATCGCAAACCCGATAAGCCGCGTGCTCCCTACCCCCGCCCCCCTGCCCCGGCATCGACATGTCTCTCCTTCAGGCGTTGATCCTTGGTATTGTGGAGGGGGTGACCGAGTTCCTGCCGGTGAGCTCCACCGGACACCTGTTGCTGACGGAGCGCATGCTCGGCATCGATCGCACCGAGGCGGCCGACGCCTACGTGATCGCCATCCAGGCCGGGGCCATCGTGGCCGTGCTCGGGCTGTACCGCGAGCGGATGGTCCAGCTCCTCCGAGGCATCGCGGGGCGGGACGAGGCGGGACGACGCCTCCTTGTCCAGCTTGTGATTGCCTTTGTCCCGGCTGCCGTGCTCGGGCTGCTTTTCGAGAAGAAGATCGACGAGGTGCTGTTCGGTCTCTGGCCGGTCGTCGCGGCATGGGCGATCGGAGGGGGCGCAATCCTGCTTTTCCGTGGACGCGGAGGGGCGCGCACGCTGATGGACGTGGACGTTCGCACCGCGCTCCTGATCGGGCTCGCACAGTGTCTTGCCTTGTGGCCGGGCACGTCCAGGAGCCTCGTCACCATCCTCGCGGCCCTGGCGCTCGGGCTCTCGATGCCCGCCGCCGTGGAATTCTCCTTCCTGCTCGGCCTCGAGACCCTCGGGGCAGCCACCGCCTACAAGACCCTGAAGCACGGGTCGGAGATGCTCCACGCATTCGGCCCCGCTCCGATCGCGCTGGGCTTCGTCGCGGCCGCGATCTCCGCGGCGATCTCGGTGAAGTGGCTGGTCGGCTGGCTGCAGTCGCACGGCATGGAGGTGTTCGCGGTCTGGCGACTCGTCCTCGCCGCCATCGTGGCCGGGTTGCTCGCGGGCGGGGTGTTGAGCGCAGTGTAGCCACGCAGGAGCGAGCGCGGCCGGCAACCGCCACGATGCGCTGCCAGCCTGCCTAGTTCGAGCAGACGTCCTCACACACCGAGAGATCCGGCGGGGTCTCGCAGTCCGCATCGTCCCACTCCGCGACGCACGCGTCGGCCACTCCCTGGCTGAAGTCCTCGCACAGCATGTCGGCGGTGCTGCCGCGCGCTGCGGCGGCAAGCTCGGTGCGGCAGTCCGCGGAGGTCTTGTACCCAGCCATCGTGAGCGTCCCGCAGCGCTCGTAGAAGCCGCACACCGCCTCGATGCGGGAGTCGGTGAAGTTCGAGACGGGGTCCCGCCCACAGCCGAGCGCGTACAGGAGCGCGAAGGTCAACCGCAGACCTGCTTCGTGAGGTCCTTGGTGATGTTCTTCTGGTGGGACTCGATGGTGCCTCCGCCGATCTCCAGCAGCTTGGCGTCCCGGAACAGGCGCTCCACCGGGTACTCGGTGCAATACCCCGAGCCCCCCATGACCTGCATGGCCGCGTCTGCGACCTCCTTGCCCGCGGGCGCAGCAAAGAGCTTGGCGGCGTCGGAGCCCAGCCGCGACCGGCTCTCCGGACCCACGGTCCGCGCCACCTGGTAGATCAGGCAGCGCATGGCCTCGGTCTTGGCGTAGCTCTCTCCGATGTAGCGCTGGATCTGCCCGAACCGGTTCAACGGCTGGGCGAACGCCACGCGGGACTCGGCGTGGCGCACCATGATGTCCATGCACCGGTCCGCGATCCCGAGGCTCATGGCCGCGAGGGTGAGGCGCTCGATCTCGAGGTTCCGCATCATGTGGGTGAGGCCGTTGCCGACTCCGCCCAGCACGTTCTCCTTCGGGACTTCACAGCTGTCCATCACCAGCTCGCTCATCGTGCTGGCGCGCATGCCCATCTTGTGGATCGCCCCGGAGGTGGAGAACCCGGGACACGTGCGGTCCACCAGGAAGCTCGTCAGCTTCCCCTCGACCTTCGCGTACACCAGGAAGCAGTACCCGTCGGGACCATTGGTGATGTAGGTCTTCGTGCCGTCGAGGACGTAGTGGCTGCCGCGGTCGACCGCCACCGTGGTCATCCCGAGCACATCGGTGCCGTACCCCGGCTCCGTCATCCCCATCCCCCCGATCCACTCACCAGACAGCACCTTCGGCAGGTAGCGCGCGCGCTGGCTCGCATCGGAGCAATGGTAGAAGTTGTTCACGAACAACATCGAGTGGGCGAGGTAGGCGAGGCAGAACCCCGGGTCGGACTTGGAGATCTCGTGGTGCGCGATGACGGCCGCCACGGCGTCCATGCCCGCGCCCCCGTCGTCTACGGCGACCGTGATGCCGAGCAGCCCGAGATCACCGAGCTTTGCGAAGAGCGGGCGGTTGAGGGTCTGCTCCCGGTCGTGCAGCTCGGCCTGGGGCTCGACTTCATCCCGGGTGAACGCCGCGACCATGTCGCGGAGCATGCGGTGCTCGTCGGAGGGGTTGAACAGGACGTCGGTGGACACGTTGCTCCTTTTGGGGAGCGGCGCTGTAACCGGAAACCAACGCCACTTCCGTCGGCCCTTCGGCAGGTCCGGCGATCGGCGTACCGCGGGTGCGTCGAATCAGCGCCCGGTGACCCGCTGGACGAGGTTCTTGAGCGTCTGCACCGCACTGCTCCCGACCGCAGCGTTGATGAGCCGCTGGGGGATCGGAAGCCGCGGCTCCGAGCGCACCTGGAGGGTGACCTGGGTGCCCCCGGCTACCGACGCAAGCTTCCAGCTGGAGGATTGGCTATCGAAGTCGTCTGTCTGCACAAGCGTTTCCCGGAACCCGTCAGCGGTGGGGCAGCGGCGGGTGACGTACAAGAGCGGTGACGAGAGCCCGCGGGTGGTCACCTGCACCAGCGTACAATCCCCGTCCTTTCCAACCACCTTCGCGTCCAGGACGTCGCCCGAGAGCCGCGACGCCGAGATCGGGTCCGAGAGCGCGGCGCGCACGGTCGCCGCATCGGCGGCGATGACGACGTCTGTCGTGACCGTGCTCTCACCCGCGACCACAGGCGCAGTGGGGTCGGCCGCGTAGGCGGTCGAAATACAAAGTGTCGCGAGGGTCAGAACCAGGTGCATGCACAAGCGTTAGCACCGTTCACGCAGAGGTGCGAATTCTTTTGCGCACCTCCTGAAAAAACTTTGAAAAC
The DNA here is from genome assembly GCA_903875225.1 of uncultured Pseudomonadota bacterium. Lineage (GTDB taxonomy): Bacteria > Myxococcota_A > UBA796 > UBA796 > SXON01 > CAIUMM01. Next base: position 79,294 of record CAIQVJ010000048.1, read on the forward strand.
CTGCTTTCGTCCATTGCCGCGAGCCGGAACCACCCGTCAGGATCCCCTGCGGGGAGCGGACGGGCTCCGAGGCCGCGAGCGGCGACGGAGCCGCCCGAAGCCGCCCTCCCGGTCAACGCGGGGGCGCGCAGCAGCGGAAGCCGGTGCTGTAGTCGTGGTACGCGAACTCGTGCGCTGTCGTTGTATAGCTGCACCCCGCACCATTGATGCTCGCGTCTGCGTAGAATCCTCCGCGGAAGGTCCCGTCGGAGTCGTCCACCCACTCGTGCAGGTTCCCGTGCAGATCGTAGACGCCATCGGGTGTCACGCAAGCCGGATTCGCACCCGCGGGGTCCTCGGTGCCGGGCTGCTGGTTGATGCCCGGATCGTTCATGTGCTCCATGTCCCACACGCCGTCGCAGGTCCCGAAGTAGTCACACACCGGGTGCCCGCCATCGTACGTGGTGTTGCAGGCCGTCACGTCGTAGGTGTCGCCATAGGGGTACACCCGCCCGTCCCCTGTGGGCGATCCCGAGCACGCGGTGAGCCACTCCTCCGTGGTGCACAATCGCTTCCCGGCATTTGCACAGACCTGCGCGGCGACCTCGCCGGAGATGTAGCCCTGGGGCACCTCGCCCTCTGCGCTCGCCGCGATGCCCGTCGCAGCCGTCGTGTCATCCGGAACATCAAAGGGCGACCAGTCGAGGATGTAGGCCTCCCACCGGTCGATGCAGAAGCTCCCGACGGCAGCCATGTCGTCGGGACATGGGGTGTCGGTGTCGGTGTCGGTGTCCGTGTCCGTGTCGGTGTCGGTGTCGGTGTCCGTGTCGGTGTCGGCGTCGGCGTCGGTGTCCGTGTCGGTGTCGGCGTCGGCGTCGGTGTCGTCGCTGATGCCGTGACCGACGACCTGAGGGGTGTCCTGGGTACAGCCGAGGAGAACGAGGAGCATGGGCGAGCCTCCGATGGGCGGATAACCGGCCACGACGTCCCCGTAGCTCAGTTGGATAGAGCAACAGCCTTCTAAGCTGTGGGTCCCGCGTTCGAATCGCGGCGGGGGCACGCTTTAAAGCTCGGCTATTTGCCCCAGCGGGGAGCGGGCGTTTGCAAACGGTTGCCGACTTCGGGGAGTCCCTGCAGGGCTGTCTCGCGGAGAAGAACACGATGGCGGTCCCGGCCCATCCACGCGCGCCTCAACGGGCGGGAAAGTTGACGGTGACCCGGGTCTCCTTCTTCGACAATCCCGCCCGTACCGCCTTGATGGTGCCGGCACGAAGTGCGAGCACTGGCTCTCTCGCCAGGGCTTCGGCAACCAGGTAGAGGTGTCCCGGCGATTCTACCGGTGCGGTCCCGCGTGGAACGCCCAGATGCCTGACCCCGGGTGGTACTTTCAAGTTCTTGATTCCTATCCGCCCGGGATTGGCGGCGTTGAGCCTGCTTGCCGAGAGTGTTAGCGGATGTGATGGTCGAGGACATCACGTGCCCGAGGTGCTCCGCGGTGTTCGGGGCGGGCCGCGTGGTGGGCCAGAGTGCGTTTGTCTGTGCCCGCTGCGACGTGTTCGTGAGCGGCACCCGGCGCGGGTCGCCCATGTCGATCTCCGAGGTCCGGACCGCGAGTTCGGGGATCTTCCTCTACGCCGCGGCGGGGGCCGCCGCGGCTCCGGGGCTGCCGAGGCCGCGCGTGTCGCCCGGCATGACGTGGACCGGCGACGCGCTCGGGGACGAGCCCGCCGTGCTCGGGCGGGTCGGGCGGTACACGCTCGTCCAGGAGCTTGGGCGGGGCGGTGCTGGCGTGGTCTACCGCGTCCACGACCCTGATCTGGCGAGGGATGTCGCGCTCAAGCTGCTCCTCGGCGGGCACCACGCGGGGCAGGGGCAGGTGGCGCGCTTCCTGCGCGAGGCCCGCGCCGCCGCCCGGCTCGATCACCCCGATCTGCTGCGCGTACACGACATCGGCTGGCATGAGGACCAGGTCTACTTCACGATGGACCTGGTGGAGGGCCCGTCGCTTCGGGACGTGCTCGACGAGCGGGGGCGATTCCCGGCAGGCGAGGCCACGCGCATCGTGCTCCGCTGCGCCCGTGCCATCGAGCACGCGCATCGCGGGGGGCTCGTCCACCGCGACATCAAGCCCGCGAACGTGCTGCTCGAGGTGGATGGCAGCCCGAAGCTGGCCGACTTCGGCCTCGCCCATGAGCTCGAACAGGGAGGCGCTCGCCTCACCCAGACTGGCCAGGTGCTCGGCACGCCGGCCTACATGGCACCGGAGCAGGCACGCGGGGATGGCGCCGCGGGGGTGAGGTCGGACGTGTACTCGCTGGGCGCGGTGCTGTACGAGTTGCTCTCCGGGACCCCACCCTACGAGGGGGAGTCCGGCATCCAGGCGCTGTCCGGCCTCCTCTCCGGCCCGCCGCGGCCCCTGGGCGAGACCACGGCTGGCTTGCCGGCCTCGCTCGTCGCCATCACGGAGAGGGCGATGGCCCGGGACCCGGCCGATCGCTACGCGTCCGCGGAGGCGCTGGCACAGGATCTCGAGGCGTTCCTCGGAGGGCGGGCCGTGAGCGCCCGTCCCCTCTCGGTGTCAGAGCGGTTCGTGCGGCTGGCGCGGCGCCGAACGGTGAAGGGTGGCCTGGTCGCCGGGCTGGTCGTGCTGCTCGGCGCAGGGTTCGCCTGGCACCATCAGCGGGCGGCGACGGATGTCACGGAGAGCGCCGCCGCGGTGCGGCTGGTCGCGACCGAGGCCAAGATCGACGGCGCGGTGGCACAGGAGGATCGGGCAGGGGCCGAGGCGGCGCTTGCGAGCTTCCTGTCCGTGCCCGAGCATGCGGGGACCCGGGCCTACGCGCAGGCATGGTTGGATCACGCTCCGCGGCGGGCCGCGCTCGGGGACGATGCGGGCGAGCTGTCCGCGTGGGCCGAGGCCTATCTTTCGGCGGTGGACGATGCGCAGGAGATCGCCGCGCTCGCTGGGTTGACGCGCGCCTGGATGTCCAGGTCGAGCGTCGCGAACGCGCTGACCGTGCTGGCAACGCTGCGGGCCCGGGTGCCGGCGGCGATGGATCAGCCGGAGGTGCGAGACCTGATGATCGTAGCGGACGCCGCCGCACAGGATCTGCCCGGAGCAGCACAGGTGGCGCGGGCTGCGGGTGACCCCCGTGCTCCGGCGATCTCGGCGCTGTCTTCGGTCATTACGACACATTTTTCCGGGCGATCCGGCGCGGTGTCGGGCGGCCGGGTCGTCGTCGCGGACGGAAGGACGATCGCCGTGCTTCGGGCGGGGCCCCGGGGGCTGACAGAGGAGCGGTCGTTCATCGCACCCGCGAGCGTCGCGGACACCTCCAGGATCACGCCGTTCGGGGAAGATTTCCTGGTGAGCAGCGGTGGGTATGGGGGGCCGGGGGGGTGTTGGCTGCGACTGGGCGGGGAGCTCGAGGTGATGCAGACGTGGCCCAACTCCCGGGTGATGGCCGGGGTGGTGCTGGGCGATCAGCGATACGTGGCGACCGAGTGGCCCACGCGTGGACTCTGGCAGGTCGATCCGGGTGCCCGGGGGCCGGTCGAGATGCAGGTCGCAGAGAGAAAGGGGGAGCGCAGCGACTCCAACGTGGCCGGGCTCTACGCCGGCGATCTGGACGGCGACGGTCGCCCCGAGATCGCCGCCGCGGTCGGCGCCTGGCTCGGCTTCGACGTCCGGATCGTCCGGCCGGGCGCCGACGGACTCGCGCTCGTGGACCGCCACCGGCTGGGTACCGCAGGGGCGCTCGCTGCGGTCCATGTGCCGTCGCGGCCCTGCGCCGATGGCTCCCGCTGCGGCGGGACCCTCCTGGCCGCCACAGTTGGACACCGCACGCCCAGCCCGGACCTTTTCCCCAAGGCGAACCCCTACGGCGCCCCCGTGGGCCTCTATCTGTTCCGTTTCCAGGACGACCACCTCACCCAGACGGACCGGTCGCTGCTCCCGGCGCCCGTGCCGTCAAGCGAGGCGCGAGAGTTTCCGGTCTCGTTCGTGGGCGACATCGACGGCGATGGAGCCGAGGACGTGGTCGTGGAGCAGCTTCGGGGGGACTCCGCCTCCAGCATGGTGGTGTTCCGGCAGGCGGATGGCCACTTCGTCCCGTTCGAGGTGATGGGGATCACGCCGATCGGGCTCGTGCAGGCGGACGACGATCCGGCCCTCGAGGTCGTGGGGCTGCGCGCCGGTCTGGTCGTCGTGCTCGGTGCGGGAGATGGGTCGCTCGGCCTGGTCGCGAGCGCGGCCCCACCCGCCGACGTGCCGGAGGCCTCCGATCCGGTGATGCAGCAACTCCTGCGTCGCGCGGAGGAGCTGGTCACCATGGGGTTGCCGGCCCCCGCGGCCGAGGCGTTCGGGAGAGCGTCGCTGCTCGGAAGCGGGGACGTCGGCAAGCTCGCAGCGGTGAGGGGCGCGGCCCTGTACATGGCCCTGGGCCAGTACGCTCTCGCCATCCCGCTTCTGGATGCCGCCGGAGACCGGCGCTCGAAGCTGGCCGCCATTCGATGCGCGCTGGACAGGGGTGACTACGAGGACGCCTCCAGCCGGCTCGCGGGGCTGACGATGCCGCCGAAGGACCTCGCAGGGGAGGTGAGCCGGCTGGCGGGCCTCGCCCCCTGGGAGCTCGACCCGACCCGGCCCCTGGACCCGGGCTGGCGGGTGCTGTCGGCGCTCGGGATGCGCCGGGTGGACGGCGCGCTCGACCTGCGCACCTTGCGAGTCGGCCAGGTGATCGGCGAGCTCCCGCTCGTCGGGGGGCGAGAGGGCTTCGACATGGAGGTGGAGCTCGAGTCCGTGCGCGCCGAGTGGGCATCGGGGATGCAGATCGTCGTCGGGCCGGCGGGGTCCGGCAACGCCACGCTCGGTGTCTTCTGCGCGGCTGGGGGGGGCGGCGGGCTCGGCCGGCTCCAGCTCGGCGCGGCCGGGAGCGCTGCCCCCTGGGTCAGCGAGACCGTCCGGATCGACACCGCGGACGACCTGCTCCGGGCACGCCTCTGGGTCAGCTGGCGCCCGCGCGAGCACGCATCGGTCGCGTCGCTGTGGGATGGGGACGGGCGGCTCCTGGAGGTGGGGCGCCGGGACGACGTGCGGGACGCTGGCGTGGACCACTGGACGCTGCGCGTGCAGGGCTCCAACGAGGTGGACAAGGACGCATTGAGCCGGGTGCGGGTCCGGCGGCTGGTGTTGCGGGGGCTCGCGCCCGATCCGACGCCGTCTGACAGCCCGGGGCTACGAGAGCTCTCCGATGGCGACGCGCGCGCGGCCCTGAAGCGGTTGCCGGCGGATCAGCGGGTCGGGCGCGCAGTCGCTTCCCTCTCGATGGGCGATCTGGACTCGGCTGCCCGGTCGGTCAAGGAGCTCGTGGAGGGCGCGCGGGAAGGCGCCGTCGACGTGGACATGGCCACCTGGATGCGAAGCCAGGCCGGTGTGTCGGTCGCCCAGCGGGCGTCTCCCTCGACGTGGCTCCGAATCTACAGCCTCAGCTGGGGTGACATCTTCCGCTCCTACGCCGACGTCACGGCCGATCAAGCCATCACCGGCGACCTCGTGGGGTGGCTGGAGGCGCCGCTGGCCGACCCGGAGTTGGAGGCGGTCCGGCTCCGGCTTCGGCTCGCTCGCGGTCGGGCCTTCGCCCGTCGGGGTGCGTCGGCGGCTGCCCGGCAGGACCTGCAGGCGGTGATCGGTGACCCGGGCGCTTCCGAGAAGCTGGTGGCTGGCGCGCATGACGCGCTCGCGCGCATGGCCGCCGCCAGTGGAGACCGCGCCACCGCCGGTGCGGAGATCCGGGAGGTGCTCCCGCATTCGAACCTGCCCTGGCTCATCCTGGACATGCTCCACAACGATCCGGCCTTCGCGACGTGGACCGACGCCGACTGGCAGTCCGCCGTGTCCTCCCCCTAGAAGTTCGCGTAGGCGCCCACCCGCGGCTCCATCGCCCCGAACCCGCCGTAGCTGCTCACCCCCACCTGCGCGCGCAGGCCCAGGTGCTCGGACAACCGCCAGTGGGCACCCAACACGGCGTCCAGCTCCAGCGTGATCGTCGAGCCGCTGGCAATGGTCGACTGCCCGCCGCCCGTCGAGGTGACCACGACGTCGGCGCTGCCGAAGAGCGTGCCGACCCCGAGGTACGGGCTGATGGCGGGCTTCCCCTCCCGCCCGAACAGGTCGAAGGTGAACCGGTAGCCCGCGAGCACGATGGACTCGTGGCCGCCGACCTGGATGTTGTTCGTCTCCGCGTCGATCGGCACTGCTGTCCTGCACCGTGGAGCTCCGGGGGAGCATCGACAGCGAGCTTCGCGCGATCGTGGAGGAGGGCCTGCCGCAGCTCCGGAGGGCGCTCGCCGCCCACGATCGCGCGCTCCCGAGGTTCGTCGATCGCGAGTTCGACGCCTTCCTCAACTGCCGCGGCCCGCTGTCGCGGCTTTGCCTGGCTGCACTGCGAGGCGTGCGACCATCACAGGCTCGTCCTGTTTTCCTGCAAGACCCGCGGTTTCTGCCCGTCGTGTGCGGGGCGACGGATGGCGGAGAAGGCGGCCACCTGGGTGGACAAGGTCATACCTCTGCCGTGATCCTGGACCTGTGCGCGATCCGCGTGGCGTCCGGCCGGGGTTCGAGCGCCCGCGGCTCCTGGTCCAGCGGCACCTGTCGCCGCTGGTCGACGCGGCGCTGTTGGAGCGGACCCACCCGGAGGCTCCGAACCACCCGGAGCAGGCCTACCGCACGGTGACGCGATCGGTCTCGTGAGCGGCCGCGTCGCGCAGCTTCCCGAGAGCGATGCTCACCGCCGCCGTCGACACCCCCTCGCCGCGCGCCAGGTCCGACTGGTTCCGGTAAACCCCCTCGTCGAGCATCCGCCGCCACTCCCGCGCCCGCCACCCGACCGGCTTGCGCTCCCCCTTCTCCGGCTTCGGAGCGGCCTTGTGAACCAGCGAGAACTCGATGCGACGAGTTCTTGCTACGTCTCGTCCGGGGGCACGCTCATGACCCATGCGATCGGCGCCCCCAGCCCCGCAAGCCTCAGCGGGCGGGCAGGTTGACGGTGACCCGGGTCTTCTTCTTCGACAACCCCTCGCGTACCGCCTCGATCGTGCCCGCCGCAAGCGCCCGGATCTCGGGTGTCAGCCCGGCCCCGGACCCCTGGATCGTCAGGAGGATGCTCGGGTCCCGCGTCGTCGTACCGGCGACGCAGACATCCAGCCGGTCACCCGTGTCGTTCCGCTTCTCCACCGCTGCGCCCGCGAATCCCGCCAGCCCAGGCAGCGCTTCGGGCAGCGGGATCACCCGGCCCGAGTCCTCGGGCTGGGGCGTCTGCGCCACGCATGCCTCGTGCGAGGACCACACGAGCGTCCGCCAGCCCACGCCCGCAGCGGCCACGACGTCGTACCCGGAGTCCTGCCCGGTCGTCGCGTCGTAGACCGGCTGGAAGACCGCCCCCTCAGGGAGCGTCGGCAGCACCAGCGTCATCCCGAGCGCTCCGACGTAGACGCTGTTCGGGACCGTTCCGGGTACCTCGAAAGTGACCCGTCCGACGCCGTTGTTGAGGGCGTTCGCCACCCCCTCGCCGAGCGTCATCGCCGCAGAGAGGTTCGCCTCGAAAGCTGGGCTCGCTTGCTGCGTGACGCCCGCGATGTCGATGGTCAGGGCGGCGCCTCGCTCCAGCGTGCGGCAAGCGCGCAGGACGTCGCCGTCCGCGCCGGCGTCCCTACGCCACATGCCGGGTGTCAGGCCCGGGATGATGTCGGTCAACCAGACGGACCGTCCGGGCCAGTCCGCCTCGCAGGACCCTGCGAACGCGATGTCCACCGTGAGCGGCAGCGGGTCGTCGGGCCGCTTGCTGCGGGACACGCGCCAGGCGTCGCCATGTTCCACCCCCGTCCAGGTGTACCCATCCGGGACAAGGTCCAGCGTGACCCTCGGGTCCGGCATCACGAGCATGTGGGCGCTCGAGACCGCCCGGGGGTCGGGCGCCGGAGCCGCCGGGGAGTCGAGCAGGTACTCCGTGTCGGGATCGTCGATCGCGGTGGCCAGGGTGGTGAGCGCCGCCCGCAGCTCCGCTTCGCGCCCCGGCTCGATGGGCCACGGCGTCTGGACCACGACGCCCTTGCGGCAGACCTCCACGAACCTCGTGCCGGGTCCGGCACCGAATTGCAGACGACCGCGCGTGGTCCAGCCGCCACCCTCAGGCACCAACCCCGCGGCGTCCAACCCGGGCGACGACGCCCGCTCCCAGTCCCCGCAGTCGACGGAGCCGTCCGGTCTTCCACCGAGCACGAGCATCAGCCCGCGCCCGGCGAGGATGGTGCTCTCGGAGGTTGCCTGCGCGAGCCAGCCGCCGCCGAGCAGCAGGGTCATCTTCGGGTTCTCGGTCAGGGTGGGCTCGTCGGCGAACGCGAAGCCCGGGAACACGAACCCGAGGATCACGGTCGCCAGGAGGGGCGCGCCCCGCAGGGAGGGTCGGCTGGAAGGCATGAACGGACCTCGGTTGAACCCTCGGGGAGGCTACACCCGCTGCACCTCGCTCGGCAAGCGCCGGCCCGCATCGGTGCCGACCCCCGAACGGCTACTCCTCGGCCAGCACGCACATCATCTCGCCGAGGAGGTTGCAGCTGCAGGAGTCCGAGACCTCCCAGGTGCCGTCCTGGCAGACAAGGGCGTCCTTACCGGAGCACTGCATCTCGGTCCCGTTGGAGTCGGTGTTCTCGCAGTCATCGCCGGGCTGGGCACACGCCGGGAGCATGGCCGCGACGGAGAAGAGGGCGACGGCAAGTAGCGGAGTGGAGCGTGGCATGGAACATCCTGGGGTTTCCACCTTGGGGGAGCAAGGCGCATGCCACCGGGGATCTTCGCCGACTTCCAGTCACACAGCCCCCGGGACCACGACCCACATGCCCTGGGTCCCTGCGCAGCGAGGTCGGGCACCGCCGCGCGTCCCCGATCAGTCCACCTCCTCGTCCAGCTCGATCTTCCGCTGGCGCTTTGCCTGCTTCTCGTTGAGATCCTTCTGCGCTTCGGGCGACCGGCGCACGGTCCCGTCCCGGTCCACGAGCACGAGCCGGCTGTAGCTGTCCCACAGCGCGATGGCCCCCTCGGGCGTGACCGTGATGCGCTCCGGGTCGTCCACGGGTCCGCCATCGCGCCAATCCCTCAGGTGCCGCACCGCCTTCCCTCCGCCGCTCGGGATCTTCCACACCTCATCGCGTCTGCCCGGTGACGTGAGCACGTACACGTTCCCCTCCGCGTCCACGGCCGGGCGCTTGCACTCGGGCGATGGCACGCCCACCGACCACAGGAGGCTGCCATCCGGCGCGAACTTGCCCACCGCGCTGTCGTCCCCGTCGCGACTGAGCAGGTACAAGCTGGTGCCGACCACCAGGCCCCGCACGTCGTCGCTGTCCATCACGAGCGGGCGCTTCCGCCAGTAGGTCACGCCGTAGGCATCGACCTCGCGCGGTGACCGCTCGCTCTCCGACCTGTGCTCGTAGATCGGCGTCGGGGTCTCCGGGAAGAACGCACGCCACAGCCCCGTCTGCGCCCATGTCGGCGCAGCGACGCCCTCGGCGTTGAACCGGACCAGGCGGTTGCATGTGCACAGCAGGTAGTTGCCCCTGGCGGTGACGATCAACTCGTCCGCGTCCGCGAGGTCCAGCGCGGCCAGCTTTGCGCCGGCGCGCTCGCGCTCACCGATCTTTCCGGCGTCCTCCCCCATCGCATCGAGCACGGTGGCGCTGTGACGGTTGGCCTGCCACAGCAGGATGCGACCGTCCGGGTGCGCGGTCAAACGCGCGTCGCTGTCGTCGTAGGGCAGCCCGCGCCGCACCCACACCGGCTTGAACTCCGCGTCGAGACAGGCGACGACGAACGCCGAATTGCTGCGTGCCTCGCAGGCGATCACCGTGCGGCCCTGCGCGTCCACGACGACCTCGGCCAGGCTGTCCCAGCGAAAGCCGTTCGGTTCGAGGATCGACGCGGTGGGCTGCGGTCTGGTCATGGGGCACTCGCTGACGACAGGTAACGCTTCGGCTCGGCCTACTTCGCCGGCCCAAAGTCGTAGGCGCACCGGAATTCGACGTCGGCGCCGTCGACCGTGGCGGGGACCGGCTCGGGCGGGCTCTTGCCCGTGAGGTCCACGCGAAAGTAGGCGATCCCCCCGTCCCGAACCTCCGCTCCCCACTCCTTGCCTGTGGCGCGCAGGAACGTGTGGCCCGCCTGCGCCCGGGCACGCGCTGAAGCCGGGAGCGGGTCCGCCGTGTACGTGGCATCGCCCCCTGGGAACACCAACTCCCTCGGAGTGGGCAGGCGCGCGCCCTCGGCGGCGCACACGGTAGCAGCGAGCGCCGGCGTGATGCAGGTGGCCGCGAAGGCGCTCAGGCCCCCGGTGCCCACCGCGGCCGCCAGGCATGGACTGCGGGCAGCGAGGGCCTGCGCCACGGCCTCCGCCGGGGGAGCCACGTACAAGTCGTGAGTCCGCCCATCCAGTGCCGCCAGCACCGGCGCGGAGTCGAGATCGCCGAACGTGCGAGGGGCCACGTCGACGTACGCCTGGCCGTTGGGGAGCATCCCGCCAATCACGTTGAAGCCCGTGGAGAGCTCTCCGAACTGGCGCAGGTTCGCCAGCAGCGAAGCCGGAAACGCCAGCACGCCACAACAGAGGAGCCCAGTCGCCAGTGCGTCGCGAGCGCCGAGCACGCCCGCGGGCCAGAGGAGCGCCCGGCGAAAGATCACCGCGTAGACCGCGATCGCAAGCAGCAGGGTGGCCGCGCCGGCCAGCGCGTGCGTCTGGATGCTCAACGCCATTGCAGCGGAGAGCGCCGCACGCAACTGGGGAGGCGCGACCCCGATCTCTCCCAGACGCGCGACGTAGTCGAAGGTGATGGAGACGGCGATCGCCGCCATTGCGGCGCAGGTGCTCACCACGAGCGTGATCCGCGGGAGATCGCGACGAAGCGGCGAGTCCGGCGTGGCAGGGAGCTCGGCGGTGCACCGGGCCAGCGTGATGGCGGTCGCGAGCCCTCCCGGCAGCTCGAAGCCCAGCAGCACGAGCGCCACCTCACCGGGGAGCAGGCGCTGGACGACGACGCTCGCGAGGATCGCCGAGACCCCGGCCGCGAACGCGCGCCGGGCCCACCGATCGCCCCGGGGCGCGGTGCGGTGGAACGCGCACGCCAGCATCACCCACCAGCACCAGCAGATCATCAGCACCGAGAGCCCCGCCGCGGTGCTCATGTACTGCCCGATCGTCGTCCCGATGTGCGCCGGGAGCAGGGGCTGCTGGGAGAGATCCGCGTAGGCGCGCAGGTCGGAGGTCAGGTTCTCGAGCGTGGAGGTACAGCGGGTCTGCGCGTACCCCAGGGCGGCGAGGAACATGCACAAGAGCGCGAGCGAGCCATCGCGAAGGGTGCCGAGCGTGGGCCGGGCGTGGGACCACATCAGCGAGTGCCAGACCGCCGCGACCGCCACCGCCAGGACCCATACGAGGCTCCACATCGGGAACGCCGCTTCGGAGAGACCGGCGGCGGAGCACGCCCAGGCGCGGATCGCCGGCACGAATGGAAGGAGCGCCGGCCATCCGGCGAGCGCGAACCACGCCGCCCACTTGAAGGCGGGGACCGGCGGCGCGACGGGCGCGGGTGCGACGAGCAGGGGCGAGACGAGCGGGGCCGGCGACACCGGCAGCAGCGGGTCGGTGACCGAATCGGGCTCCGGCGGGCGTTCCGCGAGATCGAAAGTGGCGGAGCCGCCAGAGCCCCGGTCCGGGTTCGGTGCGGGGTCGGGAGGCCGCTCGCGGCCCAGCCCCTGCAGGACGGCCGGGCTCACCGACCGGAACCTGCTCCGGTCCTGTCCACCCGTCCACAGCCGGAGGAGCGCCTGACAGTCTGGCGGACGGGCCTCCCTGTCCACGCTCAGCGCAGCGTCGATCGCGACCTCCACCCGCGCGGGTACGTCCGGTACGAGCTCCCGGAGCGGCACGTAGTGCCCGGCACCGATCCGGAGCAGCACGTCGTACATCGACTCCCCCGGAAAACACCGGGTTCCCGAGACCATCTCATAGAACATCGCGCCGAGGGAGAAGATGTCGGCGCGCTGGTCGACCCCCCGGGTGTCCCGGACCTGCTCGGGCGCCATGTAGCAGGGCGTGCCCATGATCTGCCCCGACTTCGTCTGCCCGGTGGAGTCCCGGTCCAGCACGATCTTCGCCAGTCCGAAATCCGCGACCTTCGCCGTCACCCCGCCGTGGTGGCGGGCGAGGAGCACGTTCGCAGGCTTCAGGTCCCGGTGGATCAGGCCCCGCGCGTGGGCCGCGCCCACACCGGCGAGGATGCCCAGCACCAGCGCATCCACCTCGTACATCTCGAGCCGCTTCGAGGCGAGGAGTTCGTCCAGCGGCGCACCGTCCACGTACTCCATCACCAGCGCCGGGCACCCGTCGATCACGACCACATCGGTGACGGACACGATGTTCGGGTGGTGCAGGCTCGCCTGCAGCCGGCCCTCCTGGAACAGGCGGTCCCGCACGTGCGCGGAGCGGGAGTCGAGGATCTTCATCGCATGGAGCGAATCCAGGTGGGAATGGCGCACCAGATACACCTTGGCCATCCCCCCCTGACCCAATTTTCCCTCCACCCGGTACGTACCGAGCAGGGTGCCGACGCCGAGGTCGACAGTGTCCACTATCGCGGCAGTTGCTTGAATAGCATCATGACTTCGAACCTACACAACCACCCCCACTGTGACGTCCTGAGACCTGGGGGGCGGACAATGTGCTGCTTATCGGCTCGCCGCGAGGGCACGAGCGGTCAGACGGCGGACGACGCGATCTTCGACGGATACGTATTTCGTAGGATGCCGTTCCCCCTCCCGCGCTCTTACCCGCTCGGACCGCTTAGGAGCGTCATGAAGCCCGTCGAGACCCTCGAAGATGTAGTAATCCGCTTTGCCGGAGACTCCGGTGACGGCATGCAGATCGTGGGGACACAGTTCACCCAGACGACCGCCCGCCTCGGAAACGACCTTGCAACCTTCCCCGACTACCCAGCGGAGATTCGCGCGCCCTCGGGCACCGTCGCCGGGGTGAGCGGGTTCCAGCTCCACTTCTCCTCCATCGACATCTCGACGCCAGGCGACGTCCCCGACGCGCTGATCGCGATGAACCCCGCGGCGCTCAAGGTCAACATCGGCGACCTCAAGCCCGGCGGCGTGGTGATCGTGAACACGGAGAAATTCGTGCCGCGCGAGTTCGAGAAGGCCGGATACGCCGCGGACCCGTTGGCGGATGGAGGGCTCGACAAGTACCAGCTGGTGCGGGTGGACATGGGCCGCCTCACGCGCGAAGCCGTCGCGGGCCTGGGCCTCACGAACAAGGACACGGACCGGTGTCGGAACTTCTTCGCGCTCGGCATGACGTACTGGCTGTACAGCCGCTCGATCGAGACGACGCGCGACTGGATCGAGCAGAAGTTCAAGGATCCGTGGAAGCAGGCCAATTTGCGGGCCCTCGAGGCCGGCTGGAGCTACGCGGAGACCGTCGAGGTCTTCACCTCGCGCTACCAGATCCCCGCGGCGAAGCTCCCCCCCGGGAAATACCGCAACATCGTGGGTAACCACGCTGTTGCGCTCGGTCTCGCCGCGGCCTCGGCGCGCGCGGAGGTACCCCTTTTCCTGGGCAGCTACCCGATCACGCCCGCCACGGACATCCTCCAGTACCTCGCCGCCTTCAAGGCCTGGGGCGTCCAGACCTTCCAGGCCGAGGACGAGATCGCAGCCATCGGCTCCGCCATCGGCGCCTCCTACGCCGGCCACATCGGCGTCACCACGACCTCCGGCCCAGGAATGGCGCTCAAGACCGAGGCGATCGGGCTCGCGATCATGACCGAGCTGCCGCTCGTGATCGTGAACGTGCAGCGCGGCGGGCCCTCCACCGGGCTGCCGACCAAGACCGAGCAATCCGACCTCTGGCAGGCGCTCGTCGGACGGAACGGCGAGGCGCCCCTCTGCGTGCTCGCAGCCGCATCCCCGGCGGACTGCTTCCGGATGGCGGTCGAGGCCGTGCGCATCGCCACGACCTACATGACCCCGGTCATCCTGCTCACCGACGGCTACCTCGCGAACGGGTCCGAACCCTGGCGCGTGAGCGAGCTCTCCGAGCTCCCCGAGATGAAGGTCCACTTCGAGACCAACCCCGAGGACTACCACGCCTACGGGCGCGACCCCGTCACCGGTGCCCGCCCCTGGGTCCGTCCGGGCACCCCGAAGATGGAGAACCGCATCGGCGGCCTCGAAAAGCAGGAGACCACGGGCAACGTCTCCTACGACGCCGTCAACCACGAGGTGATGGTCAAGGCTCGCGCCCAGAAGATCGCGAACATCCAGGTGCCGGATCTCGAGGTGCACGGCGACGCCGACGGCGTGCTGTTCGTCGGCTGGGGTTCCACCTACGGCGCCATCCGCACGGCCGTGGACGCCGCCCGGGCGCGCGGCCACCGGGTCGCCCACGCCCATCTCCGCTACATGAACCCGCTGCCGGCCAACACCGCAGAGGTCCTGCGGAGCTTCCGCCGCGTGGTGGTCCCGGAGATGAACCTCGGGCAGCTCTCCCTGTGGCTCCGCGCCCAGACGGGTGTCGGCTGCATTTCGCTCCCCAAGGTGCAGGGGCGCATGTTCAAGGTCTCTGAGTTGATCGAAGCAATCGCCCTTCACGGGCTGGAGGACGCCAAATGACTACCGAACCCACCGCCGTGCGCACCTTGAATCGCAAGGAGTTCATGTCCTCCCAGATGATCCGGTGGTGCCCGGGCTGCGGCGACTACGCGATCCTGGCGCAGGCCCAGACCGTGTTCGCGGAGCTCGGCATCCCCCGTGAGAACTTCTGCGTCATCAGCGGCATCGGCTGCTCCAGCCGGTTCCCCTACTACATGGAGACCTACGGCTTCCACACGATCCACGGGCGCGCTGCGACCATCGCCTCCGGAGTGAAGCTCGCGAACCCCGAGCTCTCGGTGTGGATCGTCACGGGTGACGGCGACGCGCTCGCCATCGGCGGGAACCACACCGGGCACCTCCTCCGCCGCAACATCGACGTCCAGGTGCTGCTGTTCAACAACCGGATCTACGGGCTCACGAAAGGCCAGGCCAGCCCGACCTCGGAGTTCGGCAAGAAGACCAAGTCCACGCCGCTCGGCACGGTCGAGAACCCCTACAACACCGCTGCTTTCGCGCTCGGCTGCGGTGGCACGTTCGTCGCCCGCACCGTGGACATGTTCACCGCCCAGATGCGCGACATCCTGCGCGCGGCGCACGCCCATCGCGGGACGTCCTTCGTAGAGGCCTACCAGACCTGCGAGATCTTCAACGACGGGGCGTTCGTCGACCTCACCGACAAGGCGAGCCGCGAAGAAGCGTGCCTCATGCTGCAGAACGGCGCACCGATGGTGTACGCCGGCGGCAAGAAGGGCATCCGGCTCGAGGGGCTCCGGCCCACGATCGTGGAGCTCGGGGAGCGCTGGAGCGCTTCGGACTGCCTCGTCCACGACGAGACGGACGACACGCTCGCGGGCATCCTCGCCCGGATGGAGCGACCGTTCCCCGTTCCGATGGGCATCCTGCACCGCGTGCAGAAGCCCACGTACGACGCCCTCGCCGCCGCGCAGATCGCGGGCGCCCGGCTCAAGGGGAAGAACCCGCCGATCGAGGATCTTCTGGGGGGTGGAGACACCTGGACGGTGGAGTAATGTCTGCCAAATGGGTGACCGTCGACGGGAATGAAGCGGCGGCGTCCGTCGCGCACCGGTGCAGCGACGTGATCGCGATCTACCCGATCACGCCGTCGTCCTCGATGGGCGAATTGTGCGACGAGTGGTCGGCCAAGGGGAAGAAGAACATCTGGGACACCGTGCCCTCGGTGATGGAGATGCAGTCCGAGGCCGGTGCCATCGGCACGGTTCACGGCGCGCTCCAGGCTGGAGCGCTGGCGACGACGTTCACGTCGAGCCAGGGCCTCCTGCTGATGATCCCCGACATGTACAAGATCGCAGGCGAGCTCACCTGCTTCACGATGCACGTCGCCGCGCGCACCATCGCCGCCCATGCGCTCTCGATCTTCGGCGACCACTCCGACGTGATGGCGTGCCGGCAGACCGGTTTCGCGATGCTTTGCTCCGCATCGGTGCAGGAGGCCCACGACTTTGCGCTGATCTCCACGGTGGCGAGCCTCAACTCGAGGCTCCCCTTCCTGCACTTCTTCGACGGGTTCCGGACATCGCACGAGGTCGCCCGCCTGCTCCCGCTCTCGGACGACGATCTGCGCAGCCTCCTGCCGCACGAGGCGATCGCGGCCCACAAGGCCCGTGGGCTCACCCCCGACCACCCCGCAGTGCGCGGCACCGCCCAGAACACCGACACCTTCTTCCAGGCGCGCGAGGCGTGCAACCCCTTCTACGCAGCCTGTCCCGCCCGCGTGCAGGACGCCATGGACCGGTTCGCCGAGCGTACGGGGCGCCAGTACCGGCTGTTCGAGTACCACGGAGCACCCGACGCCGACCGCGTGATCGTGGTGATGGGCTCCGGGGCCGAGACCGCCATCGAGACCGCCTCGTGGCTGAACGCCCGGGGGCAGAAGGTGGGCGTGGTGCACGTGCGCCTGTACCGACCCTTCGACGCCGCAGCGATGCTGGCCACCCTGCCGAAGACCGTACGCACGCTCTGTGTGCTCGACCGCACCAAGGAGCCCGGTGCGATGGGCGAACCGTTGTACCAGGACGTGGTGACGGCGCTCGCGGAGGCTGAGCTCCAGAACCCGCCCCGCGTGGTGGGTGGACGCTTCGGGCTCGCCGGAAAGGAGTTCACCCCCGGGATGGTGGTGGGGATCTACGCACACCTCGAAGCGGCGCGCCCCCGCAACCACTTCACCGTCGGCATCGTGGACGACGTGAGCGGCACCTCGATCCCGTACGACGACACCATCGACATCGAGCCGCGCGACGTCCAACGCGCCGTGTTCTTCGGGCTCGGCAGCGACGGAACCGTCGGCGCCAACAAGAACTCGATCAAGATCATCGGGGAGGACGCCGGGTCGTACGCCCAGGGCTACTTCGTCTACGACTCCAAGAAGTCCGGCGCGATCACCATCTCGCACCTCCGGTACGGGCCGCGCCCGATCCGGGCCCCCTACCTGGTCCAGAACGCCGACTTCGTGGCCTGCCACCAGTTCGGCTTCCTCGACCGCTATGACGTCGTCGGCTACGCGCGGGAGGGCGCGACCCTCCTGCTCAACAGCGCCCACGACAAGGACCGCGTGTGGGACCACCTGCCGCTCGAGGTGCAGGAAGGCGTGATCCGCAAGCGCCTCCGGATGTTCGTGATCAACGCCTACGCCGTCGCCCGCGAGGCCGGCATGGGCAACCGCATCAACACGATCATGCAGACGTGCTGGTTCTCGGTCTCCGGCGTGCTCCCGCACGACGAGGCCATTGCGCAGATCAAGCAGGCGATCGACAAGACCTACGCCCGACGTGGGCCCGACGTGCTCGCCCAGAACCATCGTGCGGTCGACGCCGCGCTGGCCGGACTCCACGAGGTCTCGCTACCCAGTGCGGTCACGACCACCCGCCGCCAGCCCCCCGCCGTCTCGGTGCTCGCCCCGGACTTCGTCCAACGCGTGACCGGGATGATGCTCGCCAACCGGGGTGACCTGCTGCCCGTGTCCGCCTTCCCGGTGGACGGGACCTGGCCCACGGGCACCGCGCAGTGGGAGAAGCGCAACCTCGCCCGGGAGATCCCGATCTGGGATCCCGCGATCTGCATCCAGTGCAACAAGTGCTCGATGGTGTGCCCGCACGCCGCGATCCGGATCAAGGCCTACCCGCCTGCCGCCCTGGAAGGCGCGCCGGATGCCTTCCGGTCGATGAACTACAAGGGCAAGGACCTCGAAGGACAGCTCTACACCGTGCAGGTCGCGCCGGAAGACTGCACGGGCTGCGGGGTGTGCGTCGCCGTGTGCCCGGCGAAGGACAAGTCGAACCCCCGTCACAAGTCCATCGACATGTTGCCCATCGAGGCCCATGTCGAGGTCGAGAAGCTCAACTGGGACGCGTTCCTCGGGCTCCCGGAGGTGGACGCCACCACGCTCAAGGTGGACCTGAAGACCGCGCAGCTGCTGCAACCGCTGTTCGAGTTCTCGGGCGCATGCTCCGGCTGCGGCGAGACCCCGTACATCAAGCTCCTCACCCAGCTCGTCGGGGACCACCTGCTGATCGCGAACGCGACCGGCTGCTCGTCGATCTACGGCGGCAACCTCCCGACCACGCCGTACACCACCAACCGCGACGGCCGGGGTCCGGCCTGGGCGAACTCCCTGTTCGAGGACAACGCCGAGTTCGGACTCGGCTTCCGGCTGGCGGTCGACCAGCACGCAGAGGTGGCCACCGGCCTCGTGAAGAGGCTCGCTCCGAAGCTGGGAGACGTGCTCGTGGAAGGGTTGCTCGGTGCAGAGATGCGCGACGCTGCCGGCATCGCCCAGCAGAGGACGCGCGTCCTCGCGCTGCGCCAGGTGCTGGGTGGCATCCGGGGCGCCGAAGCGACGCTCCTGGGTCAGCTCGCCGACTACCTCGTCCGCAAGAGCGTCTGGCTGGTCGGCGGCGACGGGTGGGCGTATGACATCGGCTACGGTGGGCTCGACCACGTGCTGGCCACCGGGCGCGACATCAACGTGCTGGTGCTCGACACCGAGGTGTACTCCAACACGGGCGGGCAGGCATCGAAGGCCACACCCCGCGGGGCCTCGGCCAAGTTCGCGGTGGCGGGCAAGACCACCGCGAAGAAGGACCTCGGCCTGATGGCCATGGCCTACGGACACATCTACGTGGCCCGCGTGGCGTTCGGGGCGAAGGACGCCCAGACGGTGAAGGCGCTGCAGGAGGCCGAGGCGTACCCCGGCCCCTCCCTCGTCATCGCCTACAGCCATTGCATCGCGCACGGCTACGACCTGGTGCATGGACTCGACCAGCAGAAGGCCGCGGTGGACTCGGGCTACTGGCCGCTCTTCCGCTTCGACCCGCGTACCGAGCCCCGCCTGCACCTCGATGCGGGCGAGCCGAAGGGCGACGTCGCCCGGTTCATGCGTGCAGAGACGAGGTTCCGCGCCACCGAGGCGCAGGACCCGGTTCGCTTCGCCGAGACCATCAAGCAGGTCCAGGCCGACATCGCCGACCGCTGGGCGCTCTACGCCGCCCTCGCACAGCCCCGGAGCACCTGATGGACCTCTCCACGACGTACCTCGGCCTGAAGCTCCCCCACCCCCTGATCAGCGGGGCGTCCCCCTTGACGGACGACCTCGACATGGTGCGCCGGCTCGAGGCAGCGGGGGCCGCCGCCATCGTGATGAACTCGCTGTTCGAAGAGCAGATCACGCTCGAGGACAACGCCGCGCAGGCGCAGCGCGACGAGAATCAGGACAGCTTCGCCGAGGCCCAGTCCTTCTTTCCCCAGTCGACCGACTTCGCGTACGGGCCCCGCGCCTGGCTCGATCAGGTCGCCCGCATCAAGGCCACGGTCAAGGTGCCGGTGATCGCCTCGCTCAACGGCACGACGGCGACCGGCTGGGTCCGCTATGCCAGGCAGATCGAGGAGGTCGGTGCAGACGCGCTGGAGCTCAACATCTACCTGCTGGCAACGCGTTCGCAGGTCGACGGGCGGCAGATCGAGGATCGCGTGGTGGAGGTCGCGGAGGCCGTGCGCGACTCCGTGCACCTGCCCCTGGCGGTGAAGCTCTCTCCTTTCTACTCCTCGCTCCCGAACCTCGTGCGCCGGCTGGATGCGGTCGGGGTGACAGCCGTGGTGCTGTTCAACCGCTTCCTCCAGCCCGACATCGACATCGAGCGGCTCGAGGTCGCGCCGAAGCTGGTGCTGTCCACCCCATCGGAGCTGCTCCTCCGGCTTCGCTGGCTCGCGATCCTGCACGGGCGCACGAACATGGAGCTCTCCGCCTCGGGCGGCGCCCACACCGCCGAGGACGTGATCAAGGCCCTGATGGCCGGCGCGAACACCGTGCAGGTCGTCTCCGCGCTGCTCAAGCACGGCCCTGAACACATCGGCGTGCTCCGCGCCGGTCTGGAGAAGTGGATGGTGGAGCACGAGTACGACTCCGTGCGCCAGATGCGGGGCAGCATGAGCCTGCAGCGTTGCCCGGATCCCGAGGCCTTCGAGCGCGGAAACTACGCGAAGGTGCTCAAGACGTGGCGACCGAGCTAGCCAACTGAAGCCAGAGTGTGTGGTCTCGCGCAGGAGTCCTGTGCGAGGTCGCACATCCTGTCCGTCGATCATGCGCACAAACCCTCTTTTGGGGTGCGAAACCACCCGATCAGCCCGGAAAGCGCGCGGCACAAGCCTTGCAAAGAGGTCCGTCTCGGAGCCCCACGTCTTGTATCCATCCGTCAAAATTCGTTTCGACATGCATCATATAGCGGATAAGCAAACTGAACGACGGCTCATAAGCCCTCTCACCTAACTCTCACCTCAGGAGGTTCTCGTGACACGATTCACTCTACTCGGCCTGGTAATGGCCACGACAATGGTCTTCGGATGCGGCAAAGGCACGGAAGGCCCCGCCGGCAAGGATGGCGTCGACGGCGTTGACGGCGTTGACGGCAAGGATGGTGTCGATGGCACCAACGGCGTCGACGGCACCAACGGCGCGGACGGCGCCGATGGCGCAGACGGCACCAACGGCATCGATGGGACGAACGGCGCTGACGGCGCTGACGGCACCAACGGAACGAACGGCACCGACGGGACCGACGGCACCGATGGGACCGACGGCGAAGACGGCCTGGACGTCGGGATCGCGACCTTCCACGGCGCCGATGCCCTCGCCGCAGCGGACCTCGCGGATGCGGACAAGTACCGCGCCGAGACCACCATCACCGGCGCCACCGCCGACGCCTCCGGCGTCGTCACGGTCGACTTCACGGTCCTCGACGCCGACGGCGCCCCGCTGACCGACCTCGCGAGCGCGAACTTCAGCATCGCAGTCCTCCGCCCCGCTTCGGGCGCCGAGAGCTTCAGCAAGTGGGAATCGTACATCTACCGGACGCAGACCGTCGTCAATTCCTCCAGCAACGACTGGCCGAACCCTGATGGCACCGAGGCCGAGCAGGCCTACAAGGAGTCCAGCAGCTCCGGTACCTTCACCAACAACGGTGACGGCTCCTACACCTACGTGTACGGCACGAACATCTCCGCGGTCGTCACGCCTGTCACGGGCACCGCGATCACCTACGACCGCACCCTGACCCACCGCGTCGCGGTGATGTTCGGTGGACACAGCGGCCCCACCGACGACGCCACGTTCGACTTCGTCCCGGACGGCTCGGCCGTCACGGATACGCGCAACATCGTCGAGACCGCCACCTGCCAGCACTGCCACGGCACCGAGTTCGCCGGGCACGGCGGTGACCGCGTGTCCGTCGAAAGCTGCGTGACCTGCCACACCCCGCTCACCATCGACCCGCAGAGCGGCAACACCGTCGACTTCAAGGTCATGATCCACAAGATCCACATGGGCGGCGAGCTCCCCGGTGTCGCCGGCGCAGACGGCCTGATCTGGGACGACCTGAGCACGGACACCGACGAGTCGGCGGACAATGAGGACTACGCCATCTGGGGCTACGGTGACTCCAAGCTCGAGTGGTCCGCGGTCGGGTTCCCCGCAGTCATCAACAACTGCACCGCCTGCCACACCGGCTCCGGCGCGCAGGTCGACAACTGGAAGGAAGTCCCCTCGCGTGACACCTGCGGCTCCTGCCACAGCGACATCGACTTCGCGACCGGCGACGGCCACGACGGCGGCGCCTACAGCGATGACTCGGCCTGCACGATGTGCCACGGCGCCGACGGCACCGCGACCATGGCGCCGACGGTCTGGGAAGCCC
The DNA here is from genome assembly GCA_903875225.1 of uncultured Pseudomonadota bacterium. GTDB lineage: Bacteria > Myxococcota_A > UBA796 > UBA796 > SXON01 > CAIUMM01. The sequence goes on from CAIQVJ010000048.1 coordinate 101,200, forward strand.
ACGACATCGCGACGAACGCCAACACGCAGGACGTCCCCGAGTTCGACGTCTCGCTCACGGTGTCCACGCCCGCCAACGGCTCCTACTTCGTCGCGGGAGAGACCCCCGTGGTGCACATCGCGCTGACGGACGCCTCCACGGGCGTGCTCATCGACCACACCACGATGTACGCCGACACCAACAAGGAGAGCTGCACCTCCACGACCTGCACCGCTCGTGACGGCCTGTTCAACCACGCGTACCTGATGGTGGACGGCCCCCGCGCCAACCGGGTCCCCGTGCTCGGCACGGTGGCACGGGTCGAGATCGAGAGCTCCGACGCCGGTCCGTTCGACCTGTCCAGCGCCTCCACCCTCGACCTCGTGGTCGATGGCGGCAAGGACGTTCGCACGCGCACGGACACCTACGCAGCGAGCATCAGCGTCGCCGTGTCGGATGGCACGTTCGCGAACCGGGCCGCGGCGACCCCCACCGAGATCGTGACCTGGCTCAACGACGACACGGCCTTCGCCGATCGCGCGATCGCCTACCTCACGACCTCGGGCGGCGTCGGCATCCGCAGCCGGAACCTGGGCGACTTCTTCTCGCTCCAGCTTGGCGACTGCGACGTCAACACCGAAGTCTTCGGTGGTGACACCGAGGAGAAGGTCATCGGCGGCTCCTACGCGTACAACAGCATCGTCCGCAACACGAGCACGAGCAGCAACGATCCGAAGGCCGCATGGTCCACGGGCGAAGTCACCTACACCCTCGACCCCGTCGACGACCTCCAGCCTGGCACCTACATCGCCAGTGTCGAGATCGCGGACGCCGGTCGCACGAGTGACACCGACTACCGCACGCCCTCGGTCGCCAAGGTCACGTTCCAGGTCGGCCAGGCCGATGAGGAGCTCGCCCCCGCCGGTAACTGCGATTCCTGCCACCAGTCGTCCGACGGTCAGGGCCTGATCTTCGACCAGCCCCGTCACCACAAGATCTTCGACCAGACGGCGATCGACCAGTGCGGTGGGTGTCACGACTACCAGAACCGGTACGCGACCGGCGATTACTCAGGCGGGAACCCGATCAGCCGGCGCGTCCACGCCGTGCACGATGGTTCTGCATTGAACTATCCTGAGGACACCGTCGGCCACGCGGATACAGTAGCCGGGCGGTACTGGGACATCACCTTCCCCCAGGACATCCGCAACTGTGAGACATGCCACGAGACCGATACGACCAGTGGAACCTGGGCCACGAAGCCGGCGCGGCTGCCCTGCTCGGGCTGCCACGACTCGGACGCTGCGAGCGCCCACATGGACCTGATGACGCTGGACCCGACCCCGGACGATCCGTGGAGCGGCGACGAGGAAGAGAGCTGCGAAGTCTGCCACTAGGCAGGTCTGAGCTTGCGGAGGCGGCGGCCACTGGCCGTCGTCTCCTCCGGCCGCTTCCAGCCAGCATCCTCCTCGGGATGCTGGCTGGTTGCGTTGAGGCGCCCGTGTCCAAGGCCCCTGCAGCTCCGGATGCGTACGCCGTGGCGATGGTCAACGGCCACCCCGTCCACGCCGACGACGTCGCCGAGTACGTCCGTTCCTCCAGCCACGAGGAGAAGGACAGCCTCGAGCGTAGAAAGAACGCCCTGGAGGTGATCATCGACGAAGAGCTGGCCACCCAGAAGGCCGAGGCGCTGGGGCTGCAACCCACCGAGGTCGCCCAGACCAAGATCCGCGGCCTGCAGTCGCAGATCGAGGACATCCGGCGGCATGAGCTCTCCGCGGCGTACTTTCGCCAGCAGGTCAGGGCCCAGTCGGGCGGGGACGACATCGCCGCCTTCTACAAGGCGAACGAGGCGAACATCCGCACCGACGTGCACGTGTTCCAGATCCTGCGTCGGAGCGAGGCCGAGATCAACGAGGTCGAGGCCCAGCTCAAGAAGGGGGTCCCCTTCGAGGAGCTGGCGGCACAGCCCTTCGCGAAGCTGCCCCCCGCGGTGGGCAACCCCTGGGATCTCGGCTTCCTGAAGTGGAGCCAGGTCCCGGAGCCCTGGCAGGGGCTCGTGTACGACATGGCCCCGGGAGCCGTGAGCGGGGTGATCAAGGGTCCGAACGAGCGGTTCTGGATCATCCAGGTCGTGGCCAAACAGGAGAACCCGGGCGCCACGCTCGAGGCCATGAGGCCGGTGCTGGAGAAGCTCCTGGGCGCCCGACGTGAGGAGGCTGCGCGCACGGATGCCCAGAAGAAGCTCCGGAGCGAGGCCAAGGTGGAGTACCTGAACCCAGCGTTGCTCTCGCCCGCTGCTCCGGTCAAGAACCCCGACGCAGAAGAGGAGTAGGTTACTCCCCGGAATCTCCGGAGTGTGGCGTGCTTCTCCTGCTCGGTTGTGCTTCCCGAGACGTGATCGCGGTTCGTGTGGACGCACGCGTGGAGGAGTCCACCTCGGTGGACTCCGGCGACACGGGTGCTGCATGCGACGAGGACCTGGGGTGTTCCGGGTGCAACTGCAACCCCCCGAGGGTGTTCGACGACCACGTGGAGCTGCCGAGCTCCCGTTCGATGCGAGAAGACGCCAGGGTCGTCTTCTCGGTCCGCTACTCGGGCGAACATCCCACAGGACAAGCCCTGAGTGGCGAGGTCACCGGGGTCGTGCTCCAGCAGCCGATCGAGGTCGATGCATTCGGGACATCGGCCACCCCGCTCTACACCATCGATGCAGACGCGAGCTTGATCCCAGCGTCTGACTCTCTCGTGCCGTACTCGCCCTCCCCGCTTGTGTCGGACGATGGGAGCACGCTCACGTTCGACTACGTGAACTGTGGCCTTCACGTGCGTGAAGTTCACACCCTCGAGGCCCGCGACCCGCTCCCGGTGCAGTTCTACGCCGGGACCCCGTGCTGCGGATGGACAGAGGCGCCTGCATGGCTCGGAGGCATGGTCTGGGTCCTCGTGGCCGTCCGGAGGCGCGGACGCTGACGCTCAGGGCCAGGGCGAGGCGCCGATCACCCACGCGTGCCCCCACGACACCAGGGCGTAGAGCGCGAGCCCGCCGAGGATCCGCACGACGCCAATCTCCCGGAGGGAAAACGTGTTCCGCCCCGCTGCGATCGCGGAGAACGGCACCACGGAGGTGGCTGCCGCGTAACGGGCCCAGGCCTCGGGGGAGCGCCGCGCCAGCCGCCGGTCGATGTGCAGGCTGCCCACGATCCCCAGGGCCAGCACCGAGCCGAAGAGCCCCACGGACGCCAGATCGCCGTTCGGGAAAAGGTGGGCGACCGCCCACAACGAGGTCGAGATGTTCACGGGGTGGCGTGTGATCCGGTGGATCCCGCGTGCGGGGCTCCCGACCATCGCCGCCATGCCAGCCATCGTGGGCGAAGGCGTCGTGTAGCCCGCCACCTGCATGACCATCACCCACGGCATCACGAGCAGGGGCACCCAGCGCGTCCAGGTGGACGGCGCCCATAGCTCCACGTACGGGGCCTTCGTCCAGCCGTACACGAGCGCTCCGAGCGCCAGGCCGATGACGACCGAGTAGGCAGCCATGAACCCGTACTCACCGAGCCGGGCGATGGCACGGTCCCGCAGGTGCCGCCCGGACAGCAGGAGGTGCCCGCCCACGAACGCGACGCCCCCGAGCGCCACGACGCCAAACCAGCCGCGGGAACCCGGCGCCGCGGGCGAGAGCGCAGTGATGGCGCCGACCAGCCGGTCGACGCGCGCCCTATCGGCCGTGGGGGGCATGATCCCCGGCGCGAAGCCGACGACCACCTCGGCGTCAGGCTCCAGGAGCGCGCGACGCAGGTAGGCCTCGTCGGCCACCACGTCGAGGCCCTGCCCGGCGGCCGTCCGGACATGCTCCGTCCGGCCCGCGAGCGTCGAGAGGTCCGGGCCCACGCCGGCGGCACCACCCGGATGGCAAGCGAGGCAGCCATCGGCGCGCAGATCATCGAGCGGCGCCGCGAGCGCGACCGGGATCAGCAGCCCCAGGCCGATCACCGGACCGGAATCACGGCGCGGTCGGCGCGGCGGGGAGGTCCGTGCCGGCGGGCGCGATCACCCGGGCGGCAGCCAGCGCGGAGTCGAGCACCGGGCCGGGGTAGAGCCCCATCCCCACGACGCCTGCGACAGCCAGCGCGATCGCGAACGCCGTCGCGCGTGCGACCACAGGCCCATCGGGCCGCGGCGTAGGCTCCATGTAGATCGCCCGGGCCACCTTGAGGTAGTAGAAAAGCCCCAGCACCGCGAGCAGCGCGCCCAGAAGCACGATGCCGCCCATGCCCGCCCGCCAGGCGGCGTTGAACACGATGAGCTTGGCCCAGAAGCCGGCCACGAAGGGGATACCGCCAAGCGAGAGCAGGAACAGCAGCATCGAAAGCGAGAGCGCCGGGCTCCGACGCGCGAGCCCGTTCCAGGCCGGGATGTCACTCTCGCCCACCACCTCGACCACGAGGAAGGCACCCATGTTGGAGGCGACGTAGGTCGCGAGGTAGAAGAGCATGCCGCCGAGCGCGTCGACGGTGCCCAGCGAGAGGGCCACCAACAGGAGTCCCACGTGGGCCACGCCCGAGTAGCCGAGCAGGCGTCGGACGTTGGACTGCGGCAGCGCGAGCAGGTTGCCACCGATCATGGTGATCACCCCGACCAGCAGCAGCACGGGTGCCGTCCGCTCCGGCGCCATCGCCTGCACGAACAGGCGCGAGAGCGCCGCGAAGCCAGCGACCTTCGGCGCGACCGACAGGAACGCCACGAAGGGCGTAGGCGCCGCCTGGTAGGTGTCCGGGACCCACATGTGGAACGGGATGGCGCCGACCTTGTAGGCCATGCCGGCGAGCACCAGCAGGGCGCCCAGCGCCAGCATGGGCGTGGATGCGCCATGCAGCGCGTCAAACCGGGTGGAGTTCGTCGCGCCGATGAGGAACGAGAGGCCGTACATCGTGACCGCCGCGCTCACTGCGCCCGTCAGGTACAGCTTCGTGGCGCCCTCGATGCCCTCGCGGGCGGTCTTGTGCATCGCCGCCAGCACGTAGAGCGGGATGCCCATGAGCTCGAAGCTCACGACGAGGAGCACCAGATCACGAGCGCCGGCGAGCAGGGTCATGCCGCACAGCGAGGCGAGCAGCAGTACGTAGTACTCGCCCTGTCGCCGCGGAAAGACGCGGTCGGCATGCTCGATGCTGCCCAGCGAGGCGATGATGCCCGCGGCGAGCAGCACGCGCTGCACGTAGCAGGTGAACGCATCGTCCACGTAGGCGCCACCGAAGCTCTCCCCGGTTCCGGGCAGGAACCAGGTGGCCGCGAGGATGCCCGCGAGGCCAGCAGCCGCGAGCGCACCGACACCGCGAGCGCTCCCGCCACCGGGCACGAGATCTGCGACGAGCGCCAGGAATGCGAGGGTGGCGACGAGGATGGCGATGGTCACTTGAGCACCATCGGGAGGTAGGTGTTCGTGGCGACGTCGATGTAGTCGAGCACGAGCCTCGGGCAGCTACCAAAGGCGATCAAGCAGGCTCCCAGCGTGATGAGCGCGACCCACTCGGGACCTTTCGCGTCCGAGAGATGATGGTAGCGCTCCGGTGGGCCTTCGCCCCAGAAGATCGCCCTCACCGCGCGGAGGACGTAGATGGCGGTCACCCAGGCGCCGACGATACCCGCGAGGGCCCAGACCCACTGGCCGGCCTCCCACGCCCCGAGGAACACGAGAAACTCGGCCACGAATCCGGCGAGTCCAGGCATGCCGAGCGACGAGAGCCCCGCGATGGTGAAGAACACCGCCACCCCGGGCATGACCGAAGCGAACCCGCCCATGCGGAAGATCTCGCGATCATGCGCCCGGTTGTAGATGAGGCCGACGAGGGCGAAGAACAGGCCGGTCATCAGCCCGTGGGCGACCATCTGGAAGATGGCGCCATTCCAACCGTTCACCGTGAGGGTCGCTGCACCGAGCATCACGACGCCCATGTGGCTGACTGAGCTGTAGGCGACGACGTACTTCAGGTCCTTCTGCGACATCGCGCCGAGCGCGCCGTACACGATGTTGATGACCGCCACCCCACCCACGACCACGGCCCAGGCCTGTGCGCCCTCGGGGAGAAGCACCATGCCGATCCGCATGACGCCGAAGGCGCCGAGCTTCATGAGCACGCCGGCGTGGAGCATCGAGACCGCAGTGGGCGCAGCGGCGTGGCCGTCCGGCGACCAGGTATGGAACGGGAAGACGCCGGCGAGCGTGCCGAAGCCGAGCCACAGGGCCGGGAAGGCCCACATCTGCATCGACCGCGAGAAGTGCGCGTTGCCGAGCGCCAGCATGTCGAACGTGCCGGCCTCCTGCCGCATCGCCAGGATGCCCACCAGGATGAACGCAGACCCGATCAGGAGCATCAGCGTCAGCTTCATGGCCGCGTATTCACGGCCGCCGACGTCCATCTTCCGATAAAGGAACGCGAAGGGCCCGGAGGCCTCCACCTTCTTGGTGCTGCCCCAGATGCCGATGAGCAGGTACATCGGCAGTACGGCGATCTCGTAGAACAAGAACAGCACGAACAGATCGAGGCTCACGAACACGCCGAACACGCCTGCGACGAGCGTGAGCAGCAGGATGTAGAAGTCCTTGTCCCGGTCCTCCAGCGTCCACGTGGCGAACACGCCGGCAAACAGCGTGATCCCGGTCAGCAGCAGCAAGGCAACGCCCCAGCCGTCCACGGCCACGTCGTAGCGGATGCCGAGCGCGCCGATGAGCACGTGGGTCTCACGCAGCTGGTAGCCGCCCTCGGCGATGTTGTACGCGTACGCGACCGCAAGGGAACCCGCGAGCGAGACCAGCGAGGCGGCGAGGGACACGATGCGCGTGACCGCACGGGAGGCCGCGGGCACGAAGAGGAGCACGGTCGCCGCGACGAGCGGCGAGAGCACGATGATCGAGAGCCATGGGATCATTGCATCGCCCCCCACGCGGCGAGGAGCACGACGCCGACCACGGCGGCGTAGACGTAGTCACGCACCTTTCCAGTCTGTAGCAACCGAAGCCTTTCCCCCCCCTCGAGTGCGACCCAGCCGGAGAGGTTGATGAGACCGTCCACCACGTACCGGTCGAACCAGCCGGCCGCGCGCGCGAACGGGAGCAACCCCTGGCGCCATGCGGCCGCCCAGAGCCTGTCCACCGGCGCGGAGGCGAGGAACGTGGCGGCCGCGGGCCAGGCGAGCCAGGTGAGCTGGCCGATGCCGTAGCGGGCGACGCCAAGGCCGACACCGCCCAGCGCGAAGATCGTCGCGATCCCGCCCACCGGGGTCACGCTGAAGTGGTACTCGAGCCCGAGGCGCTCCGCAAACGGACCGGCAAACCAGCCTGCCGCGACCGCAGGTACGGAGAGGAAGAGCATCGGCGCCAGCATCACGAACGGCGACTCATGGGCGTGATGCACCCGCTCCTTCTGCTCCCCGGAGAACACGAGGCACATCACCCGCGTCATGTAGAACGCTGTGAGCCCGGCACCGGCGAGGCAGAGGACGAGCGGGCCGTAGCGCCCCGCCTCGAACAACTCCTCCAGCAACAGGTCCTTGCTGAAGAAGCCCGCAAACCCCGGAATCCCGGCGAGCGCCAGGGTACCCGCGCCGAACAGCCCGGCGGTCCACGGAGCCTTGCGCCACAGCCCGCCCATCTCGCGGATGTCGTTGGTGCCCGTGGCGTGGATGACCGAGCCGGCCGCGAGGAACAGGAGCGCCTTGAAGAAGGCATGCGTCGTGAGATGCAGGTAGCCGCCCAGCATCTCGCCGGAGCCGAGCCCGGCGATCATGTAGCCCAGCTGCGAACACGTGGAATAGGCCAGCACCTTCTTGATGTCCGTCTGCACGAGCGCGATGCACGCAGCGGTGAACGCCGTCACACCGCCGACCCAGCTCATCACCACCAGCACGTCCGGCGCCGCGTGGAAGATCGGCCAGGCACGGACGACGAGGTACACGCCGGCCGCCACCATCGTCGCGGCATGGAGCAACGCGGACACCGGTGTGGGGCCCTCCATCGCATCCGGCAGCCACACGTGGAGCGGCATCTGCGCGCTCTTGCCCATCACGCCGACGAACAGGAGCGCCGCGACCGCCGTGGCGACCTGCGGGGCGAGCACGTGGTCCCAGGCGAAACCGCCCGTCGCGCCGTAGAGCACGACGATGCCGGTCATGAGCCCGATGTCCGCAAAGCGGGTGACCCAGACCGCCTTCACGGCCGCCTTGCCCGCGGAGGGCTTCCTCCACCAGTACCCGATCAAGAGGTAGGAGCAGAGGCCGACCAGCTCCCAGCAGCCCACCAGCTGCAGCAGGTTGGGTGCGACCACCAGCCCGACCATCGCGAAGATGAACAGGGACTGCCAGGCGAAATACCGGCCGAGATCCTTCGGAGGCTCGTGCGAGAGGTAGCCGAGCGAGTAGATCTGGACGCACGCCGCGACGGCGGTGACCACGATGAGCATCGACGCCGACGTGGGGTCGAGCCGCCAGCCGACGCTGGCGATCACGTGCCCGCTGCGGACCAGCCAGGGGTACTCATAGAGTTCGCTCCTGCCGCTCGCGAACAGGGCGACCGCGATGCCGAAGCACGCGACGGCAACCGCAGCGGAGAGCATCCCGGCGAACCGGCCTGTGTGGCGGAGAGGCCAACAGACCGCCAGCAAGGCGAACATCGCGATGGGCAGCGCGAGGAGGAGGGCGGCGCTCATCCTTTCAACGCCGAGGGCACGTCCGCATCGGTCGACCCGTGCGTGCGCGCGATGAGGATGACCAGCGCGAGCCCCACGACCACCTCGGCCACGGTGAGCGCGATCGCAAACAGCGCCATTGCTTGACCCCACGGATGGTTTCCGAACCGGGAGAACGCCACCAGGTTGATGTTGGCAGCGTTCGCCATCAGCTCCACAGAGAGCACAACGCTCACGAGGCTACGCCGGGTGAGCACACCGAAAAGCCCGATGCAGAACATCAGGGCAGCCACGATGAGCACGGCATGGAGTGTCATGCGTCCTTCTTCCGGGCGAGCACGATCGCCCCGATCATCGCCACCAGCAGGAGCGCCGAAAGCACTTCGAAGGGCAGCGCGAGTTGGTTCAGGATCACGGCGCCGAGGACCTGCGTCTCGATGTGCGCGCCAGTCGTGGCGTCCGGAGAGCGCAGGACCACGGAGACCACACCCGCAAAGACGGCGGCTACGGCCAGGGCCGCCCGAAGCTGGCCGTTGGGGGCGGCCTCGGCATCCGGCCGCGCGAGCATCACGGCAAAGAGCATCAGCGTGACGATGCCGCCCGTGTAGAGCAGCACCTGGATCGCCGCCATGAACCCGGCGTCCATCGTGACGTAGATCCCCGCGGTGGCCACGAGGGCGAGCCCCAGCCAGAGGACCGCGTGGACCAGGTCACGGGTACGCACCGCCATGACTCCTGAGCCGAGCAGGACGAGTGAAGCCACCGCAAACGGGATCATGTCGTCGTCTCCGGCGCCTTGGGCGTCTCCGCAGGCTTGGCGGCCTCGGCGGGCTTCGGCGGCTTTGGCGGCTCCTGCATCGCGATGAGCCCGGAGCCGGTCGACCACGCGGCGGTCCCCGGCTTCTCGTTCGCGTAGAGCCGCTCCATGGTGAGCAGCAGGTCCTCGCGCGAGAAGCCCACCTCGGCGGGTACCTGCAACATCACGATGGCGTCGGTCGGGCACACCTGCACGCAGAGCTCACAGCTGATGCAGGCGCCCGCGTCGAGCGTGAAGTCGGCACACCAGCCGCGAGACTTGCCCGTCTTCTCGGACACCGCACGCCCGCCGGGCACCACGGTGATGATGAACGAGGGGCAGATCTTCTCACACATCTTGCAGCCGATGCAGGCCTGGTCGCCGTGCTCGTCGTGCAGGAGCGCAAAGCTGGTGCGAAAGCGCGCGGCGCGCGGGCGCGTGCCCTTCCACGGCAACGGCGTCGTGGTTTTCGGGCGGAACAGGTTCCGACCGGAGATCCGCAATGTGTCGAGCAGTTTCATGTGAAGTGCACCCAGAGCGCGCTCGCCATGACCACCGCGAGGCCGAGCGGAATGCCCTTCTTCCAGGCGAGGTTCATCAGCTGATCACCGCGGAAGCGTAGGAACGACCACCGGACCCAGAAGATCCCCGCGAAAAGCAGGAGCGACTTGATCAGGAGCCAGTGCGGGCCGTCCGGGCCGGGCCCGTCCCAGCCGCCGAGAAAGAGGGCAGCCGCCATGATGCTCGACACCAGCGTGTGCATGTACTCAGCGAGGTACAACAGGCCGAACTTCATGCCCGTGTACTCGGTGGTGATGCCTGCCACGAGCTCGCTCTCGGCCTCGGGGATGTCGAAGGGGATGCGGTTGGCCTCGGCGAGCGAGCACAGGAAGAACAGGACGAAGGCGAGAGCACCCGGTCCGGGCGGCCAGAGCGCGAACCAGTGCCCGTCGGCCTGCGCGGCGATGATGTCACTGATCCGGAAGCTGCCCGTGAGGATGATCGGCACCAACGCCGCGAGGAGCAGGGGCACCTCGAACGAGACGGCCTGCGCGATCGCGCGCATGCCTCCGAGCAGGGCGTACTTGTTGTTGCTGCCCCAGCCGGCCATGAACACGGGCACGACCATGAGGCTGGAGATCGAGAGCGCGAAGAGCACGCCGATGTCGAGATCTGCGGGCACGAGGCCCGGCGCCCAGGGGACGACCGCGAGCGTGGCGAGCACCAGGATCAGTCCGAGCGGCGCCGCGACGTTGAAGAGCACCGGATCCGCCGTGCGCGGGATGATGTCGGCCTTCTGGAGGAGCTTGAGGAGGTCGGCGATCGGCTGCAACAGGCCAACAGGCCCCACCTCGGTTGGGCCTGGACGATTCTGCATCGCCCCGGCGAACTTCCGCTCGAACCAGGTGGACCATGCGGCCACGATCATCGCCCCGGTGACGACGACGAGCCCCCACAGGGCTCCTGCAAGCCACGGGTTCATCGGTCCACCTCACCGAGCACGGGGTCGAGAGAGCCGAGCACCACGACGATGTCCGACAGGTTGTTGCCCGGAGCCAGGTATGGCAGGAGCGCGACCGTGTGCAGCGATGGCGGACGGATCTTGCAGCGGTACGGGCGCTCGGTGCCGTCTGCGATCACCCAGCTGCCGAGCTCACCGCGCGGCGTCTCGATGGAGGCGTACCCGATGCCGGGCTTGATCTTGACCGCGCCCGGGAGCTTGACAGGCTTCAGCGCGCAGATCGGACCCTCGGGCACCCCATCGAGGAGCTGCAGCGCGATGCGGATGCTCTCCCGCATCTCCTCGACGCGGACGAGGTAGCGCGCAAAGCAGTCGCCCTCGGTGCGCACAGGCACCTTGATCTGCACGTCGCCATAGGCGCCGTAGGGGGCATCACGGCGCAGGTCCCAGTCCACGCCGCTCGCCCGCAGGTTCGGGCCGCTCACGCCGAGCGCCCTCGCCAGCACGGGGTCCACCACGCCGACGCCGACGGTGCGGGCCAGGAAGATGGCGTTCTCGTGGACCATCGACTCATACTCGTCGATGCGCGAGGCGATCACCCCGAGCGTCTGCCGGACGAGCACGTCCCAGCCGGCCGGGATGTCGTGGCGGTTGCCGCCGACGCAGAGCGTGTTGTAGTGAAACCGCGCGCCGGTGAGGGCCTCGAACAGGTCGAGGACTGTCTCCCGCTCCCGAAACGTGTGCATGAACAACGTCGCGCCGCCGCCGAGGGCGCCGCCCATGTCGAGCCCGAAGGTGCCCAGCCAGAGGAGGTGCGAAGCGACCCGCTGGATCTCCGCGCAGATCGTGCGCAGGTACTGGCTGCGCGGAGGCGGGGTGACGCCGAGCAGCTGCTCGAAGCTGTTGTTGATCGCCCATTCGTTCGTGATGGGGGCGAGGTAGTCGTTCTTGTCGATGATCGGCGTGACCATGACATACGTGAGCTTCTCGCAGAGCTTCTCCACGCCGCGGTGGAGGTAGCCGAGGTACGGCACCGCCTTGATGCACACCTCGCCGTCGAGCCACAGCTTCACGCGCAGCACGCCGTGCGTGGACGGGTGTTGAGGTCCGAGGTTCAGGACGACGAGATCGCCTTCCGGCTCGTAGTCGTCGATGTTGATGTGGGGATCGATCACCGCCATGGTGGGTGCCTCGTCTCGATGGCGTAGTCCCGGCGGAGCGGATGCCCCTCCCAGTCTTCGGGCAACATGATCCGGCGGAGGTCCGGGTGCCCGGCGAAGACGACCCCGACCAGATCGTACTGCTCGCGCTCCTGCCAGTCGGCCCCGGCCCACACGCCCACCAGCGAGGGGGTGGTCTCCCCGGTCGGGACCTCCACGCGAAAGGCGAGCATGTCCTTGGGCAACCGGCGAACGCGGTACTCCACGAGCACCCTGTCCACGCCGGTGTCGGAAGCGGGGTAGTGCGCGGCAGCGCAATACACGAAGTAGTCGTATCCCTCTGCGAGCCGGGCCCGGGCGTAGCTCTCCACGTCTTCACGCGGGATCAGCGGCACATCCTCAGCCATTGTGCTTTCCGATCGCCATCGCTGCGGCGAGCTGCTCCGCGTCCATGTCGGGCTCGCGGTCGGGGTCTCCGATCCGCGGGAAGGGCACGCGAAGCCCGGCCGCCACCGGCGCCGGATCCCGCTCGACCCACTCGCCGCGCCGACGACGCTCGATCTTCTCCTTCAGACGATGCAGCCCCATGAGAAGCTGCTCGGGGTTGGGCGGGCAGCCGGGCACGTAGACGTCGACGGGCAGGAACGTGTCCACGCCGGGCACCACGCTGTAGATGTCGCGGTAGAAGTCGCCCGAGATGGCGCACGAGCCCATCGCGATCACCCACTTGGGCTCCGGCATCTCGTCCCAGAGCCGCTTGACCCGCGGGGCCATCTTCACGGTGATGGTGCCGGCGACCACCATGACATCGCACTGCCTCGGGGAGCCACGTGCGATCGTCCCGATGCGATCGAGGTCGAACCGGCTGCAGGCCGTGGCCATGAACTCGATCCCGCAGCAGGATGTGGCCATCGGAAAGAGCCAGAGCGCGTTCGTGACCCCCCACGTGAGCAGGCGGTCCACGGTCGTGAGGCCCACGCCCCCACCGGGGACCTGTTCGAGCACGCTGTACACCGGGTGCTCGAACCGCTCCTTGTCCTCGTTCATTGCCATTTGAGCGCCCCCTTGCGCAAAGCGTAGACCCAGCCCAGCAGCAGCACTGCGACGAACAGGAACATCTCCGTGATCGCGACCATGCCCGGCTCCCGGAGGTTCAGCGTCCACGGCAGCAGGAAGGCAGCTTCGACGTCGAACACCACGAACACGAGCGCCACGACGTAGTAGCGGGGGTGGAACCGGATCTGGGCGACGCCCTCGGCCTCCTCACCGCACTCGTACGTGTCCGCCTGCGTGGGGGGGATCACCTTCTCGCGCACGCGCAGGATCCGCCCTGCCGCGAGCGTTCCCAGGGGAACCGCTACGGCGATCATCGCAAACGCGGCTGCTGCTGCCCAACTTGCTTCCACTGTTGCCTGCTGCTGCCGCCATGTAGCCTGTCGGGCGGCTCAGCGTGTCCATCAAACAGCGGAGAAAGCGCCGGCAGCTAGCCTACGCCGCCCGGCCGACCGGGCACCACGCCGAGGGCCTTGAGCCGCTCGGCGACCCGCGGAGAACCTGTGCGGAGCCACTCCTCGTAGAGCCGCAGCACGTCGGAGTCGGACCGGTTCGCGGCCTCGTCGCGAACCTCCGCGATGACCTCCACGCAGGCATCGTACCGCTGGGCGAGCTCGCCGAACACGGGCGCGATCGTCACGTCACCCGGGAGCAGCCGTTCGAGCCGCTCATACGCACCCCCGCCCATCCTCGCGCAGTACTCACGCGAGAGGCGCCTTCGGGAGAGCTGCTCCCGGAAAAATCCCGTGAGCAGGAGCGACCAGTCGCCGAGCCGCTTCAACAGCGGGATCGCCGCGCTCGGATCGGCGAGCGCCGCCTGGACGTGCAGCTCCGCGAGCGTCTCCCCCGCCCTCGGGGTCGGCGCCCGGTCCTCACCCGCCTCGGTGAGCAGCCGCGAGATGTACACGACCGCGCGCTCGCTCACGTCCGCGCGCTGGTGCGCCGCCGCTTCGCCCACACGGCTCCGGAAGAAGCCAAAAAGATCGGACTCCAACGTCAACCCGCCGTTCCCGCTCATCCTTCCGGGCATGACCCCTCCTCTGCGCGATGGAATTGCAGCCCCCGACCTTGACGTGCCTTTTGCCCGTGCGTACCCGTAGGCTCGCCACGGATTGGTGCGGGTCGACCGCGCCGCCGGCCGGCCGGGGATGGACGACCGTCCTCCCCGCTCGACCCGTCCGCAACCACACTGGAGAATCTCATGACTGTCCGCCCCCTGTTCGACCGCGTACTCATCAAGCGCAATGAAGAGCCCACCCGCAGCAAGGGCGGTCTGTTCCTCCCCGAGACCTCGAAGGAGAAGCCCTCCGAGGGCACCGTCCTCGCGATCGGCAGCGGGCGCGTGTCGGACGACGGCAAGGTCACCGCGCTGACCGTCAAGGTCGGGGATCGCATCTTCTTCGGCAAGTACGCGGGCACGGAGATCAAGGTGGAAGGCGAAGACCGCATCATCCTCCGCGAGGACGACATCCTCGGCATCATCGACTGAACCCTCGGCATCGGCCGGATCATCCGATCGGCTCGATGCAACCAGCGGGTAGGGCAGGTAGCCACGCCCGTCAGTATAGACCGACAACCGCTTTCTACTCATCTACATTCGGAGTCCCCCATGGCCGCGAAAGAAATCCTCTTCGACGTCAACGCCCGCAACAAGATCCTGATCGGCGTCGACACCCTCGCCAACGCCGTCAAGGTCACGCTCGGCCCCAAGGGCCGCAACGTCATCATCGAGAAGTCCTGGGGCTCCCCGGTCGTCACCAAGGACGGCGTCACCGTCGCCAAGGAAGTCGAACTGGAAGACCGGTTCGAGAACATGGGCGCCCAGATGGTCAAGGAGGTCGCCTCCAAGACCTCCGACATCGCCGGCGACGGCACCACGACCGCCACGGTGCTCGCGCAGGCGATCTTCCGGGCAGGCGTCAAGCTCGTGGCCGCCGGCCACAACCCGATGGACCTCAAGCGCGGCATCGACAAGGCCGTGAGCGCGATCGTCACCGACCTGAAGTCCCAGTCCCGCCCCGTGGTCGACAACAAGGAGATCGCCCAGGTCGGCAGCATCTCCGCGAATGGCGACAGCGAGATCGGCAACATCATCGCTGAAGCGATGGCGAAGGTCGGCAAGGAAGGCGTCATCACCGTGGAAGAGAACAAGGGCATGGAGACGGAGCTCAAGACCGTCGACGGCATGCAGTTCGACCGCGGCTACATCTCGCCCTACTTCGTGACCGATGCGGAGCGCATGGAGTGCGTCGTCGAGGAGCCCTACATCCTCATCCACGAGAAGAAGCTCTCGACGATGCGTGACCTCATCAAGCTGCTGGAGAAGGTCCACGCCGCCGGCAAGCCGATCGTCATCCTCGCCGAAGACGTGGAGGGCGAGGCGCTCTCCGCGCTCGTCGTCAACAAGCTCCGCGGTACCCTGCAGGTCGTGGCCGTCAAGGCCCCCGGCTTCGGCGACCGCCGCAAGCAGATGCTCGAGGACATCGCGATCCTCACCAACGGCCGCCTCATCGCCGAGGAGCTCGGGCTGAAGCTCGAGAACCTCGGTCTGAACGACCTCGGCCGCGCCAAGCGGGTCATCATCGGCAAGGAGAACACCACGATCATCGACGGCGCGGGCACCACCGAGGCGATCAAGGCCCGAATCAGCCAGATCAAGGCCCAGATCGACGAGACGACCTCCGACTACGACCGTGAGAAGCTCCAGGAGCGCCTCGCCAAGCTGTCGGGCGGCGTGGCGGTCATCCGCGTCGGCGCGGCGACCGAAGTCGAGATGAAGGAGAAGAAGGCCCGCGTGGAAGACGCGCTGCACGCAACCCGCGCAGCCGTCGAAGAGGGCGTCCTCCCCGGTGGCGGCGTGGCGTACATCCGCGCCCAGGCCGTCCTCGAGGCGATCGACGCGGTCGGTGAGCAGCGCCATGGCGTGAACATCATCCGTCGCGCCATCGAGGAGCCCCTCCGCCAGATCGTCGCCAACGGCGGCGGCGAGTCCTCCATCGTGCTCGACAAGGTGCGCAACGGCACAGGCGGCTTCGGCTTCAACGCGGCGACGGGCGTCTACGAGGACCTCTACGCGGCCGGCGTCGTCGACCCCACCAAGGTCACGCGCGCAGCGCTCGAGAACGCGGCCTCGGTCGCCTCGATGCTGCTCACCACCGAAGCGATGGTGGCCGAGTACCACGAAGAGGACGAGGGTGGCGGCGCCGGCGGCGGCGGGCACCACCACTAGCGCAGCGTGAGCCTGGGGAGCTGCTCCCCGGGCGCGCAGCGTGAGCGTTCGACGGGCCGATCCCACACGGGGTCGGCCTTTCCGCTTTTGGGCGCGCTACGTTCCGCCCATGCGCATTTCGCCCTGGCTGTACCCGCTCGCGATGCTGCTGCTGTCGCCCGCCTGCACCCCCTACACGCCGCGCAAGGACACGGACAGCATCGAATTTCCCGCCGCGGCCGACCCCACGGAGGCGGTGAACCCCTTCATCGGCACAGGCGGGCCCGGCTTTCGGGTGGGCTCGTCCACCCCGGCCGCAGCCACTCCGTTCGGGCTCGTCAAGCTCGGCCCGGACACGTCGCTCGAATGGGGCGCGGTCGGGGCGCTGCACTGCGCCGGCTACTACTACGACGACACCTACGTGGACGGCTTCAGCCACGTGCACATGCACGGGACGGGCATCGCTGACTATGGGAACATCCTCGTCATGCCGGTGCTCGCGGGGAACGTCGGGGACGGAGCCTCCCTCGACCCCACGTTCCGCGGGCCCGACCAGTGGCGGGAGCCGTTCAGCCACGACAGCGAGACAGCCGAGGCCGGCTACTACGCCGTCACGCTCGAGGACGGGATCCGCGCGGAGCTGACGGCCTCGCCCCACGCCGGCTTCCACCGGTACGGCTTCCCGGCGGACGAGCCGGGCATGCTGATCTTCGACCTCGAACACGTGCTCGACGGCGGGGGCGCGGGCGGAGACGTGACGATCGACGACGACGCGGGCACGCTCGCGGGCTGGATGTTGAGCGCAGGGGGCTTCACCGGCGGGTACGGAGGCTTCCACGTCTACTTCTACGCGGTGGTCGACGGCGGATTCTCGAGCTCCGGATCGTGGAGTGAGGGCGTGGACGTGGGGGCGTGGGTGATCCCCAACGACAGCACGGTGAACGTCCACGTCGGGATCTCGCTGGTGTCCGTAGAGAACGCCCGGGCGAACCTCGAAGCCGAGGATCTTGGAGACTTCGACGCCCAGGTCGATGCCGCGAAGGAGCTCTGGCGCGTCCCGCTCTCCCAGTTCGAGCTGCTCGACGCAACCGAGGATGAACGAGCGCAGTTCTACACGTCGCTGTACCACGTGCTCCAGATGCCCACCGACCAGACCGATCTGGACGGCACCTACGTGGGCTTCGACCAGCAGATGCACAACGACAGCACCCGGTTCTACAGCGACATGTCGCTCTGGGACACGTACCGGACTGCAAACCCGGCCTACATCCTGTTCTATCCGGACCGGGCCCGTGATTTCGCGCAGTCCATGGTCACGATGTCCAGCCAGGGAAGCGCACTTCCGAGGTGGGCCGCGGCCAGCGGCGAGGCTGGCTGCATGATCGGCGCGCCAGCCGACGTCGTGCTCGCCGAGACCGCCCTGAAGGGCATCACCGGCTGGGATGAGGACGGCGCCTACGGGGCGGCGCTCGAGCTCGCGCTGGGGCAGAAGACCGGGACGAGCAACGACCCGCCGAGCCCCTCCGAGCTCGAGCGGTACGGGTACCTGCCGAGCGACGAGTTCGGCAGCAGCGTCTCCTGGACCCAGGAGGTGGCCTGGGCCGACAACGCGATCTCCCTGTGGGCACAGCAGCGCGGCGACCCCTCGACGGCCGCGCATTTCGCCTGGCGCGCCCGGTTCTGGAAGAACCAGTGGGACCCCGCAGCCGGCTTCTTCCACGCCCGCCGCTCCGACGGCACCTTCGACCCCATGCCCGGCGAGACCACCTGGGCCGAAGAGTACGTCGAAGGCAACGCGTGGCAGTACCTCTGGCTCGCGGCACAGCCGGGCGAGCTCGCGGAGCTGCTCGGCGGCGAACATGCCGCGATCGGTCGCCTCAGCACGTTCTTCGAGGAGGCGAACATCGAGGGGCTCGTGACCGGGCCCGCCGCGTACTACTGGCAGGGGAACGAGCCGGACATCCATGCCCCCTTCCTGTTCGCCATGTGGGGAGACCCCGACGACACCCTGAAGTGGCAACGCTGGGTGGAGGACGAGCGTTACGCGAACGCCCCCGACGGCCTCGCCGGCAACGACGACGCCGGCACCCTCGCAGCCTGGTACGTGTTCAGCACCCTGGGGTTCTACCCGCTCGCGGGCACCGACCTGTACATGATCGGCGTGCCCCGGTACGAGGCCGCCCGGTTCCGACTGCCCGCCCAGGGCCCGGATGGCTGGTTCACCGTGATTCGTGAGGGCGAAGGAACCCATGTAGCCAGCGTGCAGCTCAACGGGGTGGTGATCGACCGCCCGTACCTGCACCACTCCGAGCTGGTCCAGGGCGGGGAGCTCCGGGTCCGGCTGGAGTAGCGGCCCCAAACCGACCCACCAGCCAGTACGCCTCGACAAAATGGCGATAGACGGCGGAGCATTGATCGGGTAGGAAGCGCAGCGAGCAGCCCTATGCCGGGCGCCCGAGCCAGAGGTATTGCAATGTTCCGCGCCACGCCCGAAAGCCCGAGGATGTTCGACAGCGACTTCATCGACGCCTTCTCCCGGGTACCCTGGTACGCAGTCCCCATCATCTACGTGCCGATGATCACCTGGCTCTTCGGGTACGGGCTCCTCGGCTTCGGCATCGCCCTGCTGCCGTCTCTCGCGCTGTTCGCGTCTGGCTTCTTCGTCTGGACGCTCACCGAATACTGGCTCCACCGCACCCTGTTCCACTGGGTCCCCGGCGTCTCCTGGGGCCCGCGGTTCCACTTCCTGCTGCACGGCGTGCACCACGACTACGTGAACGACCGGCTGCGCCTCGTCATGCCACCGGCCGCCAGCCTCGGGCTCGCCGCGTTCTTCATGCCCATCTACTGGGCGCTGCTCGGGCCGCTCAGCTTCCCGTTCTTCGCCGGAAAGACGGCCGGCTACCTCTCCTACGACATGATCCACTACTTCACCCACCACGGAAAGGTGAAGTCGATGTGGATGAAGCGCCTGCGCGCCCACCACATGAACCATCACCACAACAAGGAGGGGCGGAAATACGGCGTCTCCTCCACGTTCTGGGACCACGTCTTCCGCACCTACTAGCGAGCCGGAGGCGAGCACCGTCGGCGCCTGGACCTCCCGATCACAGCTGCCAGAGCGGTCCGCGCCCACGCCCCAGCCCCGCCGATGACGCTGCGATCTGCGCCTGGACGTAGCAGATCGCGGTCGAGCAGGCGCCCGGGAGCGGGTCGCCACATGCCAGCCGCGCCGCGAGTGCAGACGCCAGCGTGCAACCCGTCCCGTGCGTATGCACCGAAGGGATCCGCGGGTGCTCCCACCGGGCCGTCTCGCGCCCCTGCGCGTCGAGGAGCCTGTCCACCAGCAGTTCGCCCTCACCGTGGCCCCCCTTGATCAGCCTCACACCCTCCCGGAACGCCCACGCCTCCTCGAGGTTCGGGGTCACCACCGTGGCCCGGCCTGCGAGTTCCTGGAGCGCCCGCAGAGTGTCCTCGCCCTGCAGGGCCCGTCCACCCTTGGCGATCCCGACCGGGTCCACCACCAGCGCCCCCCTGAAGCCCGCAATGGCCCGGCTCAGCGCGCGCACGTTCGCGGGGCTCCCCAGCATTCCGACCTTGATCACGTCCACGGGTATGTCGTCGAGCACTGCGCGGACCTGCGCGACGAGCCAGGCCGGCTCGACCTCACGGACGCTCAGCACGCCCAGCGTGTTCTGTACGGTGAGCGCGGCGATCGCGGCCATGCCGTACGCTCCGTGCACCTGGATGGCCTTCAGATCCGCCTGGATCCCGGCGCCGCCCGACGGGTCCGATCCGCCGATGGCCAGTACCGTTGGCGGACGATGCATGGCTACCTCAACCTCGGCGTCCCCATATCCGCGGCCCGGCGGTGCAGCCCCCCAGGCGGCCTCCGCGACATCCCGCCCGTCCTACGATAGCGGCCCGTGGTGAGCAACCAGCCCGCCGAGCCCACCCGAAACGACGTCGTGTCCATCCACCGGACGATGCCGGGCTGCGGCCTGGCCGCCTACCTCGGGATGCTGCTCACCATCATGGGTCTCGGCGGCACGGCGATGCTCATGTCGGGGCTCACCATCGTCTCGTCCAGCCAGGCCGCCCGGCCCACCCGCCTGATGTACGGCGGCGACGTTGAGCCCTACCTGCTCAACGGCCTCCGCACCGTCGGCATGCTGAAGCCCGGACAGGTGCCCGACGCCTTCCACGCCGAGGACTGGTCGGGCATGACGGTCTGCGCGCTGAGCTCCTCCGAAGTGTTTCGCCTCGGGCCAGAGGGCGCCTTCAGCCTGCCGATCACGGAGGTGGCAGCCGCCCGCGTGGTGGCAGGCGGTGTGCAGATCGACGGTCCGTGGAAGCCCACGCCGACGGGACTGGACGGCCGCCCCCAGACGACGGGCACGCAGAGTGTGCTCTGCGGGTTCGCGCCGGAGGATGGCGGCGATCGGTTCGCCGGGATGCTCAGCGCTGCAGCGAAGACCCAGAAGGGCCAGCCACCTCCTTGAGGGCCGCCGCGGCGCCGACCCTTCTGTCCCACAAGACTGAAGCCTCCGAGCGGGCGCCACCCGAAACAAGGTGATAGAACCCCGGCTTGGAGTCCACCATGGCGTCTGCAAGCTTCTCCTCCGTAGTAGAGATGTTCCACCACCGGTGTCGCTCGACGCCCGATGCCGACGCCATGTACTACAAGGTCGGCAGTGACTGGAAGACCATGGACTGGAAGACGGCGGGACGCCGCGCCAGGAACATGGCGTGTGGCCTGCGCGCGCGGGGAATCCAGACCGAGGAGCGCTGCGCGATCCTCTCCTCCACCCGCGTCGAGTGGGTGCTCTGCGACATGGGCATCCTCGCCGCAGCGGCAGCGACGACCACCATCTACCCGTCGAACAAGCCCGACGAGTGCCAGTTCATCCTCAACGACTCCGGGACGCGGCTCATCTTCGTCGAGAACCGCAAGCAGGCGGACAAGATCATTTCCATCCGCGACGCCGTTCCGGCCGTGAAGAACCTCGTCATCATCGACGGCGAGGGCTCCGCGGACGGCTTCGTGGTCACGCTCGCGGCGCTCGAAGCCGAGGGCGAGGCGTGGGACAAGGCGAACCCCGGCCAGTACGACGCGATCACCTCCGCGATCCGGTCCGAGAGCCTCGCCACGCTGATGTACACGTCGGGCACCACGGGCAACCCGAAGGGAGTCATGCTCGACCACGACTGCTGGGTGTACGAGGGAGAGGCCATCGACACGATGGGCATCCTCACCCCTTCGGACAAGCAGTTCCTGTTCCTCCCGCTCGCCCACAGCTTCGCGAAGGTGCTGGAGATCGCGTTCATCCGCGTGGGCACGCCTACCGCGATCGACGGAGACATCGACGCCCTCGGCGCCAACCTGCTCACGGTGCAGCCCACCGTGATGGGCGCCGTGCCGCGCGTGTACGAGAAACTGTACAACAAGATCATCACCGGCGCGAAGGCGAAGGGTGGGCTCAAGTACTCGATCTTCCAGTGGGCGCTCGGCGTGGGCAAGGAAGTCTCCCGGATCCGCCAGAAGGGGCAGGAACCCACGGGCTTCCTGGCGTTCAAGCACTCGATCGCCGACAAGCTCGTCTTTGCCGAGATCAAGAAGAAGGTGGGCGGCCGCGCACGATTCTTCATCTCGGGCGGCGCCCCGCTCTCCCGCGAGATCGGCGAGTTCTTCCACGCGATCGACGTGTTGATCCTCGAGGGCTACGGCCTCACCGAGACGAGCGCCGGCGCCTTCTTCAACCGGCCCGACAGCTACCGCTTCGGCACCGTCGGCCGTGCGTTCCCCGGCTCCGAGGTCAAGATCGCCGGAGATGGTGAGATCCTGATCCGCGGGCGCCACGTGCTGCAGGGCTACTACAACCTGCCCGAGGCGACGGCCGAGGCCCTCGAGCCCGATGGCTGGCTGCACACGGGCGACATCGGCGAGTTGGACGCAGACGGGTTCCTCAAGATCACCGACCGCAAGAAGGACCTGATCAAGACGAGCGGCGGCAAGTACGTCGCCCCGCAGGAGATCGAGAACAAGCTCAAGGCGCGCAGCACGCTCATCTCGCAAGCCGTGGTGCACGGTGACAACCGCAACTTCTGCTCGGTGCTCATCGCGATCTCGCCCGACAGCGCCCCGGGCTGGGCGAAGGAGAACGGCATCGACGGCTCCGACTACCTGGCACTGACGAAGAACCCGAAGCTGGTCGAGGAGATCCAGCGCGTCGTGACCGAGATCAACGCCGAGCTCCCCAGCTACTCCACGTTGAAGAAGTTTGCGCTCCTTCCGAAGGATCTGAGCCAGGACGATGGGGATCTCACCCCGTCGCTCAAGGTCAAGCGCAAGCAGGTCACGGCCAAGTACAAGGACATCCTCGACGGGTTCTACGCCGGCACGTCCGCGAGCCTGTAGGCCAGCGTTTTGTCATCACGGATCCCTGGCTTTTTCAAGCTGACGCCGCTGGAGCGCCGCGCATCTGCGCTCGCTGCAGTTGGCGTACAGCATCGTCCCGGAGCGTGGGAGGGCCTCGATCTGAGCGTCGCAGACGCGATGATCGAGAACGTCGTGGGGGTCTTCGGACTGCCGAACGGAGTAGCCGTCAACTTGCTGCTCAACGGCGTGGACCGGCTGGTCCCCATGGTCGTCGAAGAGCCGAGCGTCGTCGCCGCGGTCTCGAACATGTCCAGGCTCACACGCGCCGCGGGCGGCCTGCACGCGGAGTGTGATCCGAGCGTGATGATCGGGCAGGTTCAGGTCTCCAACCCCGCCCCAGGTGCCGCCGAGCGGCTGCGGGACGCGATCCCGATGCTGTCCACCATCGCGGTGACCGTGCACCCCCAGCTGGCCGCGTTCGGCGGGGGGCTGCGCGGCATGGAGGTGCGCGAGCTCCTGTACGACGAGCCGGGCGAGGAGCCCGAGGACATCCTCGTGCTGCACTTCTTCCTCGACTGCGCAGACGCGATGGGCGCCAACATGGTGAACACCATCGCCGAGCGGCTGATGCCCGAGGTGGTTGCGATCACCGGCGGACGCGCTGGGCTTCGGATCCTGTCGAATCTTGCGGACCGTCGCCTCGTCCGCGCCCACGTCACCATCCCGTTTGCGCTGCTGGACGAGCCCACAGCCGGCCCCGAGCCGGAGGTCCCCGGCTCGGAAGTGGCAGCCGGCATCGCCGCCGCCTGGCGGTTCGCCTGGGTGGACCCCTACCGGGCGGCGACGCACAACAAGGGGGTGATGAACGGCATCGACGCCGTGGCGCTCGCGACCGGCAACGACTGGCGCGCGATCGAGGCAGGCGCCCACGCCTGGGCGGCGCGCGATGGCCAGTACCGGCCGCTCTCCACCTGGAAGGTGCGCGACGGCTCGCTGATCGGCAGGATCGAGCTCCCGATGCAGGTCGGCACCGTCGGGGGGCCGATCAAGGTGCACCCTACGGTGCAGCAGAACCACGCGCTGGCGCAGATCTCCGGGGCGAGAGACCTCGCGATGCTGCATGCGGCCGTCGGCCTGGTGCAGAACCTCGGAGCGCTGCGGGCGCTGGCCCGAGAGGGCATCCAGCAGGGCCACATGCGTATGCACGCCCGAACCATCGCGCTGGAGGCGGGCGCTTCGGGTGAAGCCATCGGCCGCGTCGTCTCCGGGCTGGTGGCTCGCGGAGAGTTCACGGTCCAGGCTGCTCGGGAGATCCTGGGGAGGTAGGGCTCGGGCCCAGCCTCCCCGGCTCCGCTACCCGACCATCCAGGTCTCGCGCCCGGTCACGAGCGCCTGCAGGTCGCCCTTCCCCTTCGCCGCCACGATCTCCTCCACCTGCGCGTTCATCTCGCGATCGAACGTCGGGCGTTCCTTGCGGTGAATCACGCCCATGGGAACGGGGAAGTCGGGGTAGTCCATCCGCGCGAGGATGGCACCCAGGAACGGGTCGGTCTCGTCGTGGACGAGGCAGTCATCGGCCGTGATCCCGGCGCCGATGTCCACCACGGTGGGGCGCATCCCGTTGAGCTTGATGCCCTTCTTCCCGCCAGCGAACACCATCGGCTTCCCGTGCTCGAGGAACAGGCAGCGCTCCTCGCGGATCGTCTTGTCCACGAGCTGGTCCCATGCCCCATCGTTGAAGATGTTGCAGTTCTGGTAGATCTCGACGAACGACGTGCCCCTGTGGTGGTACGCAGCCTTGAGCACGTCGCGCTGTTGAACGGTGAACACGTCCACGGACCGCGCAACGAAGCTCGCATCACAGCCGAGCGCAAACGCCAGCGGCAGCATCGGATGGTCCACAGAGCCGAACGGCGAGGACTTCGTCTTCTTGCCGGCCTCGGACGTGGGGCTGTACTGGCCCTTGGTGAGCCCGTAGATGCGGTTGTTGATGAGCAGGACCTGAACATCGACGTTGCGGCGGATCATGTGCGCGGTGTGGTTGCCACCGATGGAGAGCGCGTCGCCATCCCCCGTGACGATCCAGACGGAGAGCTCCGGGCGGGACACCTTCAGGCCCGTCGCGATCGTGGGAGCACGCCCGTGGATCGTGTGGAAGCCGTAGCTCGACACATAGTACGGAAAGCGCGACGAGCAGCCGATCCCCGAGACCACCACGAGGTTCTCGCGCGGGATCTGGAGCTCGGCGAACACCGTCTGCGCCTGGGCGAGGATCGCGTAGTCCCCGCAGCCCGGGCACCACCGGATGATCTGGTCGCTCATGTAGTCCTTCTTCGTGAGAAGGGGCTTCGGCTCCGTGGTCATGCATCGCTCCGCGTCGAGTGGTTCAGGATGGTCTTGTAGATCTCGCTCACCTTGAAGGCCTGGCCCTGCACCTTGGTGATGGCGATGCAGTCCACCAGCGTTTCGGCACGCAGGATGCGCGAGAGCTGGCCCATGTTCATCTCCGGCACGAGGACCTTCTTGAAGGACCTGAGCACCGCCGGGAGGTTTTTCGGCAGAGGATTGAGCCAGCGCAGATGCGCGTAGGCGACCTTGTGGCCGCGGGCCCGGGCCATGTCGACCCCGCTGTGGATCGCGCCCGCGGTGGAGCCCCACCCGATCAGAAGAAGCTCACCCGGGTCGCCGTGCACCTCCACGTCGGGCACCTCGATGCGCGCGATCTTCTCGGCGCGCAGGTGGATCATCCGCTCGTGGTTGACCGGATCGTAGGAGACGTTGCCGGTGTGCTCGGCCTTCTCGATGCCGCCGATGCGATGCTCCAGCCCGGGGGTGCCCGGACGCACCCACGGACGAGCGAGCGTCCCGGCGTCCCGAAGGTAGGCCTTGAAGCCCTCCGGCTCGGTCCGGAATTTCACCGCGAAGTCCTGGATGGAGCTGACGTCCGGCACCTTCCACGGCTCGGAGCCGTTCGCCAGGTAGCCATCCGTGAGCAGGATGACCGGGCACATGTAGGTGACGGCGACGCGCACAGCCTCCACCGCAGCGTCGAAGCAGTCGGTCGGCGAGCTGGCAGCGAGCACCGCCAGCGGGGCCTCGCCGTTGCGGCCGTACATCGCCTGCATCAGGTCTGACTGCTCGGTCTTCGTGGGCAGGCCCGTGGACGGGCCGCCGCGCTGCACGTTGACGATGACGAGCGGGAGCTCCGTCATCACCGCGAGCCCGATGGCCTCGCCCTTGAGCGCCATGCCGGGCCCGGAGGTCGTGGTGACGCCGATCGCGCCGCCAAAGCTCGCGCCGATCGCCGCGCCGATCGCCGCGATCTCGTCCTCGGCCTGGAAAGTCTGCACGTTGAACTGCTTGTATCCGGCGAGCTGGTGCAGGATGTCGGACGCCGGGGTGATCGGGTAGCTGCCGAGGAACAGCGGCACTCCCGCCTTCTGGGAACCCACGACGAGGCCGATGGCCAGTGCCTGACTGCCGAGGATGTTGCGGTAGCGGCCGGCAGGCAGGTCGGCCTTCGGCACTTCGAAACGCGTCTCGAAGAGCTCGACGGTCTCTGCGTACGCGTGCCCGGCGCGCATCGCGCGCAGGTTCGCCTCCACGAATGGCGGCTTGAACTTCTGCTGGATCCACGCCTCGGTCGCCATCGGGTCCCGGTTGTAGAGCCAGTAGGCCATGCCGAGCGCGAAGAAGTTCTTGGTACGGTCAACCTCCTTCGTCCCGAGCCCGAGGCCCTCGATGGCCTCCTTCGTCATCCGCGCCATGTCGACCTTGACCACGCGGTACTCGTCGAGCGAGCCGTCCTCGAGCGGGTTGGACGTGAGCCCAGCCTTCTCGAAGTCCTTCGGCGTGAACTTCTCCTGGTTCGCGACGACCATGCCGCCCTTCTTGAGGTCTGCGATGTTCGCCTTGAGCGCCGCCGGGTTCATCGCGAACAGCACCTCGGGCGCATCGCCGGGGGTGAAGATGTCGCTCGAGGAGAACCGGATCTGGAACCCGGACACGCCAGCCAGCGTGCCGGCAGGGGCCCGGATCTCCGCTGGGAAGTCCGGAAAGGTCGACAGGTCGTTGCCGGCCAGCGCGGTCGTGTTGGTGAACTGGCTGCCAGTCACCTGCATGCCGTCACCAGAGTCTCCGGCGAACCGGATGACGACGTCGTCTACGAACTGAAGCGGCTTCACGTGTGCTCCTGGAGGAAGGATCCGGCCATCGGCCCTTTGGGGGATGGGCCCACGGATATCACCGGAACAACAATTCTCCAAGCCACAGCTCGTCACGAGATCGACCAGCGGCAACTCTTCAGGAGAGAAGCCGGCTCACCAGCGCGACTTCTCGTCGCGCCTTTTTCGACCCGCGCGTCGCCGGCGCGATCAGTTGTAGTTGTAGTAGTAGCTGTAGAAGCCGAACGACTTGTAGTCGATGTGGCTCTCATCCCCGGCGACCTCGGCATAGCCGTAGGCGAACGCGGGGTAGCCGTAGCCGGGGATGTAGAGCATCAAAACGTTCTCGTACGTGTACCCATAGGAGCTCGTGTAGCTGGGAGCGAAGCCGTAGCCGTAGGCGGAACCGTCGTACATGTCCGCAGACCACAGCGTGCCTGCACAGCTACCGCCGTCCATCGTGCCGGCGCCCCAGGTGAGGTCGAACTCGAAGGTGCAGTCCGGGCAGTCGAAGGTGGAGGGCACCCCGCTGATGGGGTTCGTCACCCGGCACATCTCTGCACCGGTCATGTCATAGGCGACGACCGCCTCGCTGCCCGACCAGGTCTCGGAGGTCAGGTCTGCGGCGCCCTCGGCGTCGACCAGCATGAACGAGGTGTCGGCATCGGCGTCGGTGTCGGTATCCGTGTCCGTGTCCGTGTCCGTGTCCGCGTCGGTGTCCGTGTCGGCGTCCCCGCCCGTGCCGCTGTCGTCAGCCTTGGGGGTGCACCCGATGAAGACCACGGGGGCAAACAGGAGAGCCGAGGAGAGCACGATGCGAGAGAGGGTCATGAAAACTCCGAGAGGGTCCCGGCCGTTAACCCGTCACGGAATGTCTGGACGCCCGGATCGCCATGAAAAAAACCGGTGAAACTGCCGATAGCTCTCGACGATCAACGGGATCGCGGTGCTCTCGTTCGCCTGATGGGCCTGGGCGCTCTCCCCCGGGCCCAGGTTCACCGCGTCGATCCCGGCGGCTCCGAGCCTCGCGACATCCGTCCATGCCTGCTTGGCGGCCACCGCGTTGCCGTTGAGCCGCAGGAATTCGGAGAGAAACGCGTTGTCCCCCACCACGCGACCCGAGGGCGCGCGCTCGGCGAACTCGATCTGGAAGGGGCATGACACTGCCCCAGCCACCAGATCGTGGAGCTCGGCCTCAGCTTCCTCCACCGCGCGCCCGGGAGCGAACCGGAAGTTGAGGTTGAGCTCGCAGCGATCCGGGATCACGTTCCGGGTGCGCCCGCCCTGGACGAGCGTCGCCGAGATCACCTCACGGTAGAGATGTCCGTGCAGCACGACATCGCGCGGAACGCGATCCTCGAGCGCAACCAGCAGGCGCCCGGCGGCGTGGACCGCGTTCCGGCCCTGCCACGGCCTCGCAGAGTGCGCCGCCTGCCCCAGGAGCGTGACCCGAGCATGAAGACTGCCGAGGCAGCCTACCTGGACCACGTTGTCGGAGGGCTCGAGGCAGAAGGCCAGCGCCGCCTCCCGCAGCCACCCGACCTGCTCGAGCGTGGGGCCGAGCCCGGAGATCGCCCAGGGGCCCTCCTCCTTGTCGTAGAAGACGAACCCGATGCGGAACGCGAGGCGGTTGGGGTCGAGCCTGCGCGCCAGCTCGAGCATCACCGCGAGGCCGCTCTTCATGTCGCTCGCGCCGAGCCCCACGATCCGGTCGTCCACGACGACTGGCGGACCGTCACCGGGCTTGGACGGCACCGTGTCGGTGTGCCCCACGAGCAGGACGAGCGGACGGGAGTCCACGCCCGGCGAGAGCGCGAGAACGGTCTCCCCCACCCGCTCCACCCCAAACGGGGTCTTGCGCAGTTCGGCCTCGACATAGGCGGCACAAGCGGCTTCGTCGCCCGTCACCGATGGAATCGCACACAGCCTCAGCGTCTCCCCGACGAGCGCCCACTCCGGGTCAGACTGCGACATCAAACTCGCGCAGCGCCTGGTTCAGCGTGGTCTTCTGGTCGGTGGAGGCCTGCCGCTTGCCGATGATCAGCGCGCAGGGCACACCGTAGTCACCCGCGGGAAACCGCTTCTGCCGGGTGCCCGGGATCACCACGCTCCGCGCCGGCACCCGCCCCGAATAGCGCACCTCCACGGGCCCGGTCACGTCCAGGATCGCGGTCGAGGCCGTGAGCACCACGTTCGCGCCGATCACCGCCTCCTCCTCCACGACCACGCCCTCCACCACGATCGCCCGGCTGCCGATGAACGCCCCGTCCTCCACGATGACCGGACGAGCCCCCGGAGGCTCCAACACCCCACCGATCCCCACCCCGCCGGACAGGTGCACGTTGCGCCCGATCTGCGCGCAGCTCCCCACGGTCGCCCAGGTGTCCACCATGGTCCCAGCACCCACCCGCGCCCCGATGTTCACGTAGGCAGGCATCACGATCGCCCCCGCCTCGACGAACGCGCCGTAGCGGATCACGCCGGGCGGCACGATCCGCACGCCGGGCGCAGATTGCTTGAGCGGGATCTTGTCGTGGAACCGGAACGGCCCGACCTCGATCTGCTCCATCTGGCGCTGCCGAAAGTACTGGAGGATGGCCTGCTTCACCCACACGTGGGTGACCCACTGATCGTCGATCTTCGAGGCCGCACGCAGCTCGCCCCGGTCGAGCAGATCCATCACCGCGAGGATCGCATCGGGATCCCCGCGCTCTGCCGATGCCTGGAGGGGGTGGCTCATCGGGGAAGTCTACCCTTTCGCGTCGGACTCGGGCATCTCCACGGCAGGCGCATCAGCGTGCTGGGAGTCCGGCATCACCTCGGTCTGCGCATCCTCCTCGTCGTCGTTGAGCGCCGCAGGCCCGAGCATGCCCAGCGCAACCGCGAGCATCACGGGGGAGGCCTTGTACAGGACGCGGGAGGTGAGCCTTTTCATCACGAGCTCCGGAGGACAGGAGGACTGTAAGCACTCCCGGCCGTCCGTCATGTCTCACCGTGCAACGATTTCGGGGGCTTGCTCTCCATCGCTGCCGCCAGTGTCGCAGGCTACAGGCTGCCCGCCACGGCAGCACCCGCAGGACGGCGCGGCGAGCCGCGCTACCCCTGGACCAGCTCCACCAATGCCGGCAGGGCCACCTCCGCCGCGGCGTTCACCCTGCGCACTCCCAGCGGCGCGGCATCCGTGGAAGGATCGATCGTCCAGACCGGGATTCCTCGCCCTCGGGCCCCCCGGAGCAACGACTCGGTCAACCCGACCGAGAAAGACGTCCCCACGAAGAGGAGCAGGCCCACCTGCCCGGCCGCCACCTGGACCGCTGCATACTGGTAGCTCTGGTGGTCACCGTAGTACTCGTCGAACCACAGGACATGGGGCCGGACCAGGGCGCTGCACGCCGGGCACCGGGGCAGCGTCCCGACATCGGGCGCCGCGCGAAACGCATCGAGGTCGACTTCGTCCCGCGGGAGCATCCCCTCCGGCGCCGCATTGACGCACCCTGGCCGCACGCATCGAACATGGCGCGCACTCCCGTGCACCTCGACGACGGCGCGAGAGCCCGCCGCAACATGGAGCCCATCGATGTTCTGCGTGACCAGCATGAAGTTGCGAAGCCGCTCCCCTTCGCGCTTCCAGCTCTCCAGCGCCACGAGCGCCCGATGAGCGGGGTTCGGCAGCTTCTCCTCCAGCCCGTCGAAGCGTCCCAGGTACCAGCGCCAGGACTCCACCGGGTTCTTCTGGAAGAACCGGTTCGTGCCCATCGTCGTCACGTCGGCTGTCCACACCGCCCCGGGATCCGTACCACGAAACGTCGGGATTCCGCTCGCGAGGCTGACCCCCGCGCCGGTGCACACCATCAGGGGCGCGTGGGACGCCACGAGCGCTGAAGCCAGCTCCTCCACCATTTCGCACCCGGGACCCACGATCGCTACCCCTCCCGCAGCCGCGCCACGAACAGCGAGTGCGGCACGAAGAAGCCCTCCCTCGCTCGAAGGTGCTCCGCCCGAAGGACCTCGAACCCCGCATCGACCAGCATGTCGCTCCACTCCACGCGGGACCGGAACCGGACCGGCGCGCTCGCGGTCACGTCGAGCCCCACCGCGACGAGCTCCACGGCCTCCGAGACCAGGCGCTTGGAGAGCGGCACGACGTCGTTCTCCTTCAAGAGGAGTACCCCGCCGGGCTTCAGGTTCCGCGCGGCCCAGCCCAGCAACGCGGCCGGCTCCGCGACGTGGTGGAGGACGTCCCAGATCACGACGGCATCGGCCCGCGGCAGGCCCGGGGGCATTCGGGCGAAGTCCGCGCACTCGAACCGGGCGAGGTCCCCGAAAAGCCTGCGGGCACGACCGACCTTGGCTGCATCGACGTCCAGGCCCAGGAGTTCGCGTCCCGGCGCCTGCACCGCGAGGAGCGCCGAGAGCATGCCGAACCCGCAGCCGAGATCCAGGATGACGCCCCGTTCGGGCAGGATCTCCCCGGCCACGGAGAACGGAGTCCCGGTCCAGCGCTGCCAGACCCGGAGCCGCCCGCGCAGCCCGTCGCGCGCGGCGCGCTGGCGCACGACATCAAAGGCGGCCCGCACTGGCCTCACCCCGCAGCAGCTCGTCCACGCCCGCTCTCCAGCCCGGCAGTGTAGCCGGCGTGAGCCGGGCATCACGGGGTCGCGGGGTCGGCAGCCGCAGATCGACGAGGCGCACGGGCACGACGCGCCCACGCCCGACTCGCGCCTGCACCGCGAGGGCGAACCCGAACCAGCTCGCGGT
Organism: uncultured Pseudomonadota bacterium; assembly: GCA_903875225.1. Lineage (GTDB taxonomy): Bacteria > Myxococcota_A > UBA796 > UBA796 > SXON01 > CAIUMM01. Next base: position 132,845 of record CAIQVJ010000048.1, read on the forward strand.
CTCGCATCCGATGTGGTGCGAGATCCCGACCGGCAGCTGCATCAGGCTGGCCGCCAGGTGCGTCGAGAGGGTCGGCTGGACCAATACGTCGGCGATCGCGGAGACCGTCTCGCCCGCCACGAGCCGCTGCACCAGCGTGGAGCCGAAGGTCTTTCCTCGCGGACCATACACCCAGCCGACCCGGCAGACGTGGCCACCGTTCCGCAATACGGAATCTTCGCCGGCGGCTTTTTGCGTCGCATAGGCACCCACCGGCGAGGGTCGCTCCGAGGGGCCATGCGGACCCGGGGTGGAGTAGACGAAGTTCGACGAGAGCCACCAGGTCGGCACGCGCCGCGCCCACTCGCCCGGCGCTGTCACGTTCACGGCCCAGGCGCGGTCCGACTCCCCCCGATCCCCGGCCCGGTCCACGGCCGTGAACGCCGCACAGAAGATCACGGCGTCGGGAAGGTGTCGGTCGAGCAGGCGCTCCCGCACCGTCGGATCGGTCACGTCCCCATCGGCACGCGTCGCGGCGAGCATGGTGCCTGCGCCGCGCGCAACGAGCGCGCGCCCCACCAGCCCTGCCGCGCCCGTGACGAGAATCCGCATCTAGCTGCCTCTAACCCGACTTCTCCGACGGGTGGGGCGCGGCCTGCAGTCCGCTGCTGTACCATGCTTCTTCGCCCACCGGTGCAGCACGCAGGGTCGGGCGCCCCGCCAGCCTGGAGCGCAATGGCCTCCCTGATCGAGTTCCACGGACGCCTACTCCGAGTCGAAGCCGGGACCGTGGGTCCTTCCGCCGACCCCGGCCGCTATGACCTCCGGATCTCGCTGCACTCGCTCCGAGACGACGACACCCCGCTCTGGGCGGAGGACCACGCGAGCGTGCCGGTCTCCGCTGGAGGGTACTTCGGCGTGGTCCTCGGCGAGCAGAGGCCGGTGCCGGCGGGGCTGTTCGACGGCACGCCGCGCTGGCTGGCCGCGGTGGGGCTGGGCGTGGGGGTCCAGTCCGTGCGGGTTCCGCTGCTCGGACACGCGATCCGCGTCTACGAACAGCTCGAGGACCTCACCGCCCGTGTCGCCGCCTTCGAATCCGCGCTCGACCTGGGGCAGCGCCGCGTGGTGAACGTGAACCGCCGCCTGCGAAAGCTGGAGCACGGAAAAGGCGCGCTGCTCGTGGTGAAGAACCAGTTCAGGACCGTCGAGACCCGACTGGCGCGCCTCGACGGAGAAGAGGGGCGCGTCGCGCACCTTGAGGACGAGCTCGACGAGGTCATCGGTGCGGACGGTGACATCATCGACATCATCGAGCGCCTCGAGCGCATCGAGGGCGTGCGTCCGGGGCAGGCGAGCGTCGACCCCAAGATGATCGGGGACCTGACCCGCCGGCTCGACGAGCTGGGCGAGCGGGTGAAAGCGCTGGCACGGGGCGGCAAGAAGTAGCCCGTGGGCGCGTCGCAGCGAGGCCACCTCGCCGGCCGGCGCTCGGCTCCCGCGCCCTCGGCGTCGTGGCCCCGGTTCGCGCTGGCTGCGGCCGCCCCCCGGCCTGGACCGGATAGACCCGCGACATGGAACCCATCCTCCCTCGCTGGGCCGAAACGCTGCGCGCCCGCTACCTCGCTGGTGAATCCAGCGTATTTCTCATCCACGGCAACGTGCGCGACATCCAGCCATGGTCCGAGGCCGACGGCACCGTCCGTTATGTGACGATGCGGGAGTTTCTCACGAAATTCCTGGGCCGGAACAAGGATCTGGTACTCTACTACAACGTCTCCGAGGGCATCGAGTTTGCCAACGCGGCCCAGCAGACTGCGTTCAAGCGCGGCGTGAGCGCGCGGCGCCTGCTGGACGGGCGGGGCGCGGTGACCGATCTCCCACGGTCGCCCGGAGCGGTGCTCGACCTGATCGAGGACCTCGTCACGGATCCCACCCAGCGGGCGGCCGTCGTGCTCGACTTCGTCGAGATGATCGTGCCGAACGGGGAGATCTCGTTCATGGGCGAGGGCGACAAGCAGAACCTCGTGACCCTGCTGCGCCTCGGGGGCGACCCCGGGCTCACTTCGTCGGACAACCTCGTGATCTTCGTCACCGAGAACCTGTCCGACGTCCATCGCCGGCTCGTCGCCTCGAGCCACCTGGCCGTGCTCGAGGTTCCGCTTCCCGCCCAGGATGAACGCGCGCAGTTCGTCCGTGCCCAGGACCAACGGGGGATCACGCTGGGAATCACCGAGCTGCAGCTCGCGCAGGTGTCAGCCGGGCTGAACCTCGTGCAGATCCGCGGGTTCCTTCGGCAGGCCCGCCAGTCCGCGGAGAAGGTCGACTTCGCGTCGGTGAACCGCAAGAAGAAGGCGATCATCGAGCAGGAGTGCCATGGCCTGGTCGAGTTCGTCGATCCGAAGCACGACTTCACGGGCGTGGGGGGGATGACCGCGGTGAAGGAGGAACTGCTGCGGGTGGCCGACGCGGTTCGGAACAACCAGCGCGGCCGGGTCCCGATGGGCGCCATCTTCGTCGGACCGATGGGCACCGGCAAGACCTGGGTGGCGGAGGCGTTCGCGAAGGAGTGCGGGCTGACCTGCCTGAAGTTCAAGAACTTCCGGGAGAAGTGGGTCGGGTCCACCGAGGGCAACCTGGAGAAGATCCTCCGGGTGGTCGAAGGGCTCGGGTACGTGCTGCTGATCATCGACGAGGCCGATCGCTCGCTCTCTGGCGGCGGGGAAGGCGACGGCGGCACCTCGAGCCGCGTGATCGCCCGGCTCAAGGAATTCATGAGCGACACGAGCCACCGCGGGCGCATCCTCATCCTGATGATGACGAACCGCCCGGACAAGCTCGACACCGATCTGAAGCGCCCCGGACGCTTCGATCTCAAGATCCCGTTCTTCTACCCGGAGGACCCGGTGGAGCGCGAGGCGGTCGTACGTGCGGTGTTGCGGCGCTCGGAGCTACCCCTGGGCGAAGGCGTCGCCCTCGAGGGCGCTGTCGCCGCGGTCAAGGGGTACTCGGCCGCCGAGATCGAAGCCGTGGTGCTCGCCGCCACGAACTTCGCAGCCTGGGATGCGCGGACCTCAATCAGCGCACCGGATCTGGAGCGCGCGTGCGCCGACACGATCCCGAGCCGCGACGTGCGGATGCTCGAGTTCATGGAGATGCTGGCGGTGTTCGAGAGCTCGGCCCGGCGCATGCTGCCCGAGCGCTTCGCGACCCTCGGCACGCCGGAGGTGCTCGCGCGACTGGATGTCTTGAGGATGCAGTTGGGGAACCGGGCGTAGGCGGGGCCTACCCCAGAAACTCCGCCACGTGCGTGAGTCCCTTCACGATTGCGCCGGGATGACGCTTCGCGACCAGCGCGTTCGCGATCGCAACGCCTTCCGTGATGTTGCTCGCGGCGATCGCATACGTGCGCTGCGTGCCGCCGACATCGACCGCTACGCTGAAGATGGCAGCGACGGGCGCCGCCTGCCGGGCCTTCGCAGCCCCCGCGCCCCGGGGCCGCCCGCCGCGGCCCTTGCCGGCCTCGGGCCAGGTCGCCGCGATGCCGCGACGCGTGCGGTAGGTCCGCACGTTCTCGGGTGTGACGTCGGCGAGCTTGGCGATGTCCGCATCCGGCACCTTCCCCAGCATCTCGACGTAGGCGTCGAGCGCGGAGCGGCGCCCCCGGAACGCGGTCGAAGCGCGGGTGGCAGCAGCCCTGGAGACCTTCCGGGGGCCCTTCGCCTTGGGCGCCTTGCCCGCCGCGGCAGCAGCACGCGCGGCAGGGGGCGGGTTGTCTGCGCCGAACTTGTACCCGGCGTACGCCTCGATGCCGTGCTTCTTTCGGTAGCTGATCACGAGGGACCGAGAAACCCCGGCTTCTGCCGCAATTTTGTGATCCGGCTCTTTTCCCAGGCGAGGAAGGAAGGCGTCGAGCTTGTGCGTGGACTTGCCGGGCATGGGCACCTCTTCGGGCAATTCTTTGGGTTGGAAGAAACGGTGGCGCGACGGCCAACGCTTGCCAAGACATATCAGGCGTCCTTTCATTGTCCACGATGCCCCGGCGCAGCGCGGGGCCCGCCCTTGTGTATAATGTGCCCATGCCACCGACCTCCTCTGCCTCTCAGACCTCCCAGGACTGCAACATTAGAATTTTGCTCATGTTCGGATCTCTGTCGGTATCCGGCCTCACAGGGTGCGGTCAGGACATCAAGGTCTCCGAGGTCGCCACGTGTGACGGCCGTGTCGAAGGCACCGAGGAGAGCGTCGATTCGCCGTTTGACGCCGATCAGGATGGGTATTTTGACGGAGGGAACCCCGACTGTCAGGAGACGTATGCGGAGACCCTGTGGGACTGTGACGATCAGAACCCCGACATCAACCCCGGTGTCATCGAGGTGCCCTGCAACGGCGTGGACGACGACTGTGACGAGGCGACGCCGGACTCCGAGGATGAAGACGGCGACGGGGCCAACTCGTGTCTCGACTGTGACGACACCCGGGCAGAGGTCAACCCGAGCCAACCCGAAGTCGTGTGCGATGGCTACGACAACGACTGCGACGACGCCACGGTGGACGAGGAGGACGTGGACGGAGACGGCTACGGGAGCTGCTCCGACTGCGCGGACGGCGACCCGACGGTGAGCCCAGGCACGGCCGAGATCACCTGCAACGGCATCGACGACGACTGCAACACGGTCACGGTCGACGGGCCGGACATCGATGCCGACGGGGAGTCGACCTGCACCGACTGCGACGACATGGACGCCGCGCGTTCCAACACGTTCACCGAGATCTGCGACGACGGCATCGACAACGACTGCGACGGCGAGGTCGATGACGGCTGCGAGGTCGACTACACCGGCACCTACACCCTGGCGACGACCTCCTCCTACTCCTGCACGTTCGGCATCGTGAACATCAGCGTGAACCAGCTCACGGTGATCGATTCTCGTCCTGTCATCTCCTTTTCAGCCCGCGGCTCGGAGCCCGGCACGATGACCGGCACCCTCGACTCCTTCGACGCCTTCAACGTGTCGAACTCACTCTCCGGCACCTGCACCGAGGACTACGCGCTCGTCGGCTCGTTCGTGAGCACCGACCACTTCACCGGCACCTTCACGGCGACGTTCACCCCTTCGCGACCCGGGAATTGCTACGACTGCGTCAACCAGAGCTGGACCGTGGACGGCTACCGGTAGCGCCCATCCGCAACGCCCCCGGGGCGCCCGACACGGCGGGATTGGGGTAGGGATGACGTAGGTTGGTTCCCGCCTTCAGTACGCTATTCAACGTATTGACACACAATACGATTCCAACTGTCGGGGCGGATCAGTCATCCGACCCATTGTAGATCTTCAGGCCGACCGGATCCGGTCCATCTGCAACCCAATCTCCGCCCCAACGGGCCCGGAGCCCGGCGCAGGTCCACCATCCAGCCGCGTCACCGGCGCCAGGTCCTTGAGCGTGCTGCACAGGTACAACTCGTCCCATCGCCCCGCCCCGAAAACGGGGCCCTCGACCACCGGGATCCGACCGGCCACCGCGGCCTCGATCACGAACGCACGGGTCACGCCCTCGAGGATCCGCCCGTCGAGCGGCGGGGTGTGCACCACGCCATCACGCACGGCGATCAGGTTCGACCTGTTCGCCTCCGTCCAGCACCCGCGCTCGTCGACCCAGATCACCTCGTCCACAGGCTCTGCGAGCCGCCGGCTGGCCTCGCGCACTGCGAGGAGCCAGGCCGCCCGGCTCGTGTGCTTCACGAACCCGGGCAGCCACGCCACGGCCTGCAGCGGCACGGTGGCGCAACGCACGGGAGCGCCGACCCGCGAGAGATCCAACGGCACCGCAGCGACCAGTCGCTGCTGGGCGGTGATCAGCACGTTCAGCTTCTGCTCGTGCTCCGAAGCGGCTGCCAGATTCAGCAGCTCGCGCGTGACGGCCCCACGGTCCCAGGTCCAGCCCATCCACGCCACGCTCTGCGCGAGCCGATCAAGGTGCGCCTCCAGTCGGAAGACGACGCGCTTCACGGTGCGGAGGCTCTCGAACACGCCCATGCCGGCCCAGATCGCCGCGTCGTCGAGCGCGAAGGAGCCGCCCGGCTCGCCGTTCACCCAGGTGGGGCTCACTCGCCGTCCTCGTCGGTCGCCCCCGCCGGCAACCCCGCCGGTACCTGCATGGCCCTCGTCCGCAGGGAGTCCACGCTCACGGGCGCGCCGAGGCCTTCGGCGGGCGCAACGGGCTGCGGGCCGCGCGTCCCCGGAGTGCGAAGGCTCGGGTTGCCCGCGAGGCGCAGCACTTCGCGCAGGTCGTCCGTGTATCCGGCCTTCACGCTGGCGGGCAGGTTCGGATCCTGCCGCGCTGCCATCAGGTACTGGTACATCGCCGAGAGGGCGTGGTGGACGTAGTCGATGCGGACCTTGGGCTCGTTCATCGCGTACTTGATGCCGCCGAAGACCAGCTCCGGCCGGGAGTAGGGGCGGGTGTCGAGGGCGTCGTGCTGCATCTGGATGGCGAACCGCACGGTCTCGCGGGAGTGCTGTTCGAAGTACGCGGCCTGGCTCGGGTCCATGCGCAGCGCCATGTCGTACGCCGCCGAGGTGCCCTCGCCGTAACAGAACGCCTGCATGGCCGGCAGCTCCCCTTCGAACTTGTAGTACCCGCCCACGTAGTCGGGGAACGGGGCGTTGTCCTCGGTGTACTCGTAGGCGTCGATCATCCACTTGCCCACCTCGAGGCCGAACCTGGCGACGTCGTGCGCCTCGGGAACGGCGCGGGTGTACGCGCTGGCCGCCATGACCGTCCACGGCCCGAACTGTACGAGCTCCAGGCGGGTGTCGTTGTCGTAGATGTACGCGGGCCAGGCGCCGACGTTGGATCGCTTGCTGGCGCGCTCCTTGTACCACCCCTCGTAGTGCTCGAAGAACTTCGGGAGGCCCTTGAGGTAGCTCGGGTCGTGGAAGTACTCCGAGAGGTACACGAGCGAGAGCGCGGCCTCACCGGGCACGATGTCGTTCACGAACGTGTAGTAGGGGTGGTTCTTCGGCACGTGGTAGCCGGCAAAGCTGCCGTCCTCCCGCTGCATGAACTCCACGAACCGCCCCTGCTGGCGCATGATGTCGTCGTACTGGTGATCGTTCGTCGCCTTCGCGACCTCGATCATGCCGAGCAACGCCACCACGACGCTGCCGAGCTTCGTGTTGTTGCCCCAGGTGTAGTAGGACATCCCGCTCTTGAGGATCTCGTCCTTCAACGGGCTCGCGTTCACCGCCTCCAGCTCCCAGCCCGACAGGTTCGAGGCATCGCGGATCTGCAACGACTGCAGCGTCCAGTTCTGCGCCCGGATGGCGCCCTCGAGGAATTCGGGGCGCGGATCGAGGGTCCACGCCTCCCACAGGTTCCATGTGGCGAGCGTGTGCCGCACGTGGTTGTCCTCGTTCGAGAACCGGGCGTCCTCCGGCCAGTACTTGTAGGTGACCGCGCCGTCGGCCTTCAGGTTGTTCAGGTACCACTCGCCCGCCATCAAGACCGAGTCGCGCACGGCGTCGAGGTTGACCGTGGAGAGCGGGACGGGCGTCGTGCCCCGGACGAACGGCACGATCGCGTGCGCGGCGACCATCGCTCCGGCGTTCGCCGGATCGGGCGCGGTGGTGGGCACCTCGGTCCAGTGAACGTCGCGGATGAGCTCGAGCTCGACGCCGTCGTCCTTCCAGGGGCGCACGCTGTCCCACTTGAACTCCCGGGCCTCGGCCTTCAGGAAGCTCACGGCAGAGGTGTACCCGCGCACCGCGGCCACCGAGCCGGGGAACACCCCGCTCTGCCCGTTCTTGCCGGACTTCTTCTCGGCCTCCGACGGGCGGTCGATGAGGATCGCGCCGTCCACGCCGAGCTCGAACAGGTCCTCGAGCGCCTCGTCGCCCCGGGGCACCACCCATGCCCGCTCGGTGATGCGGTGCATCTCGATCTGGTAGGCGGGCATCCCCCGGTCCAGCCGCGGAAAGCCAAGGATCTCCCGATCCCGCCGGTACTTGGACTCGAGGTCCACGGCGGTCTCGTACAGGGCCCTGTCCATCGTTGCGCCAGAGGCGAGCGAGAACGACAGCTCCTGGCCCTGGCCCCGGATCGTGGTCACCAGGTTCCAGTCCTTGCGCTCCGCCTTCTGCGCAGGGAAGGCGCCCGGCTGCTTGCCCTCCAGCGTCGCACGCACCCAGCGGATCGCCGCGGCTGCGAGCTCTGGCTGAAACGCGAGGGGCTTGTCCACGAGCAGGTAGACGAACGCGCCGTCCTCGACCCCGGCGAGCTCGAAGAGGTGCAGGTCATCGTGATGGACGAGCCGGGAGAGCACCCGCTTGTCGCGATCGATGCTCGGGCCGATCGTGCTGTGCACGATCAACAGCCGGGCCCCCGTGGCCCGCAACAGCGAGGAGAGCGCCTGCTCGTCGGTGCCCATGAGCGCATCGTGGTACTCGGAGCTTTGAAGCTCGATCGTCTTCGTGCTCGGGTCGATGCCGGAGTAGGTGCCGGGGGCGTCGATCACCACAGGCGCGCCGAGCTTCGTGATCAGGTCCAGCGCGTGCTGGGAGAGCGTCACGGAGGGCGCCGCAGCCCATGCGTTCTGCGCGCGGGTGGCGTAGTCGGCTCCTTGCACCAGCACGCCGCCGGTGGACTGGGTGACGACCCCGCCGATGGTGGCCGGCTGACAAGCTGCGAGCAGGGGGAGGAGGAGCAGGGAGCGCAAGGAAACCTCGGGGCGGGGCGGGGGGTTAACTTGCTGGACCCCCGCCGCGGATGGCGGCCCGCGGCTTGACGGCCGTTCTCTCGCCACCGGCGGCGCCCGATCCGGGTGGGCGAGGCCGCACCTACTCGATGGTCACCAACGCATGCCACTCGGTGCCCTCGTCACAGGCGATGTCCACGGTGCTCTCCGCCTCGACGGCGTCGGCCACGATGTCGTACGTGTACTTGTAGCCATCGCCGGTCAGGTTCGTGTAGATCGGCTCGTTCGGGTTCGAGAGGCTCGGCCCGAGCGAGAGGGCACAGTCGGGTAGCTCGCGCTGGACGTGCAGATCGAGCACCAGGTGGTCGCCGACGGCCACCGACCAGAACCCGCAGGTGTCTGTCTCCTCGAGCACGGTAGCAGGCGTGCTCGCGTTCGGAGGAAAGTCACAGGGACCCGGCGTGGCGCAGGCGACAAAGGCCAAAAGGACGATCACTGCGTCACCAGGCAGGCGCTCTGCAGCGTGATGCGCTTCTCGGTGCTCTTGCCCACGCGAAGCTGCGCCAGCACGGTGACCTGCTGCCCCTCCTGCACCGCGCCGAACGCTGCGGCGTTGGCATCCGGGAAGTAGGCCTGGACCTTCCCCTTCCCCAGCGGACCGCTGCGGATGCCGATGAACGCGCCGCCGTCGTCGCGGCTCACCCGGCTGGCCTCGCCCGCGACCTCGAGCACCTGGCCTCCCCCGTAGGTGGCCTCGGCCTGCACCACGTTGGACCCGAAGGCGTCGACGAGATCCCTCGGGCCCACGTGAAGGCGCTCCTTGGGCGGGTTGGCGCAGTCAAAAGCAGGGACGCCAGCCAGGTTGGCGACGTCGGAGCAGGCGAGGGACGTGATCGCGAGGATCAGGACGGCAAAGGAGAGGGTGTGGCGCATACGCACCGTCTATCGCCGGAGCGCGATCGAGGTGCACCGGCCCCGTGGCCTACTCCGCGATCGCGAAGCTCCCTTCGGTGGCGTACTCGGCGGGGGTGTAGGCACAGTCCGTCTCCACCCCCTCTTCCGGCTGCAGGCCGGCGTCATCCGTGTAGTACACGCGGCTGAACGAAGAGCCCCAGCACTCGGAGGCGCTGACGACCGTCCCGCCGAGCGATCCCCCGGCGACCTGCACGTCGCCGCGGCCCTGGCCATCGGCCTGCCACCGCGAGCGCATCGTCGCAAGCTCGTCGACGCCCCGACCATCGAGGTCGGCGAGCCACGCGAGATCCATCTCGCCCGAGCCCTCGTAGTCCTCGTTGTAGGAGTAGGCGGCGTCGTAGAGCGGCCCGGCCACGTACCCGTAGTCGTTGGCCGCCACGACCGCACCGACCCCATCGGGATCGTAGGCATACTGCACCGCCCACTCGCCCGTGAGGGTCACCGCCGGATCCATGCTGTGCGCCGTCGTGAAGTCCACCGCGAACTGGCCGGTGGCGTCATCCCGGGTCGATCCCGCATCCACGACACCCGCGACGACGGCGACCGCATCGGTCTCCACCGACCCGCCCTGGGGGATGTAGAACAGCGCCCAGGTGTAGCTGGCGTCGTCCTCCTGGCGCACCCACAGGCCCGTCTCGACGGGATCGAGCCCCGAGTCCGACCAGGGGCCCCACATGGCCTCGGTCTTCGAGTCGTCCGTCCACGAAGGCGTGAGCGTCGTGACGTACCCGACGGTGCCGAGGATCGTGGTGATGATGCCGTTCACCCCCTCGGTGACCGTTCGCGTCGTGGCGTAGTACTGCGCGAACTCGGTGCCCGAGTCGGCGCTCTTGGCGGCGTCGTCGACAGGCAGGTTGATCTCGAGCTTCTCCTTCGTGGGCAGGATGTCGTCGTGGTAGGGCGACCCCGGGTCGAAGCAGCCGACGAACGTGGGGAGCGCGGAGAGGGAGAGAGCGAGGAGAGTCCGGTTCATTTGAGCCTCTTGGGGGTGCGCTTATCTGAACCGGGAGGGCGGCGCGGCTGAAAGCACTCGGCAGAATTTTCTGCTTCTTCTGGCGGCCTCGTGGCCCGGGGATCGGGGTCCGCCCGGGGGGCATGGGACGGCCGTTCAGCCTGGCGGGATACCCGCACGTCGTGGAGCGCCCGATGCTGATCCCCGCTGTCCTCGCCGGCCTGCTCGTCCTGGTGCTCGTGGGCGCGTTCCTCGGCGGGGCGTTCAACAAGAGCGGCAACCTCGACAAGAACGCGCTGGAGCGCGTCGTGCTCGCGACAGGCTGGAGCGTGGGCCAGACACGGGACGGCTCCCGCGACCGCACGACGCTCAAGCCCGCGGATGGCTCGTGGGAGATCGTGCTCAAGACCTCGGAGCGGCTCGGCTCCCACGGCACGGGCGGGGCGGCCACGATCTTCGCGACCGGCGGCTCCGGCACCGCGTGGCACGTGGCGGCACCGACGATCACCGGGTTCGTGGCCGTTACCCCCGGCCGGCCGATCGCCGAGGGTGCCCACAACGACCTGCTCGCCGGGCCCGCCGCAGCGCTCTTCGCCGCGGCGTTCCCACGCATCCTGCGTGAGCTCACCGGCGGGGACGCCCCCACGCCGGCCCGGCTGATCAGCTTTCGCACCGGCGACCCGGTCTTCGACGGGGAGTACTGTCTCGTGGCCGACGACCCGGAGCTGGCGCAGCGGCTGATCACCGTCGCCGTGCGCGACGCCCTGGGGAGCGCCGCGGGGATCAAGCCCTCGCTCGTGATCTCGGCAGCGGGGGTTCAGCTTGCGATCCCGGGCGCGCCCTCGGTGGATGCAGCAGCGTTGACCGCGCTGGTCGAAGCGGGGAAGCGGGTTCAGGCGGGGTTGAGCGGGGGCAGGTGAAAGCCGCGAACGGCCACCCAACCCCGCCAGATCGCTCGTTCACGGGCCGGCAGCCTGTGTCCAGGCCGGGTACTCCCGGCCTGGATGCAGGCTGCAGGCAAAAGGAGCATCCGGCGGTACTCCGCCGGATGCTCCTTTTGGCGTTCGGCCCCGGGGGCGTGGGGGCTCCGCCCCCACACAGATAAAAGCCCAGACACCCAGGGTAGTTCGCTCGTTCACGGGCAGGCAGCCTGTGTCCAGGCCGGGTACTCCCGGCCTGGATGCAGGCTGCAGGCAAAAGGAGCATCTGGCGGTAC
>CAIQVJ010000049.1 GCA_903875225.1 uncultured Pseudomonadota bacterium
CCTCCCCAGAAGTTCACCTACACCGCCGAACAAGTCCTACGGCACCTCTCCATCCCCGCGTCGGTGTTCTGGACGCCTCCGAAGGAGAAAATCGGAGGATTGCGCTTATAGACCCGAGGAATGTGGGTCCGGGCGCCTCACTGAAGTATTCGGCGGCCGGCGTTCAACCCCTCCTGCTCCGAGCTCCCCGCGGGTGCTGGTAGGCCAGCGCCCTCGCCAACCTCGGGCGCCGGGCGCGGCGGGTGGAGAGGGCAGGGCGACGGGTCCCGGCGCCACGGGCACCGAGGACCGCCGGAGCGATTCTGCGACAACGGTTGAGCGGCGGCAGCGAACTACCGGAGGTGTTCGCTTCCGTCCGCCCACGGGTGCGGCGTTGGCTCGGGCGATTAGTTCGGGCGCGATGCGCGGGACGAGCACGATGCGGGCCCTCGCCACCGCCGGTTCGGCCGCCACCGGACCGGGTGCGGAGCCGACGCCGGCGAGGAGGGTCGGCGCGCAGCACGGCACGATCCCAGGGAATCGCGTGCAGGACGCGGCGGGCGGAGAGGGCAGGGCGACCTGAGCACTGATCGCTTCCCAGATCATACTGGTTTAAGCTTTAGAAGTCTGGTGACGACCGGGACAAGTGGCGCTACGCGGTCCCAACCCCGGGCGAGCACGATCACGCCGGCGTGGGCTCCCGACGCTTTCCCGGAGTGACCCCCGATGTCCGCGATCCACGCGACCAGCTTTCCGATGGTCGGGATTCGTTTCTCATCCCATGATTTCGACATCGCCAGGTAGACGGCGTGAATCTCGTCCCGCGTGAACTCGTCCGTGGCGGGACGCGAAGGCTCCTCACGGGCGAGGTACGTCATCCGGAGCATTCGCATCGCGTCGGCGGCGAGAACGGTCGCCCACCCTCGGGTCGCGCGTTCGCTACGCAGTTGGAGATCCTCCACGTTACACGCCCCAGTCTTCCACGCCTTGTGGAACTCTTCGACCCGCCATCGCTGGGAGTACCCGTAGATGGTGAGCTTCGCGTCGGTGAAGTGGCGGACCGGGCGGGTGGTGAGAAGCATCCAGTTGAGCGGTCGTTCGCCTGCCGGTGTCGTCTCCACCTCGACCGTCCAGACGCACCACACGGACGCGAGGTGCGCTTGCGACGAGGCTTCGTCCTGCATCTGCAACGTCACCTTCGTCGCCCGGACCACCATGTGGGCGTTCCGCTCCGCCCGGCCATGACCCCCGCGAACGGGCAGCCTGTACCCCCCGAGAATCGGAGCAGCCTCCATCGTTTTGTGAAGGTAGGTCCGTCCGCCTCCGGGCCCCTCGACCACCCGACGGTCATACGCGGAACGGATGGTGACCCACTGGCCCTCCTTCGCCGCCTCCAGCAGCACGGGCCAGGCGTCGCCTCCGCGGTCAAGCTGAAACCAAGGGATGGTACCGCCTCCGTGGTCTCGAAAGCGCTCGCGCACCGCCGACATCTCGGATCCCCAGTACCGCGTCTCTTTCTCGTCCGTCGTCCGCGCCTTCGCGGACTTGACGGCCGGAGTTTCCGCGCGCGTCCACCAGGCCTGTCCCACGACGCCAAGGGGTACCCCCGCGGCGCTCACCGCGATGGAGTTCATCACCTGGAAACCACGTGCGCCCAGCTTCCGTGCGCCCACCGGTCCCGTCCCCTTCGCCCGCGCCCCGTCGGTGATGCTCAGGCTTGAACCGTCCTCAGGGACGAACACGAACTCCTCACCCGCGCACCGGGCCACCGTTGCCGCGTAGGAGGCGCTCGCGATGGACGCCCACGCGACCCGGTCGTTGGCGAGGAAGTCGTACGCCCCCTGCCGCTCCGCCGCGTCCCGAAACACCGAGGCCACCGTTCCCCCGCTCGACTCGGCCACCCGCTGGGCGATCAGCAGAAGCCGCCGGTCCAGGCGGGCGTCGTGGAGGTCCACCTCCCCGAACTCCTCTTCACTCCAGCGCTTCGGATCCATGAAATTCTCCAGGAATCCCGGATCACCCGGCAGCATTGACTTGTCAAGAAGTCACTAGTACCTCGTCGCAGGGGTTTTGATCTGTTACAACGTCGTCACTCCAGCTCTGGTAGCTCAGCCCGCCGCACCAGGACCCGAAGGCTGCGCGCGGCC
>CAIQVJ010000050.1 GCA_903875225.1 uncultured Pseudomonadota bacterium
GCAGGTCCCAAGGGTTTGGCTGTTCGCCAATTAAAGCGGTACGCGAGCTGGGTTCAAAACGTCGTGAGACAGTTTGGTCTCTATCTGCTGTGGGCGTAGGAGAGTTGAGAGGACCTGTCCTTAGTACGAGAGGACCGGGATGGACGCTCCTCTGGTGTTCCGGTTGTCGCGCCAGCGGCACTGCCGGGTAGCCACGAGCGGATGGGATAACCGCTGAAAGCATCTAAGTGGGAAACCCTCCTCAAGATTAGCTCTCCCCGAAGGGCCCAGGAAGACTACCTGGTTGATAGGCAGGATGTGTAAACGCTGCAAGGCGTGCGCTGACCTGTACTAATTGCCCGTTCGACTTCATCCTCTCTCTCTCGGATCATTTCTCGTTCGGTGCGCGAACCCGGTGAAAGACCCGGTCCCCTTCGAAAGAAGGACGCGCTCGCCTACCCCCATCCCTTGCCACCTTGGCCGGTGGCGACAACGGAGAGGCCCTACCTGTTCCCATTCCGAACACAGAAGTCAAGCTCTCTCGTGCCAATGGTACTGCACCCCAACGGGTGTGGGAGAGTAGGTAACCGCCGGCCTCCCCTAACCCCCGCTTGATTCGTCAGGCGGGGGTTTCTCCTTTTCCGCCTCCTCAGGTTTCGCTGGTGATTGAGGCCGCCCGCGTTATCGGCACTCCATGGTCCGGGTCATCGATGTCCTGAAGGAGCGTGGGCTCTCCGCACGAGAGGCGCGGGAAGCCATGACCAGCGGAAAGGTGCGTGTACGCGGGGTGCCCGTGGGGGATGGCGGGCGCTTCTGCGAGCCGGATGACCTGCTGTTCGACTCCACCGCGCCGCGGCTGCAGCTCGGTCGAGATGCCGTGTTCCTGCAGGTGCATCCACGCTGGGTGGTTGTGTGGAAGCCGTCGGGGATGCTCGCCGTTCGGGCGCCCGGGCGTGATGGGGAGCCCACGGTCGTGGGCGCCGTCGCACGCCAGTTCAAGCAGGCCTACGCAGTACATCGGCTCGACGAGGGGACCAGCGGCTGCATGCTGGTGGCCAGGGACCTCGAGTCCCAGGAACGGCTCAAGGCGTTGTTCGAGAAGCATGAGGTGGAGCGGAGGTACTTCGCGTTGGCCCAGGGGCGTGTGCCCCAGGAGCCCCGTCGCATCCGCTCGGTGCTCCTCCGGGATCGGGGCGATGGCAAGCGCGGGTCTGCGATCGGGCCGGTTCCCCCAGGGGCCGAGGGAAAGCCCGCCGAGAGCGAAATTCGCGGTGTGAAAGGGGTGAAGTTGCCGGGTGGGTTCTGCACCCTCGTGGAGGCGCAGTTGTTCACCGGTCGGACGCACCAGGTCCGGATCCACCTGGCGGAGGCCGGTCACCCGGTGCTCGGCGAGCCGCTCTATGCGACTCGGGCGGTCACCGAGCGGTTTCCTCGGCTTGCGCTCCACGCCGCCGTGCTTGGGTTCGTCGACCCGTTCGATGGCTCGCTCGTGCGATGGGACATCGGGCTTCCCGACGACATCGATCGAGCCGTGCGCGGTGCGAAAGTCGCGGGATGAAGGTGCTTCACGGCGGCGCCTGTCGGAGGCCGCGGATGGCGTCCTCTATCGCCGCCCGCTGACCCGGGTCGAGGCGAGCACCCGGCCGGAGCTCCCGGATCCTGCGCAGTGCGTCCGGCGCGTCCACGGCGTCCCCGTCGAGCACCATGACGGCGCACGCGACGGCGACGCTCCTCCCGTGGCCGTAGGCGCAGTGGAGGAGGACGGACCTTCCAGCGCTCCGCCATTCCCTGACCTGTGCAATCGCCGCCCTGAGCTTTGCCCCGGGCACCGGTACGCCGTCGAGCATCGGTTCACACGCGTACAAGGTCGATCGTCCCCGCCGGGGGAGCTCAGCGGTACAGTCGAATTGCGCGTCGATAGGCGTCCGTCGGAGGGGCCATCCTCCCACCCAGAGGCCCGGGGCGACCTGACTGGATTCGGTGACTCCCAGCCGTCGCGCGGCGCGTGCGATCCCCGCCGCAAACAGCGTGAAGGGAGCGAGGACCCACAGTCCCCCGCGCGCCTTGAGGAGCATGCCCGGACGGCCGAGGAGGTAGGCCATCGCCACCCACCCGGTTGCCACCCCGGCCCAGGCCAGCAGCGCTGTCGACCACGGTGTCGTCGACGTTCGTGCGAGCCATAGTTCGAACGACGCTACCAGCGCGAAGGGCACTGACTTTCCGAACCCGGCGGTCATGTGGAGGCGTGTATCGCCGCTGAGGTGCCGGAGTGGCCCCCAGGGTGGGGTGGGCAGATTACTGGGCCGGGATGGATGTGATTTTTCTCTCCCCTGCATGGCCGCTGGAGATGCCGGCGTACCCGGTGGCCCTCCGCGACGCCGGTGCACGAGTCCACGGCGTGGGGGACTCGGCGCCCGGGGCCCTTCCCGGGCATCTGCGCGCCGCGCTGTCGAGCTACCTCCAGGTCCCCTCCCTGGGTGACACCCAGGCCGTGCGTGCCCAGGTGCTCGATGCGATGCGACGATCGGGCTTGAAGCCCGATCGGGTCGAGGCGCTCTGGGAGCCGCTGACGGTGCTCGCCGCCCAGTTGCGCGAAGACCTGGGGATAGCGGGGATGTCGCCAGATGCGGTGCTCGGATTTCGGGACAAGGCGGTCATGCGCGAGCGGGTGGGTGCGGCCGGGCTACGCGTGCCCCAGACCCTGCGGGTGGATTCCAGATCCGCGGCGTGGACTGCGGCCGAGGCCATTGGCTTTCCTGTAGTGGTCAAGCCGGTGGATGGGGCCGGGAGCGCCGACACGGCGCGCTGCGACTCGGCGGTACAGTTCGAAGCCGCGCTGCAGGCGACGGCCGGTCACAGGGAGATCCTTGTCGAAGAGTTCATCGAAGGACCGGAATTCACCTACGAAACCCTCTGCGTCGATGGCGTCCCGGTGTACGAGAGTGTGTGTCGATATGAGCCGAACACGCTCGTCGCTCGGCAGAACGAGTGGATCAGCCCGATCATCCAGACGCTGCGCGACGTCGAGGCGCCGGAGGTGCGCCCCGGAGTCGAGCTCGGGCGTGCTGTGATCCGAGCCCTGGGGATGGGCACCGGCATCACCCACATGGAGTGGTTTCGCGACCGTTCCGGCAACGCCATCTTCGGAGAGATCGCCGCCCGTCCGCCGGGCGCGAAGATGGTGGACCTGATGAACTTCAGCGATGACGCGGACCTCTACCGTAGGTGGGCGGAGGCGGTGTGCTGGGGCCGTGCGCCGCCCCAGGAGTCGGGCGGGCGTCCATGGAGCGCGGCGATCGTGTTCAAGCGGGCTGAGGGGGAGGGGACGATCCGGGCGATCACCGGGATGGACCGATATCGTGCGAGGTTCGGGGCGCACATCGCGTGCGAGGACCTGCTCCCGGTGGGGGCTCGACGCCGAAACTGGAAGGAGACGTTTCTCTCCGACGGCCACATCGTCCTGCGGCATCCGGATGAGGGCGAGTGCGGCCGGATGGCGCGGATCTTTGCGGACTCGGTGCGCCTGTACGCGGGGTGAACGCGACGGCAAAACGCCTTGACATCCCCGCGGGGGCACGCTAATAGGAAGGGGCTTGACGATGGGCGGATAGCTCAGTCGGAAGAGCAAGGCCCTTACAAGGCCTGGGTCGCAGGTTCGAGCCCTGTTCCGCCCACCATCATCTTCGCGGAGTGGTAGTTAAGTCGGTTATAACGCCGGCCTGTCACGCCGGAGGCCGCGGGTTCGAGTCCCGTCCGCTCCGCCATCTTGAACCCCCGTCAGAAATGGCGGGGGTTCTCGCTTTTTCAGCCTCTGCTTCGATGATGGATTGTGCAAGTCCGTCGAAGGGACTTCGCCATGTGACGGCGATTTTGTCCCCACGGAATTCCGAGTTCGAGCAGAGGAATTCCAGGAGGTGCCTCCTTTTGGCGGGATCCCGGGATTCGTACAGTCCAACCGCGTTTCCCGCGAGTTCGAGCAGAGCGATGCCCTGTTCGACGTGGGACGCGTCGGCTCTGTCGTGGCGAGCGACCTCGTCGCGGAGGTGGGCGAGCTCCTCGCGCCACTTGTTGGACCGCTCCTGGAAGTCGTCGACGGTGATCCGGCCGTCGAGCCGGTCTTCGTACAGGACGTCCAGCCGCCGCTTGAGGGTCGCCTGCTGCTTCTGGAGCTTGGCGACCGCCTCGGCGTGGAAGCGCTTCTCGTCCTCGTGGGCGTCCTTCAGGCCGGTCTTCACCCACTCGATCACCACCGGGTCGATCGCGAGCTCGCGCAGCGCAGCGATGAACATGGTGTTCAGCTTCTCCTCGCGCACGTACATGGCGGCCCGCCCGAGGCGCTTGCAGCCGTCGCAGTGGTAGTAGACGTACTTGCCCTTCTTGAGCTCGCCGATGAGCATCTTGCGGTCGCCCTCTGCCGCGCAGACCCCGCAGTGCACGAGGCCGTTGAACGAGAACTCGTGGCGCTGCGGGGCGGCATGGCATGTGCTGCGCCCGGAAAGGGTCTCCTGCACCTGGGCCCAGAGCTCCGGGGTGACAAGGCGGGGGTGCGAGCCCTCGTACCAGTTGCCGAGCCACTCGTACTCGCCCTTGTAGAGCGGGTTGCGAAGCATGAGGTGGATCGCGCTGACGTGAAGGGGGCGCTTCGTCTTCCACGAGACGATGCCCTGCTGGTTGGCGTCTTTGACCAGGCTGTTCAGGGTGTGTCGCCCTGTCGCGTAGAGGTGGAACAGGCGTTTTGCGTAGGGGCCGCGCTCCGGGTCGATGTCGATGATGCGCTTGCCGTCGGCCCGGCCGACGTTGATGTACCCGAACGGCGCAGGACCGGGCCAGATGCCCTGCTCGGCCTTTTCGAGCAGGCCCTTCTTGACCTCCTCCGAGAGGTTGTCGATGTAATTCTTGGCCATCAACACCTTGATCCCGTGAATGAACTTCTCTCCGGACCGCGAGGTCTCCGACAGGACAATCGCCTCCTTGACGAGGTGGATGTCCAGCTCCATGCCGTCCAGCTCCACCCAGTCCTTCAGGTTGCGGTAGAGCCGATCGGTCTTCTCGACGAGGACCGTCCTACATGTCGGGTTGGCGTGCAACCACGCGATCATCTTGCTGAAGCTCGTGCGCCCGGCCTTCTTCGCCGTCTCGATGTCGCTGAACTCCTCCTTGATCGTGAACCCGTGTTCCTCGGCGTAGGACCGAAGGAGCTTCTGCTGTGCCGGGATGCTGAAGCCCTCCTTCTCCTGGTCTCGTGAGGAGACCCGCGTGTACATGATCGCGGCCACAGTGGCCGCGGGCTTTGAGCCGCGAGGGATGGTCCGGCGGGGCAGGGGGTCGGGTGTCCGTGTTGAGGCGGCGGTTCGGGTCATGGAGAGTCCGGGCGGGGAGGGGTGCGCGGTGAAGTGCAGGTTGTACTTGACATAAGTAACACGGCCCCAGTGCAGGGCCGCAGCGCGTCCTTGATGCGGACATATTATGGTCGCTCGACTGAAAATATTAGCTGTTCAGTCTTCCGCTGTCGAGACGTTCGGTGTACTTCTCAGAAGCACACACCAAAGGTCGAACCCCATGTCCATCGCCCCCTACGCGGCTTTACCCCGCGCAATTCGCCTGTTTCCATCGCGCTCTCTACTGCGGCTCGTGCTTCGTCATGGAGCTGCCTGCGTCGCCCTTGGGCTCGACGTGGCGGCCATCGACGGCGGGGACGACGTGCTCGTTCGGCGCTGGTTGGACGACCGCGCGGGGCTCCTGCCCGCCGCGCTTGCCGACGACCTGGAGCGGATCGAGGAGCTCGCCCATGAGCGCGGCGCGACCGCGCTTCAGGACGCTGCCCGCCGCACCGGTGCGGACGTCCGCGGGCTCGGACTGGATCCCGTCGAGGTGGCCGTCCGCACCTTCCTCGATCATCCGGCGGTGTTCGAGAGCGCGCACGGGCGGCACCTCGTGCGGACCTTGCGGGGCACCACGGAGTTCAACGGACGGCGTGCCGGGTGCCCCCTTGCCGGGGACCCGGCGGCGCTCAATGCCCTCGAGGCGACGCTCGGCCACCACTTCGACGCCCGCGCCCGCAGCGCGCACTGCCGCATCATCCGGAGCCGCGACGAAGATCGGCACATCTTCGAGATCGCTCACGGCGCGCTCGTCCGTGCGGATGAGGCGCTCGACGGCGGGCCTCTGCTTTTGCGCGACTCCGCGATGCCGGTGTACCTGGCTGAGAGCTCGCTCCGATACCGACCGCAGCGTCGTGACGTGGTGGTCTACGAGGCGCTCGCCGGCCGGCTGCGAGTCCGTGCGGGGGATGCCGCGACCCTGCATGCCTACCGCACCGCGTTCGGTGAGCTCCTCTTCGGGGACGCCGAGTGGTTCGGCACGGAGCCGATCGTCAGCTTGGAGCCGCTGATCCGGCTCGGGCAGGCCGTTGAAGAGCCGACGGCGGGCCTTCGCGAGGTGCGCCTGGTCGGCCTCGTGTTGCGGCACGAGGCCCCGGACGGAAAGATGGCCTTGGACTCTGACGAGATCTGGCCGTACCTCAACGCCAAGCTTCTGGGCGGGCTCCAGGGCACCGAGCTGTTGGAGGCCTGCTTTCGGGTCTACCCGATCGGGAGCGAGAAGCCCGCGAACATCAAGGTGCGCGCGCCGAACCGCGTCGAATATGGCAGGATGGCGGACGAGTTGTTCCGGCCGTTCCTCGAAGCCCGCGGGTTCCTGGCGCGGGCTGGCGCGTGACCTCGTTCTGGTCGCTCGCGGCCCGTAGTTGGCCACCGTCGCACCCCACCCACCAGCTCGTCACGGCCGTCGGCCCGGCGATGGTCGCCGCGCTCCTGGCCGCCAGCGTGCTCCAGCAGCAAGCGATCCGGCCCTGGGGGACGGTGCCGTGCACGAGCTGCCGCCAGGACGCCCGGGTGATCTACGAGGCGGGCGGTGCGGTGGCCGTCTGCACTGGCGAGATGGGCTGTGCCGACGAGGACCTCGGCGGCGCACCCTCCCGGTCGAGGATGAACGCGGAGGACTTTGTGCGGCGACTCGCTGCCGCGTTCCAGCTCGACGGGGTGCCCGGTCGGGAGCGGATCGTCATCCCGTTGGGACGACGGAAGATCGGGGACGAGGACGTGGCCGTGGACCTGTGCACCCATCCTGGGCGGCCGGAGGCGCTTGAGGAGCTTGCGCGGGTGGCTCACCGCGGCCCTGCCGTCCGCGTGGTGGTCGTGCCGGACTTTCACAGCCTTCCAACGGACGTCCCCACCGAGCTCGGCGGCGCCGAGCTGGTCTGGGTCGGGCTGAACGAGGTGATCATGCTCGACGGCGGTTTGCGGGTTGACCTGCAGCCGATCCTGTTGCGACGGCCGTTCCGGGGCGTGCCGGCGTCGGAATTCGGAGGCCTCGCCTTGGATTCCACCGGCGCATGGTGGCGCGGTACTCAGCTGTTCACGACCGACAGCGCCCTCGCGCTGGCCCTGCTCCACGTTCTCGGCGAGCGGCCCGGCGAGTTCGTTCCCGGGCGTGAGATCTGGCGCCGACTGTGGCCGGAGGACCACACCCGATCCGGGGCGCTGCCGCGGGGCGCGAACCCGGACACATTCGACCGGCGGCTCCGGGGGGTGGTGATCGACGTTCGGGGCGCGCTGGCTCGCGTCGGTCAGGACGCGGTGCTGGGGAACCAGTACGGCGGAGCCTACGGGCTGGTGCTTCCCAGACACCAGGTCCGCATGACGTAGGCCCGGACCTCCCGGACCTGCCGGACCTTGACCCGGACCTGTGGTCCGCGGCGATAATGATGGAGGGAGGCGGGTGTTCGTCCGTTTTCCGGACCTGTGGACCTGTGCCCCGCCCTCTATGGGAGGGGAGCACTGCGTTTTGATCGGCCCAGATCGAACATCCTTGAAGAAGAGATCGTTTCGCCCCTTACCGGCGGGGGAGAGGTCCGGGAGGTCCGGGGAATCTGAGAAACTCTGGGTGAAGGCGTGGAGTTTTGCGGTACCTGCATGGATCGTATAGGTCCGGGAGGTCGGGAAGGTCCGGGACGTTCGCCGAGGGGGACGTCGAGGATGCTGGCTGGCGGGCGCGTGGCGCTCACTCCTTCCAGGCGTCCTCGTCCATCGGATCGTACCAGCCGGACCAGATGCCGGTCGCCGGGTAGACGAGCTCGAGCTGGATGCGCTCATCAGGGTGGCGCTTCTCCCAGTAGGCGTCGAAACTCATGAGGTGCCCCTCGCCGTACCCCATGCGCCAGCCGATCGAGTACCGGTGGATCTCGGGATGGGCGATCCACGGCGGGAGCACCGCGCCCTCGGGGACCTGTGGCTGCGGAAATCGACGGAGACGGTTGCGGACTTCGACGAGCGCGAACCCGAGCAGGTTCTCACCCTTCCACGCGGTGACGTCCTCGACGCCTGGAGCGTTCCCAGCCATGCCGACCCCCCAGATGCGATCGACGGGGCTGGCCTCCACCAGGATCTCGTCGCCGGTCGAGAAGAGCCAGGCGAGCAGGGGCGGGTTCTGCCTGAATTTCTCGACGTTGCCGGTCCGGACGATGCCGAACCGGGCATCGTTCCAGATCCGGTCATCGAAGTCCTTCACCTTTCGACCGAGCGCCTTCGCGGCACCGGGCGTCGCCGCGGCCAGAATTCTGGCGTGGGTTTCGGCATCGTCGAAGAGAAGGGCCTTCTGGGACATCATCCAGTGCTCGGCGGTCCTGTAGGTCAGGCCGCCGACGGAAAACGGGGCCTCCCACCACTGGCTCAGCAGCCACGGCCCGTACCCGGTTCCCGAGTGCCCCCAGAAAAACCGGAAGTGCAGCTCTTCCCCGGCGAGCTGCCGAGCGTGGAGGGCGCTGATGTGGGGGTTCATCGGCTCCACCTATCGGGCGGCGAACCACCGGGCGGCCTCGCGGCCCAGGCGGTTACCCGTCGCGAATGTTGCTCCTCCTGCTTGGGTGCGCCGTGCACAGGGCTGCCGCTCCGTCCAGCGCGGATGTCTCCTCCACCTCCCAGCCGGCTCCGGGTGCTCTCGGCACCTGGTCGGAGCCCCCACCTGGGGCGGCGACGGCACCCGGCGCAGCCGTGGGCGGCGACGCCGTGATCCTCGGGGCCCTCGACAAGGCAGCGATCGACGAGGTTGTGAGGCGAGACATGTCGCGGCTTCGCTACTGCTACCAGCGCGAGCTGGCGAAGCTTCCGACGCTCAGCGGCAGCGTCACCGTCAAGTTCGTGGTCTCAAGCACCGGGACGGTGAGCTCGGCCAGCACGGGATCGACCACCCTCGGGAACGCCGAGGTCGAGGGCTGCCTGAATGCCCGGTTCATGGAACTCGTGTTTCCACGGCCGGCCGGAGGCGGGATCGCGATTGTCAAGTACCCGTTCGAATTCATGCTGCACTAGCTGGCTTTGGGGGGCTCGCGCCGCCCCGAGTCCGCTGCTCCGACGCGACCCTCCCAGCGCGGCATCGTCTACCCTCGCTCCTTGAGGACCCGAGCGAGGCTGCCGCGCTGAACGGGCGCGGAACCACGTTGTCCGGCTACGCTTCCGATTATGGAACGTCCAACTCCGCGCCAGGTGGAAGCAGCCCACGTCGATCTCGTCCAGGAGATTGACATGCCCGTAGTATACGTGGACTGGAATGCGATCCAGTACCTGGCCGCCGATCATGGAGGGGGGCAGCTCACAGCCTCGCTGCTTGGCGCCGTCGACCGAGGTGACGTCTGGGTACCCTTCACCGCTGCCCATGTGTTGGACGCGACGGCTGGGTGGGAGACTCTGGCAGGCGAAGTGCGGGACGCGGTTCATCGCAAGATGCTGTTCGCTGACGGACTGACGGGCGCGGTCTACTGGTCCCGCGAGGGAGGGCGCCAGATGATCGAGCATCGTGCGATGAGACTGGTGGCGGACGCCATCGGCATGTTCATCCCGCGCACCTGTATTGTGGAGCCTGCAGCCGAAGAAGCCATCCGTCAGATGGTTCGTGAGGCTGTTGAAGAGGGGCGCCGGAAGGCCGCGGTGATGCCGGAAGAGGCGAAGCGTATCTCCCTGGCAATGACGGAGTCGTTGGAGATGGCCTACGCCGAGGGAGTACCAGCGTTTTCGGGGTCATCCTCGAGCTTCATGGCGATGATGTGGCCCGTCTTCGAGACCATTCTCCCCGGTCTGCGTGCTCACGGACTACCTATGGATAGGCTTGCCAGCGCCCAACCGGAGGCGGCGGTGCTGGAACTGGACGGCATCCTCCGACAACTCGATCCTGCCTGGTCCGCCGAGCGAGTAGTCGAACTCGCTTGCGGCGGGGAGCACGACCCAGACGATGTAGGGCCGATGCTCCTCGGGACGTTCGGCTTTTATTCTGAGGAGCGACGGAAGCTGAGACGTGCCTCTCCGGGGCCTATTGCTGACACCTCGCACGGCCGATTCGCGTTGTCATCCGCTGTCTTCATCACTGGGGACGAGCGCCTTGCGATGCGGGTTGACGCTTGGGCGCACCATACCCATCGCGGCATTGGCCACTCCCGCTGGCCGATCGTCGTGACTGTCAAGCCAGGCGAGCCAGAAGGTTTCGCTAGGGCTGCGGGGATCGTCGATGCTCTAACAGCGGCATTCCCGAGGGCGGCCGCTGAGTTCGGCTTACGGACGAGCGACAAGAGTGAAGACTGATTCTAGCCGCCCGGGTTGCGCCGCTTCCGTCTGCATCGTGAATGGTCCCGAACGTCCGTCACCAACATCGAGAGGCCGTCCGCCGGATTCGGCTCAAGGTCGCCCCGCGACGGTGGATCCCCTCGTGCCAGCAATTCAAGCGAGCGAGGCACTCGGCTGAAGGCCGCGGAGCCAGATCGTCGTGCTCGGCCCTGCTCGGCATCGCCCGTCCACGCCCTGCCTGGCGCCCGCCGCCCCCCCCCCGCCTAGCAGGCAGCTAGCATTCAGACTCGTATATTCACCAGCCCGGACCTTTGGACTCGGGGACATCGATGTTGAATGTCGGTTCATTCGTCCCGGCTGGTCCGCTTTTCGGCCTCTTCAGCTAGCAGTGACCTGGCAGATCGAAAATGTGCCCCGGCGTATCGGGATGGCGTTCACCGACGAGCCCATCCCGATGCCCGCCCTCTCGATTCCCCATGTCAGCCCTGCACTTGCCCGCAGCGCACGCGAGCACTTCCAGTGCCTGTACGCGCGCCCGCTGAGCGATGACGACGGTCTTGAGATGGCCACGAACGCCCTCGGAGCCTTCGCCGTGCTTCTGGAGTGGCACATCGAGGACGCCGCGAAAGGCCCGTCACCCGCTCCCCCGATCCGGACCTTCCAGAAGAAGCGCCGGAGTCCTGCCACGTCCGTCCCGTCCCTCAAGGAGTAGCCCATGTCCGTCATCTTCAACCTGCCTTTCTTCGACTTCACCATCCACGTCCTCCGCATCCGCGGCCGGGTCGCCTTCGTCGCCCGCAACCTCGGCCTCGCCGCCGGGTACTCGGACGGGGGCCAGGGCTTCATCGACCTCATCGTCCGCGAGTGGGCCGCATCGTTCGACGAGGACGACGACATCGCGCAGATCACCGGAGCGGACCTCGAAGTGTTGAAGCGCGAGGTCCCGCTCCCCGACGACACGAACATG
Organism: uncultured Pseudomonadota bacterium; assembly: GCA_903875225.1. Lineage (GTDB taxonomy): Bacteria > Myxococcota_A > UBA796 > UBA796 > SXON01 > CAIUMM01. Next base: position 11,560 of record CAIQVJ010000050.1, read on the forward strand.
GAGTTGGTGCTCTTCGCCTCGGGGGTTGACCGCGCCCTGACCCGGTCGCGCGCGCGCAACGCTCGCTCGCTCCTCGGCTTCCTGCACAGCGACGTGTTGTCCCAGGTCCACACGCTGTACGGCACCGACCCGGACGACGGCAGCCAGGGCGGCGCGCCGGCCGCACCCCAGCCACCGCTCGCCGAGGAGGCACCGAGCGCCACCCCGCAGGCGCGGCCCACGCTCCGGGTCACGTCCGTGGAGAGGGTCGTTGACATGATCCAGCAGGATCTTGTAGGTCACTTTGCGGACATTGACTCCGAAGGCCGGTCGGTCGAGATCACCGTCGAGCGCGTCTCGGAGCGCGAGCCCGGCGACCAGCGGGAGTTCGAAGCCCTCGTGCAGCTCGCCGAGGACCTTCGCGAGGAGGAGATGATCACTGACCAGGAGTGGCGCGACCTTCGCGTGGAGGCCGTCGAGTTCTTCCTCGGCCGTCCGCTCCGGACGCAGTTGACCTTCGGCGCCCCCAACCTGCCGTTCGTCGCCTGATGCGCTGGAACCCCGACCAGATCCGCGCGTTCCTCGCCTGGATCCTCCCGCGGCACGCTGCCATCGGCGGCGTCACCGAGCTCCGCGCTCTGGGCCGCGGAGCGCGCGCCGGGGTCTGGTCGGCGTTCGTCGGCCCTGACGACATCGACGACATCGTCGAGGCGCTCGCCCCGCTCCCGGGAAGTCCCCGCCCGGTCTTCCCCGACTGGCCCCGGTGCGGCGAGGCGAACCTCTACTTCGGCTTGAACCCCGTGAAGCGGGACGCGGTGCCCGAACGCGGCTCCGTGCTGTTCTCCCGCGTGAGTCGCGCGACCCGCGACCGCGACGTCCTCGCGTACTCGATGTTCGTCGTGGACGTGGACCCAGAGAGGATGCCGCACGACCGGGCTGCAACAGACGCGGAAAAGGCCGAGGCGCTCGCCGTGGCCGAAGTGATCCGTGGGAACCTCAGCGGTGCTGGCATCGAAGCGGTGCTCGCGGACAGCGGCAACGGCTACCACCTGCTGGTCCCGTTGGTTCCCGTGCCCGGTGACGGCGTGGCGGGGGCAGCGCGCGAAGTCCGGTCGTTGCTCCGGGCGTTCGACACCCGCTTCTCGACGAAGGGCGCGCGCGTGGACACCTCCGTTTACAACCCGTCGCGCATTTTCAAGCTGTACGGATCCCTCGCGATGAAGGGAGCGCACACAGCCGACTACCCGCACCGCATCGCGTCCATCGACCTGTCCGCGATCCCCGAGGACGTCGACGTCGTCTCCCGGTTGGCTGCGCGGGTCGGGTACGCCGCCGGTCCGTCTGTGTCGCCGGCTCTGCGTTCCCCCTCTCGCGCCGACGGCCTGAGCGCAGCGGCCCCGCCCACCCGCCCGGCCACGCCCTGGTCCGAATGGCGAGGCCACGCTCTGGCGGCGTTGTCGCTCGAAGCCGTCTACGGCGAGCTGCTGACGGGCAAGATCACGAACGGCTGGGCGCAGTGCCGCGACCCCGACTCGGCGTCCGGCGACCAGCGCCCTTCGGCCGGGGTTGCAGACACGACCTCCGACGCCGAGCGCGGCTCCTTCCACTCGTTCCGCGACGGTCGAACGCTCTCCGTTTTCGACTTCCTCATCGCCCGCGGTCAAGCGGGCGACTTCCTCTCCGCGTGCAGTCGTGTCGCCGAGATCGCTGGCGTGCCGCTCCCCGGCCCGGGTGCGGTCGGCGAGGGCTCGCTGGATCGCCTTCGGGCGACCTGGGCGACGACAGAGGACGATCGCCGGCGCCACGCCGCCGTCCGCGAGGCCGTCGCCGCGACCTCGCAACTACCCGCGATCGAGCAACGCCAGGCGCTCGACGCCGTGGGCGAGCTGACGGGCCTTTCGGCCGCGCTCCTACAGCGCACGTTGAACGAGGTCCGCAAGGCGGGCCGCAAGGCGACGCAGACGGCGCGGGTCCAGGCCGTGCCTCGTGGTCGGGTGGTCGTGGATTACGTCCAGAACCGCGACACGGTGGACGCCCTTTTCGACGCACTCGTCTCGGCCGTCAAGCCCGTGACCCGGTTCTTCCGCCAGGACCGGGACCTGGTGTTCGTGCGACGCGGCATCGGGCCGATCCTCATCACGGAGCGAAACGTGGCGGGACTACTCTCCGCGCTCGTCGAGATCCGCTTCCTGTTGGAGAGCGAGGAGGGGCAGGAGCTGCTCCGGTACGACGTCCTGCCGACCGATCTTGCCCGCGCCTTCGTGCACTCACCGCGAGTGTCAGCGAGCCTGCCGCTCCTGATCGCCTACACCCGCACACCGCTGTTCGATGCCGAGTCCCGCCTCGTCTCACGCCCTGGCTTTCACGAGACCTCGGGCGTCTTCTACGATGGTGTCGTCATCGAGCCGGGGGAGGGGACCGTGAGCCTGGACGCCGCGCTGTCCGGCTTCTGCTGGAAGGAGCCGACCGACCGGATCAACTTCCTCGGCGCGTTGCTCACGACGGTCACCATGCCGATGTGGACGCGGGGCCACCCGTTCGTCGCGATCAACGGCAACAAGCCCGGCGTCGGCAAGAGCACGCTCGCGCGGCTACTCGGCCTGCTCGCCGAGGGCGGGACGGAGCCGTCCACGGTGTCGTGGTGCCCGGACGAGGCCGAGTTCGAGAAGCAGCTCGCCACGCGCGTCGAGTCAGGGGACCGCGTGATCATCATCGACAACGCCAAGACCGCAAAGCCGATCGAGAGCCCGGTCCTGGAACGATGTATCACCGATACACGGCTGAACTTCCGGCGTCTCGGCTCCAACACCAGCATCTGCCGGGCCCAGAACGACGTACTGTTCTGCATCACGATGAATCTGGTGCAGATGGGCGCGGACCTCCGCCGGCGCGCGCTTCCGGTGAACCTGGAGCTGGCCGTCGATGTCCGCCACGCGCAATTCATGCACGATGACGTGCTCGGCTGGGTGCAGGTTCACCGTGAGAGCGTGATCGGCGAGCTGCTCGGGCTGGTCCAGCGCTGGCTCGACGCCGACCAGCCCCTTGCCGTGATCCCCGCGCGCCACAGCACTGGCCACCGCTGGGCCGCGACGATCGACGGCATCCTCACCCACGAGGGCCTGCCCGGGTTCTTGTCGAACTTCGAGGCCAGCGAGCACGCCTTCGACCCGAAGTACGCCGTCATGCTCGACATCGTGCGCGGGTTCGCCGACCGCGAGCCGATGACGCCGGGCCAGTGGGCCGGGGTGCTGGGGGAGGTGATGGAGGACCGGTTCAAGGACCGCGGCGGGCAGATGCGGTCCGAGCGGGCGCGCGCCACGATCGTCGGGGCGCTGTTCACCGAGTACCTGGACGCGCGGTTCGAGGTGGATGGCGTGAGCTACGGGCTCGTGCGGGAATGGCCGGAGGGGATGGGGAGGCCGGCGAGGTGGGGGATCGCGGTCGGATCACTCAACCGGCACTGTCTGGTCGCCGTCGGCCCTGTGAAACCGACTTGATCCATGCGAGGCTGAACAACGACGGCACCGCGTCCGTCAGGCAACAATACGAAGTAGAGAACGTTTGACCTCCTCAAGACTCGACCTTTCCACCGGGTCACCGCGTGTGCAATCTCGGGCGAGAAGGCGGCAGGCCGCGCTTGGGATCTTATCTGGATCGGTCTGTCCAGTCAGCATGAACGAGAGGAGTTTGCCGAAGGCATAGATGTCCGCCGACGGGTGGGCCTCCGCCCCCTCGACCTGCTCTGGCGGTGCGTAGCCAGGAGTGTGGTGCTGGGTGAAGGTGTGCTGGGTCACGAGGCGCGAGAGGTTCTTCGCGATCCCGAAATCAGCCAACTTCCATGTTCCCCCGGCTGACACGACGTTGTCCGGTTTGAGATCGCGGTGAACGATTCCAACACCGTGCAGTGCAGCCAAAGACGATATTACTTGGACGCCGATCTTTTTCGCGTTGGCGACCGAGAGTGCCCCTCCGGCCGCCTTCACATACGCAGACAGGCTACCGCCTGCAGCGAACTCAGTCACGATTGCCACAGAGTCAGCGTCCCGCTCCCAGGCGACGATTCGCAGAACGGCGGGGTCGTCGAGGTGCTGGAGCTTCGAGTAGATCTGCTGCTCCCGCTGGAGGGCCTTCTGGTCGGTCGTACCGTTCGTGGCCACCCGCTTCAGGAAGAGCAGGCTTCCGTCGGCCTGCGAGCGAACGCAGTACGTCTCGGCCATCCCCCCGCCCCCAATCGGCCTCACGACCTCATAGGCACCGTAAAGTACGCGGTGCGCCTGGATGGGCTCGTCCGGTTGGTCGAAGAGCGTGGCCAGATCGGTCACGGTTCGGAGTCTCCCACCAATGAACCGTAGACCCTCGTTCACCAGGTGCTCGATCAGCCTCACCGGCGTCTCAGCGCCTGGGTATAAGGCAGTCACCACGGTCCGGATCTCGCCGGTCTTGTCGAAGTTGCCCACGGCCCACCTGGTGTCGGTACCGGTCGTGGAGCCCTCCGCCGTTCCGGCTCGAATAGCGTAGCCCATGCAGAACTTGGCGATGTCCTCCTTCTTGGAGAACCAGCCCCGAGCGTCGATGGCTTCGAGGATCAGTTGATTATCGGCAGTCAAGCCGATGCTTTCGCGGTCGCGTTCCAGGGGGCCTCCTATTGGACCAGGCGGATGTTGGTTCGGCGCGCCGAGACATGCTCCAACTCGTACTCGCGGCGCAGGTTGGGGCCGAGCAGCTGTCGCATGCGTTGCCGCCCGACCTCGGCTTCGTAGACAAGCAGCACCACCTGCTCGGCCATGGACGGCAGGGCCTGAACCACGTTTGTGGTGTGACCGTCATCGAGCCGCCCGAAGGGGGAGTCCATGACGATGGGTCCGCGCAAAGGCGCGTTCTGCTGAAGGGCGCCCATGAGGGCGAGCGCGACCACGTGCTCTGCGCCGGCAGATCGAGCGTCCTCCGCCTTTCCGTCGCGGTGCCGGATGGTGAGCCCATAGTGCTCGTTGATCGTGAGACCCGCGTAGTCGCGCTTCTCGGTCGTCATCGCCAAGAAGAGGTCGCTCGCGGTCGCCTCGACGCGCTGGCGGAGATCCCCCTTGTAGCGCTCGACGGCCTGTGTGAAAACGTCGGTAGCTGCGCGGAGAATGGTAACTCTTCCCTGCGAAAGCCTGAGGTCGACGAGGTCGGACTTGGCGAGCTTCCGGTTGAAGCGGACGATGGCCTCATCTTGCTCCCGGACTTTCTCTTCCTGCTGTTCTATCGACTTCTTAACCACTTCCGACTGGGCAATCACCTCTTGGTATGTTCGATCTGAGCGACGGAGCGTTTCGCGGTCGGAGTCAGACACTTTGGCGCTCAGTTCCCTGATCTCGCTGTCGAGGGATGCTCGCTCCAACTCGAGGACGTGCAGCCCTTTCGCCAGTTGCCTCACCTCTCCAGCCACGTCTCGGTCCTTGAACCGCATGAGATCCGACAGCCGGGCCATCGCATTCGACAGCGACTCCGGCGTGTCCGAGGTGTCCAACACCATACTCTGCAGTCGACTGCGCGCCTCGTTCGCAACGGGCTGAAGGCAGACGTCGCACTCACCGTGGTCCGCCGCCTTCTTCCGTAGCTCTCCGGCCAGTGCATCCGCCTGGACCTTGGCGAGCTGCTGAACAGAGAGTCGCGCCTTATGGACCTGCGGCCCCAGAAGGGTGCGCCAGGCTTCGTCCATCAAGGGCACCAACTCGACTCCAGCTTTCCTCTCCTCAACGGCCGCGTCCTGCTTCCGCTGGACAGCGCGTTCGCGCGCTTCAACGAGCGATCTATACTTCGCCACGCTCTTTACGCGCGCTTCGGCTTCTAGCTTCTCCTCGGTCAGAATCTTGAGATCTGCCTGTTTGCGAGCGAGCTCCTCCACATGGCCTTGGCGGACCTTCGTTGCCAGCTGCAACGCTGCCCCGACCCCTTCCGTCTCCTTGTGCCGTGATGCCGCCTGCCCGGCTTCCAGGTCGGCCTGGGCAAGCATCGTGCCGAGGTGGACCTTCCCTCGTTTCAAGATCGGCAGGCCAAGGATGCGCTCGATGGCCTCGGAGATCTTTCGTCCCTCCTCCTTGTCGTTGTGGAGCAGTTCCTCGTATTCTTGCAGCAGTTCGCCATCGAACAGGAAGAACCGGGAAACATCCTTCGGGAAAGCACGGGTGAGCGCTCGCGGCGCCTCGTTGGGACCCAACACCATGTTCCCCCGCCGCACCTCCACCTCATGAACGTAATCGTCGTTGCTAGCAGGAAGCATTACCCGGGGGCGGCACTCCCGGACCAACTCGTAGGTGGTCCCGTCGTGCTCGAACGTGAGCGTAACCGAGAAGCCGAATTTCCCCACGGCCGCCCGCTCCCGGTTGGTCACTGTATGCGCCAGCCGCTCGCGGGACCCGCGTCCGACAACGGTCCCGAAGAAGGCGTACCGAATCGCATTGAGCAGCGATGTCTTCCCTCGCATGTTCTCGCCGTACACGACGGTTACGCCGGGCTCCTCGGGGAACTCAAGCACCTGACGGTCGGCGAACGGGCCGAACCCCTCCACCTCGATCCTACGGATCTTCAACATCAGCGCCGTCCCTGCTGGGCGAGGCGAGCCTTCAATGCACGCTCGATCGCCTGAACGGCGGCCGGGTCGTCGTCGGGGTTGGCTTCCTCGGCTCGGACCACCTCGCGCAGGAAGTCGCCATCGAGGCCCGGGTGCAACTCCTGGCGCACCGTCTCCACGGTGGCCAGGAGATCATCGAGATCAGTCGTCGACATCTTCAACTCCACGTTCGGACATGGTTGACCATTCTACTCCTGCAGCGATCGCTATCTGTCGAAGATCCGCACCCGCCGCCGGGTTATCCGCATGCTCGGCGAATTGGAGAGCGCGCGCGAGCTCTCCCGTGGTAACCGGATCGGGCTTGCCGCCCTCCCCCGCGGTTCGTGGAGGCACGACGATGGCGTCGTGGACGTGAGCCAGCGCCTTGCCTTCGTGGCGCCGCAGAACCCGGCCCCGGCGTTGCACGTACTCGCGAGGGTTCTTCGACGAGGCGAGGATAAGCGCATGTGTGACCGAAGGCACGTCCACGCCTTCATCAAGGCACCTGATTGCCACGACGATTCCGCCGCGCCGGTCCAACCACCTGAGCGTGGCCGCTCGATCGCCCTCCATTTTTGAGTGGAACGGCAGGTTCGGAAAGCCGGCGGTATCCAGTGCCCCGCATACCGCCTCGAGCTGGCGCAGGTCTTCGCAGTACACGATCCACCGCTGGCCGGGCGCGAAGGCGTCCTGGAGGACGCGGACGGCAAGTGGCACTTTGGCCCGAGCCTGCTTCACGATTTTTGCCCGCCTCAGGAGGAGCCGCTGTAGGCGTAGGTCCCCGTCTGCCCCACCCGAGGCGCCGCTGCACTGCATAGCGTACAAACGCTTGATTTGTAACGTCAACCCCGTCCACTCCTCGTGCTCCTCGTCGGACAGGCTCACCACGTGGGGACGATAGAAGTAGCGGGAAAGGACCCCGTCTCTCACGGCGTCGGCGAGCGAGTAGCGAGGCTCCAGAATGCCTCGGAAAAACGACAGGAGGGCGGCGGTGCCATCAGGGTCGCCTGCACGTTCCGGGGTGGCGCTCAGGCCGAGGCGGGGCCCGAAGAGCCGCTCGTTAAGGAGGGAACGGTGCTTCGGCGAGCCGAGCCGGTGAACTTCGTCCGCCACCAGGAAGAGGTGAGCACCCGCCCTGAGGCAGGACTGAAACTCCAAGGTGGACGCTGTTTGGACCGTGGCCAGAATCACGCGTCGCTGCTCGCCGGGGGACGTCCAATTCAACAGGTGTTTGCGCCAGCCCGCGTGTCCCGCGCCGGCGCGGAGGAACTTTACGTCCAGATCTTGCAAGGTGGCCTGCAGCTCAGCAAACCACTGGCTGAACAGTACCTGGTCCGGCACGACAACCAAGACCACGTTGTCGTACTTCGTCAGCCCTTCACGTATTGCTGCGATCGCGGTGAAGGTCTTGCCGCTCCCGGTTGCAAACGCGAGGATGCCCATGCGGCCGTTGGCGCGCCATGAAGCGAGTCCGGCCGCTTGGTGCGGGCGAAGAGTCCGCCCACGAGGGTCCGAAACCTCGACCTTTTCCGGGCGGGTCCAACTCGCCACCGTGCTCTCCCAGTCGGGGTTCGCCTCTCGTTCCAGCGCCGACCTCGCAGTCTCTGGGAAGGGTCGAACCCGGAGCCCAGGATAGCGGTCGGACCAAAGCTGTCGAAAATATTCGGTTTCACGGTCGGTACGTTCGAGATCGCGCGCCCCCAACCAGCTGGCGGCGACATCGATGGACTCCAAGTTCCCATCGGCCGCGAGGCCGGCCCAAGTCTCGTTCATAGAACCCTTGAAGACTACCGTGTTGCCTGCGTCGTCTTGGAATATTCCAAGTTTATCATGAAAGATCCTTCCCGATGCGAGTCCCTGCTCCGTGCGCGTCAAGAGCGCGACCTTCAGGTCGAGCGTCCCGTTCGCCACCAGCGCAGCGAGCACCCGAGTCGGTTCCCGCAGAACGGGGTCGCTCAGAAGATCGCTGACCTCGTCGCGCAGGCGGGCACGCATCTGCTCCTCGGCCCTCGCTTGATAGCCAGCGTCCAAAGCCTCTATGTCGGCGTCTGCGAGCACCTGCGAGCAAAGCACTCGAATCCTGCCACCGCGTGCAACAAGCCCCCGGAGGGCCGGCCAAGCGATAAGGAAAATAGTACTTCGAAAATACCCGACGGCCCGATCGTACCGCGCGGCACGTCGCATGCAAGGGAGGTAAAAGTCTTCCGCTAGGTCGTCATGACCCTTGTGGTAGGAGGTCCGGAGGTGGAGTTCAGCCAGCGGCTCGGCCATCCTCCCCCCCGCGGACCTCGTCGGCCCCGCCCGTGAGCGCCACACGCCGTTCCACGGTATCGACGAGGCGACCGCTCCTGCAAGCGAGCACGATCTCCACGGTCCGGAGGTTTACGAGCCTCCGGCGCTGCTCCGCGTAGCCGGTGGACGCGGCGCGCATCACTGTGTCAACGCTGACCTGGATGTTTCCTCCGTTCTTGAAACGAGGGTGGAGGCTTGAGTCCCAAAGAACGAAGACGTCGAGATCAGCTCTATAGCCGATTGCAAGGGCCAAGCGACCATCGGAGTTGTCGAAGGAGCGGTAGGTTCCAACTTGGTGCCCCCGCAGCCGTAGCACAGCCTTGTATTCCCCTTGCCTCGTCCGGCCCCCGCTTCCGACCAACGAGTACATGTACACACGCAGGTGAGGCGGGAGTGGCAACTCCAAGTCCACCAGTAGTGGCTTGTCTGCAGTGGAGCCGATAACTCTAGCGCGGGTTCCGAATGGCCCCAGAAAGGCTGCGTGAAGCACTGAGGTGAGGGCGCTCATCGTCAGGCCCCGGCGCGAAGCAGGGGGAAAGATACTGGCGCTGACTCAGCTTGCTCTGCGTTCGTCCAGATCACCTCCACAGAGCGGAAACCCGACCGGGTCGTCTTCGTGTCGGCGAGTGTTCGGAACGGCAGCCAATCTGCTCCTTCGTTTTCGCAGACGATGACCTGACCTCGCCGAGCGCGGCACCATTCGCTAAGGCGGGGGAAGTTCATGCCCCCGGAGCCGAAGCGATAGTGGCGCCCCGCCGCCTGGTAAGGTGGGTCGATGAACCAAGTCGCCTGGCCCACGCCGGGGCAACTTTCGTAGCTTCCCTCGATGACCGTCCATGCCCGGATTGCTTTCAGCTGCGAGGCGATGGTCCGCCGAACCCGATCTCCCCAGAACGAGCCGGGGCGAATTCCATCGCGCATCCAGCGCGACGGGCGATTCCTCGGGCCTGCCGCTCCTCGGTTCATCCAGAAGCCCACGAGGGCCGCGGCGGCCGGCTGCAGGTTAAGGTCAGCTACGCTGCCGTCTAGCGGGACATCGGGAATCCCGAGGATCTCGTCCGGCTCAACCCTGATGAGGTAGCGCCATACGCCTGCGACAACCGGGTCAATCTCGCACAGCACCACCTGTCGCCCCTCGTGATGGCGCAGGGAGTACCCAGCGGAGCCGGCGAACGGCTCGACGATGACTTCGTGCTCAGGGGGCGGATAGTGCTTGACCGCGTCTCGCCACTTCCCACCGTAATAGCCGAAGAAGGGCCTAAGCTGCACCCGTCACCCTCCCCGTTGAGGCGCCGGCCGACGGGAAGCGCGTCGCGTGGGCGGGTTTGAACATCAAGGCCTCGGAGGCGGTAGAGCGTAGCACGCGCCCCTCCCCTCGTCATTGCCTGAACGACGACGCGAGGAGAGTCAGTCACATCGAGGAAGTCGGGGGAAAGCCGCCCGCCGGAGCGACGTAGAGACGCGGGCGCGCTTCTTCGCCGTCGCTGTCTTTCAATGCTGTCCCGGCCCGACTGCGCAGGCTCTGGTCCACAGCTGCGACGCTGCGACGAACAGGCGCAATGCGTCCGGCGCGCTCGCCGGACGCAACGTGGTAGGGCGCTCGTCATTTATACCAGCGAAGTAGGAGAATCGCTCTCTCTCGCTCCTGCCCCTCCGCGCGCCCTCCCGCACACGCGAACCCCCTTCCGCAGAGCCGTAGGGCATCAAAACCCCGCCTGTTTCACCCCCCGCCAAACGCCCCCCGCACGATCCCGATCAACGTCCCCCGGTTCCGCGCCAGAAACCCGTCGATGTACGCACCCTGGACCCCCGCCGGCGGCCGCGCCCGCAGCACCCCGACCGCCACCGCGAGCAGCCTCTCGGCATCGATGCCCCTCCTCGCCCCGGCTCCCGCCGCCTCTAGCCCCCGCCGCGTCCGCGTCCTGTCGATGGCATCCCTCAACCCCGTCGTCGGATGCCCCTCCCGCTTCCCCTTCGGCGGCAGCACGTTGTGCCCCTCCACCAGCACGCGCTCGAGCTCATCAAGCTCCGGCACGTCCGCGGCCTCGACGACTGGCTCCGAGAGCAGCCCCAGGTGCGCGCCCAACGTCTCATACCGCCGCGAGCTGCTCGCCCGACCGTAGATCTCCCGCCATCCGTCGAGCCACCCGCGCAGATCCGACCAGGTGATCCGCGTCCCCGGCGTCGCGTTCACAGTCCCCGACGAAGCCCCGCCGACGCCAGCCCGCGCCGCCCACCCTCGCTGCAGCTCCGCCCCCCGCCCCATCTCCGCGATCTTCACCCGCTGCTCCGCGATCGTCCCACGCGCCTTCTCCAGCTCCTTCCCCAACCTCGCCGCCCGCTTCCCGTCCTCGCTCTCGCGCTCCGGCAGCCGCAACAGCTTCGTGGCCAGCACGGCGATCGCCGGGAGCAGGTGCGCAGTCGCTGCGCCGAGGTCCTCACGCCGCGACACGAATTCCTCGTCATGCCCGTCGCCCATCTTGCCGTCCAGGTGCGTGAGCTCGTGCACCGCCACCCCGTGCAGAAACGCGGCGAGCGCGAGCGGCCGCTCCCGGTGCGCCTTGACGACCTGCGCCATCCGGTCCGGGTGGATGAACACGAACCGTCGCCCGCCCGGCCGCTCGACGGCCTCGGCGACCACGTTGTCGTCGAGCACGAAGCCCGGCCTGAACGAGCGGCGGATGCGCGCCTCGGTCGCCACCATGCGCAGCGTGCCGTCCCAGGCGAGCAGGAACGGCACCCACTTCGCGTAGTTCTTGCGGAAACGCCGCGACCGGTCACGGTCGTAGGTCTTCTTCGAGATTCGCATCCCGGCGAACCGGCCGAACGGGTTCTTGATCCGACGTTCCACCTTGTCGAGCTGCTTCGCCCAGGACGGCGTGATCGCGTCGAGCGCGGTCGTCGCCTTCGACACGGCGACCGCCTGGATGAGCCCGCCCCCTCCCGGTGCCAGCGCGGCCTCGGCTGCCCGGTCGATCGCGGCCTCGACGGCCTGCGTCTGCCAGCCGTCCAGCGTCTCCCCGGCCTCGGCGCGACGGAGGGCCTGGTCCACCTGGTCGGTGACGATGACGACGCGGACCCCGCCCGCCGCCTTGCCCTGCGCGTCCGCGTCGGTGAGCAGCGCGCGGAGCACGCGCACGGACTGCACGTCGGACGGCGCGGCGATGTCGGGCTCGGCACCCGCACCTCCGGCCGCGACCTCCATCCCGGCCGGCAGCACCCAGCCTCGCGCCGGGGCATCCCCGTCGGCGACGGCCCTCGTCCCGCGCGGAGCCGCCGACGCGACGGCCTCGTCGATCCCGCCATACTTGGCCTGCTCCCCGTAGAAGTCGCGGATCCCGCCCGCTGCCTCGGCGATGGCGCGCTGCACGTCGGCGTCGGCGAACGCCTCGGCCATCTGGTCGGCGATCTCGGCCCCGCCGGCGTCGTCGTCGCCCTCGGGGTCGATCCACTCGTCGGATTCGCTCGCCCCGAGCGACTCATTCTCGCGCTCGACCTCGTCGACGAGGTCGGAGAACGTCCACGCCGCGGTGTCCTGCAGCGCGTCGCGGGCGGCGTTGAAGGGGTAGCCGCGCTGTCCCGGGCGGACCTTCGTGCTGAGGTCGATGACGACGTCGGCCTTCAGTCCCCCGCGCTGGGCGGGCAGGACGACCTGGAGAAGCCCGTTCAGACGCAGGTAGTAGGCCCCTCCGCGGTCGCCGGGTGCACGTCGATACGCCTTGACCACAGCCGTCGTCCCTTCGCCCCACGACCCCTCGGCCGAGACGCGCGACCCGCCCCGTCGGCTGAACATCGGCTTCACCTCGGCGCCGTTGAAGCGGAAGGTAAAGCCGGGGATGTCGTTGGCGGCGAGCAGCTCGCGCAGGCGGTCCTCGATGCCGACGTAGACGCCGCGGGCGCGGTCCCAGTAGCGAACGAGGTCGGGGTCGACGTCGTGGATTTCGAGACGCGTCCCCTGCCGCGCGGGCGCGTCGTAGACCTGCACCTCCTCGTTGATGCCGTTGGCCACGGCGAGGTTGTCGCGGGTGTGCAGCCTCCAGACGAAGCTCCGCGAGCAGCCGAGGATGACGGCCTTGGCGACGCCGAAGCCGCCCGCTGCCTCGCCCGAGTCGACAGCGTCACGCTTGCCGCTCTCGCCAATCGCGAGAAACTTCCCGATGATCTCGTCGCTGGACATGCCGACGCCGGGGTCGTCGAAGACGAGGACCCGCTTGGCGGCGTCCCACTCGACGGCGAAGTAGCCGTCGTCGGGCTTGATTTGGCGGAGGCGGATTGCGGAGCGGGCCGCATCGACGGCGTTCTGAGCCGCTTCCCTCGTCGCAAGCCAGGGCAAATCCCCGCTTTTGTAGACGGAGCGCGTGAGCAGTTGCCAGATCACGCCGACGTTCGCGGACGGCCGACCCGTCGCCTTCGCGGTCATCGCCTCGCGGATCTCCGGCACGCCGCCGAGCTCGCGGCGGAGGGCGAGGTGGTCGATGCGGACGCGGGCGGCGGCTTTCTGGCGGCCGGGCGCGGGGAGGGGCTGGGAGCAGGGGCAGGTCATTGGGGATTCCTCTTGAGCGGGCTATGTGCGGACAATGGTGCGGCCCGTCTTCCCGTCCGACCTGGACCTGCTCGAGTTGTTCGGGGTGGAGCCGATGGTGGAGGACGAAGCATTTGGGGCGACCTGGGTCATGACTCGCGGGCAGGAGCGGCTCGAGTGCTTCCTGGACCGCTATGCGGGGGTGGTCTCGGCTCGGCTGACTCTCGCCGGTCGTGACCTCTTCCACTTCCGGACTGATGGGGTCGAGTCCGTCAGCGTGTGGCGACGGCATCAGATCCGAGCGTTGGATATCCGTTTTTCGGATACCTCTAAGATCCGACCCATCCTCATCGGCATCGAACCGCACTTTAGCCTTTTTTGGCAGGGTCAGGCGTGGTAGCCCGCTCCTGTCGGTAGCATGGAGATCAGGTCTGCAGCGGATCATAGGCCCTTCAGATGGATGAGCGCGCGAACCATCGCCCGCAGTTGGCCGACGTTCCGCCCCACAAACCCGTCAATGTCCTCCAGCCCCACGCCCCGCGGCGGCCGCTGCCGCACGAACCCAACCGCCGCCGCCAGCACCCGCTCAACCCGTTCCGCGCTCGCCCGGACCGCCGACAACCCCTCCCGAATCGTGTCCAGCCCGGCCTCCGCCGCCAGCACCGCCCGCGCGACCGCAGCCGCCAGCGACGGTGGCACCGCGTTCCCCACTTGCCGATACCGCTCCTCCGGACGCCCCGCGAACGGGTAGCCCTCCGGAAACGTCTGGAGCGTGGCGCACTCGCCGAGAGTCAGCTTGCGCCGGGCACCATCGGTCGCGATGGCGAGCGCGTCACTCGCGTTGTTCAGCTTCCGCCACCAGGCGGGGTCGGTCGGTCGGCCCTTGCCCTCGTTGGTCATGACGCAGGGAGAAGGCCGGTCGTAGGCGATGCCGATCGCGTCCCGCATCGTGCGGCGGACGGTGCCGAGCGGAGGTCTGACCGGTCGCGGCCCGGCGATCACGAAGATGCGCGTCCGGCTCTGCGGCGCGCCGTGGTCAGCCGCGTTGAGCACCCAGAGCGAGACGTGGGCGTACAGCTTGCGCAGTTCGGGCAGGACCGCGCGCTCGACGTAAGCGCGCGCGTTCTTCACGTTCTCGAAGATGGCCCAGCGCGGGCGCACGATGCCGACGATCCGCAGCGTCCACGGCCAGCCGTTGCGGGCGATGTCGTCCTCGCCCTTCGGTCCCTCGTGCTGGTTGGCGCTCGACCACGCCTGACAGGGCGGCGAGGCCCAGAGCACGTCGATGGTGCCGGCGAGCGCGGCGTAGTCGAGGTCGCGGACATCGGCCTCGATGGCGGGGAAGCCGGCGGCCCGGAGCGTTGCGGCGGCCGAGGCGTCGCGCTCGACGCAGGCGACGTGCTCGAAGCCAGCGGCGTGCAGGCCGAGGGCTGCGCCACCGGCGCCGGCGAAGAGGTCGAGGACGGTCATGACGGCTGGTGTGGGCTGACCTGCGTTACAGCGCCGAAATGTCGAAGAAGTTCCTTGGTGTACCCGATGTTGTACCGGCCGTCTTGGCGATCACACAGCTGTCCGAGGACACCTGTGGGGGCCTGAGCACGCTGATTCAGACCAGAAACCTCTTCGAGGGCTGGTGGCTTGGGACGCTCGTTGCGGGCTTCGCCGGTCAGCCCTGGAGCCGAGATCCGGGATGGGACGCGGCCAACACAGACGGTGCCGAACTCTCCATGGAATGCACGGTGGAGGTGACCGACCGGCGACTCACGTACTCCCGCCGGACTGGCAGCGGGGCGAAGCGAATCGACCTCGCCGTGAAGCGCGGAGGACCTGACACGAGCGGGCACTTGATCGAGCTGAAGCTGCTTGACCGCGGGTGGTCTCTGAAAGACCAGATGCCCAAGCTGGTAAAGGATGCTCACGCTCTTGAGGCCACCGCCGGGTGGGACGACGTGGTGAGCGGGTGGCTGTTGGTGCTCGCCATCCGTTTCGAGAACGAGGGGGAGGTGATTTCCAGCCTGAAGGAGGTCTTTCCGAACAAGAGAATCGGCGCGATCGAACTGCACCCAGTCCGGGTGACGGCTCCGGCGGGCAAGGTGTGGCTGGCCGGTCTCCGCTTCGCGTAGTCCAGAAAGCCCCCAATCCCGCCCGCCGAGCGAGGGTCGGAGTCCCCCGTCGCTCAACGCCGGAGACGAGTTTGGCGGCCGAGCTGGACAGGCAGGGCTCATTCGCGGATGTGCGCTCCGCGGAGGGCCTCGCTCAGGGCAGTGGACCCGCTGGACTGGAGCGCCGCTCGCACGCGCGGCACCCTAAACTCCAGCGCCCAGACGCTCTCGATCAGGATGTCGATCAGGCCGCGCCGATGCGGCTCAGGCGGGAACGCCAACGGCTGGCCTTCCAACTCGCGTTGGAAGAGGAAGTGCTCGACCGAGCTGCTGACCCACGACTTCTTCATCCACCCCGAGTTGCGCGGGTGCCGCTGCTCGGCGACGGTCATCTGGTCGCGGATGAGCGGCATCAGCCACCGCGGCAGGTGAACGTCGCGGAGGTCGAGCTCGGGCGGCTCGCCGACATCGTCATGCACGGGGCCGAGCGTGGGTTCGACAGGACCGGGCGCAGCCCGGGACCGCTTCGACCGACGCACGGAACCCGCCGGCGGCAGGGAGATGACCTTTCCCATCACGCACCCCGCGTTGCGCGCGCGATCGCGCCGCTGAAGTCGTGGGCCCGGAAGTGCAGCCCCCAGATCACCTCGATGATGAGGTCCACGAGCAGCTCTTTGGCGGGGTTCTCGATCCAGTTGGGGATGGCCCGCACGTCCACGGCCTTCGCGGCGTCGAGGAGCGCGGTCCGGACCCAGGCCTTCTTGGTCGCGCCGGTGCCGGGTCCGAAGACCTCCTCGGCGAGGTTCATGAGGTTGCGGACGGTGGCGGGGAGCCAGGCGGGGAGGTTGATCTTCGAGAGGTCCATGGTGGGTTTCCTTGGGGTGGACATTGGCGGGGCGGACGGGGGACGAGTCAGGCGACGGTCTGCGCGACACCGAGGTCGACAGGCGCATCGCGCAAGAGGGGATCAGTCAGGATGTTGCTCGACCTCCTGACGATGAGGTCGTACAGGCTCCACGGCGCCGACGGCGGGCCGGTGACCGCGTGCCACACGCCGGAGACAGCGACCCGGCGCACGTTGTAGGCCCCGACGCCGAGCTCGGACCACTCGGTCGCGACCGGCGACCACCAGATGTTCCCGTCGTCGTTGTAGTTGCGCCGCTCGGGAGCCGACGAGCGACGGAACTTCGCTGCGCACATCCAGGCGTACTGGGCGAGCACGTCGTTGACGGCAGCGGGACGGCGCTTTGGATCTTCGGCGTACCAGGCGACAAGCCGCCTGGCGGGGGCGAGCGCACCCGCCGGGCCCTGCTGCACCGTGCGGTTGTAGAGCAGGACCATCGCCCGCTCCGTGCTGACGCCGAGGAGCCGGGCGATCTCAACCGCGCCGGTCATGTACTCGGACTCTGCGGCGACGCGAGCTTGAACCTGCTGGAACGCCGGCCATCGTCCAGCCGTCGCAAAACGGGAGGCCCATGGCTCGGACCACAGGAGCGCGCCGTCGACGGACTCCAGTGAGCCTCGCCCGGTCACATCGAGCAACCGTGCCCAGCTCGCTCCGAAGAAGCGTCCGAACGCGACGGGATCAGCGGCGGCCATCTGGCGGAGCAGTCGGCCGAGCGAGCCCGACTTCTGCGTCCACTGAAGGATGCCGTAGCTGACGCCGTTGCCGTCGAGGTTCGCCTGGACGGACCAGTAGTTGCCCTCGTGCTCGCTGGTCTTGCGGAGCAGGGTCGGGATCCAATCGGTGATGAGGTTCTCCACCTTCTCCTCCAGCTTTCGAGCAGTACGTTGTGCCGTCGGCGACGACGCCGCCGCGGCGAGGAGGAGCAATCCGAAGGCCCCGGCGCCGAGCAGGAGCGGGGTGTTGTTGGTGCGGCTCATGCGGCACCGCGGCGAGCTACGTTGAGGTGCCCAAAGGAGGGCTTCATGACCAACATCCGCCTCTTCGCAGCCATCGCCGTTTCCGTCGTCCTCACCGCTCTCGTCATGGGAGCGATCACTCGTCCCGCGCACGCCGGCACACCCGGCAACGCGGTGTGTACGGCCCCCTTCAAAGGAACGGCCGCAGCGATGAAGACCCATCCCGAGGCTGGGAGCAACGTGAACGCGCTTTCGCTCGCGCTCATGCAGGACTGGATGAACGAGCAGCTCGCGGCAGGTCGCACCCAGTTCGCCCCGGCTCCGGGGGATGGCGGGTCCGGGATCTGCGCCTGGTAGGAGCGGCTCACGACGCCTCCAAGGCTTCTTCGTCGTCTTCGCCCGAGAGCAGGTTCCGCGGGATCGTCCGACCCCACCACCAGCGCCCGGCCTCGGCGATCTCGCCGAACTTCAGCCCGGAGCCCGGTGCGGCGTCGAGGAAGGCGCGCCACCCGCTCTCGGTGGGCGCGAGCACGGTCACCCCGGCGGTGCCCGACGCGGCGCCCGCGTTCACGATGCGGAGCCCGGCCGGGGAGACCACG
The DNA here is from genome assembly GCA_903875225.1 of uncultured Pseudomonadota bacterium. Classification (GTDB taxonomy): domain Bacteria; phylum Myxococcota_A; class UBA796; order UBA796; family SXON01; genus CAIUMM01. The sequence continues at coordinate 29,509 of CAIQVJ010000050.1, forward strand.
GGGATCTTCTGGCTCTGCTGGTTGTAGTAGCTGACCTTGCCGAGCGCGCTCACGACGGTGTCGGCCACCTGCGGCCACGTCCGTTCGACCCACCCGTCGCTCGCGTGCTGCCAGCCGAGGCCGGGCCAGTCGCCCGAGTAGCGGAGCCGGTCGTTCGCGGCCTGAGCGACGGCGCGGACCGTGGACGGCTCCTCGTCAGCCGGGAACGTGGCGCCGTAGTTCTCCGGCTTGAGCGCGCTGAACTTGGCATCGTCCGCCTTGGCGAGCTTCCAGCCGGCCTCGCCGGCCGCACGCATGGCAATCTGGCCGTCCTTCGTGACCTTTCCGAACTCGATGTAGTCGATGCGGGAGGCGTTCCACGCGCTCGGGACACCGACGCGGAGGCCCTCGTAGACGGGACCGCCGCCCTCCGCGACGAGCACGGGCCGGTCCCGGACCACCACCGCCATCGACGCCCAGGGCCACGCCTCGACGTTGACGCGCGTGAGGTGCTTCAGCCGCTCCTCGGCCTCCCCACGGAGCCGCGCGGCTTCGGTGCCGTCGCGGCTGCGCTCGGCGTTGCGGAAGCGCGCGTTGATGGCGCGGAGTAGCTTCGACGCCTCGGCGGCGATCTTCTTCTTGGCCTCGGCCTCACGCTGGGCGCGCACGGCTTCGAGGCGGGCGCGGGTCTGCTCGGGGTTGCGGCTGATGAGGAGCAGGATCTCCTCGGGCCCCATGTCCATCTGGGCGCCCGGGTTGTTGGTGTCCCGGTCCTGGGACTTCAGCAATTGCGTCATCCAACCCCGCTTTCCCTGGATGAGATTGAAGCGGAGTCCATCCTGACTGCGACGCGCGAAGTAGTAGTAGATGCTGATGGCCGAGAGCGTGTTGCCCTGCCGGACCCCGCGCCCGTTGCGCTGCTGGAGGGTGGCGGGCTCCCACGGCAGATCGAGGTGGTGGATGGCGCAGGTCCGCGTCTGGAGATCGATGCCCTCGTAGGCGACGGCGTTGGCGATCACGACGTCGAACTTGGGCTTCGTCTCGCTCTCGGGCTCGCCGTTGAACTCCTTGGCGATCCGCTGCCGGTCGGCCGCGTTGGGGGCGACCTCGGCGTTCATCACCCCGATCCGGTCGGCCACGATCCCCGCGTTCACCAGCGTCTGCTTCACCCAGCGGTGGGCGGCGACGTTGTCCACGAACACGATGTGGCCGCACGTCCGGTTCGCGAGCACGCGCTCGGCCAGCGCGTCGAACTTCGGCGACGACGGGTCGCTCACCTGGTCGGCGTTCTTCCAACTGTAGCCCTCGTCGAGCTGCGCGTGGACGGCGACGAGCGCCATCCGGGCGAGCAAGCCGAGGATCTTCGCCTTCTGGCTCGGATCGTCGCTCTTGAGCGCGGCCTCGATCTCCCGGACGTAGCGGTCGTACTTGGCGTCCTGGGCTGCGTCCATATCGACCTCGACCATCTCGACCTTCGGTTCCGGGAGCTTCAACCCCACGTCCTCCGCCGTCTTGAACTCGCCGTAGCGGAGGATGGTGTCGCGCAGCTCGTGGAGGTTCTGGAACCCGACGACGGCCCCGCGCTCCTCAACCTCCATCGTGGGCGTCACGACGGGCTTGATCTCGATGCGGAGGTACCGGTCGATGAACTGCTCGGGGTCGCGGATGCCCATCCGCCGCCACGCCTCGGGATCGACGTACTGGATGAGATTGTAGAACTCCAGCGGGCTGTTCTTGGCCGGGGTCGCGGACAGGAGCACCACGCCGGTTCCGCCGGTCCGCTTTCGGACGGCCGCGCACCGGAAGTCGAGCTGCCAGGCGCGCTTGCTGCCGTCGCCGGGGTTCCCCATGAACCGGGGGACGCCGCCCTCGCGATCTTCAGGTAGATAGAGGTTTTTATAGTTTTGGAAACCGTATAGTCTTTGAGGACTCGGTGCTGTTCCGGCTCAACGGGGCGTACGAGACCGAGCGCCCCGGGATCGGCTGGAGGTCGCGCCGCGGATGAGGCAGCGGCAGGTGGGGAACGCCGCGCCACCGCAGGTGGCGGAGGTGCACGGGAGGGCGCTCATAGATGGCTGACGGTCGGTTCGTGATGCGCTATGCACCCGCGAGGCTCA
>CAIQVJ010000051.1 GCA_903875225.1 uncultured Pseudomonadota bacterium
CCAGGCGACCTCCTCGCCATCCGTCCAGCCATCGCCGTCGGTGTCGGGGTCGTCCGGATCGGTGCCCGCGGCCTCCTCCTGGACAACGTAGAGCCCGTCTGCGTCGTCGTCGGGGCCGTGGCTCGCGTCGAGCGGATCGCCGCCCCAGGCGACCTCCTCGCCATCCGTCCAGCCATCGCCGTCGGTGTCCCGACGCGCGGGGTTCGTGCCGAGGGCGCGCTCGGCCCCGTTGCACAAGCCATCGTGGTCGAAGTCCCCACCGCTCCGCAACGGAATCCGCGGGGAGGCAAGCGCGAGCCCGGCGAGAAGCGAGAGGAGCATGGCGGGAGTGTACGACATCCGCGGTGGGAAGTCAGTCCGGCGGCGCCAGCTCCGCCCTCACATGCCCGCGAAGATCTGCAGCGGGAGGTCCACCCGCGCGGCCCAGGCCATCTCGTCGTGCGTCGCGTCGGGCTCCCACCAGTGGTACAGGTCCACCTCGTACTGGTAGCCAGCCGCAACGAGGGTGTCGCGAAGCTGGATGTTCTCGCAGTAGTTGTCGGCCTCGGTCGGGTCGTCGTCCATGATGCCGTCGCCATCGCTGTCGAAGCAGTCGCCCGAGCCGCCCGAGTCGAGGTAGAGCACCGTGGACTGGTGACCGTGAGCGGCGTACCGCTCGATCATCGTCTCGTTGTGCTCCTCCATGCTGCCCCAGCCCATCGTGCCGGACATGCTGGCGGCAAAGCTGTACTCACCGGGGTAGCGATCCGCGATGTGGAAGCTGATCAGGCCGCCGAGCGAGCTGCCGAGCAGGCCGCGAACGGCCGGCTCGCCGGAGCCGTGGAAGTAGGTCGAGGCCGTGAGCGGTCGCACGTCGTTCTCGAGGAAGTCCGCGTACGCGTCGCCCCACCCGCCGTACACCACGCCGTCGATGGAATCCTCCACGTGGGTGTACTCCTCCATGCGGTCGCCGGTGTTGAAGATCCCCACCACCAGCGTGCTGTCGTCCCCGATCGAGGCCAGGGCGTCGTCCAGGTGCCATCCGCCCCACATCGCATTCGGGTCGAACAGGTTCTGGCCGTCCTCGGCGTAGAGCACCCGCTCGGGTGTGGAGGCGGGCACCCAGACGTGCAGGTCGCGCGCCGAGAGCATCTCGCCGGAGACGGCGTACAGGTGCTCCAGGTGCGCACCTTCGGCGCGCACGAGGCTCATCTCGCCGTTCTCGTCCCAGGTGAGCGCGCGCGCCCAGGGGTCCGCGTGCCAGTCGTCCGCGCCATCGGTGAACTTGTAGCCGTCGCCCCGATCGGCGGTGTGCACGAGCCAGGAGAAGCCGTCGTCCGCGGTCATCGGCTCGGGCGTCCAGTCGTTGAACGCGCCGGCGAGGTTGCCCGTGCTCTGCGTATCCACGAACAGCCAGCCGCCGTCGACCGCGACGGGCCAGCCGTCGCTGTACCGATCGATGCTTGTCTCGGAGTAGGCCTGCATCGTGCCGTTCCGGTCGCTGCGCAGCGAAGCGAGCACCGCCTCCAGCGTTGGGGAGCTCACGGGACCCGTGTCCGTATCGGTGTCGGTGTCCGCGGAGTCGTGCGGCTTGTCCGCGGGGGTCTTGCCCGGCGCGCAGCCGAGCATCCCGAGGAGCCAGAGGGTCATCCGCAGACGTCCTCGCCACCGTCGATGCGCAGCACATTTCCGTTGATCCAGGTCGCATCCTGGCTCGCGAGCAGGACGAGCGCCTTCGCGACGTCCTCCGGCTGCGTCAGCCGGCCGAACGGGTTCCGGGCGGCGGCTCCGTCGAGCAGCTTCTGTGCACCGGGGATCTTCTCGACGGCGGGCGTCCGCGTCACCCCCGCGAGGATCGCGTTGGTGCTGATGCCGCGCGGAGCCAGCTCAAGCGCGAACTGCCGGCAATAGGACTCCAGGGCCGCCTTCGCCGCGGCGACCGGCCCGTAGCCGCTCCAAGCGACGTGTGATCCAGCAGAAGTCATCGCGAAGATCCGACCACCGCTCCCGATGAGCCCGGCACCCACGAGATCCTGGGTCCAGTAGACCAGCGAGTTCGCCATGACGTCGAGCGTCATCTCGAGCTGCTTGCGGCTGGCGCCCTTCGGCTGCTTCTCCCCCGGGGCGACGGTGGGCGGAACGAAGGGCAACAGGCTCCCGAAGGCGAGCGAGTGCAGGAGCACCCGCAGGTTCCCTGCCCCGACCCGGCCGACCAGGTCAGCCACGATCTCGGCTCGCCGTTCGTCGTCAGCGGCGTTGACGTTGTAGAACACCGCCTCGCGGCCCATGCCCGCGATCTCGGCCTGCAAGGCCTCGACCTGCGGCATGGTCTGCCGCCGGTCGAGGTGAACCGCCGCGATGTCGTAGCCCGCGGCGGCAAAAGCGCGGGCGCTGGCGGCCCCGAAGCCGCTCGAACCGCCGAGGATCAGCGCCCACATGAGAGCCTACTTGGGCGCAGGTGCGGGCGTGGCCGGTGCCGCAGGCGGAGCCGCGGGAGGCGCAGACGGCGCAGGCGGCCCGGACGGAGGCGCCCCATCGGCGGGCTTGGACTCGGTGACGGACGCGCCGCCGGCCGCGCCGGTGCCGAGTGGGGTGGTGATCGTGGCGCCCTTCTTGAGCTCCTCGATGTAGTTCTGCACGACCTCGGTGCGGAGCTGACCCTTGATCTGGTCCTTGACCTCGTCGAGCGGCTTGCTGTCCCGGGTGTCTTCCACCTCGATGATGTGGTAGCCGAACTTGGTCTGCACCGGGCCGATCACCTCGCCCTTCTGCGCTGCGAAGGCGGCATCCGCGAATTCCGCGACCATGCGGGACTTCTCGAACCAGCCGAGCTCGCCGCCTTCCTTGGCGCTGCCGGAGTCGAGCGACTTCTCGGCCGCGACCTTCGCGAAGTCCGCCCCGCCCTTGATCTGGGCGAAGATGGCGTCGGCATCGGCCTTCTCCTTCACCAGGATGTGGCGAGCCTTGACCTGCGGGCGCTTGAACTGCACCGCGTGCTCGTCGTAGTACTTCTGGATCGCGGCGTCGTCCGTCCGCTGGTTGACGATCTTCTCCAGCAGCTGGCGAGCCAGGGCATCGCGTTCGGCCATGGCGAGCGCCATCTTGCCTTCGGGGCCCTCGTTCAGCTTCTCCTTGAGCGCCTCCTGGTAGAGCAGCTCGCCGATGACGACCTGGTCCTTCACCTGGTCCATCTGGCCCATGGCGATGATCTTGTCCTTGGTTCCCGGGGGCAACTGCGCGACGGTTGCGTCGACCATGCCCTGTGTCACGTTCTGTCCGTTGACGACCGAGAGCGTCTCGCCGGTCCGCTCGATCATGCCCGGCACGGGCGGGGGCGGAGGATCGCAGGCGAGGAGGAGGACGAGGGGGAGAAGCATGAGGACCTCTGGGAGTACGGGAACAAGCAAGGGAAGCAGTAGAATTCAGGCAAGACCCGACGGCCACCTCAGCGAGCCGCAAGCCAAGCGCGGGCGCGCATAGCCCGTTTTTCGCGTTTGCACAGGTGCAGGTCCGTCAGAACCGGCGGCTGGACAACATCGCCGCGGCGACGACCACGAGCAGACCGAGGCCCGCCTGAACCACCGCCAGGGGGCGGAGCAGGCTGGTGTCGGCGTTCATCCGACTCGCCGGACCATCCACGGCCACGAAGCCCTGCACCTTGCCGGCGCCATCGCGCACCACCGCGACGGCGCGCGCGCCGCCCTGGGCGTAGGCCACGCCGTGGTCCTGTGCGTCGAGCCTGAGCGCCTCGTCGAGGGGTTGGTCCTTCTCCAGCGGGCTGCCGTCGGCGCCGTAGTGGGTCACCTGGACGCCGAAGGCGGTCCCGCCCGCGAACACCCGTGCTTCCTCGCCCGATACCTCCGCAGCGAGGGCACCACCGGACGCATCGACCCGGGACAGGCCCCAGAGCTCGCCGGCGAGCCCCAGCAGGGCGACGAAGACCCCCGCCACGACGAGCGGCACCGTGCTCACGCGTCGTGAGGAGGTGAGCAGCGGCGCCGGCCGCATCTGCGGAGCCGGCGCCACCTTCTCGGGCGATGAGACCGCGGGCACCACGGCCGCCGGTGGAGCGGGGCGAACGGGAGCGGACTGCGTCGCGATCGGCGAGGCCGGGGCAACCGGCGCGACCGGGGTGGGAACGACCGGGGACCGCGCGATCTGGGCGGGCGCGGGCACAGCGGGGACGGGGGGCGCGGGGGCGGGCGCAGCAGCAGCAGCCGGCGGCACGGGTGCGGCCAACCGGGCTGCGGAGCCCGTGTGCGAGTCCGCGGCGGGTGCCACCGAAACCGGGAGCTCCGGGGGGGTGGAGCGCGGCGGAGGGACGGCAGCAACGGGCGGGGAGGCAGCGGGCGGCGGAGCCGCAGTCACCGTACTCGCGGGCGGCGCGACCGGTGACGGCGCAGGCGTGGCGGCGGGCCGAGCCGCTGCCGCGGGAACCGGTGACGGCGCAGGCGTGGCGGCGGGCCGAGCCGCTGCCGCGGGAACCGGTGACGGCGCAGGCGTGGCGGCGGGCCG
>CAIQVJ010000052.1 GCA_903875225.1 uncultured Pseudomonadota bacterium
CGCGAAGATGAAGTGGGGGAAAGGGGGAGGTTTGCCCGGGGGCCGCCCAAGGGCGGCCGAATCGCGGGAAATCATGCCAAGTCAAGCGCCAGCCCGTGTGTCAGCCCCGCTGGCCATCGCTCGGGCACCTTTTGGGCTAGAAGCGGAACGGCACGCGGAAGCTCCTCGCCGTCTACAACCCGCACACCGCCGAGGTCTACGGCGAGATGAGAGCGACGCGGACTGCGGCGGACACAGTCGAATTCATGGAGGCCGTAGCGAAGCAGACCGAAGGCAAGCAGGTCCACATCGTCTGGGACAACCTCAACACCCACAGGGACGGGCCCACGGACCGCTGGATCGAGTTCAACGCTCGACACGGAGGCAGGTTCCACTTCCACTACACCCCGATCCACGGCTCGTGGATGAACCAGGTGGAGCTCTTCTTCGGCATCCTCCACCGCCGCGTGATGAAGAACGCCGTTCACAACAGCCTCGCCGAGCTGGACGCCGACGTCGACGCGTTCCTCCGGCGGTGGAACAAGGTTGAGCGAAAGTCGTTTCGATGGACTTTCACGGGGTACCCGCTGCAGATCGGCGCAAGAGCGGCATAAGATCCGGCTCCTGGAGCGAGCGCGGCGTGCAACTGTGGCATTGGGGTCTTGAGGACGACCTGAAGGCCCGCGGCCTCACCCACCTGCGCGCGTCAAGACGCATGGCAAAGCCCTGCTGGTCCAGAGCGGCGTCGGCGACGATCAGGAGAACCACTTCCGGCTCACGCTGCTGCCGGCCCAACGCTGGCGCATCGACATCGGTACGGGACCCGAGGGCTGGCAGCGCACCCCGTTCGAGGCGACGCTCAAGGAGGCCGTCGCTCTGGTCACCGAGAACTTTCCGTGGATCCTGGCTGCCCGTGACTGATTCGGGGAGCGACTTCCGGAACGTGGTACTAGGAGTTTCAGGTCCTTGAAATGCTTGCTCCTCGGCCCCTGATCCGCCGCGGCGTAGAGCTTGAAAGCCACCTGGTCGACGCGACCGGCAAGGCGGACCGTCAGCGCGCGTACGTCTGAGTGACCACGCGGTCAGCGAATCCCCCAGGGAGCCCGAAACGGAGCAGGCTCGTCGGACCGGCGTTGAGCCAGCGGCCATCGAGGTCCAGCGCACTCGCCACATCCGCGATCGCTTGGGCGAGTGGGCCGGGCATCGGCTCGCCCTCCGCCCATCGCTCGCCTTCGATGCGCGAGACGATGTCGAGATCGCGCGTCGGCCGATCGATGAGGCCGAGGGGCAGGAGCGCCCCGCCGCCGATGAGGACAACGTCGTAGTGGTGCCCGCGGGAGGCGAGGATCGCGCCCAGCGTCTCCAGAGCGTCGTGGAGGTCAGCGGTTTCCATGTCGAGACAGTAGTCGGCTCGAATCGAGACGGCTACTGTCTCGCTGCACGGCCGGACCATGGGCGGTGCGTTCGAGCGGCCAGCGGCCGAGCGGTCGCTCATTCCGCGCAATGCCGCGCGCTGCCCTTCTCGAAAACTGTAGCCTTGAGTCCTACGTCTTTGCCCGGCGCGCACTGTCGGCCATTGCGCGCCTCATTGCGCATTGACCTTCGGCCGTCGGCTCCGGCGAGCCCCGCGCCTGCAGGCAGACCGGCTCACCACCTGAATTGAAAGCGCCATGCTCGACGAGCGATCTGGTCCCGGAGACATCGCCGCGCACGACGTCGGCCACCCGAGCGGCGACCTGATGGCGTCGAGGACGCGATGGCGAGCAGGCGATTTGGGACCGTATCGCCGGTGGACTGGGCGGCCGCCTGGGAGGGGTTGCCGACCTCGCGCGGCCAGATGCTGCAGGCGGACCGAGTCGCGGGGCGGCGTTCTTCCACCCGCCACGGCCATGCCGGGCCGCGGGCTCGAGCATACTTGGCTCGCTCCCGAGGCAAGCCGATGTCCACAGAAGACGAGCGCCGCCACATCGCAGAGATGAACGCTCGCGTCCGCAGGTCGATCGAGCGCCACGGCGTCAAGAGCGAGCGGGACCGGTGGGCGCTGCAGCAGGTCTCCGATGGGGACAGCGTGATTCCCCCGCCCGATCGGGCTCCGCTGCCGCCCCATTTCGCCAAGACCTGCTCCCGGGAGGAGCTGGCTCACCTGAACCGGATCGTCGACGACGTGTACGAGTGGGCCCAGCCGCTCGTCGGGCTCACGGACCACGAGGCGACGGTGCTGTACAACGGGGACCCCGTGGCCATGCTGATCCGCGACGAGCTGATCGGGTGGGGGCTGGAGTATGCGAGGGCCCGGCTCGCGCGCCCGAATGCCCGCGACCAGGGTGATCCGTTCCTGCGATGGCGCCGGATCACCGACGAGGTCTGCATCTGGCTCGACACGATCGGCACGGTCGCCGGGATCCGCGTGGCCTTGAGCGACGTGGCGGACCGCATCGCGTGGGAGATCTGGCGGGCGACGTTGGGCCCCGAGGTCGGACTGCGTCGCGAGGGCAAGGGGCTCTGGTTCGACATGCCACGCGTCGCGCCCGAGCGCTGGCAGCAGGTGCAGCAGACCGTGCTGCTGTACGCCTGGAACGAGGCGGACGCGCTGGAGCTGGCTCGGGCACGGTTCACCCGCCGGGCGAGCGGGGATGTCGCCGAGCTTCGCAGGCGTCGAGCCCAGATGGGGGAGGATCTCGTCGAGGTCCGGTCGCTCCTCGTGGGGTCCGACCCGATCGGGGTTGCGGGCGACAGTCCAGGCGGCTCCTCGACGCTGATCTGGGGCTACCAGCATGCTGTCGGGTTCATCCTCGTGGCGCCCGATCGGGAGGCGCTCGCCGCGCAGGTGACAGAGGCGCTCTACCCGGCGCCCTTGCGGTTGCACCTCGACGGGGCGATCGCCGGGCACGTGACCTGGTGGGAGCTGGCGGACGACCCGGCCTGGGAGGTCGCCATGATCGAGCCCATGCACGCGAACCTCGTCGAGCAGTGGCTCGCGCAGGCGCCTACCGCCGCTCCGACGGAGGCCGTCACGACGATCGCGGGGGACCTGGCGGTGGTGGCCGACGCCTGCCAGCGCATCGCGGAGCCCGTTCAAGGCCGACGCGTTCCGGCGGTGCGAATGGAGACGCTGCTCACCACCCTGGAGCGCAGGTTCTCGTGTGACGTCTCCCCCGGCAAGGGGAGCGAGATCACGGTGTACCGCTTCGGAGGGCGGAAGTTCACGCTGGGCCACCACGCGAGGAACACGCATGTGCCTGCCCATGTCGTCAGGGCCCTGCTCAAGGCGGTCGGCATCTCCGTGGGCGAATGGTGGACCGTCCTCGACCGATGAGCGTGGATACACCAAGGCGGATGCCCATCGTCCACTTCTCCCACCACGGTGCCCTCGACGTCATCCCCGGCCACGCAGGGCCGCTCGGCGTGCTGGTCTGGATCGACGAGGCGGTCGCGTTCTTCCCGGTCGAGGGACGCGAGCATCTGGTCGTGAGCGTGGCCGAATCCGTCAGGGACACCCGCGATCAGGCCGATCTCATCGAGTACCTGCTCGAGCGGGGCGGCGGAGCTTTTCGCTGTTTCTCGCTTCCGGAGACAGTCGAAGCGGCCTCGCTGCTGGATGCCGCCCGTCAGGTTGCGGCATCGAGCGGGATCGCCTTCGCGGTCCCCAAGCGGGCGATCCCGTCGTGCTCCGCATGTGGAGGTGGAGACGATCTGCACGTCGTCACCTACCGGTACCCGGACGGGCCCGGCGGTCGGCTCCTGGTCTACTGTGCGCGGTGTCGAGAGGCCCGGCGGGAGCACCTCGGGGTGGACGTGCCGGTTGCCGAGCTGACGGTGGAGTCGTTCGTCGCGCTCTACCGGGAGGGTCTGACGGAGTCCGACCCTCCGCGGGCCGCCGAGATCGCGTTCGGAGAGGCACCCATCGACGCGGTCCGCGGAGCGAGGGCGGCGCTGGCGGGGTTGGCGGACGGGAGGGCGCCCGCGTCCGACTGACGGGAAGTCACTTCCCGGCCATCCCGTACGTCATCCGCTCCGAGCCCCGCGCCCACGTGTCAATCAGCGCGGCCGTGACATCGCCGCGGCCGGCTGAACGTTGCCGCGGCCCGGAGGCGGTCTCCGCGGAGCAGGCCCAGCGGGCTCGATGCCTGCACGCCGTCGGTTACCGGGGTCGCACGCCCCGGAGTCTCCATGCTCATTGTTCTCGTCTTTGGATGTCTCCCGCCCCTCCCCACGAACGCCGACACCGACACCGACACCGACACTGACACTGACACTGACACTGACGCTGACACTGACGCTGACACCGACACCGACGCCGACGGGGATGGGGCGCTCGCTGGGACTGACTGCGACGACAACGATGCGACCGTCGGCGCGCCGCAGACCTGGTACTACGACGGGGATGGCGACGGGTACGGCGATCCCGCCGTCTCGCTCATCGAATGTATCGACCCAGCCGGGTACATCGCGAACGGGACCGACTGCGATGACACCACAGACGCAGTCAGCCCCGCCGATCCAGAGGTCTGGGGGAACGGGGTGGACGACAACTGCGACGGCGAGGCGGACGAGGATGGGGCTGTCGAGGGGACCTGGACGGGTACGATCAGCATGACCATCACCGAGTTCAACTTCTGCGGCGGCACGCTCAACTGCGACGGGACCGCCACGGCAGACGCTTACGCGAACTCCTCTGGAGCCCAGATCACCGGGAGTTACACATGCACCACCAGCGCCGGGGTTCCGAACGACCACCTGTGTGGTGTCGGCGCGCCTGTGACCGGTACGTTTTCGGTAATGTCATCGGGTGGAACCTACTTTGGCGGGAATGTCGCGGCGGGCGATTGCGCTATTTTCAGCACGGCCTATGACGGCACCGGCCCGATCTCCGGTACCCTCGCGGCTACCGGTCTGCCGCTCTACTTCTCCGTTCTGGCCTGCCCGGCGGGGGCGGCGGGAGACAGCCACAACACCGTCACCGCCACAATCACGTTGACCCGGACGTAGGCGCACCGCGTCGCCGGTGTCAGGGGCGCGGCTCCCGTGTCAGACCAACGTGGGGCGGCTCTCTGCCCCTCAGGGCTCCAGCGCCCCGGACTCGATCAGCGCGTAGATCGGATCGCCAGGGCAGGACGTGGACTCGCCGCAGAGCGGAGACACGTCCCGATGACCATTGATGGTGAGGAAGTTGGTGTTCCCCGTGGCCGCAGCAGCGTCGCGGATGCGAAGGATCGCCGCCCGGGCCCCCTCGATCTGTGCGCCCGTGGGGGGCGTTTCGGGGGTGGTTGTGGGGATCACGATCGTGTAGCCAGGGTAGTTCGCGTCAGGACAGCCGCTCGCGGCATTGCGGATGTCGTGACCCCGGATCTCCCACTCGTCCCCATCCGGCGAGATGTAGCTGTTGTAGCCGGCCGACACGCCATCGTTGGTGTAGTACGAGTACTCCTGGACGTTGCGGATGCGGTCGATCGCGTCGGCATCCTGGTAGATGTCGTCGTCACCGTCGAGATCCTCGGCTACGCCGTTGTAGTGGATGGTCACGAACTCCAGCCAATCCATCCGCATCTCGGGGCCCTCGACGGGCAGGGCGCTGGTCTCCCACTCTTCCCGGGGGTGCACGGTGAATGGGCCGTAGCCATCGATTACGTCGATGGATGCCATGGGTGTGGGCTCGCCAATCCAGCGGACCCACTCGTCGAGGAGCTGCCACTGCCATGGGTGTGGCCCGTTCACAAGGGGCGCCGTGGCCGTCCAGCGGACGCGCACCGCCGTCGTCGCGGGCACGTCGCCCGGTAGCAGCACCCGTGCGCGACCCCAGGTGTCCGTCACCGTTCGGCTTGTGGACCCAAGCTTCACGCCCGGGATCGCGTCCTCTGTCGCGCCGGCAATCCAAGGCGAACCTTCACAGTTGGCAAAGACCAGATCGCCGCTGACCGTGGCGCCGGCGCTGACCGGACCCGGCGGCACCGTCTCCGACAGCAGCTTTGCGCCCGGATCCCCGGCAGCGCACCCATCGTAGGGCGCGAGGTCGCCGTCCCACACGAGGCCGGTGTCCACCGACTGCGCCGAGTCGACATCCTGGACGTCGGGTGCTGCGCTGTCGCGCGATCCCGGCCGTCCGACACGTCGACCGTCTCCTGCGGAGGTGCAGGCGAGCAGCAACAGCGCGGTGGCGAGCAGCGGCATGGCGATTCCGAAGGCGTTCACTATACACCTGCCCGGCCCGTCCCCGCACGGGCGGCATGGTAGGATCCTCGGATGACGGTTGTGCTTCTCCTGTCCTGCTCCGCCTTGTTCAACCACCAGCCGCAGGACCCTCGGCCCAGGAAGGACGAGGCCGACTCTGGGTTGGACAGTGCCGGTGACGCCGACACCGACACCGACACAGACACAGACACCGATACCGACGCAGACGCAGACGCAGACGCAGACGCAGACGCAGACGCAGACACAGACACGGACACAGACCCGTGCGCGTCGCTGAGCCCGACGGCCTCGCCGTCCAGCAACCGTTCCGCGATCCAGGATTGCCTCGACGCATCCGGCTACGCAGTCCTCGGCGCCGGCGTGTACAGCATCGACGCTGTGCTGGACGTGCCCATCGGCTCTACCCTCTCGGGGAGCGGCCGGTCGGCCACGCTCCAGGCCGTCGGCAGCGTCGGCAACGGCCTCTTGTACATGCGCGACGGATCGACCGTTCGGAGCCTGGTGCTCGATGCAAACCAGTCCGTAGACGACGCCAACGGCGCCGTCGTGCAGATCCTCGGCTCAAACGTCACGGTCGACGACTGCTGGATCGGGAACGTCAACGGCCACGTCGCCGGGCTGGGGCTGGCCGGCGTGTACTTCATGGACGAGAACGGCTCGGGCAGCGTCGTGCAGGACTCCGAGATCACCAACCTGTTCTACGGTGTGATCTTCCGCGCGGGCCTCGACGCGTCGGAGGTAAATACGGTTCAGTCCTCTACGATCCACGACACCGCGTGCGATGGCGTCACGTTCGCCGGCTACGGCGAGCTCGTTGGCAGCACGCTGTACCACCATGGCTACGACTGCGAGAACGGGCCCCTGCCCGGCGCCAGCGTCTACGGGCTCAACAACTTTGTCGGCGCGCGCATCGACAGCAACGAGATGTACGACGACTGCGGCAACGTGATCGACCTCGACACTGTCTGGAGCTTCGAGATCACGAACAACACGATCCGCGACCCCGGCTACACGTGGGGCGGCTACGTCCCCTACTGCAACGGCAGTGCGCTGATGATGATCGACTCTGCGTTCAACACGATCACCGGCAACGTCGTCAGCTCGGACGGCCGTACCAACAACCGCCTCGAAGACTCCTATGGGCCGGATGTCTACCGCCAGAGCCCCAGTGCCAGCGCGTACTCGGACCTCACCCCCGGCGGCGACGCGATCATCGCGTTCCAACTGTTGCAGCGCTCGGGTAGTCAGGGCGCGGCGGTATACAACGTGGTGGACAACAACGAGCTTCGCGCAGGGTGCTCTACCGGGTGCACCGGTATCGGCTACTTCAGCTCGCGCGGGACCGGGCAGGATGCGTCCGAGACGTGGACGACCGGGTCCTCCAACTACTTCTCCAGAAACAACCCGTACGGCAGCGACATCGGCTCGGTCCGCTGCGGTGTGAACTGGTACGCCTGGGACGACACCTGCGATGGCACCTTCCCGTCCGGGGAGTGCAACGGCGACGACCATCAGCACACCGGTTTCCTCCGCAACGACGGGTGCGAGCAGTACTGAGCGAGTGTGCAGGGGAGCACGAGGCCGTCCGCGTCGGCGACCGCGTCGCCCCTCCTATTGAGCCCATCCCTGGAACCACAACCGTGAGCGAACGCCCGACGATCCCGTTTCGCGTACGGTCCAGCGCGATGGACGCAGTTGGATGGATTGGCTCCCCGATCGCGCTGGATGGATCGGGGCGATCCCGCCCCTGCGCCGTCAGTCGACGATGATTCCATGGAGGGCCGCCCTGCCGTCGGAGACGAGGCAGAACCAGGATCCTGACGGGAGCGCCCGGTCGGAGCACACGCCGTCGGCCGGTTTGCCATCGAGGGGGAGCAGGGCAGCGTCGTGTTGCGGGTCCGGGCGGGCGAGGGCGCCGGTACACATGCAGCGCCCGCCGCCACAGTCGCCGTCGCTCCGGCACGCGTCGCCGTTCATCGGTGAAGGAATGCGACAGAGCCGGTAGGGCGCGCGCGTGAGGGTGGGCGCGTCGGGGCGGTCGGGCACGGGGCGGTCGTCCTGGGTCTCGATGTGACCGCCGCGGGCTTCGCACTCGGCGTCGGTGATGAGGCCGGGGGGCGTCGCAGGCGGCGGTGTGGGCGCAGGCGGCGGCGTGGGCGCAGGGGGATTCGCGGGCGCCGCGCGAGGCTCGGCGGTCGGCGGCGGCGCGGTGGCGAGCGGCATGGCGCAGGCGAGCAGGAGGGCGAGCATGGCGTGCACACCGGATATCCCATGGTGGCGGCGAGGAGTTTCCGACGGCGTGGGTTCCGGGCTGGCTGCCGCCCGTGTTGTGGGTCGTCGCGTAGCTGGTTCTCGCGGACGTCCCGAGCAAGAGCTCAATCCCCCGTCAGCGCCCGGCGCTCGGATCGCCGTCGCGCGGCGGCGAGGAGCGCGGGCGTCGTCAGGCTGCCCCCGGTCACCGCCACCTCGCGCACGCAGGCCACGATCTCGCCGCCCGAGAGCGGGATCGCCGTCAGAAGGAACAGGTCGACGGCTCGGAGCGGTGGGGCATCGCCGAGCGCCAGGACCCACAGCGCCATGCGCTCCTCCATGCCTGGGAGTTGGACATGGATCCAGGCGTCCACACGCCGGGAGAGCGCGGGGTCGAGGGTCTCGCTCCGGTTGGTGGTGAGCACCGCGACGCCCTCGAAGTGCTCGAGCGCCTGCAGCATCTGGGAGCTCTCGAGGATGTGCGCGCCGCCCACCTGGGCCGCCGATCCCTCGCGCCGGCCGACCCACTCGTCGGCCTCGTCGATGAGGATCACTGCGTTGCGTTGCTTCGCCTCGGCGAAGACCGCGTCGAGTCGTCGCTCGAGTTGACCGTAGAGTCGTCCGCGCATGAGCCCGCCCTGGAGGCGGTAGAGGGGTCGGCCCATGCTGCCGGCAAGGCAGCGCGCCGCCATCGATTTTCCGGTGCCCGGAGGGCCGTGGAGCAGCACGACGGCCCTCCGACCCGTCCCGGTCGATCGGGCGATCGCGTCGAGCGCGTTGCGCGTGGCAGCGGGTAGGACCAGGGAGTCGAGCGTGGTGTTCGGGATCTGCCAGTGTGCCTCGGCGAGGTGCGGTGCGGCGTCTTCCTCGGGGTGCTCGGACCGGGCGGCAGGGGTCCGCGGCGCCATGCTCATCGGGGTGTCCGGGTACATCGCCTGGTGCACCGCCAGGGTGCGGGCCTCGCGGTGGGCGTGGCCCACCGCGATCACCTGGGATTCGCGCGCCTCGATCGTCTGCGCCAGCGTCTCGGTGACGGACTTGCAGAGTGGCTCCAGATCGACGACATCGACGGTGGAGTCCGGCCCCAGCAGGGGGTGGCCCGCGGACCCCTCTGGGTCCAACACCAGGAAGAGCATCCCTTCGCCGGGCATGAACTGCAGGGAGAAGGTGCTCTCGCAGAAGGGGGAACACTCGTTGCCGGCGGTTGTCTTGACCCCCAGGAGCAGGTCCTCCCCATCGGCTTCGGTCGCACAGCGCAGGGCTGTGGGCGGGACGGTCTCCCCCAGGTACGACCGTGCCCGGAGCGGGCGCCCCCTGGCCGCGCTGATGCACTGGGCCATGGCCACCGCCACCGCCATCTCGGAGCAGCAGAGCACGACGGGCCTCGCCGGATCGAGGATGGAACCCAGCCTGGACGCTGCCGTCTGGATCGCGGGGAGGGCAGCCAGCGCCGACGGCTGCCCCAGCGTCAGGAGGGCCGGGTCGGCGATCTCGCCCCCGAGCAGCCAGGGCTCCAGCCCGGGAAGGAGCATCAGCCCGCCGTCCTCGTCCCGTGACAGGGGGCCCTTGTCGAGCAGCGGCTCCAGCAGGGCGACGAGCGTGATGGGTGCGCCGAGCCGCTCCCCGAGGGCCCGCGTGGCCGCTCGCAACGGGAACGCCCTCGGCAGCGCGGGGTCGCACGCGTTGCTGAACGAGCAGCCCACGGCAAAGCGCAGGAGCCAGGCGAGACGCGGGTCGGACTGGTTGATCAGCCGGAAGGCGCGACTCTGCCGGACGGCCGCGTTCTGTTCGGCCAGCTCCACCCGCTCGGGTGCGGACAGCCCGGATTGTGGGCGCGCCGATGCTTCGGTGAACGGAGCGAGGCTGGTGAACAGCGCGCCCTGCGGGCTCTGCTTCCGCCGCTCGCCGCGCGGCGGAGGGACGTCTGCGGCGCGGGGAAGTGCCATCAATGCTTCGAAGTACAGGGTGAGGTGAGCGTTCATTCGTGTCTCCATGCCCGACAACGATATGCTCGCCATTGGTCGGGAACCGACCATGTCCACCTTGCCCTCGGCGTCCGTTCCGAGAGGTGCCCCCTCCAACAACCGGAGCGTCCGATGCCCCCGCACAGCTTCACCCAGGACGGTCCGCGACGCGCGGCGGAGCTGCTGCTGCGCGCCCAGACAGCGGGCTCGCAGGGGCTGGAGGTCTACCCGCTCGCTGCGGAGTGGGGCGTCTCGTGGCAGACCGTGCGCCGGCTGGTCGCGGTGGCCGAGGCTGCGGCGTCGGCGATGGCACGGAGCGGTGAACGTGCGGTCCGCGGGGCAGTGCGGGGAAGGCTGGAGCGGACGGGCGAGGGCAGAAGGACCCGCCTCGTCTGGACGCCGGTCGAGTCCGGAGCGCGTCGGGGGCGCCACACCGAGATGGTGGCGCTCGCCGCGTCGCTCGGGCCCTGGCAGGCGCTTGGCATCGACGACGTGGCGAGCGTGCTGGAGCGCCAGCTCCGCGGCGCGCTGGCCGAGGTGCCGGCAGAGCGCGCGGTGCTCGTGCGCGACCTGCTCGATCGCGGCTTCTACTACCAGCCCTGGATGCCCCGGCAGATGCGGGACCCGGACGCTGTCGACGCAGTGCTGAGCGCGTTGTTCTACCGGTGCGCCGTACGGATGCAGCGATACCACTCGCCGAGGGCTGCCCGGGACACGCTGACGCTCGACCCGTGGACCCTGGTTCAGGCGCTCGACGGGCTCTACGTCCTCGGCCCGGAGACCGGGACGAGCCAGCCCGCGATGTGGGCGCTCCACCGCATGGAGGGGGTCGAGTGGTTGAAGGACACGCCCGTGGTGCTGCCCAGGAGCTACCGACCCGCGGATCTCGTCGGGCACGGGTACGGCCCGTTCATCGGGGCACCGGGGGAGGTGACCATCCGGGTGCCCGCGAAGGAGGCGCCCTGGGTGCTGGAGTCGCCGCTGCAAGGCCAGATCGGGGAGCCCGAGCCGCTGCCGAACGGCGATTTCCGGGTGCGACTCGGGGTGGGTCACCACCTGGGGATCGCGCTCTGGGCGCGCGGGTTGGGGTTGGTGGTGGAGTGACGCACGTGCGGCGCCGCGGACCGCGACCGCCGACGGGTCCTGTGGCGTTATGGGCGTGGGGATGACGACCCCCGCGAGCCCGAGTGACCCGGAGCGCCGCTCCGCAGAGGGTCGCGGCGGTCCGTTCACGTACACCGACGAGGGGAGCGGGCCTGTCATCGTTGCGGTGCACGGGCTCCCCGGGAGCGTTCGCGACTACCGGTGGCTCGGCGCCGCGCTCGGCGGCAGCGCCCGGTTCGTGCGCCTCGACCTCCCCGGCTTCGGAGGCACACCGCTCTCGTCCGGCCCCGGGCCGTCCATCGACGCGCGCGGGGCGTTCGTCGCGGACGCCCTCGGAGCCCTCGAGGTCTCGAGGTGCGTCCTCGTCGGCCATTCCATGGGTGGAGCGGTGGCGCTGTCGGCCGCCGTGCAGGCGCCGGACCGCGTCGGGGCGTTGGGCCTGCTCGCGTCCATCGGGCTGCGCCCGCATCGCCTGCTCCGGCGCTTCGTCGGCGCCGGTGCTTTCGCGAGCGCGGTCGATCAGCCCCTGCTGCGGTGGCCCTCGCGGACGTTGCTCAAGGCGGTGTTCCGGAGGTTGGGGTTCCCCGCGCAGACGACCGCGGACGAGGTGGCGCACACCGTGCGCTGTGCCGCCGCCGTCGACTTCGAGACGCAGGCCCGCAACACCGCGAGGCTCACTGCCCGTACGCTCTCCGCCTGGGCCGAGGACGACGCGTTCATCGAGCGCGCCGTGTTCGAGGAGCACGCAGCCGCTCTACCGAAGGGCCCCCGCCTCACCTGGGCAAAGGGGGGCCACAACATCCAGAAGACCCACGCGGTCGAGCTTGCCGAGGCGCTCGTGGCCCTGTCGCGCGGGTGAACGGCGATCGCGGTAGATGGACCGGATGGACTGCCCCCCCGACCTCCAGTTCGAGGTGATGGGAGCCGTCTGCGGAGATGGAACGTGACTTGCGGGTCTGGCACGTCTGGTGTAGGAACGGGGGTGCACCTGCCTTCCAGCCTCTTCCAACCCCCAGAGTTTCCGGGGGGCGGATGCCGGGCGCACTAGCGGTGGACGGGACCGAGGACGTACCCCCAGCCGTTCGGTGCCGGGGAGTCGAGAAGGCGTTTGGAGCCGGCGCGGCCCGCACGAGCGCGCTTCGCGGGGTCGACCTCGACGTGCGTCGTGGGGAGCTCCTGCTCCTGGTGGGGCCCTCAGGCTCGGGCAAGACCACCTTGCTCTCCATCATCGCAGCCATCCTCGAGCCGGACACGGGCACATGCGAGGTGCTGGGTCAGGATCTGGCCGGCATGAACGAGCGCGCCCGTGCGCTCTTTCGCCGGTGGGCCATCGGGTTCGTATTCCAGTCCTTCAACCTGCTTCCAGCGCTCACCGCGGAGGAGAACGTCGCGTTGCCGTTGCTGATCGGGGGGAAGCCCCGCGGGGGAGCGCTCGCCCGCGCACGCGATGCCCTGGATCAGGTGGGTCTGGGCGGTCGGTCCTCGGCCCTGCCGCCGGAGCTCAGCGGGGGTCAGCAGCAGCGCGTCGCGATCGCGCGGGCGTTGGTCCACGATCCGAAGCTCGTGTTGTGTGACGAGCCCACCAGCAGCCTCGACCATGCGTCTGGCTTGACGGTGATGGAGCTTGTCCGCAACGTCGTGCGAACCGGGGAGCGAGCGGTGGTCGTGGTCACCCACGACCCCCGGATCTTCTCGTTCGGCGACCGGATCGTCCGGATGAACGATGGTGTGATCGTCGGAGCCGGAGAGCCCGACGTGACCGGGGAGGGGCACTGATACGCAGGCTGCTCCTCCCCCTGCTCGCGCTGTGCGGGCTGGCTCTCGCCGCGGCGGCCGTGCTCAACTCCGATCCGGCGGAGATCGCGCAGCGCCCCGCGGCGTCGGTGGCGGCGCCACCGTTCACCTCGTCCATCGGCTGTGTCGGCATGGTGGAGGCGAGCACCGGCAACATCGCGGTCGGAACCCCGGTCGCCGGGGTCATCGCGGAGGTCTACGTCCACCAGAACGAGGCCGTCAGCGCGGGCGATCCGTTGTTCCGCATCGATGCGCGCGACCTGGAGGCGCGCCTCCCTGCGGCGAGGGCGCTCGTTCAGGAGGCCTCCGCAAAGGCGGCCATGTCGGCCTTCCTCGTCCAGTCTGCCGAGTCGTTGAAGGACGCCGCCGCGCTGAGCCGGAGGGAGTCCGAGGAGCGGGGCTACGTCGCCGCGAGCGACGCCGCCGCTCTGGCGGCGCGCCGGGCCGAGGTCGCCGAGATCCTGGCGGAGATCGACCGTCGTACGGTGCGGTCGCCGGTCACCGGACGGGTGCTTCAACTCCGTGCGCGCGCGGGCGAGTTCGCGGCAGTCGGTCCGGACGCGTCCGTCGTGCTGGTGGGGGATGACACGCGCCTCCTGGTTCGCGCCGAGGTCGACGAGAGCCAGACGCTCCGCCTGCGACCCGAATCGCGAGCCGTGGCGTTCGCCCGAGCCGATCCGGCTCATCGCACCGCGCTGCACTTCGAGCGCATCGAGCCCGTGATGATCCCGAAGTCCTCGTTCGTCGGCGATGGCACCGAGCGGAGTGACACCCGGGTTCTCCAGGTGGTGTACAGCTTCGATCCCGCGGAGCTTCCAGCCTACGTCGGCGCCACGCTGGACGTGTACATCGAGGCGCCCCCGCCATGATCCGCGTCGCCCTGACGATGCTGGCAGGAGACCGCGCCAAGTACACCGGCCTGGTGCTCGGCATCGCGTTCACGTCGTTCCTCGTCACCTTCGCGATGTCGTATTTCTGCGGGTTCATGACCTGGGGCTTCGCGCTTGTCTCGGAGAACCCCGGCGCGGACATCTGGGTGATGGACCCGGCGGTCGAGTCGGCCGAGCAGACCATCAACCTGCCGGCCTCAGTGTTGGGGCGGGTGCGTAGCGTCGAGGGCGTGCTCCACGCGGAGCCGCTGGCGCTCGGCATGGCCGAAGCGAGGTTTCCGAATGGACAATTCCAGTCGTTCCAGGTGATCGGCGTCGATGACGTGACCCTGGCGGGGGCGCCCCGGCTCGGTGCCGGCGATGCCTCCGTCGCCCTGCGCCTGCCGTACGCCGCGATCGTGGACGCGGGGGGGACGGAGGGCAAGCTCGAGACGCCCAGCGAGGCTGTGGACCTCTGGCCGCTCGGGGCCCCGCACCTGCAGGTCCCGGTCCGCGATCTGGAGGCGGGCGACGATCTGCTGGTGAACGATCACCGCGTCCAGATCGCGGGCCACTCTGCCGCCCTGCCCCGGTTTCCGCCCCGCCCCCTGCTCTACATGACGTTGTCGAACGCAGACCGTGTGCTCGCCCCGGAACACCATCGGGTCACGTTCATCCTCGCCACCGTCACGGCCGGCGCCTCTCCGGACGAGGTCGCCGCCCGCATCGAGGATCGAACGGGCCTGCGCGCTCGCAGCGCCGCCGACTTCAAGGCCGACAACGTGAAGTGGTTCATCGTGAATTCGGAGGACGTGGGGGACATCGGCGCCATGCTCGCGCTCGCGGGGCTGGTGGGCTTCGGCGTGACCGGGGTGATGCTGTACATGTTCACGACCGAGCACCTCACCCAGTACGCGCTCCTCAAGGCCATGGGGGCCACCTCGCGCCAGATCCTCGGCATGGTCCTGGCGCAGGCGGCGGCGTGCGCAGGGATCGGGACAGGCCTGGGACTCGGTGCGTGCGCGGTGGCAGGCAGCCTCGCGGGGCAGGCAGGCTACCCGTTCCGGATGATGTGGATCGCGCCGGTGCTGGGGGGCCTGATGGTGATGCTCGTGAGCGTGGTCGCCGCCCTGATCAGCGCGAGGCCGGCCCTCGGGCTCGCGCCTGGCGTGGTGTTCAGCGGACGGTGAGCGCGCGCCCCTGGCGGGGCGTTCAGGACCGGAACCGGCTCGGGTCGATGGCGTGCTTCTTGACCAGCCGGTGGAGCGTCTCCCGCTCGACCCCGGCCTCCACCGCTGCGCGGGTGACGTTTCCGGCCGCGGCGCGCAGCACCTGGACGAGGTAGTCGCGCCCGCCCGCGTCGGCAGCCCGCTCGACCGCGGCCCGGTACGTGCCTGCCGGCGCTGCCGGGGCGCTGCCACGCAGGGTCTCGTGGAGGTGCTCGACCTCGATCACCTCGCCCTCGGCGGCGGCGGCGGCCTGCTCGATCGCATGGCGAAGCTCCCGCACGTTCCCCGGCCATGCCCCGGCCTCGAGGGCGGCTAGCGCATCGGGAGCAAGGCGCCGGGCCGTCGTGCCGAAACGCACGCCCGCGAGGTGCAGGAAGCGCGCTGCCAGCAGCGCGATGTCGTCCGCACGCTCGCGGAGGGGGGGCAGGCGGATGCTCACCACGTTGAGCCAGAAGTACAGGTCGCGGCGAAACCCGGATTCGTTCACGAGTCGCTCGAGATCACGCGGCGTCGCTGCGATCACGCGGGGGCGGGGCCGGTCGCCGTCGGCGTCCTCGTCTCCGAGCGCACGCATCAGCTTGGCCTGGAGCGTCGGGGGCAGGTCGCCCACGTCGTCGAGGAACAGCGTTCCCGGAGGATTGGAACGGTTCTCGCCGAACAAGCCCGCCCGCCCGAACAATTCGGCGTCCAACCATGTCTCCGACACACCGCCGCAGCTCAGCGCCACGAAGGGCCCCTGCCCGCGCACCCGGTGGATCTCGCGGGCTGCGATCTCCTTCCCGCTGCCGGGCTCGCCCACGAGCACGACCGGCGCGGGCAGGCGCCCGGCCCGCTCGATCCTGCGTCGAACCTCGATCGCGGCGGCGGATCGACCGATGAACCCGCTCTCTCCGGCCTCGACCAACGCCTGAAGCTCGCGGGTGCGTCGCACGAGCGCGAACCGATCGGCTGCCCGGGTCGCGATGCGGATGAGGTCGTCGGTCTCCACGGGCTTGGAGAGGTAGTCGTAGGCTCCCGCCCTCAACGCCGCGACCGCCGCGGGCACCTCGGCATAGGCGGTCATCAGCACCACCTCCGGCGGGTCGTCGAGCCCCCGGGCCGCTGTCAGTACCTCCATGCCGTCTGCACCTGGCAGGCGGACGTCGGTCACGACCACCGCGTAGTGCTCGTCGTGGAGGCGCTGGATCGCCACTGCCCCATCGCCGACGGCGTCCACGTCGAACCGGGCGGTGAGCGCGCGGGCGAGCAGCGCGCGCAGGTTTTCCCGGTCCTCGACGAGCAGCAGGCGGTCAGACATGGTGTCCTGTCACGGTCCATATAGCCATGGTTCCTCCATCTTCGCGGTCCAGGTGGCGCAGATCGCCGCCGTGGGCGCGCGCGATCCGCTTGCAGACGGCAAGCCCGAGGCCCGTGCCCTCGGGCCGGCCGGTCACGAAGGGCTCGTAGAGCCGCGCCTTCACCCGGGCGGGGATCCCGGCCCCGCGGTCCAGGACCTCCACCACCGGTCCCGCCCGCACGGCGATCTCCACGATGCCGCCGGGCTGGGAGGCGTCGATCGCGTTGCGGACGAGGTTGTCGAACACCTGCCGCACGGCGGAGGGGGAGGCCACTGTGGTCACCTCCGAGGCAGCCTCGACCACGATGCGGATGTCCCGCATGTCGGCGGTGGGGAGCAGGCGCGCGGCGACCGCGAACGCGGCGGCCGCCAGATCGACGGTCTCGGCCGGCTCCTCGCCAGGGCGCGCGAAGCCGAGCAGCCCCTGGACCACCCGGCGCGCGTGCTCGGCCTCGGCGCGCGACGCTGCCACCTCGGGCACGCGCATCGCCGGGTCGGCCAGGATCACCGCGAGCGGGTTCATCAGCTCGTGCGCCACTGCGCCGCTCATCTGCCCGAGCGCGGCGAGCCGCTCGACCTCCACCTGCCGGCGCTCCGCCGCACGCACCTTCCCCACCATGAGGTTGAAGCCGCGCCCCAACTCGCCCAACTCGTCCTCGCTCTCCGGTGCCGGCTGATCGGGACGCCCGTCCCCGAAGGCGGATGCAGACGCCTGGAGGCCCCGGACCGGGCCCAGGATCGATCGGGCCAGTCGGCCTGCCACGAGGATGCCGAGGAACGCCCCGCCGACGGTCAGGATCCCGACCGCCACCCAGGCGCGCTGCGCCGCCATGGCGATGGCGTCCCGTTCCTTCGCCTGCGCCATGTCGAGGCGCATGCCGATCGACCCGATCCTGGACTCGATGTCCAGCGCGTGCTGCTCGGCCTCGGCATGCAGGCGTACGGCTTCGGCCTGGTCGATCGTCCCGGCCTCCGCCCGGGGCGCGACCTCGGACGAAAACCAGACGTTCCCCCGGGCGATGGCCGCCTGGATCGCGTCGAGCTCGTCCCCGGCGGGCAGCTCCAACGAGCGCACTGCGGCCAGGCTCGCGTCCACCTCCCCCTCCGCAGCCGCGAGGTGATCGAGGTGCCCGGGCCCGCGCTCGATCAGCGTGTGCGCCTCGTGCACGTACACGTCCCGCGACGCCATCGAGAGCGCCATCAGCGCGTCGCGCTGGCTCGCGATGACCTCCTCCGCAGCGCAGGCGCGGCGCACTTCGCTCCAACTGGCGAACCCGAGCACGGTCCCCGCCACCTGGAGGCCGATGAGCAGGCCCGAAGCGGCATAGATCCTGCGGTGGAGCGACGCCATCACTCCACCACCATCTCGCCCATCATCCCGCCTTCCGCGTGTTCGAGGATGTGGCAGTGGTACATCCAGTCCCCGGGGTTCGACAGGTCGCTGACGAGCGTGACGGTCTTGTAGGGCGGGATGTCGAAGGTGTCCTTCCAGCCCTGCGGGACCGTGGGGGCGACCCCGTCGATCGCGACGACCTGGAAGGTGTTCCCGTGGATGTGCCACGGGTGGTGCATCTCCGACTTGTTCTCGACCTCGAAGGTCGTGTCGACGTTCGCGGCCACCTCGACCAGGGGAACGCCCGGCCACGCAGCGCCGTCCACGGTCACGGTGCCCCCCATCATGTCCTCGTCGAGCACCCAGTGATGACCGAGCGTTTCGGTTGGGCCCGACCACGGGAGTGGCGCCACGGCGGGCTGCACCCAGGGGGTGCCCTCCACGCTGCCGTCGCCGAACACGAACGTGAGCACGGGGTTGTCACCGTCTCCGAGGGGGTCGGTCTCGATCATGTCGGCGTCTGCGGCATGGAGCTGAAAGCGCTTGTTCATCAGGCGGACCTCGTCGCCCGGTGCACCGGTGGCGGTGAATGTCACCATGTAGCGCTCGCCCGGGGTGATCTCGAGATCGTCCACGGGGTAGGGCTCCGGGAGCCAGCCATCGTCGGTGCCCACGACCTGCATCTGTTGCCCTTCCACGTACACGTCCCAGAAGCGCGCGTTGGACGGGTTGACGAGCCGGAGCAGCACGGTCTGCCCGGCGGTGAGCCCGATCCGACGGTTCTCCTTCCCGTTCGCCAGGAGGACGTTCCCGAGGCGGCCCATGAGCTGCATCATGTCCGTGTCGGGTGGGGCGACCTGCAGCGTGTCCTCGTCGAGCAGGATGTCGTCCAGCGCGAGCGGAAGGTCGCAATCCGCGGTCACCTCGTCCGGTGCGTGCACGATCATGCGACCGTAGAGTCCGCGCTCGATGAGCTTCGCGCCGTCGAGGTGCGGGTGGTACCAGTAGAACCCCGCGTCGGGCACCGTGAACGTGTAGTCGAAGCTCGCGCCCGGGTCGACGGGGTACATCATCTGCATCCCGCCGTCCATGTCCGAATCGAGCCGGATCCCGTGCCAGTGGATCGTGAGGGGCTCGTCGAGGTCGTTGTGGAAGTGGGCCACGATGGTGTCCCCCGCGTTCGCCTCGATGAGCGGGCCGGGCACGCTGCCGTCGTACGCGACCCCTTCGTCCAGCGGCACGCCGGTGCCGGGATCCCAGGCGAGCGCCGATGCGGTGAGGTCCACCTCCACCACGTCGCCCGCGGGGTCCAGGTCCGGGGCGGGCGTGTAGCCGCAGCTCTCGACCGTCGGGGTCCCGGCGTCGTCGGAGTACTCGCCCTTGCCCGGGGTGCTGTCCTCACCGGAGGAGCAGCCTGCGGCGAGGAGTATGGGGAGGAGGAAGCGCATCGGAGCTCCAGGGGCGGACGAGCGGGTTTTCAGGTGCGCCCGGCGAAAGGTCTGAGTGTAGCTTCACGCCGTAGCGTAGGCCGGGGTTCCCCACCCGTGTGACCGGTTTCGACACGGCGTGTCGGATGGCGTCTCGACGCCGGTCCGACGGATGGAGGACGCCGCGCCCGCCGTCCCGGAGGCGCCAGCGTGCTATTCTCGACGGTGCCATGCCGACGCACACCCGTCTCGAAGTGACCCCGCCGCCGAACACCGACGAGGTGGTTCAGCAGGCGATCGAAGCGCACTCCAGGGAGCCGGGCGGGCTGCTGCCGCTGCTGCATGCCATCCAGGACGGGCTGGGTTGGCTGCCCCCCGGCTGCCTGCCCCGGGTCGCCGCGGCCTTGAACCTCTCCCGTGCGGAGGTGCACGGCGTCGTGAGCTTCTACCATGACTTTCGCACCGAGCCCCCGGGTCGGCGGGTCGTGCGGATCTGCCGCGCCGAGTCCTGCCAGGCCATGGGCGCTGAGGCGCTGGTGGACCACGCGTGCGCTCGACTCGGGATGGCGATGCACAGCACCCGCGTCGACGACGCCTTCACGCTGGAGCCGGTGTACTGCCTCGGCAACTGCGCGCTCTCGCCTTCCGTGACGGTGGACGGCACCCTGTACGGCAAGGTCACCCCGGCGCGCCTCGACGTGCTGCTCGACCAGCCGGCGGAGTCCGAATGAGCGCGATCGTCTACGTTCCTGGGGATGCCGCCGCGCGATCCCTCGGCGCCGATGCGGTCGCCCGCACGATCCGCGACGAGGCCGCCCGCCTGGGCCTCGACCTGCGCGTGGTGCGGAACGGCTCACGCGGGCTGATGTGGCTCGAGCCGCTCGTGGAGGTGAGCACGTCCGGGGGGCGCGTCGCCTACGGCCCCGTGGCTCCAGGGGACGTTGCGGGCCTGTTCGCTGCCGGGTTCCTCACGGGGGCCGCCCATCCGCTCCGTCAGGGTCACACCGACGCCATCCCGTGGCTGCTGCGTCAGGACCGCCTCGCGTTCGCCCGGGTGGGCGTCGTGGACCCGCTGTCCCTCGACGACTGGCGGGCACACGGGGGCGGCCGTGGGCTCGACGCTGCGCTGGCGATGGCGCCGGCCGCGATCGTCGACGCGATCAGCCGCTCCGGCCTGCGTGGCCGCGGGGGCGCCGGCTTCCCGACCGGCATCAAGTGGAAGACGGTGCTCGATACGCCCGCGCCGCAGAAGTACGTCGTCTGCAACGCGGATGAGGGCGACTCCGGGACGTACTCCGATCGCATGCTGATGGAGGGCGATCCCTTCACCCTGATCGAGGGGATGATCATCGCCGGCCTCGGCGTCGGTGCGACGAAGGCGTACATCTACCTGCGCAGCGAGTACCCGGATTGCGAGCGGGTGCTGCTCGCCGCCCTGGATCGGGCCCGCGCGGCCGGCCTCCTCGGCGCCTCGGTGCTCGGCAGCGGCAGGGCTTTCGACATCGTGCTGCGCCGCGGCGCCGGCGCGTACGTGTGCGGCGAGGAGACAGCCCTGCTCGAGAGCCTCGAGGGAAAGCGCGGCGAGGTCCGCTTCCGGCCCCCGGTGCCGGCGCAGGTCGGCCTCTTCGGGATGCCCACGGCGCTGAACAACGTGGTGACGCTGGGCTCGGTGCCGGCCATCCTCGCCGATGGGCCGGACGCCTACGCCGCTCGTGGCGTCGGCCGGTCGCGCGGCACGCTCGCGTTCCAGCTCGGTGGGAACATCCGGCACGGCGGCCTCGTGGAGGTGCCCTTCGGCGTCTCCCTCGCCACGCTCGTGAACGACTACGGCGGGGGTACGGCGAGCGGGCGCCCGATTCGGGCGGTGCAGGTGGGCGGGCCGCTCGGTGCCTTCCTGCCGGCTTCTGCGCTCGACATCCCGCTGGACTACGAGACCTTCGCAGCGCGCGGTGCCATCGTGGGGCACGGCGGCATCGTGGTCTTCGACGACACGGTCGACATGGCGAAGATGGCCCGGTACGCGATGGAATTCTGTGCGATCGAGTCGTGCGGCAAGTGCACGCCCTGCCGGATCGGCTCCACCCGCGGGGTGGAGGTGATCGACCGGATCCGGAACGGGGAGCGCCGGCCGCAGAACGTGGCGCTGCTGCGGGACCTCTGCGACACCATGACCGGAGCCTCCCTGTGCGCGCTCGGGGGCATGACGGCCTGGCCCGTCTTGAGCGCGCTCGAGCACTTCCCCGAGGACTTCGGCCTGCGCCCCGCTGCAGCGGGCGGAGGGAGCTGACATGTACTCCGTGAAAGAACAGGACGCGGGCACGCCCGAAGGCACCGGGACCGCGCTGGTCACCCTCGACGTGGACGGCAGGATGGTCATCGTGCCCGAGGGCACGTCGGTGATGCATGCGGCGAGCAAGGCCGGCGTGCAGGTGCCGAAGCTGTGCGCCACCGAGACGCTGGGAGCGTTCGGCAGCTGCAGGCTCTGCATCGTGGAGATCGAGGGTCGGCGGGGCTTTCCATCCTCGTGCACGACGCTCGTGCAGGAGGGCATGAAGGTCCACACGCAGACGCCGAAGCTCGCAGAGCTGCGGCGCGGCGTCATGGAGCTCTACATCTCCGATCACCCGCTCGATTGCCTGACCTGTCCGTCGAACGGCAACTGCGAGCTGCAGGAGATGGCGGGGGTGGTGGGCCTGCGGGACGTGCGGTACGGCCTGAAGGGCTCGAACCACCTCGAGGCAGCAAAGGACGAGTCCAACCCGTATTTCACGTTCGATCCCTCCAAGTGCATCGTCTGCTCGCGTTGCGTGCGCGCCTGCGAGGAGATCCAGGGCACGTTCGCCCTGACCGTCGAGGGGCGAGGGTTCGACTCGAGGATCTCGGCTGGCGGCACGGACTTCATGTCGTCGGAGTGCGTGTCGTGCGGGGCGTGCGTGCAGGCGTGCCCCACGGCCACGCTGATGGAGAAGACAATCATCGAGAATGGGCAGCCGGACCACGTGGTGAAGACCACGTGCGCGTACTGTGGGGTCGGCTGCTCGTTCCGGGCAGAGGTCAAGGGCAACGAGGTGGTCCGGATGGTGCCGGACAAGACCGGTCTGGCGAACGAGGGTCACTCGTGCGTGAAGGGCCGGTTCGCGTGGGGGTACGCGACGCACAAGGACCGGGTGACCACTCCCATGATCCGCAAGTCCCCCGACGACGCCTGGCAGATCGTCGGCTGGGCCGAAGCGCTCCGCTACGCGGCCTCCGAGATCCAGCGGATCCAGGAAAAGCACGGGCGGGCCGCGGTGGGTGGCATCACGTCGTCCCGGTGCACCAACGAGGAGACCTGGCTCGTGCAGAAGCTGATCCGCGCGGGTTTCGGGAACAACAACGTGGACACCTGCGCGCGGGTGTGCCACTCCCCCACCGGCTACGGCCTCAAGGCCACGCTCGGGGAGTCCGCGGGCACGCAGGACTTCGAGTCTGTCGATCACAGCGACGTGATCGTCGTCATCGGCGCCAATCCCACGCAGGGTCACCCCGTGTTCGGCAGCCGGCTCAAGCGGCGGGTGCGCGAGGGTGCGAAGCTGATCGTGATCGACCCGCGTGCCATCGACATCGTCCGGCAGCCCCACGTGGAGGCCAGCTACCACCTGCAGCTCCGCCCCGGGACCAACGTGGCGGTCGCCAACGCGCTCGCCCACGTGATCGTCACCGAGGGCCTCGCCGACGACGCATTCGCCCGCGCGCGCTGTGACGTCGCCGAGTACGACACGTGGCGGGCGTTCGTCTCGGAGCCGCGGAACTCGCCCGAGGCGACAGAGGCGATCACCGGGGTGCCTGCGGCCAGCGTCCGCGGCGCTGCCCGGGTCTACGCGGGTGCCCGGAACGGGGCCATCTACTACGGTCTCGGGGTCACGGAGCACAGCCAGGGCAGCACCATGGTCATCGCCATCGCGAACCTGGCGATGTGCACGGGGAACATCGGCAGGACGGGCGTGGGGGTGAACCCGCTGCGCGGGCAGAACAACGTGCAGGGCGCCTGCGACATGGGGTCGTTCCCGCACGAGCTCCCCGGCTACCGCCACGTGTCCGACGTGGGGGTCCGCGCGTCGTTCGAGAGCGTGTGGCACACGATCCTCGACCCGGAGCCGGGCCTCCGCCTGCCCAACATGCTGGACGCTGCGCTGGAGGGCTCCTTCCGGGCGATCTACATCCAGGGGGAGGACATCGCGCAGTCCGACCCCGACCTCCACCACGTCGAGGCGGCGCTCCGGGCGATGGAGTGCGTGATCGTCCAGGACATCTTCCTGAACGAGACGTCGAAGTTCGCCCACGTCTTCCTGCCCGGCGCCACCTTCCTCGAGAAGGATGGCACGTTCACCAACGCCGAGCGCCGGATCGGGCGCGTCCGCAAGGTGATGCCCTCACTCTCGGGCATGGCGGACTGGGAGATCACCTGTGCCCTGGCCCGGGAGCTGGGCTATCCGATGCACTACGACCATCCCTCGCAGATCATGGACGAGATCGCCTCGTTGATGCCCACGTTCACC
Source organism: uncultured Pseudomonadota bacterium (assembly GCA_903875225.1). Lineage (GTDB taxonomy): Bacteria > Myxococcota_A > UBA796 > UBA796 > SXON01 > CAIUMM01. The sequence continues at coordinate 24,013 of CAIQVJ010000052.1, forward strand.
GGGGTCTCCTACGCAAAGCTGGACGAGATGGGCAGCATCCAGTGGCCGTGCAACGACGAGACCCCGGAGGGCACGCCGATCATGCACGTCGAGGCGTTCGTACGGGGAAAAGGCAGGTTCATGATAACGGAGTTCGTCGCCACCGAGGAGAGGGTCACGCCGATGTACCCGCTCCTGCTCACGACCGGGCGGATCCTCTCGCAGTACAACGTCGGCGCACAGACCCGGCGCACCGAGAACGTCCGCTGGCACCCCGAGGACGTGCTGGAGATCCACCCCCACGACGCCGAGGAGCGTGGGATCAACCAGGGCGACCAGGTGGCGTTGAAGAGCCGGGTGGGGGAGACCCGCCTGCGGGCCGAGCTCACCGAGCGCGTGCAGCCCGGCGTCGTCTACACCACCTTCCACCACCCGGTCACCCGCGCCAACGTGGTCACCACCGACCTCTCCGACTGGGCGACGAATTGCCCCGAGTACAAGGTCACCGCGGTGCAGGTGCGGCGGGCGCCCAACCAGGACGCTGCGCTCGCCCCAGCCGGCGCACCCGAAATCGGAGGGAAGTAGAGATGGCCGCCACCAAGCTGGCCCGCATGGCCAACCAGATCGGGTCGTTCTTCGCCTCCGAGCCCGACCACGCGCTCGCGATGGAGGGCGTGGCGAGCCACCTCCGGCGCACATGGGAGCCCCGGATGCGGCTGCAGCTCATCGCCTGGATGGACGAGACGGGGGGTGCCGAGCTCTCGCCGCTGGTCCGGGAGGCGGTGCTGGCGAACCGGGAGCGGCTGACGACGCCGACGCCGCGGAACCCGGGGCCCACCGCGTAGCGTTCCGGCCCGGAAAGCCCTCGGGCCCCCTCAATCCGCCGCGAAGTCGAAGCGCACCGTGAGCGTGCCATCTGCGACGTTGACGTTCACCCGGGCATGATCGTTGGTGAGCGAGTCGCCGATCGGGAGCTCGATCGACGTGAGCAGCTCCACCCAGAGCTGGCCCAGGCGCTCCTGCAGGCCCTGGAGGGTCGCAGGGGGGATGGGAGCGGTCACGTGGGCGGTCACGGTGCCGACGAACCGCATGTAGTTGTCGAGCCGGGGGACGCGGAACACGCTCTCGTCCGCAAACTCGATGCGGAGCGTGGGAAAGTCCACGGCGATGCCGACGTCGAGCAGGCTCTCGACCACGGCGCCGAGCAGCAGCCTGCGGAACTGACGCCAGAGCGGGGTTTCGGTCATCTACCGGTTCGACGTCGCGACCTTGAGCGCGCCGTGCGTGACGTCGTAGTAGCTCACGTACACGGTGTCGTCGGGCGCGATCGTGATCGAGGGGGCCACGCCTACGTCTCCGGCGTGGTCTACCGTCCACGCTGTCCAGACGCCCGCGATCTCGGCGGCCACCTTCAGGTCGCCGTTGGTCTCGTCGTAGTAGGCGATCCAGGGCTGATCCGCGCTGTCGAACGCGAGCTGGGCGTAGCTGCCCACGGCGCCGGTGCTGTCGATCGTCGTGGGCGACCATGTCTGGCGCGAGGCGTCCCGACAGGCGTACACGAGGTCTGCCCGGGCGGAGTCCTGGTAGGCGACGCAGGCCGTGTCGTCGCTCTGCAGGGCGAGCGAGGTGTACCAGCCGTCGGCGGCGATGGTCTCGTTCACCGTGCTCTCGTTGAAGTCCGAGTACTGGGCCTCGGACCCGAGCGCGTTGTCGTCGAACCAGGCCACGTGGTCATAGTCCTCGCTGTCGATCGCCAGCGTGGTGTAGTACCCGGTGCCGTACGTCCAGTACCAGTACACGTCGATGTCCGTGTAGATCGCCACGCCGAAGCTCGTGTAGTCCGCGAGCACCGGGACCAGGTAGGTGGCGTCGAAGTAGGCGAACGAGGGGAGGTTGTCGCTGTCCACGTCGATGCTCACGTACTGGCCGGAGCTCGCCGAGCCGCTCGTGGCATAGCCGTCGACGTAGTAGCCGGTGTCCCAGGTGCCCCCGGCGTCCATCCAGCCGAACCAGAGGTCGGTGAACCGGCCGACGGTCCACGTGTACGCGATCTGGAGCTCGTCCGCGCTGTCCACGACGAGGTCGACCGATTCCCCGACGCTGCTGTCCGACACGATCTCGGTGGGCGCCGACCAGGTGCTCCCCTTGAGGTTCGTGTACCAGAGCGTGCCGAAGTCCCCGTTCCGGAACACGAGGTGCACGCCACCGGAGGAGTCGGCGCCGATCGCGGAGGGGTTGCCCACGTCGTCCGCGTCGTCGATCGCCGTGGTCTCGAAGCGCTCGTCCGTGGTGCCGTCGCAGTCGTTGTCCACCCCGTCGGTGATGTCTTCCGGGGCTCCGGGGTACACGGCCGGATCGTCGTCGTTGCAGTCTGCAGCGTGGTCGAAGCTGTCGCCGTCCAGATCGTCGTCCGGGGTGCGGGTGTCGCAGTCGTCGTCGACGCCGTTGTACGGGTGCTCGTCGGCCTCCGGGCTCACGGCCGGGTTCGCGTCGTCGCAGTCGGTGAGGTGGTCGTAGCCGTCGCCGTCGAGGTCGTCGTCGGGGGTCGAGGGATCGCAGTCGTCGTCCGTGCCGTTGTACGCGGTCTCGTCCGCGGAGGGGGAGACGCTGGCATCCGTGTCGTCGCAGTCGCCCTCGTTCTCGGTGATGCCATCGCCGTCGTCGTCCACGTCGTCCGGGCTGGGATCGGTGTCGGTGTCGGCGTCCGTGTCCGAGTCGGCGTCGGTGTCGGTATCCGTGTCGGCATCGGCGTCCGAGTCGGCATCCGAGTCGGCGTCGGTGTCGGCATCGCCGTCCTGGTTGCCGCTCGGATCCTTGTTCTTCCCCCAGAAGTTGCCAGAGCAGCCGACGAGGAGGAGGGCCAGGAGAGAATAGCGCATGAGGACTCCGCAGGTGCGGGGCACTACCCGACCTCAGGGGTGCGCGCCATCCGCACCCTCGCTTTGCGCACCCAGGCCCGCGCCCCGGGCGGTGAGGTAGGCTTCGAGGGCGTCGAGGGTGGCGACCTTGCCGTAGTCTCCCTCGGGGATGTCGATGCCCAGGCGCTGCTTCAGGCCGGCGAGCAGGCGCAGGAAGTCCATGGAGTCGAGGTCGAGCTGCGGGCGCAGCGGTGCCCGGGGGTCCACGGTGCCGAGATCGGCCTCCGGGGCGACCGGCGAGAGGGCGGCGGCGATGTGGGCGCGGAGGGGGGTCATGCGATCTCCTGGAGGAACCGGGCGACGGCGCTGAGGAACATGCCGCCGCGGTGCCCGTCGCTGGCCCGGTGGTCGGCGGCCAGCGTCATCCGGACGACGGGATGGACGGCGAGCATGTCGTCCACCGCGACCGGCTGGGGGGCGATGCGGCCGAACCCCACGAGCGCCACCTGCGGGGGGTAGATCACCCCGTAGGTCTCGTCCACGCCGAGGTCACCGAGGTTGGTGACGGTGATCGTGCCTTCGCCGAGCTCCGACGCCCGAAGGCGGCCGGCGCGGGCCCGGGAGACCAGGTCGGCCAACCCCGACATGGTCGCATCCAGATCGAGCGATGCGGCGTCGTGGATGCACGGGTTCACGAGGCCCCCGGAGCGGAGCGCGATCGCGACCCCGAGGTTCACGGTGGGCGCCGGGTGGAACGCGTCGTCCGACCACGTCCCGTTCAGCTCGGGAAACTGCGGGAGCGTGTGTGCCACCGCGTGCAGGAGGAGCGCTGCGGGGAGCACGCGGCCCTCGACCGGCCGGGCGGCGTTGCGCGCGCCCAGCCAGGCCAGGGCCTGCCGCAGATCGATCCCGAGCGAGAGGTAGTAGTGCGGGATTTCCCTGTTCGACCGGGCCATGGCGGACGCGATCGCGCGGCGGATCGATGCGGTCGGTGTGCCCGGCGACTGCGGGGTGGTGGGTGGCGCGGCATCCGGTGGTGCGGGCGTCGGTCCCGGGGCGGGCGCGGCGGTGGGGGGCGCGGTGGGCCCGGGGTGGACCCTGCCGGCCGCGGCGAGGTCCACGTCGCTGCGGACGACGTCGCCATGGCGGCCCGAGCCCGTGACCCCCGCGAGGTCGATCTCAAGCTCGCGGGCCCGGTGGCGAGCCGCGGGGGACGCGTGGATCTGCGGCGGGCTGGAGAGGGGCGCGGAGGTCGGCTCTGCGGGGGCTGGGACGCTGCTCGGCGGTGGCGGTGCTGCGGGGGCCTGGACGACCGGCGGTGGTGCAGGGGCCTGGACGGCCGGCGGTGGTGCAGGGGCCTGGACGATCGGCCGCGACGCTGCGAGGTCCTGGACGATCGGCGGTGGCGGAGCTGCCGCCGGGGGGGTGGGAGCAGCGGACCGGCCCTCCTCGATGAGTGCGAGCACCGTCCCCACGGGGACCTTCTCCCCTTCCGCCACCAGGATCCTCCCCATCGTCCCGGTGGAGTAGACCTCGACCTCGATTGCGCCCTTGTCCGTCTCCACGACCGCGATGATGTCCCCCGACTTCACAGGATCGCCCGGCTTCTTGCACCACTCGGACAGGATCCCCGCCTGCATGTCGGCGCCGAGCGACGGCATCCGGAACTCAGCCACGCCGACACGCTCGGCGCAGGGCCGCCACGATCCCGGGGATCTGCGGCAGGGCGGCATCCTCGAGGTGCTTCGGGTACGGGATCGGCGTCTCCACGCTGCAGACGCGTTCGATGGGCGCGTCCAGGGTCCAGAACGCGCCCTCCATGATCGACGCGACGATCTCTGCGGACAAGCCACCGGTCTTCCAGCCCTCGTCCACCACCACGGCGCGGCCGGTGCGGGACACGCTCGTGACCACTGTCTCCATGTCGAGCGGGCGCAGGACCCGCAGGTCGATCACCTCGACGTCCAGCTCCCCTTCGAGCTGCTGCGCGGCGGCGAGGACCTTCGGCAGCGATCCGCCGTACGTGACCACCGTGACGTCCTTCCCCGGCCGTCGGATCGCCGCGTGGTCGATGTCCACGGCACCTGCATCGGCCGCCAGATCACCCTCGGTGTTGTAGAGCCCCACGTGCTCGAACAGGATCACCGGGTCCGGCTCCCGCAACGCCGAAAGCAGCATTCCCCGGGCATCCGCGATCGTCGCCGGGGCCAGGACGCGCAGGCCGGGCACATGGGCGTACCAGCCCTCCAGCGAGTGCGAGTGCTGCGCGGCGAGCTGCCGGCCCGCCCCCGTTGCCATGCGGACGACCAGCGGCACCGAGATCTGGCCGCCGGACATGTGGCGGAGCGTGGCGGCGTTGTTCACGATCTGATCGAGCGCCAGGAGGCTGAAGTTGACCGTCATCACCTCCACGATCGGCCGCAGACCGGCCATCGCGGCCCCCACGCCCGCTCCGACGAACCCGGACTCGGAGAGCGGCGCGTCGCGGATCCGGTCCGGTCCGAACCGGTCGAACAGCCCCTTCGTCACCGCGTAACAGCCGCCATACTTCCCGATGTCCTCGCCGATCAGCACCACGCGGGGATCTGCTTCCAGCGCCTCGACGATCGCGGCCTTGACCGCTTCCCGGTACGTCGTCCGCACCGGGGCTGCGGATGTTGGCTTCGCGACCGAGGGGGGCCGGGGGGTGGTCACGTTCTTGGCCAGCGTGTCCACAGGCTCCAGCGTCCCGGCCTCCGCGAAGGCGACGGCCGCGGTGATCTCCGCTCGCACCTCCGCCTCGATCGCGGCGACGTCTTGGTCGGTGAGCCCGCCCTCAAAATCCATCACGGCGCGGAAGAGCCGGATCGGGTCGCGCTCCTGCCAGCTCTTGACCTCCTCCTTCGACCGGTAGAGCTGGGAGTCGAACATCGAATGTCCGCTGAACCGGTAGGTCCGGAGCTCCAGGAATCGTGGGCCACCGCCCGCGCGGGCGGCCGCCACCACCCCCCGGGTGGCGCTCTCCACGGCCAGGACGTCCATCCCGTCCGCCCAGCTCCCGGGGACCCCGAGCGACTCGGCCTTCACGATGAGATCGGTCACGGCTTCACTTCGGGAGAGGGCTGTGCCCATGGCATACCCGTTGTTCTCGCAGAGGAACACCACCGGCAGCTTCCAGAGCGCGGCGAGGTTGAGCGCCTCGTGGAACTCCCCTTCCGCAACCGCTCCTTCCCCGAAGAAGCAGGCGGTGACACCGGTCCTCCCCAGCAGCGCGTCTGCGAGGCCCACCCCGACCGCCATGGGCAGGTGCCCGCCCACGATCGCGTTGCCGCCGAGGAAGTGGCGGGAGAGGTCGAAGAGGTGCATGGACCCGCCTCGGCCCCCGCTGCATCCCTCCGCCTTGCCGTACATCTCCGCCAGGGTGCGGTCCATCGGCAGGCCCCGCGCCAGGGCGTGACCGTGCTCCCGGTACGTCGCGAGGATGGCATCGTCGGCGCGCAACGCCGCCACGGCGCCCGCCGCGACCGCCTCCTCGCCGATGCCCACGTGCAGAAAACCCCGGATCTTCTCGGCCTGGTAGAGCTCGACGCACTTCTCCTCGAAGCGCCGGATGCGCGTCATCTGGAGGAGCAGGTCGCGCGCATGTTCGCGGGTCAGGAGGCTGGGCGCCCCGGTCACGGGGTCTCCAGCGTCGAGGTGTCGCCCTCGGCGAGGCCGAGCTCCCGGGCCTTCAGGAGGCGACGCAGGATCTTCCCGCTCCGTGTGCGGGGAAGGGACGCGACGATGTCCAGCTCTTTTGGCGCGATGGCTGCCCCGAGCCGTTTCCGGGCATGCCCGAGGATGTCGAGCCGCAGCGCTTCGCTGGCCTCGAACCCCGACCGCAGCACCACGAAGCCCTTGATCAATTCGTAGGCGACGGGGTCCGGCTTGCCGATCACGGCCGCCTCGACCACCGCGGGGTGCTCCGTGAGCACCTTCTCGACCTCGAACGGCCCGACGAGGTGGCCAGAGGTCTTGATCACGTCGTCCTTACGCCCGACGAACCAGAAGTAGCGGTCGTCGTCCTCCCGGGCGAGATCGCCGGTGAGGTACCAGTCGCCGGCGAAGCACCGGGCGGTGCGCTCGGGGTTCCCGATGTACTCCCGGAACATGCCTGGCCACCCGCGCCGGATCGCGATCTCGCCCTCCTCGCCGCGCGGGAGCACCTCCACGACGCCGTCCGTGACCCGTACGATCACGGCCTCGATCCCCGGCAGGGGTCGACCCATGGAGCCCGGCTTGATCGGGTCTGCGGCGGTGTTCGCGATCAGGATGCCGCCCGTTTCGGTCTGCCACCAGTTGTCGTGGATCGGGAGCCCGAACGCCTCGATCCCCCAACGCACGGCCTCCGGGTTCAACGGCTCGCCCACGCTCGCGACGAACCGCAGGTGCGGCAATTCCCGGTGTCCGGACCAGGCCTTCATCAGCATCCGGACGGCCGTGGGGGCCGTGTACCACACGCTCACCTTCTCGTCGGCCAGGATCCTGGCCCACGCCTCGGCGTCGAACTCGCCTTCGCTCACGACGCTGGTCACGCCCAGGGCGAGCGGCGCGACGATGCCGTAGGAGGTCCCGGTCACCCAGCCGGGGTCGGCCGTACACCAGAACACGTCTTCCGGGTGCAGGTCGAGCGCGAACCGGGCGCTGGCGATGTGGTGGACAATCGCGCCGTGCACGTGGAGCGCGCCCTTTGGCGTGCCGGTCGTCCCGCTGGTGAAGTGCAGGATCGAGGGGTCTTCGGGCGATGTGGGGGGGATGGTCCACAGGTCGCTCGCCTGCTCCAGCGCGGCGTCGAGCGACTCGGTGCCGACCGGGACGACGCCCTCGCCTGCCACGAGGACGCAGGTGACGCCGGGGAGACGGTCCCGGATCGGCGCCACCTTGCGGGCGTAGAGCGAGGGCGTGGTCACCACCACGCGCGCGTCCCCGATCCCCATGCGCTGGGCGATCGGCTCGGGCCCGAACGCCGAGAACAGCGTGCAGACGACGCCGCGGGCCTTGAGCGTGCCGAGCACGGCGACGTACAACGCCGGGATGCGCGGGAGCAGCAGGAAGACCCGCTCACCTGGCTTGACGCCCCGGCTCTGCAGCACGTTGGCGAACCGGTTGGACAACCTTGCCAGCTCGCCAAACGTGACGTCGCGCCGCTCTCCGCTCGCGCCTCGCCAGCGCAGCGCGACGCGGCCGGACGCTGCGTGCCGGTCTGCGCACTCATACGCGATGTTGAGGCCGGCGCCCCCAGGGAGGCCGTCCAGAAAACCCCGGGCCTCGTCCCAACCGAACGAGGCCCGGGTGGCCGGGGTCAGGTTCGGGGCGACGCGGCCGGGGCGCTTCTCGATCGAGAGGTCGTCGGGCATGGTGGCGAGGGGAGCACAGAACGTGCCAGACGCAGCATCTCCGGCCCCCGACCCGATCCGTCCGGGCGGCGCGGAGAAGTTCACGCGTGCCGGGGCACCGCCGGGTATCCGGGGGCCCGGCGCGTTGGGCACTTCCGACCGGGGGCGGGCAATTTCCCACAGGCACGGAGTGGGCCCCCGCCCCGTCGCGGGTCGGGAAGGGCCGCTCCGTCGCGGTATACTCCGCGCCCATGCTCACCCTCGTCCTCCTCGCCTGCACCGCCCCCCACGGGGACTCCCGCTCGGCCCCTGACAGCTCCGACAGCCCGGCGGACAGCGAGGACTCCGGTCCCGTCGACATGCTCTGCGCAGATGGCACCCGCGCCGCACCGTTCGACGCCACGGCTGCCGGCGCCGACTACGAGGCCCTCGCGGGAGACGTCACGATCCCGACGGACGCCGGCGACTGGACCCTCTCTGCAGCCTGGACCGGGTGCGACAGCGTGGTGTTCCTCGGGGTGAGCCCGAACGACGGGTACACGCAGCACTTTCTCGACGCATCCATGAAGAAGCTCCTGACGAAGGGGCCGCAGGATGCCCACTACGTGCTGTTCGGGGACGCGCGAGGGGACGATCTGACCGCGTTGCAGGCGCAGCTTCGCGGGATCATCGACGATGCGCTCGGCAACCTCGACGCCACGCAACAGGCGTGGTGGGCGGATCGCGTCCACCTCGCAACCGTGAACGTCGCGCAGGCGCCCGGCTGGGTGGGGACGGTGTTTGACGCCTATCGCTACCCGGTGGTCGGGCTCGACCGTTCGCAGCGGATCCGCGAGGTGGGCTACCTGCTCGATCCCACGACCAACTGGACCACCGCCGACTGGCGTTCGCTCGGCTACGAGGTCGAGCACTACGACTTCGAGGCCCTTCGGAGCGCCCGCCTCGACGCCGAGGACGCGACGGTCGTGCCGCTCTGGACAGCCGCCGACACCACCGCTGCGGAGTGGACCGGGGTGGTGACCGTGGACCTCCCGGACGCCGCGACCATGGCCGGGTTCAACCGGGTGGAGATCGAGGTGGCGCTCGACTGCGGGGGCCCCTGGTACGACGCCTGCCCCGCCTGGGACACCTCGGACTACGTGTGGCGTTGCGCCAATGACGACCCCGGGACGCAAGACGACGAGTCTGCCCAATGCGAGGAGATGGCCCGCGTCATCACCGGCTACTGGCGCGGCGGCCGCTGGGTGATGGACGCGCGCCACGAGCTGCCGTGGCTCCTGGATGGGGGCGCCCACACCTTCCGGTTCAACGGAGGTGGGATGGTCAACATCGTCACGGTGAACCTACGCTTGTTCCACGAGGCGGGGGCGCCCACCCCGTTCGGCGGCACCCAACTCTGGTGGGACACGAGCGGGTTCTGGGATGCCACGTACGACAGCCGCAATGCGGACCACACCTTCACCGTTCCCGCGGATGCCACCCGGGTGGAGCTCGTGACCATCGCGACCGGGCACGGAAACGACGGGCACGGCTGCGGGGAGTTCTGTGCGGCAGAGCAGACCTTCACGGTCAACGGCACGGCTGGCTACGACGTGAGCTTCCCGGAGGCCGGGAGCAGCGACGGCTGCGTGGATCACGTCGGCGCGGATGGCGCGCTGCCCAACCAGGCTGGCACCTGGACCTACGGGCGGAACGGCTGGTGTCCGGGCATGGGCGTGGCGCCGGTCGCGTGGGACGTCACGGCAGCATCGTTGCCCGGTGCGGACAACGCGCTGCACTACCAGGCGCTGCTCAACGGGGCTCCGTACGTGACGGACGCGGACGGCAACCTCGACATGGGGGTCTGGGTGGTCTGGTCAAGGTAGCGGGGAGCGGCGCCTGCGGCGGAGGAAGGGGAGGAGGGCCCCGAGCAGCGCGAGCACCGGGGTGCCCGCCGGCAAACCGGCGGCACCGCAGCCGCCCGCGCACCCGCCCACGCCGTCTCTTCGCACGTCCCCTGCAGGGGGTGAGCTGCTGTCGGCGTCCGAGTCGGCGTCCGAATCGGCGTCCGAGTCGGTGTCGGTGTCCGTGTCGGCATCCGAGTCGGCATCCGAGTCGGTGTCGGTGTCCGTGTCGGCGTCCGCCGCCGTGTCGTCGCCGGCCGAAGGGCAGCGGTCCGCCCCGGTGCAGTCCTCATCCACCCCGTTGCAGTCGATCTCGGCGGTGCAGCCGACGGCGGCTGCGAACTCGAAGATCACGTCGCGCACCGATCGCCCGTCCACGACCGCGTCGTAGCGGTAGGGAAAGACCAGATAGGTCCAGGTCTCGTCCAGCCCGGGGAAGATGTTGAAGTTCCCCATCGCGGTGATGTAGGCGCCGTCCCCCGGCGAGGCCTGCAGCGCCGCATGGGTGAGCGAGCGATCCATCGTCGCGATCGTCACGCACCGGTCGTCGCCCGCGTCGCACGCCGTCCACCAGCGCTCGCTGGCAACGCCGCTGCTGGGAAACGTGCTCATCGGATCGACCCCGGGGAACTCCAGCACCGACGTGAGCGGCGACCGCGTGGAGTCGACGGCAGAATCCGGGTCGGACCACGGGGAGTCCGCTCCGTACCAGTAGAAGTGGTCGTCGACCCCCTGCGCGGTGAAGATCGCGGGGATCTCCTGGTCGTGGTCGCACCATGTCTGGGCGCCGCTGTACCGAAGCGTGTAGTCGACCTGGACCCAGAAGTCGGCGGGCGTCACCAGCTGCTCGAACTCCATCCCGGACACGCCGCTGCCGGTCTTGGTGAAGTGGCGTGGGTCCGACAGCACGCTGCGGTAGGCGTCCCCCTCCCATCCGCCGCTGGACACGTCGTTCGCCGCGCTGTCCCAGGTGCAGTTCGCGCCCTGGGCCTGGATCGGGTTGTAGGGCGCCCCGGCGTTCCACCCGTCGCAGGGTTCGACGCGGACGCAGTCCGCCACGTGTGCCCCCTCCGAGTAGGCGCGGGCCACGCAGCTCGTGTGCCCCACGGCGAGGCATGCGGCTTCGGAGGAGTAGGGGGTCGAGTCGCACCAGGAGTCTCCGAACCAGCCGGTGCCACCCACCGGGTCGTAGCCCCAGATCGAGAGCTGGACCGCCGCCCCGCCGTGCTCCATCAGCAGGTTCTGGTCCCAGTCGTCGTCGAACAACTGGAACATCGCGCCGCCGTACGAGGGGTTCACGCCCGCGCGCACGTTGGAGTTGCCGACGTACTCGGTGTCGATCTGCCGGTCCTCCCAGTAGGCGGGGTTCCCGACGCACCACGCTTCGGGGTCTCCTGTGAGCCCGGCGCAGCCGACGTCGAAGGACTCGGGCGTCCCGGAGAGCGACGGGTTGGTCCCGTCGGGCGCGCCCGTCGCGTCGGCTCCGATGGCATACACGACCACCTCATGCTCGCCCGCGCCGAAGGGCTCGTGGTACCAGTCGAACGCATGCGAGCCCACGTCGGCCCGGTAGGAATCGGCCGAGAGGCCCTTCACGATGGCGCCGTCCACGTAGACGTGCACGGCGATCGGCCCCGCGAAGTCGCTGTCCGAGGCCCAACCGGCGATGTGGGTTCCATCCGCGACATCCAACCAACCGGTGGGGGCTGCAGCGATGGCCGCGCAGAAGGTGAAGAGCATGGCGCATGCTACCAGACAGGGGCGCCTGCGGGTTTGTGCGCACCTGCCGGGGAGGGGGCCGTTCGCTGACCCCCGGGGGGGGGACGTTCACCCCGGCGGCCCCTGCGGCCGACAGAGCCGTGCGGAATTCGACGTGGGGGGATTGGCGCGCTGGCTGGTGCACCGCACCCATGTGCCATCGCGCTGGTGCCGCGGCTGCGCGGATCGAACTCGCGGGGATGCGACCATCCTCGCCAGTTCTTGCCGTCACGCGGATCGAACTCGCCAGGATGCGACCATCCTCGCCAGTTCTTGCCGCCACGCGGATCGAACTCGCCAGGATGCGACCATCCTCGCCAGTTCTTGCCGCCACGCGGATCGAACTCGCCAGGATGCGACCATCCCCGCCAGTTCTTGCCGCCACGCGGATCGAACTCGCCAGGATGGGCCCTCCAACCGAACGGAGAGGAGCGCACAGTCAGCGTGGAGGTCACCACCCGGTGGTCGGCCTGCTTGAGGGGGGCGCGATGGCCGTGTCGCTTGGGCCAAAGAGGCGCGGGCAGGTTGGATGGAACTCAATTCGGCCTCCGCGGCCTGGTTGTCAGTTGGGTGTCAATGGCTGGGTACCAAAGCGCAGGTCCGGTTGGGGCAGGAATGTCGGAGTCGCGACCGTCGTGGTGCTCGCCCGCGTCAGCGAGATGGCGTCGCCGGGCAAGGTCGTGCCGGCGCACTCGGCTTCGCGGCCGCGAACGACCCGTTTGCCTGCAAGGGGTCCACGGGTCTCGGTGGTGACCGTGCACTGGCCCTGTCCGCCGTCGCGGTCCCAGTAGATGACCACCCAGTCCCGGGTGCGGCCGAGCTCATGGGCTCGTGCCGTGTTCGAGTAGAGGGCGGTGAACGCCCACCCGTCGCGGTCCAGGTGCAGGATCGGGAGCCAGGCTGTCCGCGTGGGGTTGAAGCGCCGCGGCGCGATCATGCGGAGGTCACCCGCGCGCGCCCGGGTCCGGTACATGCGGTCGATCTCCAGCAGGAGGTTGACCGCCGGCTGCACCGCGTCGCGCGCCCGCCCCGCCGGTACGCGCCCTGCGCCCCGTGCGAGCCGTGCCTCGAGCAGATCCCGGATCGCGCGCACGCGGCGGGCGCCGAGCCCGCGCAACCCCTGGAGTCGGCCATCCCACGCGGCGGCCTCCAGGTCCTCGAGGGTGTCGATCTTCAGCTCGGCGTGGATGCGGCGGGCGAGGGTCGCACCGATGCCGGGCACGCTCGCCAGCAGTCTCTCTGCCGGCACCTCCCCCCGGAGCCGGTCCAGCGTTGCGAGGTGGCCCGTGCGCAGAAGCTCCGTGATCGCGGCGGCGAGGCTCGGACCGATGTGCTCGATCGCGTCGATGCCCGCCTGACCGTGTTCCGCCAGCACGTCCGTGAGGGGGCGGGGGTGGGTCCGCACGGCGTCCGCGCCGGTGCGCCACGCCCGCACACGGAACACGTCCGCGCCCTGGGTGTCCAGCAGCATGGCGACCTCTTCCAGGGCGGCGGCGATCCGTGCGTTCGAGGGCGCCTCTGGTGGGGAGGTGGCGGATGACGGCATCGACGGCTCCACGAGGCCCCCTGGTTCCGCAATGGCCGTGCCATGCAGAACCCAGCGCTGTACGCGGCCCACGCACGACATCGGCGTGCGCTCGCGAACAGCTCCGGGGTGGGAGTGCACACCCGGTTCGCGGCCCGCGACGTCAGTCCGCGCTGTCGGGGACCGCCCGGTACACCGCGACATCGCTCGAGAGTACGGTCTCGGTCACGCTCCAGGTCGAGCCCGTCTCGACGTGGACAGGCCAGGACATCTCCGCGGCTGCGGCATGGGCGTTGAACTGCCCATCCGGCACCGAGGCGATGGTGTCGTACCGGTAGAGCGTGTAGTCCTGGCCTGGCGCCAGGTTCGAGACGGTGACCGTGAGCTCGAGCGGGGTGGCCTGCGGCCTTTCGGTCCCGCCGTCCTCGATCTCCGGGCTCTCGTAGTTCATTCTGGTCTCTACGCTGACGGGCAGGGTGGCCCCGTCGCTGTCTGCGACCCCGGTGACGGCGATGCCATAGTTCGCCGTCTCCTTCGACAGCGCGTAGTACGGGGCATCGGCGGCGTTCGCCTGGGCCCGGGTCATGAGGAAGGCGTCGAAGGCGAAGGTGTTGAAGTAGGTGGACCCGCTGGGGGTGTCGTCGCCCACGAGCCCGTTGTCGCTGAACGTGAGGGTGTCGTCGGCGTGGTACGATGGGTCCGAGATCGGGTGGTCGGACCCGATGCCGGTGACCGGCACGATGTGGTCGTACTCGGCGTCGCCAGCGTCTGCCGCTGTCTCGCCGTACAGCCGGTTCTCGTTGTTGAACACGCCGATGATCACCGGGTATCCGAGGAGGAAGTTCTGCTTGACCCACGCGAGGAAGTCCTCGGGGGTGTCCCCGTGCCAGCGTGTGACCTCCAGGTGCATGGCGGTGGCTGCCTCATCTTCGTTCACCCCCAGCAGGAGTTGGCTCGTGGGTCTGCTCTGATCGGCGCCGTCGCTGGCGTACGCCCGTGCGTCGTACTGGGAGCCGTATTGGCCGTAGTACAGGCCGGCGCTGATGAGCGAGGTCTCTCCACAGTAGCCGTTGTTTTCTTCCCACTGGAAGCGCGGGCCGATGGGGAGCACGTACCTGTTGTTCGTCGGGGCGGTGTTCGAGGCCCCTGGTCCGTTACAGGCCACGCAGAGGAGGAGGGGGAGGGTGAAGGGCGCGCGCATCGGGTGGGCCTACCTCGTCGCGCGTGGCTCGGCGCGGCTGAGCCCGGCCCATCCTCTGCTTCACGCGCCCGCCTCCACCAGGAGTGCAGCGCGCGCGCCGGAGTGCAGCACGGCGGTCTGCCCCGGGCCCGGCGACACCCACGCTCCGGCCAGCGTCAGCCCCGGGATCGGGGTGCGAGCTGGCACCGGATCGGCCCCGCTTCCCATCGTGGCCCCCCCGGGGCTGTCGGTGTAGCGCGCCCAGGTGCCCGGGTGCGCCAGCGTCGAGACGACGACGTGCCGATCAGCGCCGGGGACGAGTCGGTTCAGCGCTCCGAGCAGGCGTGTGGTGGCCGCCTCGCGCTCCGCCGCCGTGGGCACTCCCGTCGGGGCGCTCATCGTGATGCACACGCTGGTGTTGCCTGGCTCCGCCCAGCCTGCGTCGCCGACCGAGGGGAGGGTCACCACGCATTGCCCTGCGTCGTCCACGATCCGGGTCTCGTAGGTCTGCCCGGCGGTGTGGTCGCCGTGCAGCCCCACGGAGAGGCGGTAGGTGGACCTGGACGGCGGTAGCGTGGCGATCCGCGTCCGCCAGCGCTCGAAGGGCGTGTCGCCGGGCAGCAGGTCGGCGAGCCGTGGCACCGGGAGGGCGGCGATCACGTCTGCGGTCTCGATCACCTCGCCGCCTTCGAGGTGGACCGCCGCGATCCGGCCGCGCGCGAGCCGGATCGCGGTCGCGGCGGACGACGTGCGGACACTGCCTCCGCCGACCTCGATCTGCCGGACGAGCGCCTCGGTGAGCGCCCTGCTCCCGCCCTGCAGGCGCCACCCTCCGAGCACGTGGTACGCATGGAACAGCATCAGGAACGTGTTCGCCGGGCACCCGGCAGGGGTGCGGCCCGCGTACTCGCAGATCCCTCCGACCAGGTCGATGAGCCTGGCGGAGCCCAGGCAACCTCCGAGCAGATCGGCTGCGCTGCCGGGCCCGGGCGCCGTTGGTCGCCCCGCGTAGAGGGCAGCATGCACCTCGGCGGCCCGGGCGAAGAGCAGGCGGAGGCCCGGCGCCTCGCCCGGAAACCGGTCGGCCAGCATCGAGAGCAGGGTCGCGCCGTCCTGCGGAATGAGCAGGTCGATCCCCGGGAGACAGTCCCGGCGGAGGATCGGATCCCGGTGGAGCCGGAGGGAGTCGCTGATGCCGAGGCGGTCGAGCAGCGGGCGGTTGGCCTGACCGACCCCGACCGCATCGAGGTGATGCAGGGATGCGTCGAAGTGGAAACCGGCTCGGCGGAAGGTGACGGCGAAGCCCCCGGGCTCTTCGTGCCGCTCCACCACGATCACCCGACGGCCGGCCCGTGTGAGCATGGCTGCGGCCGCGAGGCCGCCGAGGCCCGCTCCGATGACGACGACGGTGCCGCGCATCTACGCGTAGGGGTCGGGCAGGCTGGCGGGGTCGGGCGGGCGACGGGAGGGCTTCACCAGCAGGCTCCTGTTCACCAGGAAGGGCGGTGAGACGGTGCGCACCGGACCAGCGGGGACCGCAAGCACGTCGAGGCCGGGATGCGCGATCGGGCCGGGGAGCAGCCCCATGCCGATGCTCCCCCCGCTGGCCCCGAGCCAGGGTGCGGACTGCAGCACCGTGCCGACGGTCTCGCCGGCGATGACGAGCGGGTCTCCAGCGGCCATGCCCAACGGGCCGCGCAGCCCGACCGTGCGCCGGAGGCCCCCCGCGGCCCGGCGCGTCCCCAGCGCGGCCATGCCGCAGACGTGTGCCTTCCGGCGGCTGAGCCGCCACTGGAGCTGGAGCTCCAACGGCGTGAGGTCCGCGACCCCGGCCGCGTGGATGTCGAAGAACCAGCTCTCCAGCGCGCAGTGGGCCAGCGCCGCCTCGCCGGCCTGCACGAGGTCGCCGAGCTTTGCGCGGGTGGCTTCCACCCGGTCGAGCGGCACGTGCAGGAAGTAGCCGTACTCCCCGGTCTTGCCGGCCCGCCCGCAGAGCATCCCGTCGTCGAGGTGGGCGAGCGAGAGGTAGGGCATCCCGCCGATGCCGCGCTCGGCGACGCCCTCCAGCACCTTCCATGCGTACGGGCCGTCCACCGTGAGCACCGCGTGGCTGCGCGCCTGGCTGGCGAAGCTCACCGACTCGCCGGGCAGCCGGGCGGCGTCCAGGTACGCGAGCAGGTCCTCCTCTGTGGGCCCATCCACCACCAGCCAGAAGTCGAGTTCGTCCGCGCCCACCAGCACGTCGGCAAAGATGGTGTCGTCCGATCGCAGCAGGAGGGTCGGCCGGAGCTGGCCTTCGCGCAGGTAGACCTCGCAGGGGAGGAGCCGATCGAGGTAGTCCCACGCCGAGTCGCCGCTCACCCGGACGACGCGCAGGTGCGGCAGGCTCGACACCGCAGCCCACTCGCGGATGGCCCGCACCTGGCCCTCCAGGGAGTGTCCGTTCACGTGGCACCCGCGGCGACGAGGCGATCGACGAGCGTGTTGAGCGTCCTCAGCGCCTGCGCACCCGTGGCGGCCGAGAGCTCGCTGTCGACGACGCGCACGCCGAATCCCGCCTCGAGGCGGACGACGAGGTCGAGCGCATCGATCGAGTCCAGACGCAGCCCGCCCCCGAAGAGCGGGGCGTCGGGATCAAGCTCGTCGGGCTCCTGCTGGAGCTGCAACACATCGATCAGGACAGCCCGGACCTCGTCCAGCAACACCTCGCGGCGGGCGAGGTCGGCCTCCCACGGGGTCACGCGCCGGATTCCCCGGACTTGCCGATCACCCACAGCATGAACCCGACGAGCAGGCAGACCAACCCCGGGATGCCGAGCACCACCAGCGCGGTGACGCTGCCGGGGTTGGGGAGCGCCACGCCCCCTATGATCGCGAGCGTGGCGAGCCCTCCTCCGACCCCCATCACGATGGCGCCAGCCGTCTTCAGGCCGTGCGAGTGCCGGGAGTGTCCCGCACTCTCCTGGTCCCCCCCGGTTGCGGCTGTGTCGGGGTCTGACGTGGCGACCACGTCGTCGCTCGCGGCCGCGCGGATCTCGTCCGGGTCCAGCCCGGATGCGTGCCAGAGCCCGTCCACGCTCGCGACCGCGTTGGTGGCCTCCACGGAGGCCGACTGGTGCCGCATGCGCCAGTGCACGCTCTCGACGTGGTGATCGAGCACCTCCACCCAGCGCTCCGGCATCCCCAACTGCGCGGCCGCCTGTTGGAGCTTCTCGCGGAGATCCAGGCCCAGCTCCGGCCGTTCACGCAGCGCTTCGGTGACGCCGCGCACGTTGTGCTGGTGATGCAGGAACCCGGACCAGGCCCCAGCCACCGCTCCGGCGTGGGGCGCTTCGTCATCGAGCAGCGCCTGGGCCTCGGGGTGGGCCTGCGCGTGCTGGTCGAGCTCGCGGAAGGCGGCGGTTGCGGCGAGGGCTCCCATGGTGCGGCCGATGATGTCGGCGGGGAGACCGGTCGTTGCGAGGTACTCCTGCATCTCGGGCGACACGGGACGCGCCCGGATGGCATCGAGTTGGGTCCGAACCCGGGCCATCCGCCCGGGGACGTCGTGCTCGTCGAACACGTCGAGCCCGGTGACGGGGGCGGCGAGCGCAGGACCGGAGGCCGCCAGGCCGAGCGCACCACCAAGAAGGGCAAGGACTTCTCTACGTTGCATGTTCAACTCCGAGCCGGTTGTGGTATCCCGGCGGTCGTGGCGTGCGGGGGGCCGGTCAGGTCAGCAGGGTGAACAGGTTCGCGCCCATCAGCAGGAGGAAGGTGACCACCATCATCGTCCGCTGGCTGGCGGGGAGCTTCTTGACCTCCCCTTCGTGCAGGGCGTAGACATCTCCCGTGAGGCCGATGAACGCGCCGACAGGGATGCAGAACAAGAGGGAGAGCGCGAAGAACCACCTTTTGCGGTACCAGGGAACGTCATCGTAGGAGGCGTACTCGGGGGCGAGTTCGAAAGCCATGGGAGCTCCGGGGGGTGCGGGAACATAGCCTTTCCAAAAGAAATACGCGGTTCGGCGAAACCCGGCACCGGGATCTCCGTAGGGGTTCTACGAGCGCCCCCGTGGCGCGACGAACAGCCGGTCCCCCTGGAGTTCTCATGCCGCTTTCCGGTCGATTCGCCCCGTTGGGCCTGCTGCTGCTGCTGCCTGCAGGCTGTGCCGCACCCGAGTGTCCGCCGGGGTTCGTTCAGGGCGCCGAGGAGTGTGAATTCGACCAGGACGCGGTCCTGCAGCTCGTTCGGACAATGGACGCGGGAGCGTTGGTCAAGCTCAACGCGGAGCCCTACATCCCGCCCTACTCGTCGAACCCGATCGAGCGCAACGTCTGGGTCTCGCCCGTTCCGGTCCCGGATTGGGGCATCGCCGCCACCGATCTCTACCTGACCATCGACCAGGACGACTGGTCCACGCCGCTGGAGGTCGAGTTCCCCGTCGGCACGGTCATCATCCACGAGGCGGTCAACCGCGAGGAACCGCACGGGGTCGAGGTGAAGCGGGACGACTACGTCGACGAGACAGGGCGCCCCTGGTGGCTGCGCATGGTCTACGACGACGGCACCATCGACGAGACCCCTCGCGAGGCGTGCGCGGACTGCCACACCGAGTCCTACCGGCCCACGGAGGGGCTCTGGGGCGTGCCCACCTTCGCGAAGTGAATTTCGATCAAATGGCGCCGAGAACCGAAACCGGAAACGCGGATTGGCGTAGGCTTGCCGACCGAGAGCCCACGATGTCCCGGCAGTCCCAACACCCCGCCGCTTCTCCCGCCGAGATCGGTCCGGCGGATGTGCGGCCGTCGTCCACCCCGCGGGGCGATGCGGCGATGGCCCGCTACGCAGCGGGAGACGCGGGTGCGTTCTCCGCGCTCTACGACGAGGTAGGCCCGCGTCTGCTCGGCTACCTCCTCCGGAAGACCGGGAATCGATTGCTGGCCGAAGATCTCCTCCAGCAGACCTTTCTCCAGATGCACCGCGCGCGGGGGTCGTTCGCCCCCGGCGCCCAGGTCATGCCCTGGGCGATCGCGATCGCGCGGCGGCTGGTCATCGATGAGTATCGCCGCAGCCGGAGGCGCGAGGGGTGGACGGGGGGCGACGTCCCCGATGTCCCGGATCCGGCGGCCGAATCCGGCTACCAGCGGGTGAGCACGGCGCAGATCTCCGCTCGCCTCGAGCAGGAGCTGGGCCGGCTCCCAGTCACCCAGCGCCAGGCCTTCGAGCTCATGCGACTCGATGGCCTCACGCTCGTGGAGGCCGCAGCCGCCTCGGGCACCACGGTCCCGGCCCTGAAGTCGCGGTCGCACCGGGCCTACGAATCGCTTCGCGCGGCGTTCGCCGCGGCGCTGGGAGACTGACATGGACGACCTGCTCAAACGCCAGATCTCCGAGGCCCTGCAGGCGCAGCCCTCACCAACCCGGGCCATGGCGGTGCGTCGGGATTCCCTGGTCCTGGCCGGGGGCTTCGCCACGGCGCTGGCTGCGTTCCTGGCCTGTGGTGGATTTCGCGACTTCGGCGCGCCCCGACCGCCCGCGCTCATCGCGATCACGCTGGTGGGAACCCTCGCGATCGCGGTCGGCGCCCTCCGCGCGACGAGACGGCGGGCGGCGCTCCCTGCCCCGCGCGAGGTGGTGCTCGCGGTGCTCGTCGCCGTGCCGACCATCTTTTTCGGCTGGAAGACCCTCTGGAGCTTCGCATTCGGTGCGTATGTCTGGTGGCCCACCCGGCCGGGGCTGCTCTGCCTCGGCGTCTCGCTGCTCACCGGGGGGGCCATCCTGGTTTCGCTCGTCGGGGCCCGGCGTCGCAGCGATCCAATCCACCCCACGCTCACCGGGGCGGCGCTGGGGGTTGCTTCCGGCGCGGCAGCCGCTGTGCTGGTGGATCTCTGGTGCCCCGTGGGACACCCCGCGCACGTGGCGCTCGGGCACGTGCTGCCGATGGTGCTGCTCGGCGCGTTGGGCGCCTGGCCGGGCGGCCGGGTGTTGGCGGTGCGGCGGTAGGGCCGCGCGCGGCTATTCCCGCTCCACCCGCAGCGCGGCGAAGGACTGAGCCCACTCGTCGAACACGCCTCGCGTGGCGGCGCTCGCCGAGGTCGGGAGGGTTGGCAGCGGGAGCTCCGGGGGGGCCTGCACGATCGTGACCCCCGCGGTCGCCGCGCCGGCGCTCGCGTCGATGTCGACCACGCCGTTCTTCCGCCCGGCCGTGTAGTAGATGACCGCCACTCCGGAGGCGCCGGTGGTCACGGACTCCGGCACGGAGCCGTCCCCGAGGCCCAGGGTCACCGTGACGGGCACGTTGGGCACCGGATAGCCGAACTCGTCCAGCGTGGTGATCGTGAGCATCGAGCTCGAGAGCCCGTCTGCCGGGAGACGGGTGTGGGAGGGGATCAGCAGGATCTGCGTCATCTGGTTGCCGGTGACCGGCGCGGCGACCGAGGCCGAGACCTCGACGGGGCCGGTGCCGGTGGTGGCGAACGCCGCATCGTAGCTGCCGGACTTCAGGTCGGTGATCCCCTGCAGGGTCGCGCCATTGGCCGAGCAGGTGAGCGTACGGCCCGGGAGCGGCGCTCCGGTCGGCCCCGCCACCAGCGCGGTGATGGTCAGGCTCTTCGCGGCTGCTGCAAGGGTGGGCGGGTTCGCGCTCATCGCCACCCGCGCTGCCCGGACCGGGAGGAGGAGGAGCGGGCGGGTCTCCGTCTGGAGGGCCGTGGCGTTCTCCAGCTTCACCGTCAGGCTCGCCTTGACGGGGGCGTTCCCGTCGGGTGGGGTGTAGGTGGCGACGTAGACTCCGCCGCCCTCCAGGCGTGCCGGCCCGATGGTCCCGGCAGTCACCGAGAACTGCACGCTGGCCTGATCGTCGAGGGCACCCTCCGGGGTGTAGACCACCGCCCGGATCGGCACCTGGAGCCTCGAGTCGGAGGGGATCCCGGCGGCCGTCGCGAACAGGGCGATCCGTCGGGTTTCGGGGATCTTCAGGTCGAGCGGCTGCTCCGAGATCGTCCCGCCGGCGCCGGCCACCTTCTGGCTCGCCGAGGTCACGCCGGGCGCCAGGACGATCGGGATCTTCGCATGCCCCTTGGAGTCCGTCTTCACCGGGCCGAAGTCCCGACCGCCGACGTTCAGGACGATGGCGGTGTTGGGGGGGCCCACCACGGCCTGGGTCACGTTCGCGGTCAGCGGCACCGCGAGCGCGCCGTAGGTGCGGAGCGGGTCGGCGGCGTCCACCGCGGTGATGATCTGCAGCTGGGGCACGCTGCCGGGAGGGGAGGTGTAGAGGGCGTTGAACACCCCG
Source organism: uncultured Pseudomonadota bacterium (assembly GCA_903875225.1). Lineage (GTDB taxonomy): Bacteria > Myxococcota_A > UBA796 > UBA796 > SXON01 > CAIUMM01. The sequence goes on from CAIQVJ010000052.1 coordinate 45,827, forward strand.
TTGCCCACGTTCGTCACGTTGGTCGGGACGCCGGCGGTGGCGTTCAGCGCCAGGTGCAGGCCAGCGAGGGCCCTCGGATCACCGCCCGCGAACGTGAACCCGATGCTGGCTGTCTTGTCCACGCCCAGGGTCAGCTTCGCCGGATTGGCCGCCACCGCCACCGTTCGGCTGCGCGTGGCAGACACGGGGAACGACCAGGTGCGATCGACGGCGGCCTTGCTGGGGAGCTTGCCCTTGAGGGACACAGAGGCCGTGCCGGGGGCGTCCGCCTTCGCGGGTGTGAAGCCGATGTGGTACAGGCCGCCGCCCTTGTCCTCGGGGCCGGTGGTGAGGCCACCCGTGGAGGTCAGCTTCAGCGCCATGCCCACGATCGGCGTCCCATCCGGGTTGAGCGCGAGGACGTACAGATCGACCGGCGTCGATCCATCGCCGACCACGTCGGAGGGGCGGAGGAGCTCCAGCACGGCCGAGCCCTCGAACACGGGTGCCGGAGCCGCTGCGGCGGTGGGGACGGTGCCATGGACGACGATGCCCGAAGCGGACAGCACCAGGGCGAGGAGCAGGGCGGCTGGGGTTCCGGGGGGGGGTCGGGTCATCTCGGCTCCGTTCGGGGTAGTCGCTGGGCTATCCCCGACGCCGTGCCCGGGCACATGACGCGGCCCGCGTCGGGCCTACTTGCGCTGTGGGCCCGCGCCGAGGCGCTCGAGCAGCTCGGCTGCACCCGGCTGGCCCGCCCAGGCGGCTTGACGGGCCTGGGTCGCGGCCTCGTCGAGGCGGCCCGCGGCGGCGAGGCGCTGCGCGTACGCGAGACGGGCCGGCACGGGGAACGCGTCGTCCAGGCGCCTCGACGCGTCGTCGAGCATCCGGAGAACGTCTTCGTCGCGCCCCGCGGCCTGGGCGATCCGCGCCCCGTCCAGCGCGTACTGGCCCTCGTCAAAGCGTGCCGCACCTTCCCGGGCCGCTGCCAGCGCCTCGTCGGTCCGGCCGGCCGCTGCGAGGGCGTCCGTCGCGACCATCCAGTCCGGACCCGCATCGTCGGCGATCAGGGCCGCCGCGACGTCCGCCAGGTGGGAGGCGTCGCCCTGCCGGCAGGCGGCGAGCCGCAGGCCCAGGATTCCGGGGTACCGGGCGTTGGGCGTCAGGGCGTCGAGTGTGGAAGCCTCGGCCCACTGGGCCTCGGCGTCGGCGCAGGAGGACCCCTCGACCGGCTGGTCGTCGCACAGCGCCAGGGCGCGCAGGGTCACCCCCGGGGCGATCCCGCTCCCCGCGGGCACGAACAGCGTCCGGTCCAGGTCGACGTACGCAGCGCGCCAGTCCGAACCGTCGCGGAGCCGTCGACACAGCATGCTGTCCTTGCGAACCAGGGCCGCGTCGACGCCGACGGTCTGGGTGAGCTGGCGGAACGTGTCCAGGCTGCGCTGTGCCTGTCGCCAGAGCGTGTGGGTCTCCGCCGTGAAGAACGTCGGGGTACGACCGTCGATCGCGATCGCCCACCGACCGGCGAGGCGCCAACCCAGGTAGCCGCCGTCCTCATAGTGGTTGTACAGGTTCCCCGTGCCTGTTTCGAGCAGGCGGGCGGCGTCCTCCGGCAGGTGGAGTCCGCGCAGGCCGATGACGCCGAAATGCCCGGCTTTCTTCGCGAGGCTCGTGCCCGGGACGAGCAGGAGCGCGACGATGCACACCAGCGCGCTTCCGGCTGTGCGCACCGGGCTGCTGCGTCCGGCTCCGGGCGAGGTGGCCTGCAGCGCCAGGGGGAGGGCCAGCAGGGCCCCGGCCGCTCGAAAGCGCACCGCCGTGAGCGCGAGCGCGGTTCCAAGGACGAAGCACGCGGCATCGCGCCAGAAGCCGGTCGGGCGTGCCCGGCCCGCCCCGAGCGCCGACAGCCCGACAGCCCAGACGAGGAGGGCTGCGGCCTGTGGCCCCCAACCGGTCGGCCAGAGATCCGCGAGCGCAGGAGGCCGCATGTCGGCGATGTGGCGCGCGGAGTCGCTGCCGGCGTGATGGAACACCTCCTGGATCACGCCCACGCTGCGCGGATTGGCGAGGAGCGCCACGACGCCGCAGACGAGAGCCGCGCGCCCCCAGGCGAGCGCGACCTTCGAGTCCCGACCCGACAATGCCTCCGCGGCGGGGAACAGGAGCAGCAGGGGGAGGAGCACGTGGGAGACGTGGATCTGGGCCCAGACCAGCTGGCCGAGGCCCAACCAGAGGATGCCCCTTCGCGTGGGCGGCGGCCCGCCCAGGCGCTGCAGCGCGAGGGCGAGCCCCAGCAGCATGAGGCTCTGCGGCCGGGGGGCGAACTGGTCGCTGATCGCCAGCACGGTGAGCGAGACGAGGAGGAGCCTTCCGGGGTGGGGCAGGGCCGCCGCGGGCGCGTCTCCTTCGGGCTCGGCCACGTGCGTTCGGGTGAGCAGCCAGGCCGTGACGCCCGCTGCCAGGGCGACGGTGATGGTGACGCCCTCCGGGCCCCCCGCCCTCCATGCGGCGTACAGCCCCAGTTGGAACAGCCACTCCGTGTCCACCCACGTTCCCGACTGCAGGAAGGAGGAGTGATCCACCAGCCACCATCCGTGCTGCGCCAGGACCGCGCGGGCACCGGACAGGTGCCACCACAGATCGGGGTCCTCGAGGGGGGCCAGGAGCGCAGCGGCAGCGCCGAGCGCCAGGAGCACCGGGGCGAGGACGGAGAGGCGGGGACCGGCGATCGGCCGCGAGGAGCGGGCATTGTCGGTCTGCATCGAACCCCCTTACCAGCCGGCGGCGCCGAACCTCACGGTCTTCGTGACCGGCTGCTCGTAGGTGAGCGGGGCGAACTTCCAGGCGGAGACCGTCTTGACGAGACAGGCTTCAAGCTGGCTGTCGTGATTGGCGACGGGGTCGACCTGGACCGAGTGGGTGCTGCCGTCCTTGGCGACCGAGAAGGAGAGCTTCCAGCCCCCGGCGAGGTCGGGCACCTGCTTGAGACGGGTGTTGTAGCAGGACTGGATCTGCGGGTTGTACCGGCTCATGACCTGCTTGAGCATGGCGAAGACCTCACCCTCGTCGGAGAGCGGCTTGCCGCCTGCCGCTCCGGTGATGGGGGCGGACTCCAGCATCAGGGAGTTGCCCTGGCTCGCGGAGATCGCGAGCGGAGCGTCGGCTCCCTGCGTGGTGCTGGCGTGTCGTGGTCCCGTGGCGACCTGGGGGGTCTCGACCGGCGGGTTCGTGGTCAGCGCGTCGGGGACGGTCGCATCGCCGAGCGAGGGGGGCCCTCCGAGCGAGGTGAGGGAGGAGTGCACGGGGCGCTTGGCGTTCGGAGTCGCCACGGGGGTCATCGCCTCGGGCGCGGTGGAGGGCTCCGTTGGCACCACCGCCTCCTGCAGGGGCGGCAGGTAGAGGTCGTCCGGCATCTCATACGTGCGGGCGGCTCGCTCCTGTCGCGCCTGCCAGACCGCCACGCCGCCGCCCACCGAGAGCAGGAACACCGCGATCATCCCGTACACGATGTTCCTGTTCCGGCCGGACTTCGCCCTGGCGGCAGCCTCGACAGCCGCCTTCTGCCTCGCGACGGCTCCCGGATCGGTCGGGGCCTCCTCGCCCGGGATCTCGAGCAGGCAGTGGGGACAGTTGCCCCCGAACTGCAACAGGTCTGGCTGGATGCCCCCCTTGCAGAACGGACAGGAGGCGGAGCGCGCTGCGGCTTTCATGGTCACGGCGCAAGGGTAGCAGGTGGATGGGGAGTGCGGCAAGGCGCCGAGCGCATCCCCCTCACGCGCCGCTCACTTTGGGGCCGGACCACTCGGACATGCCGCCGAGCACATTGCACACGTCAGAGGCGCCGATGCTCGTCATGAACTCCGCCGCGGCCGCGCTGCGCCCGCCGCCCTGACACACGAAGATGATGTTCGTGGTCTGCTTGAGCTCCGCGTAGCGGTGGGGCAACTCGTCCACCGGGATGAGCTGCGCCATCGGGGCGTGCTCGCGCTCCCACTCCGCCTTCGTCCGAACGTCGACCAGGATGTAGGGCGAGTCCTTCTCCTGGAGGAGGAGCATGGCTTCGGCGGACTCGATGTCCCGGACCGCCGCGGGGCCACGCCCGGGGTCGCGGATCGTGGACGACGACGTGTGGTGCGCGGCCGCCGCGGGGGGGGCAGGCACGTCCTTGCCCTCGGCGCGTGCGATCACTTCGAGAAGCACCTCCACGTCCGGGAACCCGCGCTGCGAGTACAGCACGTTGCCATCCTTGCCGACGACGACGGTGGTGTCCTTGCAGATCGGGCGAACCCGGCTCGATGCGCGGAAGCCGCGCGCGGCGAACGCCATGGGGTCGTAGAGCAGGAAGAACTGGATGCCCAGGCGGGATCTGAAGTCGCGGAGCTTGTCCGTGCGCGCCGTGTGGACGCCGAAGATGCCGCACTCGAGCGCCTCGAAGCGTGCCTGGTGGGTCTGCATCGTCTTCAGGAACGTCTCGGTCGCATTGTCGTCCATGCGCCGGAAGAAGATGAGCACGACGTTCAGGTGTGTCTTGAAGTCGGCGAGCTTGATCCACGTTCCTTCGTCGGCCGTGAGCGAAAGTGGAGTCGCGGGACGCCCCGCCTCCAGAGGTTTCCAGCTCAGCAAATCTGTGATCATCGGCACTCCGGGGCGCCGACGCAGTATCCTTTTGCCCTGACCCCGGCATGGCCCCGGGGTAGAGGACCGCATGCAGACCCTCCCCGCGGCTCGCTGGTCCTGTCATGGATGTGGGGCGTGCTGCCGTGAGTTCCGGCTCGGACCGGTGGAGCCGGAGGTCGTAGCTGCCCTCACGAGCGCGGGGGCAGCCACGCTCGCGGGGTGTGAGGACTGGGTCGTGCGGGAGCCCGGCCCCGGCGGCGAGGTGGGGTGGTTCCTGCGGCATCGCGATGGTGCGTGTGTGTTCCTGTTGCCCGACAACCGGTGCGTGATCCACGCGGAGCTTGGCGCCGAAGCGAAGCCCGGCTTCTGTCAGGAATTCCCGTTTCGTCGCCTGCGGGATCCGAATGGTGAAATTCTCATGATCCGGGCCTCGTGCGCGGGGTTCCACGCCTCCAGCGTGACCGGCGAGCCGCTCGCTGAGCAGATCGTGGCGTTCTCGACCCTTCCCCGGCTCGGGCCCCCGGCGGTGTTCGCGCCCGATGCGGTGGCCATCCTCCCGGGCGCGGGGGTGGGCCTCGCGGACTGGATGCGGCTCGAGGGTGCGCTCCTCCGCCGCTGGCAGCAGGTGGACGCGGGCGTGCAGGAGCCCGAGGACACAGCCAGGCAGCTCATGATCGCGGCCACCGACGCGCTGGGGCGCACACTCCCTGCGGGGCGGTACCGGCTGGCTGCGGATGCGGTGCGGGAGGGGATGCGTCTGGTGGTGAACGCCGCGATCACGCAGGAGTCTGGGGAGACCGAGGCGTGGCAGAGGTCACTCGTGCGCGACGTGCTGCGGATCCTCGATGCGAACGGGGAGCGACGCCCGCTGGCCGTGGACGCCCGGCGGTACCTGCACCTGCTGCTGGGCCAGGCGCTGCTGGGGAAGCAGGTCGTGGCGGCGGGGAGCCTCGCGGCCCTGTTCGGGCGGTTCGTCTTCGAGCTGGATCTCGTGCGCACGAGCCCCGGAGAAGGGCCCGTGGACGCTGCTTCTGCCAGCGCGGTGCTCGTGCCCTGGCTGCGATTCTCCGAGAACCCGATGGTGACCGCGATGCTGCGCCGCGCCGCTCCGGCGCTGGTGGAGCTGGCGTCCGGGTGATGTGGATTTTTGAGGCAAAGAGACATCCCACTTGATCCGCAGCGCGACGTTCGCTATACGCGCGGCGACTGGAGACCGTTCCCATGATGCAACTTCCCCACGAGCTTCGCGACACCGTCGTCGAGCAACTCGACGAGTACCTCGAGAGCCAGAACGGTACCCCCGACGCCGAGGCGGTCGCAGCGTTCGTCGTGGACCTGCTGGGCACCGCCGCGGATGACCTCAAGCTCCCCGATGCCGACGACATCGTGCTCAAGCTGGAGACCTCCGGCGAGCTCGAGGCCTCGCTGCTCGAACTGCTCGAGGAGCACTTCGAGTCCTCCGAGGACATGGAGTTCACCGCCGAGGACATCCTCGCGCTCATCGAGAAGGTGTGCGACGTCGAGTGGACCACCAAGGACGACGAAGACGCCGAAGAGGAGGATGAGGAGGACGATCCGGACGGCTTCTTCGACGACATGGGCGGGGGCGACGAAGACGAGGACATGTAGTGACCCGTCCGGGATATCTTCCCGGTGTGACCGCAGAACCTCGCATCTCCCCCACCACACCTGACTGGGGCGTCCGTTGAGCCACCAGCCGCTCGGTGAGGTCTGCCTTGCCCTTGGGCTGCTGCAGCTCGCCGACGTGGAGCGCATCCTCGCACAGTTGCGCGACAGTCGGCGGGCGCGCTTCGGTGAGGTCGCGATCGATCTCGGTCTCATCGACGATGCGGGGCTCGCGCGCGCGCTGGCCCACCAGTTCCGGCTCAACATGGTCCCGCCGGAGCGCCTCCTGAAGATGACCATCCCGGGCGACGTCCTGGGGATGGTGCCCCCCGGGCTCATCCGGGATCGCCTGCTCGTCCCGGCATCCTGGGACGTGGAGAAGAAGGTGCTCTCGGTCATGGTCGCCGACCCGACCGACATTCCCTCGTTGCGCGTGGTCCAGACGGCCGCCCGCGCCGCCCGACTCCGGCTCTTCGTGGCGCCTCGGGGCCCGCTCCGCGCGCTGGTGGAGCGCCTGCTGCCCGCGACGGATCTCCCGGCGACCACCCGGGAGGGCCTCGATGAGCTCTCCGGACCGGGTCCGCAGGGTGCGACCCTGGTCTTCGAACCCGAGGGCCCAAGGGCCAGCGCGCTGCGGGCGTTGGAGGACAGCGAGCAGAGCAGCGTGGAGGTCGTCTCCGACCCCGATCAGGTCTCCGCCTTCATCGAGGCGAACCAGGTGGGGCGGATCTTCTTTCGCCGCGCGGTCGCGCACGACGTGGAGCCCTACCTCCCTGCGTGGAAGCGGCTCCGCCCCAACCTCCAGATCGCGCAGGTCGAAGGCTTCGGCCCCGGCCGCCAGTCGACCGTGCCGTTCGGCCAGGCCAGGGACTTCCTGCTCGGCATCACCGAGTTCCTCCTGCTCTCGCGGCGGGACGCGCCCCAGGAGGCCCGGAACCGGGTGCGGCGCACGGTGCGTCTGGCCCGGGAGCTCGCAGGGGAGCTCGGGCTCGCCTCCGAACTGCGGGACGCCGTCACGGTCGCCGCGCTGTTCGCGGACCTGGACGAGCTCTCGCTCTCGTTCCTGGACGGGTTGAACCTCGATGGTCGCCGCTTCGCGGTCCCCGTCGCCCTGCTGGCGCCCTTCAGCCCGCCCTGGGACCTCCCGGGGCTGTACGAGGCCCTCGAGCGCCGCGTGTCGGGCGAGGAGGGGCCGGGGGAGAGCGCCGAGGTGGAGGTCCTGTACACCGCGAGGGCTGTCGCGCGCACGACCATCAAGGAGGGGCAGGACCCCGTGGAGGCGCTCGGGGCCGAAGCCGCGCGGCACGACGGCGCCACGCTGCGAGCGCTCGCGGGCGTGTGGCGGAAGAAGGGCCTGCGCCACCACGTCGCCGCGGGCGAGGGCGCGAGCCAGAGCATCGTGCTCGCGGGGCCGGATGACGCCCTGGTGGCCGCGGTGGCGGATCGCCTCGCACGCGCAGGGTTCGAGGTCTCGATCGCGGCGGACGGGGAAGACGCCCTCCACCTCTCCAAGACGCTCCACCCCGCCGCCGTGCTCGCCGGGCTCCGGATGGGCCGCCGCGACGGGAGCTCCCTGATCGTGGAGATGCGTCGGGGCGTCGCCACGCGCGGGATCCCGGTCCTGCTCACGGCCGAGGCCGCGACCCCCGCGGACGTCACCCGGGCGCTCGAGCTTGGCGCAGAGGACGTGATCGAGCTCCCCACGAACGTGGACGTCATCGTGGCGCGGCTGCGTCGTGCGATCGGGCGGCGGGCCAGCGACGACGAGGCGATCGGCGGTCGACTCGCGGATCTGCCGCTGCACGAGCTTTTGCAGACCCTCACGCTGGGGGGGCGCACGGCACGGGTGCGCATCCAGGGCGCCATCGAGACCGGCATGGTCCAGGTGCGCGAGGGCCAGATCGTGGCCGCGAACTACGGGAGTCGGGTGGCAGAGGACGCCTTCTACGCCATGGTCGCGCTGGAGGAAGGTCGGTTCGAGGCCCGGTTCGTGGACGATGGCAAGACGAACCTCGCGCGTTCCTCGGACTTCCTGCTGTTGGAGGCGCTGCGGCGGCGGGACGAGGGCAGGGTCTGATTTGACAGTCCGGCCTCACGGCTCGCTGCAGCACCGGAACCCGATCGTCCCATCGAAGGTCGGCGGGTGCTCGTCGCGGGCGTCGCGACCGCACTCGGCGTCGGCCGCCCGCGGACCAGGCGCTTTGCGTGGCTCGAGTGTCCCGACTGCGACCACCCCGAGCGCGCGAGTACGCACGCTCGGGTCCCCGCGCGCTTGAACCGGGTCGGGCGGTCGCGGCTCTGCGCGCTCGCCGACTCGCGCGCCGCCGCTCGCTCGCGCTACCAGCATGGGGCTGCAAGACGCGGGGCTTCTGCCCGAGCTGTGCAGGCCGGCGCATGGCGGAGAAGGCGGCGCACTGGGTGGACCGGGTGATCCCCTGGGCGGCGACGCGACAGTGGGTGCTCACCGGGCCCTTCAAGCGCCGCTGGTTGCTCGCCCGGCGCACCGACCTCGTGGACGGCGTCCTGCGTGTTGCCTCGCGGCGGATCTCGAAGTGGTACCGCAGGGCCACAGGCCGCCCGCTCGGAAAGAGCGGCGCGGTCACAGCAATTCAGCGCTTCGGGAAGGAGTGGACAGACTGCAGGTAGAGGCACTCGCAGAGCCTGGTCCACGGCCAGGATCACGCTTGCGATCCATCCCTGGTTCGGGGAGGAGTTCGCGGTGTGGCGCATGCACGGGAGCGACATGGTGGTCATCGAGCGGGCCGGGGCGAGCGTCCGTGAGTGCGAGGTCACGGCCGACTAGGCCGATCTGTACGACTACACGGGCACCTGGTGGTCCACGATCACGAGCATCGACGGGCCCACCGTCGTGATGGAGATCGACGGGAGCTACGCCGGCACCGGGTACACCACAGACAGTCAGCAGTCGATGACGTTCACTTGTGACAGTGCGGGCGTCACTGTTTCGAACGTGCACTATGCCTACACCAACACCTACGACGGTGGGTCGGTGCAGGCGGGGTGGACGGACAGCACCTACGAGCCGACCGTCGCCTTCCCGGCGGACGGCGCGGAGGGCTCCACCTGGACGGCCCATTGGGTCATCCACAACACGGATGACGGCGGCCACACCAACTCCTACGACTACACGGTCGAGAACGCGCTCGTCGCCTCGGATGACGTGAC
>CAIQVJ010000053.1 GCA_903875225.1 uncultured Pseudomonadota bacterium
ATGGCACCCGAAGACAGGGCACGGTGACCGAGCGGACCTCGTCGGGCGGGGCCCCAGCCCCCGCCGGTCACCGGGATCGCGATCCGGTGGGGGACTACTTCTGGTGAGCGCTGGGGGACTACTTCGGGTGAGCGTCACAGGCCCGAGGCGCGCATCCCGGCTTGGATGCTCCGTACACCCGAGTTCGCCGATCTGGTCCGGCGGTCGCCGCTGGCAGTGCACATCTGGCTGATAATCGCCTCGTACGAGCGACGCGATGGCCGGGCCTGGTGCGCGCAGAGCCGCATCGCTCGACTTTCGGGCAGTTCGCGGCGTTCCGCGGTTCGGGCGCTTCGAGACCTTCTGGCGAGCAGCTGGATCACCCGGGTTGGCGCGCACGGGCAGTTCGACGCCCAGAGTGCGGACCTGTACGAGCTGACGCTGCCACGCACGCTCAGGCCCGTGGAAGCCGGCGTGACGGAGCTTATGAGTGGGTCGTCGCGCGCCTCGGTGCCCTTCCTGCTGGAGGGCGACGTCTTCCCGAGCAACGGGAGGTACCTCCAACGCCGGACCCGAATCCCACTGAGCACTCTTAGCTCCGTAGACTGGCACACGCTCCGGACCAGGTCCGGTCAGGCGATGCACCTCTACCTGCTCCTCGCGTGCTACGCGCCCAGCAGGGAGCGGGTGAGTGGCGCCCGCCTCGCGGTCGAATGCAACCTGTCCCGCCGGCCCGGGTCCCGACCGAGCGGCGGGCCGGCGGAGTCCAACGAACGGTTGGTAGTCCATCCCCAAGGGCCGCTGCGACAGGTCAGAAAGGCGTTGCAGATCCTGACAGCTACGCCCGACCCCTGGATTCACGCCGTGCCCCACACACGCACTTCGGGCGGCGACGCAGCGTCCAGCTACGAGTTGGCGGAGCGCGACCTCACGATGCGACCGCTCGCGGGCAACACCGAGGATCGCTCGCGCGTTTCGAGCCGCACACGCGCGGATGGGCCTGCTCCAATGTTGTTGGCGAGGCTCCCCAAAGCCATCCGTGAGACCATAGGGCTCAACAATGCCGAGGCATGGGCCCTCTTGCAGTCGGAAAGGGTTTGGCCATCGGCGGAGGACGTTGCGGAGTTCCGGCGAAGGCTGAGAGATGCCCCCGATCCGGCCGCACGCGACGAACTGGACCGAACGCTCAAGCCAACCCGCGATCAGCCCCCCCCTCATCTGCTGGACCGGCTCACTCCGAACGCCAGGGCCCGCGTGGGCATAGCCGACGACGCTGCGTGGGCCGCGATCAAGGCATTCCGAAGCCAACGGTGATAGCCACGCCCCGCGCGAGGGCGCTTCGCCGGGTCTGCGGCGGGGAGGTCGTTGCCGTCGGTGCCGGACCCCAACTCGTTGCCAGAGGCCGAGGCCCGTGCGCGCACTCTCCCCCGTCGACCACGCAGGTCCCGGAGCAGTGAGGGTGCCCCCAAGGACACCAATCGCCGCGCGCCGCATCTCGGGCTCCTCGTCGAACTTGAAGTGCAGCAGTTCGCGAACGCTGTGGATTCCACCGTGCGCGTTGTAAGCGCACTGAGCGCACCTGTCGGTCCGCCGTACCTCGCTCTGCGGAACCAGCCCGGGGCGAGGGCTGACGCGGGCCGGGGGAGGGTACGCTGCAGCAGGCCAGGGGGGTACGTTGTAGCGGGCCAGAGGGAGTGCCGGACAAGCGCGAAAGGGAGTGTCGCTGGAGCGGCCACTGGGGTGCCACCTAGGTTCGGGGTGGGGTGGGCTGGAGGCGACCGGATCTGGATCTCTTCAGCTGGTTCTGAACCTGTCTCGATCTGGCCCTGAAATCAGGAGGGAGTGACTACACAGGGCCGCATATCTTTGGGCCACCGTGGAGCCGCGGGAGGGAGGGGGGTGAGCCCAGGTTCCTCGGCCGTGAGAGGGTGTGGCCTCGCGTAGGAAAATGCGGTACCAGCGTATGTACTCGAAACCGGAGCTCCCGATGTCCCTCCCTGCCGCATCCGCCCCTGTGACCACCACGCGCGTCGCCCTCTACCTGCGGGTCTCGACGGACCTGCAGGCCAACAAGGAGGAGGGCTCACTCGACACCCAGGAGGCGCGCTGCCGCTCGGCGTTGGCCGCCCGACGCGAGCCCGGACAGGTCACCCATGTCTTCCGGGAAGAGGGCGCGTCGGGGAAGTCGCTCGACCGACCAGAGGTCCAGCGGATGCTCGCTGCTGTCCGAGCCGGCGAGATCGACTCCGTGATCGTCACCCGGGTGGACCGGCTGTCCAGGTCGCTGCTCGACTTCTACGAGGTTCACCGGCTCTTCGAGAAGCACGGCGTTCAGTTTCAGTCCTTGAATGAGACTTTCGATACATCGACGGCCATGGGCTCGGCGATGCTGAAGATCGTCCTGGTTTTTGCCGAACTGGAGCGCCGGCAAACCGCAGAGCGCACCAGCGCAGCGATGCAGGCTCGCGCAGCACGCGGCCTCTGGAACGGGGGGCATCCCCCACTCGGCTACGACTCGCAGGGCAACGGCCACCTGGACATCAACGAGACCGAGGCCGAGCTCGTCAAGCTGATCTTCGGTAAGTACCTCGAGCTTCGCTCAACCGTCAAAGTGGCGGCGTGGCTCAACGACCACGGCTACCGGCAGAAGTCGTTCACATCGAGGCGCAAGGGCAGCGCCGGCGGCAAGCCGTTCAGCATCCCGGTGCTGCAGGGCATGCTCCCCAACCGCCTGTACCTCGGGGAGATCGAACACAAGGCTGAGGTATTCAAGGGCCAGCACGAGGCGATCATCGGGGCCGAGGTGTTCGAGCGCGTCAGGCAGATCCTCTCCGACAACGACAAGAATCTCCGCATCGCACCCGAACGCGCCAAGTACGACTACATGCTGACCGGCACGCTTCGCTGTGCCTGCGGCTACGCCCTTACCAGCTCGGCCGGCCGCGCAAAGGGGAAGACCTACCACTACTATCGGTGCGTCGGCCTCCAGAAGAAGGATCGGCACGAGTGCCCAGTTCGGCAGGTGCGAGCCGACGCCGCCGACCAGGCCGTGCTAGCCATCGTTCGCGAGGCGGCCCGAAACCCGAAGCTTCTGGAGGAAGCCATCGCCGAGGCGAACCGTCTGGCGAAGCAGACCGTGACGCCGCTCCGAGAGCGCGTAGCGTCGCTGAAAAAGGACCTGGTCGCGGCCGAGCGGAGCGCTGAACAGCTTCTGGACGCGCTGCTCGCCGCGGGCGCGGCTGGGAGCTCGACCGGCAAGCGTCGGCTGCTTGAGGCGGAAGCAAAGGTGGGCCAACTCACGCTCGGGCTCAGCCAGGCCGAAGGCGAGCTCGCCGTCCGTGAGAACGAACAGCTCGACGCCGAGGTCATGGTCCAGGCCCTTGGCTCCTTCGACGAGGCCTTCGAGTTCCTGACCATCGACGAGAAGCGCGAGTTCCTCCGCCTGATGATCAGGCAGGTCACCGTCCACCGCGACCGCGTGATCGTCGACCTGTTCGAAGGCCGGTCTGCGACCCGGTTCCTCGTGGCGGTCGCGACCGGCGGAGCCGAGCCATCGAACGGCTCAGGGGGCATCATCGACCGCTTCGAGAAACTACCCGGCGGAAACGCCATCAACTCCGGTGTTGATCGCGGTTTCGTGACCGAAAAAGGTTGGCTCCCCACTACTGGCGCTCGGCACACATTGGGACGGCGGGGAAGGCCGGTTTTCTGGTGCGGCGTACCTTTCCTAATTTCTAGGATCAAGAAGAAGAAGGAAGGAAGGAAGCTGGGGAAGCGGAAGGGAGTGAGCAAGGTACTGCCCTCCGTCCGACAGACCAAGGAGCGGCTCACCGCCCTGCTGGACGGTGTGACCATCAAGACCCGGGCTGACCTCGCTCGGCACCTCGGGGTGAGCAGGGCATACGTCACGCAGGTCCTTGGACCGGTGGTTCACGCGGTTCACGCCGTTGGAGAGGATGAGCCACATGGGGGAGAGAGCGTCGCCGGTGGAGGTGGAGCGTGAAAACCGCGGGGACACATCAGCGTGTATCAGATGATGTATCGGCGAACGGCGTGAACCGCGTGAACCGGGAGCAGCACGGGGATCGACCCCGCGGCGAGAGTGTAGGCAGGGCCGGCCAAAGTGCCGGCCAGGTCTGGCGGAACATCGGTGCCCTCCGCACTCTGCTTGCGCGTGCCGAGCGCGAACTGGCGCGTGAACCGGGCGCCTACGTCGCCGTCGCGGTGGTCCACGGCGACAAGCGGGAGGAGCAGGCCGGGCGGTGGGGGTGGGCGGGCTCACGGGCAGCGGGAGCGCAGGTGGCAGGGATGGGCAGCCGAGTCGAGGCTGGCGACCGGGGGCTCCGGGTTCGGGTTCATCGGGAGGGCGGGGCGCTGGTCGGGAGCACGCTGCTGAGGAGGACGGTGGCCGCTGGTGTGGCGCTGCCGTCCGTGGATGAGACGGCGGCGGCCAGGGACGCGAACCGGCTCGCCGCCCTGGAGGCGCAGCTTGCCCAGCTGCTGGCCCGGGTCGCAGCGCAGGATCGGGAGATCGCCCTGCTGAATGCGACCATCGACGAAATGGGGCCGGTGAACGTCCGCATGAGCAACTTCCACCTCAGGCTCGATGATCTTGAAGCGGCGGCCCATCGGCATCGAGAGGATGAGGATGCCGGCGGCGAGGACGAGGAGGATGACACCGACGACATCGATGATGCGGACGACGGCGACGATGACGAAGTGGAGTAGAGCCGCTACGTTCGGTGATTGCGGTTGTACGTCTTGGTGACTCCGGAGGCTCCCATGCCAGAACCCTCGACTCGCCAGAGGACCGCAGCCGAGGCTGCCCGTGACGCTCTGCGCCAGCAAGGCGCGGAGGTGATCGTGCGTGTCGGCGAAAGCGAGGTGCTGGTCCCCGAACTGGCGGTCGTCGCGCTGGCGGAAGCGCTCGCCGAGCTTGCGGATGGGCATACGGTGCGCGTACTCCGGGCGGATTGTGAGCTGACGACGCAGGAAGCCGCCGACATCCTGAATCTCTCGCGCCCGCACTTTGTGCGGCTCTTGGACCAGGGCAAGCTGCCCTTCCACATGGTCGGCACGCATCACCGCCTGCTCCTGCCCCATGTCCTTGCCTACAAGGCCTCGCGGAGCGCGAAGCGAGAAGCGGCGTTCCAAGTCCTGGCCAACGAGGGGCAGAAACACGGCCTCGGCTCGTGACGCCGTGGTCCGCACCGATGGGGCGACCACTCCCACAAGATGGCAGAAAGTGATTAGATACGTGAGCGATGACCCTGCCTGAAGATGCCCCCGCTCACCTCGCCGACTGGGTTGATGACCAGCAGGCGCGTGGTCACTACACGTTCACCCGGGTCGACGCAGACGCCGCCATGACCAAGTCGTCAAGCGCGATGACGTTGGCGCTGGGGCGAATGGTGAGACGGCGCCGGCTGTATGCGCCACGCCGTGGCTTCTACGTCATCGTCCCGACGGAGTATCGGGAGGCGGGCGCGCCGCCGGTTCCTTGGTTCGTCGACGACCTGATGCGATTTGAGGACCGGCCGTACTACGTCGGCTTGCTCTCGGCGGCCGACCTGTTCGGGGCGGCCCACCACGCGCCGCAACGGTTCCAGGTTGTGACGAACCGCGTGCTGCGCCCGTTCACCTCCGGGAGGGAGCGCGTGGACTTCACTATGAACCTCGCGGTGGCGAGCGTCCCCGTCCTCGAACGAAAGACGGCGACCGGCACGATGCGGGTGTCAACGCCGGCGGCAACCGCGCTGGATCTGGTTCGGTATGTACACGAGTGCGGGGGCATCGACAGCGTGGCCACGGTCCTTTCCGAGCTTGCAGAGGCGATCGAGCCATCGGCGTTGGCAGCCCGCGTGCCCGATGCCGACGCCGCCGTGGCGCAGCGCCTGGGTTGGCTGTTCGCCTACATAGGCCGCAACGCCCTCGCGGACAGCGTCGACGAGGCCCTCCTCGCGCCTCGGTGGTGGGTTCCGCTCACGCCGGGCGCGGCCGAGGCGGGGCACCCCCGTGACTCCCGTTGGCGCGTGGTCGTAAACACCGAGATCGAGGTGGAAGCATGATTCCGACCCGACTGCTGTTGGATTGGCAGCCTCACGCACCCTGGCCGACCGAGGATCAGGTCGAGCAGGACCTGATCCTCACGCGACTTCTCGTCACGCTGTTTGCGGACGAGGAGGCAGCCTCGATGCTGGCGTTCCGAGGAGGAACCGCGCTCCACAAGCTCGTGTTCGCGGAGCCCGGTCGATACTCCGAAGACCTCGACCTGGTGCAGCGGCAGCCCGGCCCGATCAAGCCGGTATTGGAGGTCGTCCAGCCGATGATCGAGGCGCTTCTCGGTAAGGCGAACGTCGAACTGCGACGCGATGGGGTGCGTTTGACGTGGCGATACGACGCCGAGGCCTCCGGTACACGTCGGCGAATCAAGGTCGAGATCAACACCCGCGAGCACGAGTCGTTCGACGCAATCGTCGCGGTCCCGGTCTCTTGCGAAACCCGGTGGTTCAGCGGGCGGGCGCACGTGATCAGCTACACGCCGGCAGAGCTGCTGGCGACGAAGATGCGGGCGCTCTACCAGCGGAAGAAGGGGCGAGACCTCTTCGATCTGGGGCTGGCGCTGGCGACGCTCCCCGTCGATGGGGCGGCCATCGCGGAACGATTCCGTTGGTACCTCGCTCGTCAGGGGCTGGCCGTATCTGCCGCGGAGTACCAAGCGAATCTGGGTCGGAAGGTCGCCGACCGCAACTTCGGGGCCGATGTCGGGCCGCTGCTGCGCGCGGGCATCGAGTTCGATGCGGATCACGCCGCGGAACTCGTTGCAGACCGCCTCATCGCCCACTTGTGATTCGCGCGGTCCAGATCACGATCCGTGTTTCTGCGGCCGCTCGCCGACGAGGTCGCAGACGCAACCGCGATCAGGCGCGATGCGGACGGGGTGCTCGACGCCGTCGAGGAGCCGCGCGCCTCGTTGCGTCGCCCGCCCGCAACGATGGAGCACCTGCTCGACCGGCTGGCGGAGCAGGGGTTGCGCGCGTCGGTGGCCGCGATCCGCGCGCAGCTCGGGTGAGGACCGCCGCGGCGCAGAACCTCCCCCCGCCGGGGCCGGCTGATCGCGGCGCACAAGGGCGTCGCAGAAGTGGCGTAGAAGCATATGGATTTGCGCTGTTCGCGAGGGGTCGAAGTCGCCGCCGTCGGACACGTTACCTGAAGCGAGGAGCGGCCTCATGTTCTTGTTCTTCGCGCTCGTCGCCGCTCCTCGGGTATTCGCGGGCGAGACGCCACTCCGCCCCCTGGCGGACTTCCTGGCGGAACCGGCGCGGAGCCTCGTCGTAATGAGCCCTGACGGAAGCCGCCTCGCATGGCAGCCCTGGGACGCCCCGGGCGGCGGGCCAGGCGGAACGCTCGTCGTCGCGCTGCCGGACGCGACGGAGTCGCGCCAGCTTCCCGTCGACATCGGGAGCGCCTTCCTCGTGGGTTGGGCCGGTCCGCGGGCCCTCCTGTGTCGGACGTTCGCGGATCCGGATGACTGGTTCCTGGTCGGGACCGAGACGGGAGCGCGGGTGGATCTCCCCGACGTTCGGAGCGTGACGGCGGGCCCGGGGGGTCGTCTGTTCATCGCAGGGGCGGTACCCGAGGGGACCATGAGCGCCGCGACCGCACTCGGGCTGAACGTGACGAACGAGCCGCGGCCGGGCGTCGCTCGACTGGTCCACGGCGCCGATGGTGTCGTGGCGGAGGTGATGCGGTCGGAGTCGTCACCCTGGGATCCGTCCGCACGTCAGGGACCGATGCGGCTGTTGGCGGTCGACGGAGGCACATCGCGTCGTGTGCTCCGCGTCGCTCCTTCCGCCCCGTGGTGGGGGAGGACCGGCGCCTCCGTGCTCTCCCGTGCCTGGGGGAACGCCGCGCTGGTCATCGACGGAAATCGCACTCCCCTCCCGGTGCTCGAAGCGGTGGACCTGGACCGCGGCGCCATCCGGACGATCGTGGCCCCGGCGCGGGGTGTCGTGGTCGCGGTGCTGCAGGATCCGAAGACCGGCGGGCCACTCGCTGTGGGGATT
The DNA here is from genome assembly GCA_903875225.1 of uncultured Pseudomonadota bacterium. Lineage (GTDB taxonomy): Bacteria > Myxococcota_A > UBA796 > UBA796 > SXON01 > CAIUMM01. The sequence continues at coordinate 8,046 of CAIQVJ010000053.1, forward strand.
CGCGACGAACGCCTGCGTTGGCAGGTGCTCGATCCGTCCGTGGACGCCGACGTGACCCGAATCAACGCGGCGCTTCCCGACGACGACTGGGCGCCGACGAGCGTAAGTGACGACGGGACCCGGTGGCTGCTACTCACGACCGGGCCGCAGCACTCCTTCCGACAGTACCTCTACGATCGGCCGACCGGCACGCTCAGCGCCATCGGCGGGTACGCGGACGCGTTCGACGCTCTCCCGTGGCGTCCCGCCCGCGCCTTGACGTTCCCTGCGCGCGACGGCACTCCGATCGGCGCGTACCTGACGACGCCCGACCCGGCTCGCTACGGTCCCGGTCCATGGCCCCTGGTCGTTCAGGCCCATGGCGGTCCGTGGAGCGGCCGGGACTACTACGGGTGGGACTTCGTCGCCCAGCGACTCGCCGAGCTTGGGGATGCGGTCCTCGATGTCAACTTCCGCGGATCGGGCGGCTACGGGGCAGAGTTCGTCGAAATCGGGACCCTGGACGGCGCTACTGATGACATCGTGGATGGTGTTCGCGCACTGGTGGCCGACGGCGTCACCACGGCCGACCGGGTCGCGATGTTCGGCACCAGCTACGGCGCGATCATGGTGGCGCGCGCGGTGGATCGCGACCCGGACCTGTTGCGGTGCGGCGTGATGAACAGCGGGTACGGGTCCGCGCCCGCGGCGACTCCGAAGACGAGCCTGTTGATGCTGAACGGGCTCGCGGACACCAACGTGTCGCCCGCGCGCGCGGCGGCATACGCAGCCAGGCTCACGACGAAGGGCGCCCGGCCGATCGTTGCAGTCTTTCCGGACGGCCAGCATGACCTCCTTGCCGGCCGGGAGGCGGAAGCGGCCTGGTCGATCGCGGAGGCGTTCTTGGGGCACTGTCTGGGTGGGCCCTCGCAACCCTGGGCGAATCATCTCGCGGGCACGAGGATCGAGCTGCGCGCGGGCGCGGATCAGCTCCCCGGCCTCGCCGAAGCCCTTCGGGTCGCATCAGGACAGGCGCCGTCGGGTCTTCCCAGCTGGCTGATCTCCGAGGACCACCAGATGCTGCCCCAGCCAGAGGTACTTCGGGGGGAGTGACGGGGAGTCGGTCTTGGGGCCACAGGTCCGAGGGCCCCTATAGACCTGCCTCCAAAACCTGCATCTGAACCCGCGTTTCCGCGCTCGGCCTCAAGCAGTTCGAACTCCATCCACGAAGGGGACCCTGCGTGGATGCCCGCCGTGCCGCCGTCACCTTCCGGGTTCTGCCGCGCTACACCGAACCCATGCCCCTCCGCCTCGCCACCTGGAACGTCGAGTACGCCGCCGGCGCCACCAGGAACGCCGCCCGCCTTGCCCGCATCCTCTCCGAGAACGCCGACGTCTGGGTGCTCACCGAGACCCACGACGACCTGTCCCTCGTCCCGACCCACGGCTCGGTCACGACCGTACAGCGCCCTACCGGGCGTCGCGGTGGACGATGGACCGCGATCTGGAGCCGCTGGCCGCTCGTCGGCATCGCGGTCGACGCCCCGGTCCGGACCGTTGCCGCCCTGGTCACCACCCCCGCAGGCCCGCTCCTCGTTTACGGCACGGTGCTCCCATGGGGTGCCGATCCCGGCCCTGACCTTGCCAACCGAGCGAAGGGTTGGTCAGAGATGGACCGCGTCCTGCCGCTTCAACTCGCCGAATGGCGACGGCTTCGCGACGCCCATCCCGGCGTCCCGCTCGTCGTCGCCGGCGATCTCAACATGAACCTCGGCGGCCCGCACTACTACGGCACGAAGCGCTGCCGGGACGTGCTGCTCACCGGTGTCCAGGGCCTCGGCCTCGTCTGCGCGACTGCGACGGATCGTGTCCCGACCGGCGCTCTCCGCCACCCGCCGATCGACCACGTCCTGCTGCCCGTCTCGTGGTCCACGCCCGTGGTCTCCGCGTGGGAGGGCAGGACCCCGGAAGGCGTCCGCCTCAGCGACCACAGCGGCCTCGCCGTCGAGGTCGCCGACTTCGCCAGCCCGTAGGTTCCCAGCTGACACGCCTGTCAGCTTGTTCCCCTGGGCTGGCGGACCGGGCGAGCGTCCGTCAGCCAGCTGGCGCCGCCTCGGCGCGGGTTGACGCGACACCGCGAGCGGCCGACGCGCCCGCCGCTTCGGCTGGCAGTGCCCGCTGTCACGGCACCCCACGCTGACGCCTTGATGTCGGCGCTTTCGCCCGGCCGACGCCCCACGCCAGCCAGCTGATGCGGCAAGCCCGCGGCTGACGATTCCGCGCGAGTCCGAGAACCTCGCCGCCAACGTCACTGGCCGCAGAGCGCCCCCGCTGCAAGTGCCCGGATGCCCCAAGATGCCGCCGCGATCCGTCGCTATGCTCATTCCCAGCGCATCCCGCGCCGTCCCGCCTCCCACCTTCCCCCGAGTCCCCCCATGTCCGAAGTCACCATCACCGGCCTCGACCTCACCCTCCGCGTCCTCCGCCAACAAGGCGACGATGTCGCCTACCTCGCCCTCTCCGAGATCAACGAGAAGAACCGCCCCGTCGGCGCCGCCCGGGTGGACTTCAGCGCCGTCGGCCTCGGTCCCTGGCTCCGCCGCGGAGTCGGCGACGACGAGGAAGACACGGACGACGAGGACGAGACTGCGGAAGACGCGGCCGAGGGCGCACCCGACGAAGTTGCCGATCTCCGTGACGCGCTCACGGCTGGCATCGCCCCCGCACCCACGCTCGCCGTTGCAGCGATGCGCTGGATCGAAGAGACGGTCACGGCCCTCATGTCGGGCAGGAACGAGGGCAGCTTCAAGATCGGGCTGTGGTCGCCCGGCGGCAAGATCATGCTCCACTCCGCACGATTCGAGGCCAAGAATCCGTTCGCCCGCTCCACCGAGTCGGACGAGGAAGCGGACGTCGAGGCCGAACGCCTCTCCGTGACGAAGCGAGGTGCGGACCTGGCGCCGACGGTCCACGCCCCGGCGCCCCGACCGGGCGTGGTCGTGCCCGAGGAACGCGCGTGGCACGCGCTCGGCGACGGCTACACCCAGCTCATCTCGCTCACGCAGTCCACGTACTCGCACATCGCGAAGCTCCAATCGGCGGAAATCCAGTCGCTGTCGTCGCAGAACAAGCGGCTGCACGAAACCCTGGAGAGCGTCAGTGGCGACCTGCGCGCGGTGCACATTGGCACGGCCGAGGCCCAGCGGGACGAGGTGGTCGACGCCGCGTCCGCACAGGTCCGCGCGCAGCTCGGAGCACAGTTCATCGACCAGCTCGGGTCGGTCGGCCGCGTCTACTTCGCGGCGAAGTCTGGGATTCCCCCAGAGCTTGCGGACATCTTCGCCTCGATCGGCGACTCGCCTGAGCTGATGGAGGTGCTCCAGCAGCCCGGCGTGGTGGCGCTCATGAAGGACCCTGCGGCGAAGCTCTACCTGGCACACATGCTCAAGGCCGCTGCCCAACAGGTGGCTGCGGCGAACGCCAAGAAGGGCGCCGCCGAGGAGAACGGATCCTCTGCCTCTTCGGCGCCGGACGACGACGAGCCCCCCGTCGCCGAGGGAGGTTCCAATGCGGCGTGAAATTCCTGAGTGGCCGGTCAAAAAATGGTCGCCCGCCCCACTATGCTCTCACCTCACCCTGGAGACCACCGTGTCCGCAATCATCCTGTCCGATCTCAAGCCGCTCCTGGATGCCTGCGAGCACAAGTCGAGCGAGTTCGCGTACGTCGTCGTCGCCCGCGTCATCAACCGCTCAAAGGCGGACACCATCGAGCGTCGCGACGTCACGGTGGAGGCCCTCGCGGCGTTCCTGCCGCTGCGCGACGCGGCCGAGCCCGTGACTGACCGCCAGCTCGCCGACGCGGCCCTCGCCTGGGTCCGGGTCGCGGTCTGCGCCGCCCTGGGTGACCGGGAGAAGACCAAGCTGAAAGTCACCATCTGGCGCCCGAAGGGGCAGAAGCAGCTGGTGTCCCATCGCGTCACGGTGGCCCAAGCGCCGGCTCCGGAGATCGCGACTGCGAGCCCTCGACGCGGCCGCGTCGGGGCGTTCGTCTCGTCGAACGGCCCGACCTGGCGAGCGATGATCGCCGAGGCCGAGGCGGCGGGCGAGCCCGTGGGGGACGTCGTTCGCGCAGCCGCGCACGTCGCCACGCGGGCCGAGCGCGAGGGCCTGCCCCAGCTTCCCGTGTCGCGCGAGACCATGGAGGTCCTCCGGCGAAGCCTCGGGATCGGCACCGAGACGCCGACACTGTTTGCCGCAGAGCGGCCGTCGACCCTGTCCCGCTATGCCGGCCGGTTTCTGGCCGCAGCGCGGGCCTCGGTTCAACACCAGCGCGGCCCGGACGGTGGGCCTTAGCGCGGTCTGGACGAACTCGGCTACCGGAGCCTCGCGACGGGTGGTCGACCGCCTGCTACTCCGCGGCCATGTGGTGACACCACAGCGCCAGCGCATCCAGCTCGGGCATCAGGTCCGCCCACGCCGCATCGTCCGCATCGTCGAAGGTAAGGAGCGAAGCGGTGATCCCCTGGAATTTCACCAGGAACTGGATTAGCTCGCCGACGGTCCGATGGAAGGCCCTCCGAGGGGTCATGCTGGCGAGACCCAGCCTCTCAAGGTCCTTGGCCACGTCGCGCGGATGAGAGATGGCGTTCCGGAGCGTCTCTACGACCTCCAGCGGACGCAGAGTCTCGCGGGGAAGACCCTCGCGCTCCACAAGTCTGCGGAGGTAGCCGAGAGACTTCAGCTTGGCGTAGTCGTCAGCGTTCCCCGAGGACAAGTCGAATGCCGCCTTGATCTTGGGGATGGGCTTCTCCGGGACCATCGCAACCCGGAGTCTGCGCATGTCGTCCAGCAAGCCTGGCTCCGTCGTCGGCCCCATTAGACTGGGTAGGGACATTGCGCCGGGCGCCAACAGAAGCGCCTCACCGAATCGGGCAATCCAAGGCTTGGAAAGGAGGTGGAGGGCCTTCACGAGCGTGTGCTCGAAGGTGTCCGTGGTGACCCACTCGCCGTGCAGCGATGCTGCAGCGAGCTCGACGCTGAGGCGCCCCGAGGCCACGCCGCTCAACGGTGCCAAAGTGGCCTGCGCGTCGCGGGACAACTTGCCGATGTACCCGAGGAGGGTCTGCATTTCCCCGACGGTGTTCATCGCGCCGGGCAGTGTGGATCCGTCCCCGAAGGTGAGGCACCACATCGTCCTGGAGGTGAATTCGAACGTGTGGCGTGCCCGGGCTGCAATGCTCTCCAGCCCCGAGGGGTCGATCGTGACGACGGCGAGGTAGTCCTTCTCGAACTCGCTAGTTCGACGTCCATCTGCGACGGTGAATTCTGGCGGCGGCCCAACCGTGCGGGAGGCTCGCCTTGGGCCAGCTGGCGGCGAGATCACGAAGGATTGCCACACCTCGTGCATGAAAGTGAACCGCCGCCCGCGGTGAAGTTCGGTCCCGAAATACTGGAAATAGTGCCCGTTCGGAGCCGGGCCCTCGCTCCGCTCTGAAACGCCGGCAAGCTGCTCGTCCGTGTCCATCACCAGTTCAAGGTACCGCATCACGAACAACAAAAGCTGACGCATACGAAGGTAATCGAACAACTCGGCCTTGCGCACGCTCAGCGAGAGCGCGTCGTCGCGGCCATGGGCCTGCAGCATCCTGATGACGGCGGTGTCCTCGGGAGGCGCAACCCAACGGCAGTCGACACGGTGAAGTCCGAGAGCAAGGACCATGTCCTCCGTCGGCTCGAAGTAGTGCGGTTGGCTGTTTTCCCAGGTTCGATAGTTGAAAGCTGCCTCGACCTTCACCCCCGCGACCAGCCCGGTCCTACCCGGCACCCATCGCCCATTGGCGGCCGTATATCCCCCGCAGGGGTCGGAAAAGTGATCGAGCCCAACTTGCCCCATCAGCGCCGCGCCGTCCCGCGCCGAGACCAGAAAGGAATGGATCTTCGTCGAGAGCTCCACGGGGGCCGACAGGCCCGGGTACGTCTCCATTCCGCGCCGCCAGCCCCCGATCTCCAGCATCGGCTCGTGGTGTGGCTCGGCAGCCACCCGTTGGGTCTGCTGCAGGAAGCTCATCCGGGTGTCGCTCATGGGTTCGTCTGGTAGCCGGTCTCCGGTCGTCAGGCCGCAGACCGATCCGGTCTTCAGCGCGCGCCGCCGCAGAGAGCATCCGACTACACACGCCGGGCGTGGGAAGTCGTAGGGCACCCAGCGGCGCTGTTGCACCCGCAGAGCGATTCCACGCTGGCGCACGGAACGTCACCCTTCCCGCAGCCAGGACCGTCGTGACCCTCCCGATGCGTGTATGCTGTCAATAATCCCGGAGACTGCATTTCTCTGCTCCTGCTCGTCCTCGCCTGCGCCCCTTGGCATGCGGCCGACACCGCCACGCAGGGGCGCAGCGTCGATCGTGACACCGGCTGCGCCGGGCTACCTGCTGTTCTCCCGGCGCCTGACGGCTTCGTGGCCGAGCTTGGAGATGGCGCGCTCGTTGCCTTCGGAGAGATTTGCGACCCTTCCCAGGCGCGGACCCCCGCCTACGCCTGGGCGCTCAGCGCGACCCCGGAGGGCTCCGGGGTCGATACAGGCGACCTGACGATCTACGAGGACGACGAGCACTCCGAGGCCCTGCTGACCGCGGACGTTGTCGGCACGTTCGTCGTCAGCGTCGTGGTGTCCGACCCCGAGGGGAACATGTCCGCTCCGGGCTACTGGTCGGTCACTCAAGGTACGGGGAACCAGGCGCCGATCGCCGATTGCGGCGGCGACGTGGACGCTGCGGTCGGCGATGCCGTGACGCTCGACGGCTCCGGCTCGTACGACCCGGAGAGCGCGTCCCTGTCCTTCTCATGGAACCTAGCGGCTTTGCCAGCTTGCTCGGCGCTCGAATCCGGGAGCGCCTCGATTCGGGACCCCTCGTCGGCCACTGCCGGACTCGTCGCGGACTGCGTCGGCACCTATGTTGTCTCGCTCACCGTAACGGACGAAGAGCAGGATTCCGCGCCGGACAGCTGCACGGTCACGGCGTTGTAGAGCACGTTGAGGCACCGGTCAGCGTCGAAATCCATGCAGATCAGGTGAACGCTCACGCGCAGCAGCTCGTCAGCGAGCGCGATGACGTGGACGCCCGGACCCACTGGTCCCCCTACGCCGCCTGCTCCGCCACCCCCTCCGGCCGAAAATCCAGCCGCTCATGCCGGATCAGCCACACCGGCACCTTCTTCCGCGGCTCATCGGGATCGCCCTTCCGGCTCGCGACACGATCCTTCCCCTTCGCGACGAGCGCGCCGATCACGTCGAGGCTCGTGCCGATGGTCTCGGTGCTGGGCAGCTTGTCGCCGTCACGGTGGAGGAACTCGTTGATGCGCGTGACCGAGACCTCGGGGAAGACGCCGACCCAACCTTCGACCGCGAAGCCGACCCGGACACCACGAGCGCCCGGTTCGGTCAGCCCGTCGATGCGGAGCACGTCGGCAGCGAGGAGCTGGCGGAGATCGGCGAGGTAGCGCTCGCCCGGGGCCAGGTTGGCCGTCTTGACGACCTGCTCGATGGCGAGACCGGTGATGGCGAGACGCAGCTCGTCGACGCGTCGGGCAGCGTCCTCGACCATGAGGATGTTGCGCGCCGTCGCGATGCCGACGAGCAGCCGCCAGCCCGAGACGATCGCCGCCGCAGATGCGGCCACGCGCGGCCGGTTGTCCCCCTTCGGGAGGACGGCGTCCAGGCGGGCGCGCTCGTCGAGGTAGCCGCGGTGGATGCGGTCGAACCAGGCTGGCTGGGCGAGCAGCGTGCGCACGATGGCGGCCGAGACGCCGGGCAGCGCGCGCCGGAGCTCGTCGTGGACACGGAGGGCTCCGTTGTTCGACTCCACCGGCTCGGACGCTGGGATCGCGAAGTAGCGGGCGCGGACGGACGCTTCCTGGAACAGGACGTCCTCGCCGTTCACGAGCGCCGTCGCTCGGGAGCCGCGGGCACGCTGCTGAGCACCGTCGGAGCGAAGCCGTGCGCGGCCGGTGCGATCGTGAAGGCGTTGGAGGACGCCGATGATTGAGGCCCGCTGACCGGGGAGAATCACGGATTCCTTCGCGTCGTCCACGACCATGAGCGCGCCGCGGAAGTCGTGGGCGCCGTCTTCGATGGCGAACGGCGTCGACCCGAACGAGACCAGGCGCCCCCGCTCACCAAACGCGCCGAACAGGCATTGGAGCGTAGCCGCAGAGGTGCTCTTCCCGAGCCCCGAGGGGCCGGTCACCCACGCGCAGAGGGGCGATACGCCGCCGTCGCGGGCCTCCAGGACAGGGGCGACGAGCGCCCACATCCCGACGCCGAGCATGGCGCGGGCGGCGAGGTCCCCGCAGGCGACGCGTGGCCAGCGGTCGAGCAGCAGGCGCAGGGCATCGTCCACATCGGCGTCGGGAGCAGTCTTCAGGTTGAGGTAGGAGGCGACAGCGGTGGGCACCTCGAAGCGCAGCTCGCCGTCGGGCGTGAGATCGAGACCGGTGAAGCTGGCGCCGTCCGCGGCGAACCCGAACTCGCGGGACACGCGCACACGGCGGATCTCGCTCGTCGCGAGCCAGGCGTCGCGGGCGACGGGCAGGTTGCGGGCGTCGAGGCCGCGGTAGTCGGTGCCCATCGCGCCGGCGAGGCGGCGGCCGAAGTCCTTGGGGTCGGCGAGCGCCTCCCCAGGCACCTCGAGACGGTGGACGCGGCCGCCGGGCGTCACGGCGTCGAGGCCGATGCGCTTCGTGCCCTCGGGGAGCACGATCTCGTCGGTGAACCGGACGGTGAAGTCGGCGAGAGGCGATGGCGGATCCTCACCGTTGAACCTCCACGTCTTGCCCCATCGAAGGAACGCGGAGCCGTCCGCCATCGGGCCGTTCTCGATGAGCCCCGCAGGCGAGCGGACCGCTGCGAGCGTGCATGCCCCGCTGGCCGCGTCCATCTTGGGGCAGACGAAGCCGTGCTCGCCGACCTTTCGGCAGCCCGGCGGGTGGTAGTTGCGCTCGCGAGCGAACCGGAGCTTCGCATCGGCGGCAGCGGCGTCGTAGCCGGGATGGGCGCGGGAAAGGTCGTGAAATGCGACGTCGCCGGGGTGGCCGCTGGGGGCGAGCGTCCACGCGAGGTCGGCCCAGAGCGGCTCCGGGAGGGTCGCGGCGTGCTCGCGACAGTGGCGGACGAACAGGCAGCGGTCGAGGTGCGGCAGGCCAGGGTGGGACGGCGTGGCGTCACCGGTCGGGGTGTTCGGTGCGTTCTTCGATGCCTTCGTCGCCTTCGCGGGCTTGCTCGGCGCGGGGGGGACCAGCTCCGCGAACCGTTCGAAGGCGTGGAGACGGTCGGGGTGCGCCTCGATCACCTCGACAGGCGGCGGCTCGCCGTACCAGGGCTTCACGTTGCGCGTCCCGGGCAGGCGCAAGACCCGCGAGCAGTCGACCACGGCGCCGTCCCCTGCGACCAGCGCGGTGATGCCGACGAGCGCGCGCTCGAACCGGCGCTTCGCCTCTTCCTCCCCAAGCGCCATCGGCTCGTCCAGTCGCCACCACAGATGGTGCTTGCCGGGGCTCGAACGAACGATCAGCGTGGGCAGCAGCTCGCGGCGCTCCAGCTCGGCGAGCGCGCGGCCGAGAGCCTCGTCGCCGCCAGCGTCGAGGTCGGCCCACAGGCACGCGCTGGCCACGACGCCAGCTTTGGTCCCGTCCCGCCCCTCGCGCAGCGCGCCAGCGACCCAGACGTGGCGATCCTGCGGTGCCTTCCAGCCCGCCAGGGCCTCCGCGCTACCGAACCACTGCCGGTCCTCAAGCTGCGGACGGCTCCACTTCGGTGTGCCGTCCGCGGCCGCAGTCATCGGGCGCTCGGGCCGCATGACCCTCACCTCGATCTCGCGACCAGGCGTCAGAATCGTTGGCGGGTAGAGGATCTGGGTGAACGTCGAGCGGGTCAGCGTGGTCATCGCGGGGCTCCTGGGTTCCCTGCGAGACGGCGCGGACTGCGGCGACGGCCATCAACCGGGCGATCCGGCCTCGGCGGGCGTCGAGGTCTGCATTGCGAAGATCGTCGCGTGGCCGAGGCGAAGCGACGACCGAGGCACCATGTCGCATGGCGGGTTCCTGGGTCGTGCCGCCTGGCTCGCTCCGACGGGGTCGGGGGCTTGGCTACCGCGGCGTGGTGGGTGGGAGGGCTACGCGGCCTGCTTCGTGGAGGGTTCGAGCTCATCCTTGTTGAGCAGGAGCCCACCCGAGCGGGTGACGCGGAGGATGTACGCGACCTGGCGCTGCACGTTGCCATCGGGGACGACGAGGACGATGCGGCGGGGGAGGTCGGTGTGCTTGACGAGGAGGGTGGTGTGCTGGGTCATGATGGCCTCGCGGAGGGTGGATGGACCACGGGCATGGCGGCGTTGGCGGCCCCGTTCGGGTCGTCTCTGGCGTCAAGCTCGTGCTCCGAAGCATAGCCCCACCGGCACCGACGTCGAGGGGACTCCTCCAACCGCAGCGCCGCTGCAAATGCGGTTAGCGACGTTGGAGGGAGCGGAGTCGGGTCGAAACTTTTTTCTGCGAGAGCGTAGGGTAAACGCCGTGAATGTTCAAGCACGGAATGGGTGGGGGTACAGGACTTGAACTTTGGAAAGGGAGGATCGAGGCGGGGGACCGCTGGAATTGGAGCGCCGCGGTTTGGGGGATACCCATTCAGGACTTGAACTGCGAACTCTCTGGTTCCATGCGTGATCCAGGGCGATTGCGAGCGGTGCTCACGGACACGCCCGTCCCTCGGCCGCCCGGTTACCGGGTCGGGCATGACGAAGCGGAACCAGGGCGCTGTGTTCGTGGGAGGTGACCTGGGGCACATCTGGGTGCAGGTCACGCGAGCAGCCGGACACGCCTCCTCCTGGACGCCGCGGCCATCGCCAAAAGGCCCAGCACGAACGATGCGTCTGGCGGTGCCGACGCACACCCACAACCCCCACCCAGCGTCACGCCTGTACCCGCAGGCGGGGAGTCCGAGTCCTCGCTTGGCGCAGAGTCCGCACAAGGCCTGAGACGCTCACCAAAACCAGCCCCTGGTCTGCTCACCTGAAGTAGTCCCCCCGCCGGTGCCGGGCGAAGCCCTCGCCGGAGGCGTCCATGACGCGTCGACGGCGTTGCCAGATCTGCC
>CAIQVJ010000054.1 GCA_903875225.1 uncultured Pseudomonadota bacterium
CGCTCCGCCGGTACCGCCTGACCGTTCTTGCTCCTTCTCATCACGACTCCTCTTGCGGTACAGGAATCGCATGTTTCTATTGACGCGTCAAGCGTCGCTGCGGAACGGAGCGATCCTGTTTAGCTCCTCGCGGCAGCCGGCCGCGGGCGCGCCGGCAGCTACTTCACGTCGGTGGACCGCATCACGCGATTGCGCCCATGCGCCTTGGCTGCGTACAGCGCCTTGTCGGCCCGCGCGATCCAGTCCTTCACCGTCTCGTCGGGCGTCCACTGCGCAACCCCGAGCGAGGCGCTCACTCGCAGACCCGCAGAGGTGCGGCTCCAGTCGTGACCGTAGATTGCCTTTCGAATGCGCTCCGCGACCTCGGAGGCGCCCTGCTCGCTCGATCCCTGCAGGAACATCACCAGCTCCTCGCCGCCGTAGCGCACACAGGGATCCGTGTCGCGCAGGCTCACCATCAACAGCCGCGCCACGGTGACCAGCGCGTCGTCGCCCACCTGATGACCGAAGCGATCGTTGACCTGCTTGAAGTGATCGATGTCGAGGAACACACAGGCGAGATCGACGTGACCGCGCTGACAGCGCGTCATCAGCTCGGCGAGCTCCTCGTCGATGTAGGCGCGTGTGAGCAGGCCCGTGAGCGGGTCGCGACGCGGCGCTTCGAGACGGGCGAGCACGCTCTCCAGGTGCCCGACCTCCTCGAGGCTCAGGAGATCGAGGCGCAGCGACACTGCGCCGATCTCCAGGTGGTCACCCACGTTCAGGTTCGCCCGGTCGATGATCTGCCCGTTCACTGCGGTTCCGTTGGTGGAACCGAGGTCCTCGACGACGACCTGGCTGTCGATCAGCCGTACCTTTGCATGGCGCCGCGAGACCGACGCGTCCGACAACGACAGAGAGGAGGTCTCGTCCCGCCCGATGACGCACAATTCGTCCTCTTCCAACGTCACGAAGCGCAGCATGTCGCGGCCCGCCACGACACGGAGGGTGTTCACCACGACCTTCCGGTTGGGTCCCACCCGCTGCAGAAGGACCTTCCTCGTCTTTTCTCCGTTCTCCTCGTCACGCAGGTCGAGCAGCGGCGGAGGAAGGATACTTTTTGGCGGGAGCGGCATCGAGCAGCGTCCGTCTGGAGGTTCAGGTGGGAGGAGAGCGGGTGGAGAGCCATGCGTCGCGGACGCGTTGCTCATGTGCTTGTATAGCCGAGTTCAGCTCGGTCTTCAATTCGGTCGGCGGCGCCAGCCCTACCGGGAGCGTGCGGGTGAGCACCCGGCCGTCCCGGCTCAGGAGCACGGTGACGGTCTGCCCGACCCTAAATCCGCGGACGCGTTCGGTGAGGTCCGCGCCGAGGACCCGCTCGCCGTCGAAAGCCAGCAGCTCGTCCCCCGGGGAGAGGACCCCTGCCGAGGGCCCGTCCTCGCGCACGGTCGTGACCACGAGGCGTTCCCCGGGGCCTACGTCCATGCCGAACCACGGCCCGCCACCGCCGGAGGGCACGAGCCGGAGCCCGGCCCCCGCGCACGCCTCGTCGATCTGCACCTCGCCGGTGCCCTGCACATGGTGGGCCCACCAGCGCTCCCAGCCGCCGTGTGGCTCGCCCGCGAGGCGACGGGCGATGTCGAACAAGGCCTCACGCTCGGGGTAGCCCACGTCCCGACTGCCCCAGGTGGCCCACAGCTCCGCCAGCAGCTGATCGACGCCGACCTTGCCGTCCGTCCGCGCGAGCAGCTCCAGGTCCATCGCCCACACCACCACCGCGCCCTTGAGGTAGTAGCTGATCGTGGAATTCCGGCTGTCCTCCGTCGGCCGGTACAGCTTTATCCATGCGTCGAAGCTGGAATCTTCGAGCGACTGATGCAGCCGCCCAGGCTGGGAGCGCAGGTCCCGCACGAGCTCCGCCATCCGCGCGAGGTGGCGCTCCTGGGAGACCAGGCCCGCCCGGTACGCGAGGCGCTCCTCGTAGTACACGGTGCCGCCCTCGAGCCACCACAGGTCCCGGATGTAGTGTTCCCTCCGGTAGTCGAACGGGGGACCCAGCTTGTCCGGGCGGATGCGCTTGACGTTCCACGCGTGGAAGTGCTCATGGGCCGCGAGGGTGACGAACTCCTCGTAGCCCTTGGGGTCGGCAAAGCCGAGGCGCGGGCGGAGCAGCACGCAGCAGTCGTTGTGTTCGAGTCCGCCGTGCCCCCGGGCCATGTGCAGCGTGATGAAGTGGTAGCTCGCATAAGGGAGCGGCGGGAGTCCCCTGTGCTGCGCGCCGACCGTGTCCCGGGCTGCCCCGACGATCCGCTGCAGATCGACGTTCATGCGCGCGAGGTCTCCGTTGTGGCCGGGCTCGATCCAATGGTGGTGCGCGACACCGTCGACGTCGAAGGCCGTGTGTTCGAACGGCGCGACGGCGATCGGGGCATCCATGAGCCGGTCCAGGGTGTCGGCGTGCCAACGGGCGGGCGTGTGCCCAGCCGTGAAGGCATGCTGCTCCCCGAGCGGGCAGACGGCCGTGAAGCCCTGTGGAACGGTGAGCTCGACCTGGTACGTGGCCCCGACGTCCGTGGGATCGTAGATCAGCACGTTCGAGGTGAGGAAGAACCAGAGGTCCTCGCCCACGTACGGCGTGCGGACGCTCTTTTCGCGGCAGTAGACCTCGTAGCGGACCGTGACCGGGCCATCGCTCACGACGCGCCACTCGTTCCGCGACAGACGCTGAACGGCGACCCCGGCCCCGTCTGGCGTCGACGCGCTCACGTCGCGGGCGTGGCGCCCGAACTCCCGCATCAGGTAGCTGCCGGGCGCCCAACTCGCGAAGGCGAAGTCGCCGCCGTGTGGAAAGTGCGCCTCGACCTGCAGGCGGTGGTTTGCCGGATCACGGGCGGAGAGGAAGTAGCGGACCATCGCGCCGGCATATCCGAATTGATCGCCGTTGCGGCGCCTCAGCCCGGTGCAGACTCCAGCGTGCGTACGAACCCGTGCAGGCCCGACCGGAGCAGGGCGGCGAGGTAGAGCCCGGCGATGGTCGCGGCGCACGTGTACTCGATCACGCCATGATGGTGCGCCACGGTGGCGTGCAGATCCGGGATCCGCAGCCCGCCGAGCACCGGCACGTGCAACGCGGGCAAAAGGTAGCTCATCCCTGCGATCCCCACCGCCCCGACCAACCCACCCAACCGGGGCGCGGGGGCCCGGAGGTGGAGCCGCTCCGCCATCGGCACGAGGATCGCTGGGAGCGTGAGCGCGAGCGCGACGCTGGGATCCGCGCCCTTGTGCACCAGCAGTGCTGCGATCGGCGCAAGGGCCAGCGGAGAGGCCAGCACGAGGAACAGGAATGCAGCCGACACGAGCTGCATCGCGATCGGGATCGCCGCGAGGTCCTGCGCCATCCATGGCTCCGCGAGGCTCGCCGCCACGAGCCCGGTGAGCAGCCAGGGAGCCGTGTCTGCGACCAGATCCCGTCGGGCCGCCAGCCGATGCACGGGCTCATCCAGGAACAGCAACGGGAGGAGGCAGACCACCTGCACTGCGGCGACGGCCAGACCCAACCATGCACCCGCAGCGAAGACGCCAAGCACGATGTTCGCCCTCGGCGCTCGCGAGCCCAGCAGGTGTCCAAGGAGGAAGTTGACGATCAGACCCACGAAGATCCAGGGAGCGCCGTCGATCCACAGCGCCAGGGCGGTGGGCATCGCCGAGAGCTCGGCCCCGAAGGGGGCCTCTGCAGGGTGCGCCAGGCAGATCCCGGCCACCGTGAGTGTTCCGGCCAGTGCACCAAGGGCGCTGGCAGCTGCGCGCCCGGACGAGGGGGAATGATGCACCGCGTGGGTCGCGAGGTGCAGGACGGACCCCGCAACGAAGCACTGCACCCCGGTGAGCAGCGGGGTGAGCGCATCGCCGTGCCCCGCGACGTAGCCCAGCTGGCCGAGCGCCCCGCCCACCATCGTGGCGAACAGCGCGACTCCGAGGGCGCGGGGTGCGTACTTGCCAGCGGTCCGCCAGATCGCGACACCCGCGGGCGCATTGTGCAGGGTGACGGCGAGGCCGGCGCCGAACGCCGCCGCGCCCGCCGAGCCGGTGATCGCGAGGCCATCCAGCAAGGAGTGAGCGGCGAGGCCCACGAGCGCTGCTCCCCCCAGCCACTTGTCGCCCCCCCCGTGGTGGGCTGCGTTCGTGAGCACGGCTCCCAGCAGCGCGATCCCGATGGCAAGGCCCCCGAGCCGCTCGATTCCCTCCGGCATCACCTCGAGGAGCACGACCCCGGAGGCCACGACCGCCATCCAGCTGTCGAGCGCGACCACCCCGCCCGACGCCGAGCCACCCCGCGCCGAGGCGCGAGCGGCCACTGCATTCAGCAGCGGCGCCAACGCGAGGCTACCGAGCGCGGCGAAGAGCATCATCCCGTTTGGGTAACCGCCGCACGAGAAATGGCAACACAGTTGCAAGACTACTGGTGTTGCAGTTCTCACCTCCGCGAACCGCGGGCGTCCCACGGTGCAACGCCCCGTCGCAGGTGGTCACGGAAGGTGTGGGATCGCGGCCCGGGCGCCGCCGGCCGGCGACAGGCTCGCTGGACTTTCCGCCACGGTTTTCTTGATACCCGTGCGGCGTGCCCGAGATCGATCGCCTCGTCGTCCGCTTCTCCTCGCTCGGCGATGTCGTGCTCGCGGGCGCGGTGACCACCGCGTTTGGGGATCGAACAGGCTTTCTCACGCTCCCGCGCTACGCGGAGCTCGCCGGCCGGCTCAATGGCGTGACCCGCGTGTACACCCCCGGCGAGGCGCTCCCCCCGGTCCCCGTATTCGATCTGCACAACTCGCTCCGCAGCCGACGCCTCACGCTCGGCATGCAGGTTCGCCGCGTCGAGCGCCAGGACATCCGTCGGCGCCTGCACGTGGCGTTCAAGGCGGGGCCCGCAGATCGTGTGGTGGACCGGTATGCGCGTACCGCTCGAGTGCCACCGGCTCCAGCCCCCTGGCTGCTCCCCGCGGAGCGCGGCGACGTACTTTTGCTCGCTCCCGGGGCTGCGCACGCGACCAAGCGCTGGCCCTACTGGCGAGCCCTGGCGAGCGCGTGGTCCGGCCCGGTGCGCGCGCTCGGTGGACCGGGCGACGAAGCTGCCGTGGCCTCGATCGGCGGGGTGTGCGAGCGGGGTTTCGGGCAAACGCTGGACGCCATGAACGGCGGCTGCGTGCTCGTGGCGGGAGACACCGGCCTCCTGCACCTGGGCGCCGCCCTGGGGCTCCCGGTGGTCGGCATCTTCGGGCCCACGACCTCGGCCGATGGGTTCTGGTGCCACGCAGGCCAGGTGGTGGAGGCCCCCCTGTCGTGCAGGCCCTGCTCCCGATTCGGCGGCGCGGTCTGCCCCGTCGGTGATCACGCCTGCATGCGGGACCTCTCCATCGACCACGTGATCGCCGCGATCCACCGGGCGCTCGCGTGACGTGGCACCTCGTCACCACCGACTACCCGCCCCGGGAGGGCGGAGTCGCCACCTGGGCGGAGGGCACGGCGTCTGCGCTCCGCGCCGCCGGCGAAAACGTCGTGGTGTACGCGCCGCGGCGCCTCGGGGCGGAGGGCGTGACCGGGCTGTGGGGGCGGGCCTGGGCGCGCTGGGCGCACGTGTGGGTCGCCAGCCAGGTGCTGCCCCGGGTCCGGGGGGGTGACCACGTCCTGGCCGCGACGTGGCCCCTCGCGACCCTGCTGGTGGGGCGGACAGCGCTCTCGGTCGCCTTCCACGGATCCGACCTCACCCGCCCGCCGCTCACCACCGGTCTGGACCGGGTGAAGCAGGGGGCGCGCCTCTTCCCCGTCTCCCGCTTCCTCGGAGGCCTGCTCGCGGCCCCGCACACCGTACTGCCGATGCCCATTCGCCCCGCGACGCCGGCCAGGCCCGGCGACGATCTGCTGGCCATCGCCCGACTCGGCCCGCTCAAGGGCGTGGATCACGCCATCCGGCTGGCCGCCCGCAGCGGACGTGGCATCACCATCGTCGGAGACGGCCCCGCCCGCGCCGATCTGGAGGCCCTGGCGCGGCAGCTCCAGGTGCGCGCCCGGTTCACCGGCCGCCTTCCCCACGACCAGATCCCCTGGGACGGCCACCATGCAGCGGTCCTCCTCTCGCAGGTGGACGCAGACGGGACGGGCGCCGAGGGGCTGGGCCTCGTGCTCCTGGAGGCCGCCGCGCGCGGCATCCCCACCGTCGGGTCCCACACCGGCGGCGTGCCCGAGGTCGCCATGCGGGTGATCCAGGCGAGCGACCCCCTGCCCCACTTCGGGCCCGAGGCGCGGGACGAGGCGCTCGCCTTCCTCACGGCCCGCCACAGCCCGGAGTTGCAGGTCGCGGCGCTCCTCAACGGGCTACATCGGCCACCATGATGTTCCTCCTCCTCCTCCTCTCTTGCGAATCGACCACCGACGTCGACCAGCAGTGCTTCCTCGGCTACGTGGGCGACGCCCGGTACAGCGCCGACACCTGGTTCGAGTGCGCGGACAGCGCGACCAGCGACGAGGAGACGCAGACCTGCGCAGACGAACTGGACAGCAACGCCTCGACCGATCTGGAAACGCTCGGCGCCTGTGCAGGCGAGGGCTGCGTCACCGATTGGATTGGCTGCATCACCACGAGCAACGACCTCTCCTGCTACGCCGATCTGGAGGAGTGCGGCGGGGGCTGGGTGAACGCCAGCATGGTGGAGGACTGCAGCAACGACGCCAACCGGTGCGGGAACAGCGAGGGGTGCTCGGACGACTACTACGACTGCCTCTTGTACGCGGCCGGGCGCTGAGCCTACCGCACGGCAAGGGTGGCCAGCACGGCCACGATCCCGGCCCATAGCGCCTCGCCCAGGCCAATCCGGCGGGCATCCCGTGGACCCCGCACGGGGCGAGTAGTCCCCGCCCGCACAAGGTAGAGGGCCGGGAGCAGGGCAACCGGGAGCCGGCCCAGCGCCGAGGCTGCCACGATCGTGAGCAGCACCAGCACCGCGATCCCCCACGGCCCGGCGCGCCAGGGGAGCCGGCCCGGCAACACCCGGGCGAGCTGTCCGCGCACCCACCACAGCCCGATCACCTCCCAGGTCACCAGCGTGACGGCGACGAGCGCAGCAGTCGAGGCCGCAGCACCGTTGGCCACGGCGAGCCCGACCCCCGCCCCGGCGAACGCGGCGATGGCACCCAGCTCGAGCAGGGTGGCGTTCGGCGCCCTGCGGCCCCAGGCCCCTGCGCCGAGGCGCACGGCCAGCACGTGACCTGCAGCGAGGAGACCCAGTGTGCCGGCCCACACCAGGGGCAGGCGCAGCGCCGGCACCACCGCCAGCCCGATCCCTGCCGCGAACGCCGCGGACCACCCGGCGGCGGCCCAGGCGCCGCGTCGCGCGCCGTTGCCCGCGCCAAAAACGGCGAGGATCGCCAGCGCTCCGCCCGCCGAGCCGGGCTCGGGGGCGAGGAGGAGAGCGGCGAGCAGCGGCACGCACACCCAGCACCACAGCCCGTGCTCACGGGGCAGGAGGCTGCGCATCAGGCACGCCGCGAGGCGGGGCGGGGGCTTTCGAGCAAGGCGGGGTCGAGCACGATCACCAGGAGCTGTCCGTGGCTATCCCAGGCCCGGGGGGGCGACCCCGCGCGCGAGCCGCCGAACCGCGCCGCCGCTCGCAAACCGCGTTACCCGCCGCCCGAGTCGAAGGCGCTCAGGAAGCCGCCGGCAGGGCAACCTGCGGGAGGAAAGTCGGAGCTCCACAGGGCAGGAGGCTGGGTAACGCCCAGTCAGCGTGAGCTGGAGGAAAGTGCAACAGAGAGAAGACCGCCAGGACGCCCGCCACCCGAAAGGGTGCGGACGCCTCCAAATTTGCCGTCGTCAACCGGGCTCGCCCGGTCGCGCGTCGGCGAAGCCGGGGGGTCCTCGGACCCCGGTCAGGTTGAAAGGGTGCGGTAAGAGCGCACCGGCGCCCCTGGTGACAGGGGCGGCCAGGTAAACCCCCTCCGGAGCAAGGCCAAGAAGGGTCCGCGTTGCCCGCGTATGGACCCGGGTTGGCTGCTAAAGCCGGCCGGTGACGGTCGGCGTAGAGGAATGGCTTCCGCCCGGTCGATGGCGACAGGAACCGGGAACAGAACTCCGCTTACGAGCGCCTTCGACTCACCCTTCCCCGCCAGATGGCGGGTGATCGGTCACGGCAGCTCCACGTTCTGGATGGAGAGCGTGACCGCTTCGGAGTCGACGAACATCACCCCGCCGCCCCAGTCCCCAAGCCAACGCGCGTACGGGTCGCCGCTCTGCACCACCACGGTGCCCAGCGGAGTCGCGGCCGCCCCGGGGCTCCCGTAGTCCAGCTCCCCGGTGGCGCTCGCCCAGGTGATGTACCCGCCGTCATCCCCCTGCGCGAGTACGCGGTCGCCGGTGAGGTCCTTCTCGGGCAGCGGCAGGAGCGTGTCCGGATCGAACGCCCACCTGCCGAAGTACACGGTTCCCCGGTCGTCGGAGAGGTACAGGAGCTTTGGGACCAACTCGAACTGCGCCTCGGCCACCTGGTCGGACGTGGCGATGACCGCCGTGTCGAGCGCCGACGTGGAGAGGTTCAGGTGCGTCATCTGGGAGTCCGAGCTGCGCACGACCCAGACCTCGTCCCCTTGCGTCGCGATCTCCAATCGGCCCACGGTGGTGCCCTCGGCTGGCGCGTCACCGCCCAACTCCACGACGCCCAGCACTTCGCCCAGCGCGGGATCCACCTCCACGAGGAGGTTCGATTCCCCGAGCGCGAGGAGCAGCGTGCCCCTGTCATCGGACCACACGAGATCGTCGAAGTCCAGATCGTCGTTCTCGGGAACGTCCAACGCCCAGACGTCCTCCAGCCCCATGGTGTCGGGGTCGTAGAGGTAGATCGCCCCACCCACCTGGTCGAGCACGTAGAGGATCCCGTCGTGCCAGAGCGGAGATACCGGCCACATCGGCCCCTCGGTGGCCGAGAGCACGGTGCCGCTGGCGAGGTCGACGCGATCGATCAGCCCGGAGAGCCGCCCCGTGACCCAGGCCAGCGCGGGCACGTCGGAGGTGGCGAAGCACTCGACGTGGGTTCCGAGGCGGACCTTCGCGGTGTTCTCCCCCGTGTCCACAGCGTACGCCTGCGCCTCGGCGGTGCCTTCGCTGTTGAGCCAGGCAGTGTTGGTGACCGTGTCGAGCCCACCGAACCCGCTGTGCTTCCCGGTGGGGAACGTGGAGATCACGTTCAGATCCAGGTCCAGTCGCCTGCCCATGCCCAAGGAGCGACCACCCGTGGAACGGTCCCCCAGTCGGTCGAACACCGTGATCGCGTCCTCCTCCACCACCGCGAACTTGTTCTCCTCCCCCATCATGATCGACGTAGGGTCGCTGCCGTCACAGCGCGCGTAGCCAATCTCGCCATCCGTGAGCACGAAGAAGTCCCCGGTGGAGGTGGGGAAGATACCGTTCGCCGGGAACGGGCTCACACAGGTTCCCACCGGCTCGAGGGTGTCGGCGGTGAAGATGCTGACCCCCGGCACGCCGTCCCTTCCCATCGTGGAAGCGGCGATCGTGCCGTCCGGCCCCGCACCGATGTGGAGGATGTCCTGGTCGAGCTCAGCGCTGGTGACCATCGCGCCATCCCCGTCCATGAGCGAGAGCGTCGCACCGAACTGGCGGGGGTTGTCGTCCGTGCTGACATACACGCTGGAGCCGGCGCCCCCGTAGACCTTGCGCGGGACGACGTCGAAGGGGTACGACGTCACCTCCCCACCCATCGCGATCTTCACGAGCCCGGTCGCGTTCGGCACCCACGCCTCGCCGTCGCCGTCCACCGCGAGGTAGGGAAAGCTGTATTCGTCCTCGGGCAACTCGTACACGCCGATCAACGAGCTGGCGTCGATGTCGACCTCGGCCACGACGTCCTGGAAGAGCGAGCTCACCCAGGCCCGACGGTGCACCGGGTCCACCTCCACATCGTACGGCAGGAGCAGGGTGGGGAGCGGATCGAGCGCCAGAGCCACGGAAGCGTCGTCGAAGTGCGGGGCGACGCCGGAATCCGTCGTGTCCGTGCTGTCGTCGCCCCCCTGGGAATCCTCGGGATTCTTGCCGTTGCACGCCAGCAGCCCGTGGAAAACCAGCGGTGCGAGCACCCAATGGAGTGCCTTGGATGAATCGAACATCGCGTCCTTATAGCCGTCCCGCCGCGACGGCCGCGAGCAGAACCGGCAAAAAAATGGCTCGGGATACCGTCCGCCGGGTGCGCATCGACGCCGGGTCGGAGGGTGGCGCCTACCGGGAGGCGGGCCTCTCCTGGCAGGCGCGGGCGGCGTTCACTCGGAGCCGTACATGCTCGGGATCACGTCCACCTGACCGACCGTGACGCTGCCGGCCACCTGGAGCTCGCCGTCGAGGACACCCTCGGGCGATACCACGACGATGTTGCCGGTGATGCCCCATGTACCGAGCGCGCCGCCGTCCTCGAAGCGGTGCACGTCGCCCAGCACCGGTGTCCAGAGCGTGCCCGGATAGTCCCAGGACCACGTCAAGGTGGCGGTGCCGGCGTCCGTGTCCAGCGCGTACTCGGTCAGGCGGGAGCCGTACCCCGCGGTGCGGTTGTCGAACACGCGCACACCCCCGTCGGGGCCCAGCTCGGGGGCGTGCTGGGGACCGAACTCGGCTCCGCGCGTGAACGTGAAGTCGCTGCCGACCCCGCCGAGGATCCAGCGGGTCTCGCCGGTCAACCGGTCGATCTTCACGACCTGCTGGGTGAAGTAGAAGGAGACGACGTAGGTGTCGTCGTCGGGATCGTAGAACAGCCCGTTCGCATGCGTCCAGTCCGCGGCGTCCTCGAGAGTCCCCACTGTCCAGCCGTCGTTCTCGATGACCGGGAGGTTGTCGAACGCGTCCCACACCACCCGCTCCGTGCCATCCTCGGCCACCTCCACGACCTGGTCCCCCCCCACGACCCCGTCGAGGTCCTGGAAGGTGGTCACCAGGGTGACCCAGCCGCCGTCCGGCCCCTCGATCGCGTCGTGATGCGAATGGGGGATCGTGATCTCCTGCACCCGGCCGTCGTACTTCGCCAGGACGAGCCTGTTCGCCTCGGCGTCCTTGGGATTCTCGGAGATGAAATAGACACCGCTGCCATCCCCCATGGGGCGCGCGCTCACCGCCACCCCGTCCGCCTGCATGTACCACACGACCTGCCCCGCTGGCGTGAGCAGGAGGATCCAACTGTGGTCCGCATCGGTGAGGTCGGTCGTCGTCGTGAGGAGCAGGGGCGCGACGTCGGGATCGGAGACCGGCATGGTCTCGTCGAAGGTGGGCACGTCGCCCGGCATAGGGTCCGTCGTGATCGTCTGATCCTCGGAGGTCGCGTCGTCTGCGACGACCATGAAGTGGCACTCGGTATCCGCCGTCAGCCCGTAGAGGGTCGCCTTGTGGTCCGTGCTCGACGTGGTCTCGGTCGGCGAGGTGTAGCCATACCCGTCGCTGGTACCGAACTCGACGTGCCCGACAGTCTCCGTCGGCGTCGTCCAGGTGACATGCACGACCGTCGCGATGTCGGGATCCACGATGGCCAGGATGTCCGCGATGGGGGCGGGGCGACAGGCGCCGGACAATACAAGGGCCGGCAGGGCGAGCGCTGGGAACTTCATGCCGCACCATAACCCCGGAAACCTCGACAGTCTGCGTATTCCTCGCAGGTTGCGGGAATGCGCGGTGGACGCTGGTCTGTTGACAACCCCACCCCCGGGGCGGCGCTGGGTTGCCGGTACGGTCCGCGGCGTGTAGGCTCCGGGGGTGAACTCCTCGACGCGCCTCTCCTTTCGTCTGCCTTCCAGCAGGACCGGCACCCGGGGCTCGACGCTCCGGTGCGCGCTCGGCCTGCTCGGCCTCCTCGTCGGCTGCAACCGCGGTGACGACAGCACCCTGGCTCCGCACTCGGACTCCCCCGGGGACTCCGGCGGCGACCCGTTGATCGTCTCCTGGGGCGACCTGCACGCCCACTCCGGCCTCTCGCACGACGGCTGCGAGGATCCCGATGCCCTCTGCCTCTCCGACGAGGACCTGCCGGGCCAGGACTTCTTCGAGAACGCGGGCGCCAACGGCCTCGCGTTCGCCGCGCTGACCGACCACGCCGAGTCTGTGGCCTACCTCCGGCCGGATGACGGTGTGGAGCTCGACATCTGGGACCGGGAGAAGGAGCTCGTCGCTGCGGCCGAGGGAGGCCCGGTCATCCCGATCCTCGGGTACGAGTGGACCGCCGACGCCCATCGCACCGTGCTCGTGGAAGACCCCGCCGCGTGCGCCGCCTACCGGATCCCCGGAAAGCCTGCGGTCGACCTGAAGGCCATCTTCCCCGGCATCGAGCAGTACGTGGCCAACCCGGACCCCGGGGTCCTGGACTCCAACACGCTCGCCGCGGATCTCGCCGAGGCTGGGAGCGCCGACGGCTGCACGCCGAGCCGGGTGATCAGCTACCTGCACCACACGGCGGAGACGACGCCTGGAGCCGTGGACTGGACGAGCCCCGCGTGGCCCCTCGACACCGACACCGTGGTCGAGATCGCCTCGGAGCACGGGTCCTCCGAGTGCAGCCTCCCGGCCGACGAGGGGTGCATCTGGCACCTCCAGCAGGCGGTGTACTACCCGGAAGGCGCCACGCAGATTGCGCTGGGGCTCGGCCGCAAGCTGGGGTTCGTGGGCGGCACCGACCGCCACGACGCGGATCCCGGCCAGCTCGGCATGGGCCCCGGGTTCTCGGCGCATTTCTACGACAGCGACGGCGACGGCGTGCTGGACACCCCGTACGGCCAGTACACCACGGGTACGCTCACGGGCGTGATCACGCCCTCTCCCCTCACCCGCGCCGCGATCTTCGATGCGATAACGGCACGCCACACCTACGCCGCCTCCCGGGTCATGAACGGCCTGCAGGTCACGGCGGTGGGCAGCGACGGCTCGGAGTTCCTGCCCGGCGACGACATCCCCGCGGGGACCTACACCATCCACGTGGAGCTCGACGACCCGGACATCGGTGCGTGGAGCGCCCAGCTCGTCGCCCCGTCCGACGCGAGGCTCCCGGTTGGCGACGTGACCTTCGCCGCTGGCGACGTCTGGTACGTCCGGCTCGATGCAACGGTCGACGGCATCGAAGAGCGTGCCTGGGCCTCCCCGTTCTTCGGTACGTGACGTGACCCCAGCCCTGCTCGTGCTGGTCCTCGCCTGCACGCGTGGGGCCGATTCGAGGAGCCCGGACCACTCCGGTTCTCCCGATGAGAGCGGCCAGGACTCGACGCCCGACTCGCACGACACCCGCGAGACCGACTCCCCGGCGGACTCCCCCATCGACTCGCCTGTCGACACGAACCCGGTGCCGCCCCCGTGCGAGCCCCACCTGCCCTACACCCTCGACCCGGCCGACCCCCTGCCCGGCCAGCCCCTCACGGTCCGGTACACGGGCACGCTGGCTGGGTCCGCGATGCCAGGCCTGCGCTACGGCTACAACGGGTGGAACTCCATCGGCGAGGGCCTGCCCTACCAGTCGCTGAACACCGTGGGGGACATCGACTTCTGGCTCGACGCGCCGCTCACCGTGGAGACCGACGGCTCGGCCAGCGTGACCTTCGACGTTCCCGACGACGCCCGCTCCGTCCACCTCCGGTTCTTCGCCGGCCCCGACGACAGCACCCGGGTGTGGGACGACGACTCCGGGCGGGAGTACGGCGCCAGCATCGTCTTTCCCTACATCGGCCCCTTCCTCACCTGGGACGCCGCCACGAGCCCCTCGGGCGGCGTCGTCGTGAACTTCGAGACGAGCCTGCCCTGCCCGGCGCACGTCGAGTTCGGCACGACCTCCGCGCTGGGATCCACGGTCGGCGACGACGTGGCGGATCCCATGCACCACGTCGAGTTGACGGGCCTCGCCCCCGACACCACGTACACCTACCGTGTGGTGGACGGCGAGGGGCGCATGAGCGACACGTTCCAGTTTCGCACGGCGCCGGCGGACATGAGCCGCCTCGAGTACGTCGTGCTGGCCGACATGCAGGACGGCGGCGACGGTCGCACCGCCTGGAAGGAGCTCGCCGATGCGCTCGCCTGGGAGCACCCCGACGCGGACTTCCTGATGCTGGGCGGGGACATGCCCACCTCCGACATGCCCGGCCGCTGGTGGACGTTCTTCGACAAGGCGCGAGCGCTCTTTGCGAGCAAGGTGATCATGCCGGCCGTGGGCAACCACGACACCCCCAACGGCGACGCGTACGACCCCGACACGACCTCGTTCGACCGCTACTTCCGGCTGCCCGAGCCCGGGGGGGTGTACAGCTTCCAGGTGGGGCCGGCCTGGTTCCTGGTGCTCGACAGCGACCGCGCGGAGGCCGAATTCATCGAGGGCGGCGCGCAGTACCTGTGGACACAGAGCGAGCTTGCCGCGCCACCTGCCGACGCGCGGTGGGTGTTCACGAACTGGCACCGCCCCCCCTACGAGGCCGGCGCCCGCTTCCTGGCCGAGCAGCCCACGATCCGGGCCGTGACCGAACTGTTCGACGGTGAGGTGGACTGGGTGTTCACCGGCCACTCCCACAGCTACCAGCGCATTGTCCCGCTGCGCTTCGATTCGCTCGCCATGCGCACCTACGGGCGCGGCAGCGCCGACGGGGTCGGCTACATCGTCACGCCCTCCTCGGGCATCGAGCCGAAGCACGACATGGTGCACGCAGACGATCCCACCTACGCCTACCTGCGCGACCTCGTCGCCTACCCCGAGATCCACTCGGACACGTCGGCGTTCGGCGGCGAGATCGGATGGATGCACGTTGCCCTGCAGGACGAGACGATCCGCATCGAGGCCTGGGGGATGGGCCGCCCCGGGGCGCTCCTGACCCCCCACGTGATCGACCAGCTTCAGTACACCCGGTAGCGGACTACCACGACTCGAAGGTGCTCCAGCCGCTGTTGAACGCAGCACCGGTCACCTCGCAGTTGCACCAGGTGTACGCACCGCTGGGGCTGCAGGCCCCCGCCGCGCTGCCGCCGCCTTCGTCGTAGGCATGGTGGATCGCCGAGGCCAGGCGCGCGGCGAGGTCGGCGAGATCGGTGTCACTCACCCCGTCGCTGCGCGCCCAGGCGAACCCCACCCGCCCGTCCGGGTAGTTGTGACTGTTGGACCATGACCGTGCGGCGTAGACCTGGTGGGAGACGAACCCCTTCATCGTGTCGAGGTCCACGACCGTGTTGCCGTAGCCCCCGGAGTTGTTCTCCCAGACCGCGTTCATCAGGGGCACGTACGCCCGCCCGAAATAGGACTGGGCGGTGTTGGCGTCGGTCGGTCCAATCTCCGCGTGCCGCGCAACATGCTCCACGAAGCTGTTGATGCTGGACGACACGTCCGCCACGGTGGCGCCCGGCACGCAGGTGTAGTCGGGATCGGTGTACACCTCCTGGGCCCAGTACTGGACGTAGAGGTTGGCCGTGGTCCAGAAGGCGGAATCGCTCACCCAGTCTTCCACGTTTGGCTTGTACACCGAGAAGTTGGTGGTGTTCTCCCCCATCCCCTCGACGTACACGATGCCCTGCGTGGGCGTGGCGGCGGAGGGCCCGTCGTAGAGGCCACGCACGGCCTCCAGCGCGTCGGCCCGCACCCCCGCGTCGCTGCGGACGGTGGACGGGAGCTCGTTGATCGCCCAGGTGTCACCCCGGTCGACGTCGTACCCGGCGGTGTTCATGCGCCTCCGGAACTCCACCCCCTTGTCGTACCAGGTTCCCGACTCGCCGCTCCAGGTGGCCCAGTGGAACTCGGCGACCGCGTGAAAGTGGGAGCCGCGCGCGTGCATGGCCTCGGGCTCTCCGCTCGAGCGGGGCGTGGTCTTGTCGGTGCTTCCGGCCGGGAGCGTGAAGTAGTAGTCCGCACAGTTGGACGGATCGGCCTCGACAGCGTCTGCGAGGATGGTCCAGGCGCTGGGCGTGTAGAGGATCACCTCGGCGTCCGTCGGGCAGTCACACGAGCCGCAATCGTCGCCGCAGCTCCAGCAACTCTCGTCGCTGTCGCAGGTGCCGTCGCCACAGAACGCCGCGACACCGTCCACGAGCGCGGGTCCGCTCACCACGTCGGTGCCGGCGAGGCCCGACTCCAGGCCGTCACTCGCAGTCACGCTGCAGGTCCACGAGTGGAAGTCCACCACGTCCGCGCCGTCCACCGTGTCGCCGGGAGCGCTCGTCGTGGTCGCGCCCGCGAAGGATGTGCCGTCCCGGTCCCAGGCGTACGTGTACCCGGTGATCGGGTCGCCGTCGGGGTCGGTGGCAGGCGTGGTCACGGCGCACACCAGGTCGTCCCCGGCGAGGGGGTCGCTCGGGGTGATCTCCACGCCCGGAGCGCCCGGCGCCGAGTCGAGGATCGTGACCGTGGCGCTCGTGGCGGACGGGCCCGTGGCCTCGCCGTCGGTGGGTGTCGCCACGACGTACACCCCCTGCCCCCGGTCGAAGTCCGTTGCGCCGGCGAGGTGGTCGGCGCTGCTGACCCATGCGCCGTCCACGAACCACGCGTAGTCGAAGCTCACGGGGTCGCCATCGGCGTCCGTGGCAGAGGCGACTGCGCTGAGCGTGTCATCGGTGTAGGCGGCAGCGGGCGTGATGCTCACCGTCGTGCTCGTGGGCGCGCTGTTCACGCTGGTCGCGGTCCCGCTCGTCACGGGAGCGCCGCTCAACGTGCCATCGTCGGGCGTGACCACGACGTAGATCGAGTCCCCGCGCGCGAAGAGATCCCCGGTGAGGCCGGGGGCCGTGCTGACCGCGACGCCGTCCACGAACCACGCGTAGGTGTAGGAAAGCGTGTCCCCATCGATGTCGCTCGCTGAACCCAGCACCGCGGTGACGGTGTCGTTCTCGGTGGGTGAGGTCGAGGACAGGCTCACGCTCGCGAGGGTGGGCGCCGTGTCGAGCACCACGACCGGGTCCGAGGCGATCGGCGCCCCGGAGAGCTCCCCGTCCACCGGGGTCGCGACACACCCGACGACGTCGTCCCGCGAGTACAGGGAACCATCGATGGACGCCGTGTGCTCGACGACGGCCCCGTTCACCTCCCACGCGTAGTCCCAGCCCTCCGGGTCGCCGTCCACGTCCTCGAACCCGTCGGGCACGCAGGTCACCGTGGTCGCCTCGTCCACCCGCGTCGGGTTCACCACCGCGGTGCTCCCGCTCGGCGGCGTGTCGTCGATCAGCAGGTCGTCACTGGCGACCGCCGCGCCGTCGACGAACCCGTCGTTCGGGGTCACCTCCACGCGCACGACCTGGTGCTTCGAGAACAGCGCGCCCGTCAGCGTGTCGTCCCCGCCGCTCGATACGACCACGTCGTCCACGTACCAGTCATACCGGAGGGTCACGACGTCCCCGTCGGCATCCTCGACGCCCAGGACGCTCGCGAGGAGCAGGCTCCCCTCCCCGGCAGGGCTCGGGGTGAGCGAGACGGACGCGATGGTGGGCACGACGTCATCGACGAGGACGGCGTCCGTGGCTGGCTCCCCTTCGCCGAGCGGACGCGCGGTCACCTCCCAGACCTCGCCGTGCACTGCGGTGTTGGCCGGGATCGTGTCCCCGCCGAAGGGGGTGTCCTGCCCGTCACGCGTCCAGGCGAGCGTGAAGCTCACCGGATCGTCGTCGGCGTCGGTCCCCGTCACCGTTGCGACGAGCGGGTCCGAGCGGAGCGGCGCTTCGGGAGAGATCACGACGGCCAGCACCGGCAGGCTGTCCGCGATGGTGACGACCGCGTTGGCGGGCGCGCCCTCGTCGGTCCCGTCGTCCGGCGTGACCGCGACGGACCACACCTCGCCCCGGGTGGTCTCGGATGCGGGCACCGTCGCGCCGGTGAGGTCGGCGCGTGGGCTCCCGTCCTGAAGCCACGCGTACCGCCACGTGACCGGGTCACCATCCGCCTCCCCGGGGTCTGCGACGATCGTCGCGACGAGGTCATCCGTGGTGGAGGGGGAGGCCGGGCTGATCGCGATCGCGGGCGGGAGCGGCGGCGCGTTGCAGGCGCCGATGAACAACAGCAGGGACAGGGGGTTGGACAGGGGGGCTCCGCGCGCTGAGACGGGAGCGTACCACCCTCCTCGGGGTCACTGCGTGCCGACGACCAACACGGTCACCCCCGTGCCGTCGTCGAAGTGCCTGTCTACCCGGATGCGCTCGTTGAAGAGCCAGCGGACGAGCGCGAGGCTCTCCCCCTGGTACGTCTTCTCGTCCACCGCGACGAACGAGAGCCCCCGATCGACCAGGTCACCCACGACCCTGACCCGACGCCCGGAGTCCTCGAACACGTCGGACGAGAGCGAGCGACCCGTCGTTTGCGGGTCGGACAGGTCGTCGAGCTCGTTGAGCAGCGTCTCGGCCGTCGTGTCATCCGCGATGACCGGGGCCACCGTGCGCAGTCCAACCGGCCAGTAGGCGCTGGGCCGGCGGCAGAGCACCTGCAGCCAGAGCTCGTCGGCGCTCGCCAGATCCCGCGAGAGGTCGGCGAACACCGGGAGGTCCGACCGATCCGTCCAGTGCTTCGCGCCGCGCCGCCTGGGCAGGAACAGGACGGCGCCGCGCTGCGGCGACTCGGCGATGAAGGTGGCGAACGCCGGCGTGGGGGGGGTGAAGTGGGGAAGGTGCGCCCGGAACTGCGTCAGAAGCTCCGTGTGCCGCACCGTGGCTACGCAGATCGGCACCGCGATCAGCCAGCGGAGCCACTCCGGCCGGAGTCGCGTGAGCCCGATCGCCGCCGCGATGGCCGCAGCCTGGGCCACGGGCATGAGCCAGCGCCGTGGAAAGCGAACGACCGGCGGGGTGAAATGGGCGTTGAACCAAACGACCCCCTCAGCGAGCCGGCTTCCGGAAGTGCCCAGCCACCGGTACATCACCTGGGCATTGCCCGGGTGCGCGTTCATGGCCCACACGAGCGCGAGCAACCCGATCAGCAGCCAGGGCAACGTCCTGCGCGGTCTGAGCACCGCGAGGGCGATCGCCCCAGCCAGCACGTGCCACGGGATGAACCCCGTGCCGAGCGTGTAGTCCCAGCCGTTCACGCGGCGTGCCTCCCACCCCTGCCACACCTGCAGCGACACCGAGTTCGTCTCCACGTTCTCGTTCGGGACCGCCAGGGGGAGCCCGGCGTACAGCGTGATCAGCACGACTCCGGAGAGCAGGATCGTGAGCACCACGGGCCACTGCCCGCGCCACCGCCGCCAGTCGAACACCAGGGGCACGAACGGGGCGCAGAAGATGGCCTGGTACGGGCTGTCGATGGCGACCACCCCGAACAGCACTCCTGCCAGGAGGCCCCAGCCCAACCTCGCCAGGCGGGCCCCCGTGGGCGTCCATCGCGCGGAGTACAGGGCCGCCAGCGCCACCGGAACCGGCCACCACGCGACGAATTCCGCGGTCCCGTCGGTGATGGCCAGAAAGAGCATCGGCTGTACGAGCATCCCCGTTCCGGCCAGCAGCGCGGCGGCGGGGCTGCGAGTGATCCGCCAGGCGAGGAAGGCGGAGCCGAGGCCGGCGCTCGCCCACACGCACACGATCCACACGTCGTAGCCGACGACCGGCCCGAACAGCCCCACCAGGGGAGACCCGAGGAGCAGCGAGATCTCGGGCAGCAGGAGGATCTTCACGCCCGCCGGGAAGCCGATCCTGTCGGTCCATATCGGCGAGCAAGGGAGCGCCTGCCAGGTATGGTCGAGCCCCCACGCCGCGCGGATCACGTCGGTCGCCGGTGCACCTATCAGCGCCCCCGCGTGCAGTGCCGGCCACGCGTACCACAGCACGACCAGCAGGATCGAGAGCCCGACAACCCCAAGCTGCAGCGGGACGCTCCGGGCCTGGATCGCGCCCAAAAACCTCTGGCGGACATCAGCGGAGCGCGTGGGGGGCACGGGCACAGGTATCAAGCTGTGGGGCTCATCCACGGGAGCGCGTGCCTCGCGTGACCCGCCCGCCGGCCGCTGCCCCTCACTCGGGGTCCGCGTGGATCAACACCTTCGTAGCCGGACCCACCACCGCCTGGATGCGGTCCCTGAGCACGAGGAAGAGGTCGTGCACCTGTCGCGTGGTCGTCTCTCCCGCGACGACGACGTGGAAGTCCACGTGGGGGACGCGGCCGCCCCGGGTCCGGAAGTCGTGGTAGCCGCGGATCCCGTCGCACCCGTCGAGGATGGAGCGGATCCTGCCGGTGGTCTCGACGTCCAGACTGGTGTCCATGACCACGTCGAAGCCCTCACGCACGATCAGGAAGCTGGACCGGATCATCGAGAGGGCGATCAGGATGGAGATCACCGTGTCCACGAGCGGCTCCCCGGTGAGCCAACCCAGCGCGAGCGAGACCAGCACGCCGACGTTCACCCACACGTCGGTCATGTAGTGCATCGCATCGGACTTCACGACGAGGCTGCCTGTCTCCTTCGCGACCTTGCGGAGGTGCAGGACCGTTCCGAACGTGAGGATCAGCACCGGGACCATCACGGCGACGCCGAGCGCCGAGTCGTGGCTCACCTCGCCCAGCATCGCCTTGTGCACGGACTCGTACACGATGAACATGGCGGCCGCGAACACGAAGCCCCCCTCGAACATCGCCCCCAGCCCCTCGATCTTGTGGTGCCCGTAGTTGTGGTCGTCGTCAGGCTCGGACGCCGACACGTGCACGACCACGAGGTTCGCGATCGAGACGAAGAGATCGCCGAGCGAGTCCACGCCGGAGGAGATCATCGACATGTTCGCCGTGATCACCCCCGCCGTGAACTTCGCGAGCGTGCCCACGATGGACGTGGCGATGGCGATCTGTATCGCGCGTACTTCCCGACTCATGCGACGCAATAGCTGCGCGCGGCCCACCCAACAAGGCACTGAATGACCGATGGAGGCGCCGGCAGGGCCTCAGCGCACGGTGAACGTGCCCGTGGCCGTGGCATGGGGATGATCGAAGCCCACGGTGTAGGTGTACAGGTCCGCCGGGTGCGGACCGATCTCCACCCCTTCCTCGAGCGTGCCGCCGGTCGGCACCGTGCGGGTGGTGGACACTCCGTCACACGACGAGGCCACCCCCTCGCCCATCCCCGAGGAGGCGGTGATGGCCACCGAAGCGAGCATGGTGTTGCTGCAGCGTGTGCGGAACGACATGTCGGCCGCGCAGGTGTTGGTGACGATGCCGAAGATGTACAGGTCATCGCCCGGCGCCCACGTGGTGCTCACGGTGCCATGCGAGTCGCGGGTCTCCGCCGTCCAGACGAGGTCGGTGGCCGCGCAGGGCGTGGTGCTGGTGTCGTGGGGACCCGTGTCCGTGTCGGTGTCGGAGTCGGTGTCCGAGTCGGCATCGGTGTCCGAGTCCGCATCGGTGTCCGAGTCCGCGTCGGTGTCCGTGTCCGCGTCGGTGTCCGAATCCGCGTCGGTGTCGGAATCCGTGTCCGTGTCGGCGCTGTCGGCGGAGTCCGAGTGGGCAGGGATGCAGGCGGGGAGCGCCAGGGCGACGGCGAGGGGCAGCAGGGAGAGGATTCGCACGAGGACTCCGCGAGGAAGGGGTACCGTCACCCAGCGGGGCTGGGCGGCCGCAGCGTAGCCGGAATCCGGCCGACCCGCGAGCCGCAGCGACACGTGGCGCCTAGAACCTCGGGATCCGCCGGGCCGCCTCGATCGTGATCGCGAACGACAGCTTCGATTGCCCCAGACGTCGCTCGGTGAACACGATCGGCACCTCGCCTACGTGAGCACCGAGGCGGTGGGCCGCCAGGGTGGTCTCCACCTGGAACGCGTACCCATCGCACTCGAGTGGCTGCGCGAGCACGCGCCCGAGCAGGTCGGCACGCCAGCACTTGAACCCTCCGGTCAGGTCGCGGACCGGCACGCCGAGCCAGAGCCGCGCGTAAAGGCTGCCTCCCCGAGAGAGCACGCGGCGGCCGAGCCCCCAGTTGCGGGTGCCCCCGCCCGCCACATACCGCGAGCCGATGGTGAGGTCCGAACCCGCCGCGATCAGCCGCGGAACGTCTGCGGGATCGTGCGAGAAGTCCGCGTCCATCTGCACGATCGGGTCAAATCCGCCCGCCAGCGCCCAGGCGAAGCCGTCGCGGTACGCCGGTCCCAGGCCCCGAACCCCGTGTCGCTCGATCACCTCGGCGCCCCGGGCCCGAGCCGCTGCCGCGGTGCCGTCCGGCGATGCGTCGTCGACCACGAGCACCGCGAGTCCCAGTGAGGACAACGCGTCCACCAGGCGCCCGATGTTCTCCACCTCGTTGAGGGTGGGGACGACGACGATCGGCTTCCTGGTCACGGGCGGCTCCTACCCCGGAAAGTCGCTGCGTGACTCCCGAGCCTCTCGAATTGCGCCGGGGCGCGAGGTGGCCCCGAGCCCTAGAACGTCGCGCCCGCCACCGGAGCGGCGGCACCGGCGTCCGCGCCCGTCATGCCTGTGAGCCGGGCCTTGTACGTGCCCATCGCCTTCGCGCGCTCGACCGCGGGGCTGCGCAGCGCCTGGCGCAGCGAGTGGATCGCGGCCTTCGCCACGTTCCCGGCCGGAGCCATGTAGTCGCTGGTCATCACGTCCACGACGCGTCGGTCGATCAGCAACTTGAGCAGCGGGTGCGGGAAGCGCCCCGACCGCGCGAGGAACAACAGCGTGTTGGTGTAGCTGTCGTGCCGCTCGAAGAACATGCGGTCGTAGATCTCGGCCTTCTCGTCGTTCACGAGGCCGTCACGCGCTGCGAGCGTGTGCAACGAGGTGCCCGGGTAGTAGATGACCGAGAACACCTGGAGCCGGTAGGGCTTCGGCAGATCGGAGATCAACCGGAGGGTGTCGAGCTTGTCCTCGATGGTCTCGTACGCGAGATCGTAGATGATGTCGTACTGCGGAGGAGCGGTCCGATCGGCGAACTTGGTGATGATCTCGGCCGACTTGATGATCTTGTCGTTGCCCATCGTCGAGCGCTTGAAGATCTTCTGCATGCGCTTGGAGCCGTGCTCGACACCCATCTGGATGCTCATCAGCCCGGCGTCCACGAGCGCCTCGTACTTCTCCTCGGTGATCGTCCCGGGCGAACCGAGCAGGTAGAAGGGGTCGCCGATCTTCGTCTTGTACTGGTGTGCAAAATCGAGCAGGTCGGGCAACGGGCGGCCGAAGAAGCTGTCGTCCGAGAACCACACGAAGTTGATGAACGGGTACTCGCGCTTGATGTCCTCGAGCTCACCGATCACGTGGGCGGTCGAGCGGAACCGGACGTAGCGCTGGCGCTTGTACAGGTCGCGGTAGAAGCTGTTGCCGCAGTAGGTGCACGCGTGCGGGCACCCGCGGCCCGTCATGGTCTGGTAGCCGGTGCGCCCGAACATGCGGCTGACCGTGCCGTTGTGCAGGTACCGACGCAGCAGATCCTTCGTGACCGGGAGGATCTGGCCCTCGAAGAGGATGTGGTGGTCGTCGCGCGAGAAGTCGGGCGCCGGGTAGCGATCCAGCTCCTGCTCGAGCGAGCCCGGCGCGTTGCGGATGACGTCCGTGCCCTTGCGCCAGACGAGCGACTTGATGCTGTGCAGGTTGTTCTTGTCGCCGTTCTCGAGCTTTGCGCAGAGGTCGAGCATCAGGTCCTCGGCATCGCCGATGGCCACGTACTCGGCCTGCTTCGCGCACTCGTCCGGGCGAACCGAGGGATGGAACCCGCCCCACACCACCGGGATGCCGAGCTTCTCCTGGATCGCCTTCGTGATCTGGCGGGAGGAGTCGTAGTAGTGGGTCATGAGCGTGATGCCGACGAGCTGGGAGTCCTTCACCAGCTCCAGCATCTCGTCGATCACCTGCGGGCTGTACCGCTCCTCGGACATGCGGACGTGTACGCTCTCCCCGTCGCCCGCGAAGTCGGGCATGCAGATCACCTGGGTCTGGTGGCCGGCCTCGCGCAAGGTGGCCGAGATCGAGCGCAAGCCGTAGTTGGTGATGTCCGGGTAGGGGCTGATCAGCGAGACTTTCATCCGTTCTCCGAGTGGTACTTACATGGCATGACACACAGCGATCGTCTACCTCTCGTCGCCGTGAACCCCCAGATTCGGTGAGATCGTCAGCGGGTTTTGGGGGCGATCCGGAGCCGTGCGAGCACCGGCCAGTGATCCGAGAGCCAGGCCGGGACCTCCACGACGCGGTGGTGCTCGATGCTCACGCCACGGCTCACGAACAGGTGGTCGAGCGTGCGGTCCGGGCGGGGAGCACCCGGTGGCAGGTAGGTGTGTTCACCGAGCCCCGGCACACGGTCAGCCACGTCGGTGAGCCGCCCGATCACGTCTTCCAGGTACTCCCCGGCATCCTTGCCCAGCCGCGTGCGGTCGTCGCCCGGGGCGAGCAGGTTGAGGTCTCCCCCGAGCACGAACGGGTCGTCCACACAGCTCTCCATCCAGCGCCGGATCACGTCGACCTGTCGGCCCATCGTGCCATCCCCGCGGGAGAAGGCCGACAGGTGGGTGACGGCGACGTGCAGGCGGCGGCCATCGGCGAGCGGGAGGGCGCTCGTGAGCAGGGCGCGGTGAAGGTTGAACGCGCGCCTCAGCGGCGGCTCCTGCAGACCCGGGAGGGCGATGCGACGCGTGGTACCCAGCGCGCAACGGGCGACGATCGCTTCGTGGAGATCGATGCGACCGAGGGGATGCGGGATCGGGTGGGGAACGAACAGTGACCGGTAGTAGGGCGTGGAGACCCAGTTCTCCCAGCCCTCGACAAAGGTCGCGAGCTGATCGATCCGCCCCGTGCGCGCGCTGTCCCGGTCCACCTCCTGCAGCAGGGCGATGTCCAGCCCTGCAGCGCGTTGCTCGTTCAGCACGCGCTGGATCGCTGCCATCCCGTCGCGGACGTTCTCGGGGGTCGGGGACGTGTCCGGCCCGCCGTCGTAGAAGTAGTGCTGCCGCCGCGTGCCCGCGAACTGCAGGTTCCACGTGAGCACAGTGAGGGGCAGGGCCGGATCGTGCGGACGAGCAGGCGCGCGTTGCACCACGGGCTCGGCCCGCTCGGATGGGGGCAGCCAGTTCCACAGGCGCAGCAGCACGAAGATCCTAGAGCGAGGCTGTCAACCACCCGGTCACACCGATCCGGTACCCGAGTTCGCCGGTGACCCCGACGCTCACCCGGCCGCGCTTCGTCCACGGCCCGCCGAGCGGGTCGGAGAACATGCGCACCCCGACCACGGCGGAGACCGGGATGAACGGCTTCAGCGCGACCTTGGCGTCACCCTGCACGACGCGGGTGAGATCCAGGCACCAGGGCATGGCCTCGACACCCACCCAGCCATCGATGCCCCCGTCGGACTGGCCCGCGCGGAGGACCGCGCCGAGCTCGAGCTGGTTCCGCCGTGCCTGGTCCGACGTGGTGGGCACCGAGGAGTCCACCGTGTTCGTCGGGCTGGCAGTCTTCGTCGTGTTCGTCGTGTTGGTCTCGGTGTGCGTGAAGCTGGCCCATCCGTTCAGGCCGAGCGCCGAGCTGAGGGCAACCCCGCCCTTCACGCCGCCCTGGGCACGGAACCCGTCACCCGTGTAGGTCGCCGCGGCCGTTCCCTCGGTCACGTGGGCGAGCCCGCCGTAGAACCCAAGCTGTGGGATGACCCAGAGCGAGCCCTCGCCGCCCTGCCAGAGCTCCCGCCGGATCGCCGAACAGGCCTCGCCTGTGCACCCGGGCGAGTGGAGGTACGTCCGATCGGTGCTGAGCACCCCCGTGAGCTCGAACGTGAACGGCACCGGTTGCAGGCTCGCCGGACTGAGCGGTGCAGCGCTCGCCGTGTGCACCCCGAGCGCGAGTAGACTGACGAGGGCCTGGATCATGGGAGCTTCACCGAGACGTCGTGCTGCCAGCGCGCATTGCTCGCGATGCCGGGCCAGGTGGCCGAGGTGTAGTCGATGTTGGTGGCGCCCTCGAGCGTGACCTCGTCGTCCACCTTGCTGTCCTCGACGGCATCCTGCCAATGGATCCAGCCGCCGGCCGGTCCAGCGGCTGTGGGAGGTGCCCAGGTGAGCGACGAGTAGGGCTTGTCCCCGTCGATGTCGAGGTGGTCGCTCTCGGTGGTCGTCGTGGCGTCCATGTTGCCGCTCACATTCGTGACATAGCCGGCGCCGCTCGTGGACCCGGTGTCGGTGGCGGTGTCCCCGGTGTCCGAGCCGGAGGTGTCGGTGCCGCCCGTGTCCACGCCGGAATCGGCGGCGAACCTGCGAGCCGTCGACTCTGGAGGGTCGCAGCTCAGAATATGGAACTCGCCGTCCATCAGGGTGTTGTCGGGCGCCGTGTAGGTGGCGGAGAAGCTGGTCCTCCCCGAATCCGTCACGAGCACCAGCTCACCCTCCGCGCCGTCGATGCCGACATGCGGGAATGTCCAGGTGTGATCGCCCGATGCACTGGTCTCCACCTGGGCGGCCGTGACCCCGAAGGCCTTCGGCACGGCTCCCTCGAACACGTAGCTGCTCATGCTGTCCGTCAGACAGGTCTCCGCGACGACGCCCGCCACGCTCAGGAAGATCCGGATCTGGGGTTCGGCGACCTCCATCACGCGGTCGGCGAGCTTCTCCTCGACAGGTTCGAGGATCGGGGGCTCCACGCACCCGAGGAGCGTGAGCAGGGGGAGGGCGAAAGGCATGCCGCCGTCTACCCCACTTCGCTGGAAGCGGCGAGAATGGAGAGCATGCCCGCCTCGTCAAGAATCGCAATGTTCAGCTCCCTCGCCCGATCGAGCTTGCTCCCGGCCTCCGCGCCCGCGACGACGTAGTCGGTCTTCTTCGACACGCTGCCGCTCACCTTCGCACCCGCGGCTTCGAGCAGCTGCTTCGCCTCCTCGCGCCCCATCGAGGGGAACGTGCCTGTGAGCACGAACGTCTTCCCCCCGAGGCGAACGCCGCGCGGCGCGGACACGGGCGCGAACACGACCCCCAGAGCACGCAATGCCTGGATCTCGTCGCGGTTGCGGGCGTCGGCCATGAACCGTGTCACGCTCTTCGCCACGGTCACGCCGACACCCTCGACCGCCGTCAGATCGGCCTCTGATGCAGCCATCAACGCATCGATCGTGCCGAAGTGCCGGGCCAGGTCCCGGGCGGTGGTCTCGCCCACGTGGCGGATGCCCAGCGCCATCACCACCCGGTCGAGCCCCCTGCCGCGCGACTTTTCGATCGCCCGCATCAGGTTCTGCGCAGACTGCGTGCCCATGCGGTCCAGCCGGGTGAGCGCCTCGACGTCCAGCCGGAAGATGTCGCTCGGCCGACGCACCAGGCCCGCGCTCACCAGCTGATCCACGAGCTTCTCGCCGAGCCCCTCGATGTCCATGCACAGGCGGCTGGCGAAGTGTTCGATCACCCGGCGGACCTGCGCCGGGCATTCCAGCTCGTTCGGGCAGCGCGTTGCGCTCTCTTCGGCGTCGCGCACGAGGGGGCTCCCGCACTCGGGGCACACCGCCGGGTAGCGCACTCGCGGGCGACTCGCGTGGCCCTCGTCCACCACGACCCGCACCACCTTCGGGATCACGTCACCCGCACGCTCGACCTCGACGGTGTCGCCCACGCACAGGTCCAGCCGGGCCAGCTCGTCCTCGTTGTGCAGCGTGGTGCGGGACACCGTGACCCCGCCGACCCGGACCGGTCGCAGGCAGGCGACGGGGGTGACCGCGCCGGTGCGTCCGACGCTGAACAGGGCGTCTTCCAGCACGGTCTGCACGCGCTCCGGCGGGTACTTGTAGGCGACAGCCCACCGCGGGGACCGGGTCACGAACCCCAGCCGGTCCTGCAGATCGAACGAGTCCACCTTCACGACGGCGCCGTCGATCTCGTAGTCGAGCCCCCCACGCTGCTGTCGAAGCGACTCGATCGCCGCCAGGACCGCGGCCACCCCCTCGACCACGA
Source organism: uncultured Pseudomonadota bacterium (assembly GCA_903875225.1). Classification (GTDB taxonomy): domain Bacteria; phylum Myxococcota_A; class UBA796; order UBA796; family SXON01; genus CAIUMM01. Next base: position 27,842 of record CAIQVJ010000054.1, read on the forward strand.
CGTTGAGCGGGTTGACCTTGAAGCCCCAGCGCGCGAACTCCGCGGACAGCTCCGACTGTGCCCCGGCGGTGAGGCCCTCGGGCATGACCCCCGCGGAGTGCGCATAGAAGTGCAACGGCCGGCCCTTCACCATCTTCGGGTCGAGCTGCCGCATGGTGCCCGCAGCTGCGTTGCGGGGGTTCTCGAAGCGCCGCTCGCCCTCCCGCTCCCGCCGGTCGTTCATCCGCTCGAACCCGGGCAGGTCGAACAGCACCTCACCCCGCACCGAGAGGCGCCCCGCCGGGGCATTCGCGAGCTGGAGGGGCACCGACGGGATCGTCCGCAGGTTGTGGGTCACGTCCTCTCCCGTCTGCCCGTCGCCGCGGGTCCCTCCGCGCACGAACGTCCCGTTCTCGTAGACCAGCTCCATCGCGAGGCCGTCGAGCTTCGGCTCGACCTGGTAGCGGAAATGGCTGGAACCCCCTCCGATCTGCCGACGGATCCGCCGATCGAACTCCTCGATCTCCCCGGAGGTGAAGGCGTTCTGCAGGGAGAGCATCGGGACTTCGTGGACGAACGGCTTGAGCCCCGGCTGCGGGGCGCCGCCGACGCGCTGGGTCGGACTGTCGGGCTGGCGAAGCTCCGGGTGCCGGGCCTCCAGCTCCTCCAGCTCGCGGTAGAGCGCGTCGTACTCGGGATCCGGGATCTCCGACACGTTGTGCTCATGGTAGAGCTTGCTGTACCGGTTGAGCTCGGAGACGAGCCAGCCGTACCTCGACACGGCCATCAGCGTCCCGACCACGTGAGGATCAACGTGGCGAGCGCGCTGGAGAGCGGCTCGGCGCCGGCCTGGGCGCGCGCGGCGTTGGCGGTCCCATCCCACTTGAAGACCTTCCGCTGGTGCTCGATCCACACGGTCTTCCCCTCCACCGCAAAGAGCTGCCCCGGCCCCTCGTAGGCGCGACCCGTGCGGTCCTCGGTGAACGATCCGAGGGCGAGCGTGGCGTCGGGCAACACCCCGCCCTCCTCGGCGCAGAGCCCGACGAGGTTGGGCCATCGGTGCAGCGCGATGACCTCGGCGATCGGCTCGGCCTCGCGGATCAGCAGCACCTTGCTGCTCCTACGCGCGAGATCGGGAAAGCCCCAGGCGCCATACTCCCGGCCGTCGGCGAGCCGCACCAGCGCCCGGGTGCCCGCGCTGTTCAGCACGTCCACGACCGGCTGCATCCTGAGCAGCGAAGCCGGGATCTCGGGCTGGGTGCGCTCGACGGCGCCGTGCAGGCTGCGGAGCCCCGCCTCCCATCCCGATGCGATGGGCGGCGCATCCATCCGCTCCGCGTCCGGGGCCACCGTGATCGAGAGGCCCTCCGGGACAGGCGCGCTGACAGGCTCGGCCGGGGACAACGCCTCGCCGTCGACGGCGCCGGTGCCCCGACTCGCGGGCCGGGATGCCGACGGCGCGGGGCGTGCAGCGGGCACCGCGCTCTTCACCGGCATCGGAGCCTCCTTGCCCAGCTCCGCGAGGATGTGACCGAGCTCCGGCAGGATGAGCTTCTCCATGGCGAGCTCACAGGCCCGCGGCGCACCGGGCAGCACGAAGACGGCCTTGCCCGCCGCCAGCCCTCCAAGCGCGGTCGAGAGCATCGCCTTCGAGCCCACCTGCTCCCAGCTGAGCATCCGGAAGAGCTCGCCGAACCCCGGCAGCTCCCGATCCAGGTGCTCGGCCACCACGCGGGGGGTGCAGTCCCGCGCCGAGATGCCGGTGCCCCCGGTGAACACCACCGCCTGCGCGTCGGACTCCAACGCTGCGACGAGCGCCCGGGCGATCGCCTCCGGATCATCCGGGATGAGGCTTCGGGAAAGAACGCTGTGCCCCGCTGCAGCGCAGGCGGCGGCGATGACCGTGCCGGACCGATCATCCACCGCGGCCCCACCCGGCGCGCTGCGCGAGGTCGAGACCGTGATGATGGCGAAGGCCACCGAGAGCGCGGGGGAGACGTGGGTGGAGTCGGTGGACATCGGGGGCTGGTAACCGCCGTGCCCGACAATCGCCCCGGTCAGGAGCCGGGGCGGCGCCCCTTCAGCCACTCTTCCAGGATCACCACCGCCGCGATCTGGTCCACCGCAGCCTTTCTCCGATCGCCGTACACCCCCGCCTCCCCGAGCCGGCTGAGCGCCTCCACCGTGCTGAACCGCTCGTCCTGGTAGTGCACCGGCATTCCCGTGGCGGCGACGGCCTGCCCCACCTGCCGGGCCAGGCGGGCGGACCGTGTCTCCGTCCCGTCCAACTCGTACGGGAGGCCCACCACGACGACACCGACCGACCTCATCGCGCAGAGGTCCACGATCCGCGCGCAGTCCTTGACCACCGACTGGCGTGCCAGCGTACACACCGGCAGCACGATCCCGCGCTCCGCCACGGCGATGCCGATGGTCCTGGTGCCGACGTCCAGCGCCAACGTCACCGCTTCGATAGGGAGAGCTTCTTTCATCTCCCGCACCTATCCGGAGGCCCGCATGGTCCGCTTCGATGTACTCTCACAGGGCGAGGAGCTGGTGAGCGGCTCCACGACCGACACGAACGCCACGTGGATCTGCGCGGAGCTCCGGGAACGTGGGTTCACCGCCGGCTGGATCACCGTGGTGGGCGACGAACTGGACGGGATCCGCGATGCGCTCGCACAGGCAGCCCGACGGGCCCCGCTGGTGATCTGCACCGGAGGCCTCGGCCCGACCTCCGACGACCTCACCACCGAGGCCGCAGCGAGCGCCTTCCAGCTCGGGACCGTCGAGCGCCCCGACGCCCTCGCGCAGATCGAGGCGCGCTACCGCGCCCGCAACCGCGCGATGCCGCCTGCGAACCGCAAGCAGGCGGTCCTGCCCATCGGGGCCACGCTGCTCGAGAATCACTGGGGGACGGCGCCCGGGTACTGGATCGACGTGGGCGAGCCCACGTCCCGCCTCTACTTCCTCCCCGGGGTGCCGTCGGAGATGAAGAAGATGTTCAGCCATCATGTCGTGCCCGACCTGCTCGCCCGGTACAGCCTGCCGCCGAGGCGCACGATCGTGTTCCGGTGCGTGGGCCTCGCGGAGTCCGAGGCTGCGCAGCGCATGGCGGGCATGGACGGACCCGGGGTGATCGTGGGGTATCGAGCCCACCTCCCCGAGATCCACGTGAAGCTGCACCTCGATCCCGGCGTGGAGGCCGAGCCGCTGATCGCCGAGACGCAGCGGCGCCTGGCCGAGTACGTGTTCACGATCGACGGGGGGCCCCTCGCCGCCGTGGTGGGGGAGAAGCTCGCGTCACGCGGCGAGACCGTCGCCACGGCCGAGAGCTGCACCGCGGGGCGCATCGCGGCCGATCTGACGACCGTGCCCGGGGCGTCGGCATGGTTCATCGGCGGCGCGGTCGTGTACTCGAACGCCGAGAAGGTGCGGCAGTGCGGCGTGGATGCGGCGGTGATCGAGGAGCACGGCGCGGTGAGCGAGCCCGTGGCGCGCTCGCTCGCCGAGGGGATCCGCACGCGCACCGGGGCAACCTGGGGGCTCGGCGTGACCGGGATCGCCGGACCGGGCGGGGGAACCGCGGAGAAGCCCGTTGGCACGGTGCACATGGCGGTCGCTGGCCCGAATGGCACGACCCATCGCAGGTTGCACCTCCCGTTCGACCGGGCGCGCAACCTGCAGATGACGACCGCGTTGGCGCTGGACATGCTGCGTCGGCAGCTGTGAGCGCCGCGCGCAGCCGCACGCCCTGATCAGGCCTCGGCCTGTGCCCCGGAGACGACATGCACCGCTGCGGCACCCTTGTTCATGATCTCCGCGCGCAGCTTCTCGCGCAGCTCGGGACGCTCGGAGATGTAGAGCGCGGCCTTGTCGCGCCCCTGGCCGATGCGCTCCTCGCCGTACGCGAACCACGACCCCGACTTGCGGACCACGCCGACCTCGACGCCCAGATCGATCAGCTCGCCATCGCCGTTGATGCCGCGGCCGTACACGATGTCGAATTCGACCTGCCGGAACGGTGACGCGAGCTTGTTCTTGACGACCTTCACGCGGGTGCGGTTCCCGATGGTCTCCTCGCCGCTCTTGATGGAGCCGATCCGGCGAACGTCCAGGCGCACGCTGGCGTAGAACTTGAGGGCGTTGCCCCCCGTCGTGGTCTCGGGAGAGCCGAACATCACCCCGATCTTCATGCGGACCTGGTTGATGAACACCATGGCGGTGTTGGACTTGTGGATGCTGCCCGTGAGCTTGCGCAGCGCCTGGCTCATCAAGCGGGCCTGCGCACCCGGCTGCACGTCGCCCATCTCGCCGTCGAGCTCGGCCTTGGGCACGAGCGCCGCGACGGAGTCGACCACCACGATGTCGATCGCGCCGGAGCGCACGAGCGTGTCCGCGATCTCGAGCGCCTGCTCGCCCGTGTCCGGCTGCGAGATCAGGAGCTCCTCGACGTTGACGCCGAGGGCCTTGGCATAGTTCACGTCGAGCGCGTGCTCAGCGTCGATGAACGCAGCGACGCCGCCCTTGCGCTGCGCCTCGGCGATGAGGTGCAGCGTGAGGGTGGTCTTGCCACTGGCTTCCGGGCCGTACACCTCGGTGACCCGGCCGCGCGGAATGCCACCGATGCCCAGCGCGATGTCGAGACCGATCGACCCCGTGGAGATGTGGCCGATCTGCACGTGCTCGGCGGCGCCGAGCCGCATGATCGAGCCCTTGCCATACTGGCGCTCGATGGAAGTGACAGCGGCTTCGAGGGCTTTTTGACGATCGGGATCCATGGCCATGAGAGACTCCAGAAGGGGGAAGACGGGAAGGTGACGAAGGGGAAGACAGCGAGAAGGTGTTCAGGTCGAACACATGCAGCCTACCACGCGGCTGCACGGACGCAAGTTTGAAACGACCAAAAAATGTCCGATTGTTGAAAAAGTGTTCCGGAGCCCGGCTGCCCCCTCCATCGAGCGGCGGACGGCGGGGCCGGACCGGGCCCACGGCATCGATAGCTCGCCATCGAACACCGCCCTTCGCGGTTTCCACCGCCCGCCACGACCGGCCCGACCCGAGCCGCGTCCGGGCACGCTAAGCTCCCCCACCCCCGAGCCACCTGTATGGATCTGAACAAGCTCTGCGCCGCTGCGATGGCCCTCAACGCCAGCGACATCCACCTGAAGGTCGGGGTCCACCCCATCTTCCGGATCCACGGCTCCCTCGTCCCGCAGCGGGAGTTCGGGATCGTCAGCAACGAGATCCTCGGCACGGCGCTCTGGAACGTCATGTCCGACATGCAACGCAAGCGGTTCAAGGAGACCAACGACTGCGACCTCGCCTACAGCGTTCCCGGGCTCGCACGGTTTCGCTGCAACGTGTTCCGGCAGCAGGGAAAGATCGGCGCTGTGCTCCGCGCGATCCCCTCCAAGGTGAAGACCATCGACGAGCTGAGGCTCCCCACCACGCTCAAGCAGATCGCCCAGGAGGCGCGGGGCATGGTGCTGGTCACCGGCGCGACGGGCTCCGGAAAGAGCACCACGCTCGCTGCGATCATCGAGGAGATCAACCGTGAGCACGCACACCACGTCCTCACGATCGAGGACCCGACCGAGTTCCTGTTCACGGATCAGAAATGCGTGATCAACCAGCGTGAGATCGGCGTGGACAGCGCTGAATTCCACTCAGCCCTGCGCGCTGCGCTGCGACAGGATCCGGACGTCATCTTCATCGGTGAGCTCCGCGACCTCGAGACCGTCGAGATCGCCCTCCAGGCCGCCGAGACGGGCCACCTCCTGCTCGGGACCCTGCACACCATCGATGCCCACGAGACCATCAACCGCCTGCTCGGCTTCTTCGAGCCGCATCAACAGGCACAGATCCGGCTGCAGCTCGGCTCCGTGCTCCGCGCCGTGGTGTCGCAGCGCCTGATCCCCGCGATCGGCGGCGGGCGCGCGGCGGCGATCGAGATCATGCGCAACAACGGCTCGGTGTACGAATGCATCGTGGACCCCAGGCGCACCCGCGAGATCCGCGACCACATCCGGAAGGGCCGCGCCACATATGGAATGCAGACCTTCGACCAGCACATCCACGAGCTGATCACCAGCGGCAGGATCACGCAGGACGCGGGCATGCGCGCTGCGAACAACCCCGACGAGCTGATGCTCAAGCTCTCCGGCCTCTCGGACGATGTCTAGCATCGGCGTCTACGACTCCGGCTTCGGTGGCTTGAGCGTCTTGCGGGCGCTGCGGGCCAGGCTCCCCGAGGCAGACTTCCTGTACCTGGGCGACTCCGGCCGGGCGCCCTACGGCGGCCGCAGTCCCGACACCATCCTGGACTTCGCCGAGCAGGCTGTGGAGCGGCTCTTCGACGAAGGCTGCAAGCTCATCGTCGTGGCCTGCAACACCGTGAGCTGCGTGGCGCTGCGGCACCTGCAGCACCACTACGCACCGGACGCGCAAGGCCCGCGCCGCATCCTCGGTGTGACCATCCCCGCAGCCGAGCTCGTCGTGGCTTCGGGCGTGCGGAGGGTGGGCATCCTCGCGACCGCGCGCACCGTCGCGTCCAACACCTACGTGACCGAGATCCACAAGCTCGATCCCGACGTGCAGGTGGTTCAGCGCGCCGCCCCGCTGCTCGCACCGATCGTCGAGGAGGGCTGGGAGGGGTTGCCGCTCGCGGTGGAGGCCATCGAGCACTACCTGGCGGACCTGGGGCCCTGCGATGCCCTCCTGCTGGGCTGCACGCACTACCCGCTGCTCGTCCCGGCGATCCGGGCAGCGAGGCCGGAGCTCCCGATCCTCGACCCGAGCGAGCGCATCGCCATCCGGCTCGCGGACTGGCTGGAGCGCCACCCCGACTTCGCCGGACCCGGTCGCGGTGAGCTGCGCGTGCTCTGCACCGGCGACCCTGTGGGGTTCGCCCTTCATGGCGCCCGGTTCCTCGGCGCGCCCCTGCCCCGGGTGGAGTCGGTCGTCGAGGTCCATGGACGGCTCGTGCCGAGCCAGAGCCCGCTGCCGTCGCCCGGCCAGATCGTCCGCAGCCGAGCCCGGGATAGGGGGTGAGGGTGCTGCTCCTCGTCGGAATGCTCGGGTGTGCGAAGGATACGGTGACTCCCGCCGCCGAGCCCACCGCTGTCGCTGCAGTGCCGCCACCGCTCACGGTCATCCACCTGCCAATCCTGACCGTCCAGCGACCCTTCCGGTGGGACGCCGAGTTTCGAGGGTTCGCCACCACGGAGGTGGAGCTCGGGCTGTCCGACCTCGCGGGGGTCATCGCCGTCGTGCCGGGCGACTCCCCCCCGCCCACCTGGGCCGTGAGCCATCCCCGCCCGGAACATACCTTCGAAGCCACGTTCACGGCCGATGGCCCTGCAGACGCCCTCACGCTCAGTCTCACGCTCTGCGAGGCCCCCGCGCCTTGCCAGACGCACACCGCCAGCGGCTCCCGCGAGGCGCCACACGCGATGTTCGCGGCCCTGCTCGACGGCGTCGCACTCCAACTCGACCGGCATCCGGACGACGCGACCCGGACCGCGTGGGCCACGCCCGGATCCAGGGACACGTACGCCGAACTGATCACCGGCCGGGGATGCGCCAGCTACCTGGGCCTCCTGCCCGCGCCCGCCGAGGCGGGGGACAAAAAGGGCAACCCCGCGCTCCGTGCCGTGTTCATCGACCCGAGCCAGCCGCTCGCCCAGTGGATGTGGGCCCGCTGGCAGATCTATGGCGTGCCCGGCGGGGGAACGGCAGCGGACAACCTGCGCCGGGCCGCGCTGGCCCGGTCGACCTCGCCGCTCCTGATGGCCGACCTGGCCACACTGCTGACGCTCTCGGACAAGCCCAGCGAGGCTGCGCTCGTCTGGCAAGGCCTCACGGAGCAGGCCCCAGACGACCCCCGGTGGATGACCCCCTACGCGGACATCCTGCTCCGCCTGGGGCGACCGCTCGAGGCCCGCGCTGCGTTGAGCAGGCTGCCTGCGACGTTCCAGGCGGATCCGACGCATGCCGAGCTCCAGGTGCGCATCGCCGAGAGCATCGGCAAGGAAGACCTCGACCCGCTCCTCGCGCACTGGGCCGAGACCGACCCGAAGTCGCCTGTGCCCGTGCGACGTCGCATCGTACAACGGGTGGCAACCGGGAAGTACGCCGACGCACTGCAGCTGGTCGGCGCGCTGCGCACCCGCGCACCCGGCCCGCAGACGGACGCCCTCGAGGTGGCCCTCCTCACGGCCACAGGCCAGCTGGACGCCGCGGCGGACCGGGCGCCCGAGGAGGTAGCTGCGCGTCTGCGGGCCCGCAGCGCCCAGGAGGTGAACCCGGGCGCCGAGCCGGTGGGGCTCACCGGCGCTGCCGCCGCACTCGCGACGGCGGATGCGCGACTCTGGTCCAACAAGCCCGGCATCTCCCTGGACGCCGCGGATGCCGCGTTGCGGCTCGGGGCAAGCGCCGACGCGTGGAGCGCCCGGGCCCGCGCGCTCGAAGCTGCGGGGCGCAGCGAGGAGAGCGTGCAGGCCTGGCAGGAGGCCTGGCAGCTCGACCCGGCTACCGATGGGGGGCCCGTCACGCCACAACGCATCGCGAGCACCTTCCGCATGGCGGCCCCGGTCGAGCCGGACCCCGTGGATGAAGAAAGCGACGAGCCGGGTCCACGGATGGGGCTGGAGGAATAGGACGCCACCAGATGCTCAACAACCGCGCCGTCCGCCTGGCGCAGGGTGACCGATGCGGTCCTCTCCCCTCCCCCACGCTGTCTGTCTCCTCGCGAGCCTCGGCCCGGGCTGTGCCCCGCCCCGCAGCGTCGGCACGCCCGTGCTCGCGCTCGACGACTCCCATCCCACCGTGATCATCGCGACCTGGAGCGACAGTGACTGCGTGCTGCACTGGGGGGTCGACAGCATGGATCGCGAGGCAACCGGTGGGACCGCCGATCTGTACGGCCTCGCAGCGGACACCACCGCCTCGGCGCAGGTCGACTGTGCAGGCACACGGGGCGGGATTGCCACGATCACGACGGGCGGCGTGCCCGGGACCGTGCCGACCCTCGACGTGATCTCCCCGCTCGAGACGACGCTCGCCGAGTCGTACATCCTCACCAGCGGGATCGCGGCCGAAGGCCACTCGGTGCTGCTGATCAGCGACCTCGACGGAAAACCCGTCTGGTGGGCGGACGCCGGGATGTACGTGTTCCCCGATCCGCACTACGATCCCGAGTGCGAGTGCGTCTATGGGGTGTCGTGGGACGATCGCGAGAACAGCGACTCCCTGTTCGTCGCCCCGCTCGCCGGGCCCGCGCAGAGCTACCCGGTCCAGGGCGCGCACCACGACAGCCTCGCGCTCGGCGACGGCGTGTACCTGGTCACGCGCACCGAGATCCAGACGGTCGACGGGGTTCTGATCGCGGGCGATGTCCTGAGCGTCTTCGACACCCGGAGCGGGGCCTTGACGGACGTGTGGGACGCCTTCGACCAACTGGAGATCGTGCAGAACGACGGATGGCAGCTCCTCACGCCGGAGGGCGCCGCGGATTGGACGCACGCCAACGGCCTCGACCGCGACCCCGCGACCGGGAAGATCTACCTCTCACTGTACTTCGACGAGTCGATCCTGCAGATCGACCCGACGACGTGGCAGACCGACTGGGTGCTGGGGGGACCACAATCGGACTTCGAGGTCCCCGAGCGCTTCGGTCCCCAGCACACACCGCGCTTCCGCGACGGAGTGCTCTGGATGTTCGACAACGGGTCCGACGTGAGCGCCGGCTCCGGACCTGCGGCCTACGAGGTGGACCCCGACGCGATGGTCGCGACGAAGGTCTGGTCCTGGGCCCCCGAACCCGCGATGTTCGAGCTCGTTCTCGGCTCGGTCGTGCCCTACGACGACGCGAAGCTCACCTCCTGGGGGAACACGCCGGAGGTCCGGATCCTGCTCCCGGACGACACGGAGGGCGCGCGGTACGCCCTCCGCGGTGCAATGGGCATCGGCTATACGTCGTTTGTGAACATGCCGTGAAAACTGGCCAGTTTGGGAGCCCGCGTTAGCGCGCCGCCGCTGGTGCCCGACATGATCCTCACCCTGCTCGCCCTCGTCGCCCCAACCTACGCATGCTCCCCTGCGGACGTCGAGTCCGCAGTGCAGGAAGGCGTGATCGCCTTCGCAACCATGGACGAAGACGGCGTCTCGGACGCCGTCGCGCTCGCGGATGCGAAGGTGGCGTGCCAGACTGCCCCGTTGCCCCCGGCGACGGTCGCCCAGGTACACCGGATGCACGGGTTGGCGGCATTCCTGGAAGGCGATGCCGCAGCTGCGACATCCGCTTTCGCAGCGGCGCTCTCACTGGATCCCACCACCGTTCTCCCCGTGAAGATCGCCCCCGAGGGCGGGAAGCTCGCCCGGTTGTATGCCGAGAGCAACCTCCCGCCCGGCCCGACGAGCAATCTCTCCCTCAGCGCCGACTACCGCGGCTACGTGAATGGCGCGGAGGCCTCGAAGCGCCCGACCGACCGCCCGGCCGTCGTGCAACTGTCCGAATACGACGTGGTGAAATACTCCGCGTGGCTCGTGCCCACGAGCCCCATCCCCAGCCAGTACCAGCTTGGTGCGACGGTCGCGGAGACCCCGGAGGCGATCCCCGAGCACGTGGCGACCGCCGAGCCGAGGCCCGAGAAGGAGCCGAAGCCGGAGAAGGAGCCAAAGCCGGAGAAGGAGCCGAAGGCCGAGAAGGAGCCGAAGGCCGAGAAGGAGGTGGGACCGGCGACGCATCACGGCAACACGGGCGTGTGGGTCGCCACGGGCGTGACCGCTGCCCTGGCGGGAGGGCTGTTCGCGACCTCGGCGGTCACGCACGGATCGTTCCAGGACGACCCCACGCGCATGGGCTACACGCTGAACCACGTCGGGTACTGGGGGTCGATCGGGGCCGGAGCCCTGGCGGTCGGCCTGCTCACCGTCGGAATCGTAGGGAGCTTCTGATGTCGCCCGCACTCCTCCCCTTCCTGCTGCTCGGCTGCTGGCCCTACATCGGTGGCTCCTGGGTGGACAACGCGCCCGCACGGGCCTCCGGGGTCATCTCCTGGGTGGACTACGAGGGCTCGGGCTGGGCCGACCCGGCGAGCACGGGCTTTGCGTACTGGGGCTGGTTCCAGGCCCCGCAGGACGACTTCTCCACGAACTGGGTGCTTCCGGCGCCCACCGGCTGCTCCGACAAGGACGTGGATCTGGCGGCAGCGACCGACCTGCTCGTGGATCTGGACGGCTCCACCTCGGTGCTCAGCAGCCCCAGCGTCGATCTCCCGCTCACCTGGTCCTCCGACAGCCGGATGTACTACGGGTCGCTGATCGAGGGGGACATCGAGACCACCGCGAGCACCTGGGACCTTCAGGACACGAAGCTCGTCGACGGCAGCCTCGCCGTCTCCCCCTTCGTCACCGTTCCCGGGCAGATCCCGTACTACGGGCCCGATCCCGGGAGCGTCGACGACGCCTCTCCTCCGGTGCTCGGCCTCGATCAGCTGGAGGTCACCTGGTCGGGTGACGCCGCGGACGTCGTCTCGGTCTACGCTGAGCTCTACGACAAGCGCGGCAACCCGCTCCAGCACTGGACCTGCACGGCCTCCGGCGACGCCGGGGACCTGGCGATCCCCTCCGACCGCTGGGACAGCACGAGCCTGGACACTGCCACGCTCCTCGTGTTCAGCGTGACCCACATCGTGATCACCAGCACCGCCATCGATGGGATCGAGGCGGTGAGCCGAGGCGTCGGCGAGCGCACCAGCGCTGCGGTCTACACCCTGAAAAAGTAGGAGCCCATCGTGAGCGAGCAGAAAAAGTCCGGCGGCACTGGTCGCCTCGTGGCGATCGGATGTGCTGGCATCGCGGTGATCCTGCTGCTCGTCGTCGGCGGAGCAGGGTTCCTGAGCATCATCGGCGCCGGCGGCGCGGCGTGGTTCCTCACAGCCCGGAAGGAGTCGACCGAGGAGGCCGTGCTCGACGCCCGGACCGCAGCGGAGGCCGAGGAGCAGGCCGCCATCACCGAGGCCGAGAAGGCAGCCGCAGCGGCTGGCGCGGAGCCTGGGAAGGCGCCGGACGGAGCAGGGGAGCCGCCCCCCCCCGAGCCCGCGGTGGAGCCGACGGCCGTCGCCGAACCGGCTGCGACGACCCAGCCCGCAACGACTGCCCCGAGCACCGCCACCGCCACAGCGACCACCACCACGACCCCCTCGACGACCACCCCGACCACCCCGAGGCCCACCACGCCTCCGAAGACCGGAACGACCGCTGCAGCCACCCCGCCGGCGACGACCCCGCCCGCGTCCAGCACGTCCACGCCCCCCGCGACCACGCCGACGGCGTCCGCTTCGACCGGAGCGAGCAAGGTGAGCATGACCGGGGACGGGACAGTCGTGCTCGTCGGGGCCGGGAAACGCTACCCGCTGCCTGCCTCGGTGCCGGCCGGAACCTACGCGATCGAGGTCACGTTCCCTGGCGAGCCCGTGGTGACGACGGGCCGGGTGCGCGTGAAGAGCGGCGAGGACGTCGTGATCACCTGCAAGTCCGCCATGGGCATCTGTCGGGCAAACTAGGGTGCTCTGCGTCATGGCCCGGGCGCCGGAGCCCGGCCTCACCAAGACGCGCCTGATCCCGGCGCTCGGGGCCGAGGGCGCAGCGCTCCTCTCGAGCGCCATGACCGCAGACGCGATCGGGATCGCGCAGCGCACAGGCCTGCCGTGGCGCGTGTGCATCCACGGGCGTCTCGACCATCCGGCGTTCGCGGGGCTCCCCGCCGTCGCCCAGACTGGGGTCGATCTGGGCGCGCGGCTCTCGGCTGCGCTGACCGGGGGCGGGGTTGCGATCGGCACGGACTGCGTATTGTTGACCGCTCAGGCGCTGCGGAGCGCGCATGCGGCAGTGACGAGCGGAGCCTTCGATCTCCTGCTCGGCCTCGCCCCCGACGGTGGCTACACCTATGTCGGCGCCAGCGCGCGCGCGGTGGATGCAGGGGTGTTCGAAGGGATCCGGTGGTCCTCCGGGGAGACCGCGCGAGATCAGCTCGCCCGCGCCGAAGCCCTCGCGCTCACCAGCTCCACGGTCGACGGCACGTTCGATGTCGACACCAGCGCGGATCTCACCAGATTGCGGGCCGCACTCGCAGCTTCCCCCCCCGAGGTGGGCGCACACACCCGCGCGGCGCTCCACACGTTGGCGAAGCTCCGGTTGTAGGCCAGCGCCCCACGAGATAGCCGCGCGCGTCCCACGAGTGCAGAATGTCGTTTCTCGATACCCTCCGTCAAGGCACAGACAGCACCGCAACGCGGGTGCTCATCGGGCTTGTCGGCGTCGCGTTCATCGTCGGGATCGGCGGCCGCAACCGCCACCAGCGCAGCGAGATCTACGCTGTGGTGGACGGGCAGGCGATCACCAAGAGCGAATTCGAGGTGGCGATGCGCCAGCAGACGCGCCAGGCGCGGCGGAACCTCTCCGACGCCGAGCGCGTGGATCTCGAGGGCGCCGTACTCGAGGATCTCATCGTCCAGGAGGTGCTCCTGGAGCAGGCCAGCGACCTGCACGTCGGCGTCTCCGAAGACGAGATCGCGCGCTACCTGAAGGCCCAGGAGCCGTTCCAGAAGGACGGCAGGTTCGACCAGGCCACGTATGAGCACACGCTGCGCGAGCAGGGCTACTCCCCCGACCGCTTCGAGGAGAACCTGCGCCGGAGCATGCTCCTCCGCAAGGTGACCGAGATCGCCCAGGCCGGCGTGACGGTTGGCGACGACGAGGTGCACAAGACCTGGCTGGCGCACGCGACGGAGTTCGATCTGCAGTACGTGCGCCTTCCGATGCTCGCTTTCCTGGACGACGTCCCGGTGAGCGACGCCGACCGGGATGCCTACATCGCCTCGAACAAGGACGCGATCAAAAAACGCTACGACGACGCGTTCGAGCACAGCTACAACCTGCCGAAGCGCTACACCCTCTCCGAGATCGTGCTGCGCACGGACGTGCCCGGCACGGACAAGGCCGCGACCAGGGCCCGGGCCGACGAGATCGCCGCGAAGGCGGCATCCGGTGCAGACTTCGCGGAGCTGGCCCGGACATACAGCGAGGATCTCACTGCTTCGACGGGTGGAAATCTCGGCCAGCGCGCCCCCGCGCAGTTGGACCCCGTGCTCATCACCGCGGCCGACGCCGCAGGTGCGGGCAAGGTCTCGCCGGCTGTGGAGACAGGCCGGGGCTTCGAGATCGTGCAGGTGCAGGCGATCGATCCCGCGCACGTGATCCCGCTCGAAGAGGCCCAGAAGGACATCGCCGCCTCGATGATCCGCGAGGCCAAGGTGGCCGACGTCCAGCGGGCATATGCCGCGAAGATCCTCGACGCCTGGACGACCACCCACGACGTTCCGCGTGACCTCACCGAGCCGAAGAAGCTCGCCGTGGACCAGACCGGCGCCTTCTCGCTCGACAGCGAGGAGATCCCCGGCTTCGGGGCCCAACCGGCGCTGCGCAGCACGCTCGCCACCGCGAAGCCCGGCGATGTGCTCCCGTTGCCGGTGGAGAGCAAGGGCACGATGTTCGTGGTGAAGGTGGCCACGCGCACCGATCCGACGCCCGAGGACTACGCGGCGCAGAAGGATGCCGTCCGGGCCGGCCTGCTCGCCGCCCGCCAGCAGGACTTCTACACCCAGTGGAAGGCCGCGCTGGTGGCCGACGCGAGCGTTTCGCGAAACGTGACCTTCAAGAAGGACGAGCCGGCACCGACGGAGTAAGCGCACAGGCCCTGGCCAGCACCGACCGTCGCGAGGAGTTGCCGATGATGTTGCTTGTGATCGCGTTCCAGTCCCGCCTCGCACAGGCCGCATCGCTCGACAACATCGAGGTCGGCGGGTTCAGTGGCTCGCCACTCGCCACCGACGGCACGGCCTCGTGGTGGAACCCCGCCGGTCTCGCCGCCGGAGAGGGATGGCGCCTCACGGTGGAGGGCGCACCCACCTTCGCCACCGTGCTGGTCGACAGGGCCCAACCCCACGGCGGGCGCGACACCTACACGCTCACGGGCGTGGTCCCCTTCCTCGGGGTGGCCTCGGACCTCGGAGTCGAGGGGCTCGGCGTGGGCGCGAGCTTCGCGATCCCGATGGTGCGCGGCGGCGTGGAGGAGGGGTTCGAGGACACAGGCGGGTCCGGAGACACGAGCTACGGCGCGGCGGGCACGGGCAGCTACACGCTGCGCTCGGGAGACACGCGGGCGATGCAGGCGACGCTCGGCGCGGCCTGGGACTTTCGCGAGAAGATCGCCATCGGGATCTCCGGCGCCCTCATCCAGAGTCAGTGGAAGGCGGTGGTCGACAACGACGCGATGCCCGATCTCGACGAGCAGATCAGCGCGCAGGGGCAGGTCTCCGGGTACACCACGGACCAGTTGGAGACCCCCGACTACAAGGCGACCCTCGACTTCGACACCCTCCACGACACCGTCTTCACCTTCGGCGCGGGCGTGCGCGCGCGTCCGGTTCCGTCGGTCTCCATCGGCGTCGCCTTCCTCAAGGGAGTGAGCGTCGAGAACGAGGGCAGCGTCGACATCAGCTTCCAGTGCCCGCCGCAGACCGACTCGATCGGCCGGTTCGGCGCGGAGCAGTTTGGCATCTGCCGCACCACGATCCCGGCCTCCGCCACCGTCGGCTACACCCTGCCGTCGCGCGTGCACGGCGGGGTTGGCTGGGACGCCACGCCCGACCTGCACGTCGAAGCCATCGGCGGCTGGGTCGGCTGGAGCGTGTTCAGGGACTACTCCATCGACATCCACGACGTCGGTAGCGACAACGAGGACGCAAACCGCCTGCTCACCCAGAAGCGCCTCTGGGCCCGCGACAACATCGACTCCTACTGGATTGGCGCCTCGGGACACGGCACGCTCGCGAAGCGGCTCACGCTGGGGGGCAAGCTGGTGTACGACAGGTCCGCCATTCCGGACGCCGCGCTCTCCCCGAACAACTACGACGCCGACGACATCATGGTCTCCGGCCTGCTCTCGTTTCGACCGACACGCGCGCTCACCGTGGGCGTGAGCTACACCCATCACTTCCTCGCGACGCGCGAGATCGCCGACAGCGCGTTCGGCATGAGCCTGCCGAAGCCCGACCTCTCGGATGCCTCCGTCGATCGGTACTACTACCCGAACGCCAACGGCACCTACTCGGGCTCCATCAATCGCATCGGGATCTCCCTGCAGATCGCCCTCGACAAGCCTGATCGCGACGATGAGGACGACGACGGCGACGACGACGACGACCGCGGCGAGCACGGCGGGCGCCGCGACGATCGCAACCGGGAGGACCGCGACCGGGACGACCGCGACGAGGCCGCCCCGGAGCCCGCGCACCACGACAAGGCAGACGACGACAAGGCAGACGACGACAAGGCAGACGACGACAAGGCAGACGACGCCGACTGAGTCCCGGGCCCGCGCCCGGAGACGGACTTCGCCCGGCACAGGCCGGAACTCGGATCCGGCTGGCATCCTCCGGGAAATACGGATAGTTCCCGCCCGACTCTGGATCCCCTGTGCGCCCGTTCACTATCCTATTCCTGGTCGCCGCAGTGTGCGGGATGTTCTTCGCCGGCTTTTCGACATGGGACTTCGTTGCCCACCTCGACCGCGACGTGCACGACGTTCACTGTTCGTTCATCCCCGGCCTGCTCGCGAGTGACACCTCCGCGTCGAGCGGGTGCCACATCACGCTGATGAGCCCGTACAGTTCGGTGTTCCGAGCATCGGTGTGGGGCGGGATCCCCGTCGCCCTTCCCGGGCTCGCGGTGTTCGCGTTCCTGCTCTTCCGCGGCCTCGACATGCTGCTGAACCGTCGGGAGGACGACAAGCGCGCCACGACCTTCCTGGTGCTCGCTGCGGCGCTCCCCGCGCTCACCTCCGTCGGGATGGGCTACCTCTCCATCGTCGAGCTCGGCGCGGCCTGCAAGCTGTGCATCGGCATCTACATCTCTTCGTTCGTCGCCCTCGCGGCCGCCTTCGGCATCCGCGCGCAGGGCGTGGGCGAGGACATGCAGGGGTTCGGGCGCGAGTTCGGCCTGTCCTTCGCAGAAGGCGTTGGGTTCGTGCTCGTACCGGTGCTGCTGTACGCGGTGATGGCCCCGGACTACTCGCGCTACATCGGCACGTGTGGCAACCTGCCGAAGCCCGAGGACACCAACGGCGTGCTGCTGCCGATCGGTCAGCAGGCGTCCGGCAAGGAGGCGGTGGAGATCTTCGACCCCCTCTGTCCGGCATGCAAGGGGTTCGAAGGACGCCTCGCGGCTTCCGGCCTCGAGAGCCAGCTCAAGCGCAAGGCGCTGATGTTCCCGCTGGACAACACCTGCAACTGGATGGTGTCGAACACGTTGCACCCCGGCGCGTGCATGATGAGCGAGGCGGTGCTCTGTGCAGACACCAAGACCGACGCCGTGATCGCCTGGGCGTTCGAGCACCAGGACGAGGTCCGCACCGCGGCCTCGACCAACCCTGACGCCGCGAAGGATCTGGTCACCGCCGCCTTCCCCGAGCTCAAGGCCTGCATCGGCTCTCCCGCGGTGAAGTCGCGGCTGAACAAGTCCCTCCGCTACGCCGTCGCCAACCAACTGCCGGTGCTCACTCCGCAGATCTACGTCGAGAACCAGAAGCTCTGCGACGCCGACACGGACCTGGGGCTCGACTACGCGCTCACGCGCCTGCTCGCGGCCCCGGTCGCCAAAAAGGAGAGCAAATGAACGCCAGCATCCACGCAGGGCTCGCCGTCGCGTGCCTCGCCATCCCCTCCGCGCTCGTCGGCATCGGCGTGAGCTCGGCGAACGCCCAGCTCACCGCGAACGAGGCGAGCGCCTCGGCCGAGCCGCAGGTGGCCGTCGCGGCCGCGGCAGACGAGGGCTACTGCTCCGCCGACCTGAAGAAGGTGCTGCGCCGCGTGCTCCAGAGCTGCGGCCTGCTCTCCTCGGGTGAGGTCCGGGGTTGCCAGCCGCTCGAGGCCAAGAGCGTCGCCACCCTCGCGGGAGACGACTTCAACGCGCTGTTCCTGCCGCTCGCCGATCGCGCCGGGATCATCCAGTTCGACAAGGAGTCCTCCGACCTCGACCCGGGCGACCTCGCCATGCTCGACCGGATCTTCGCCGATCAGCGCGGCGCCAGCTACTTCTTCGTGGTGTCACGGTCCTCTCCGGAGGGCAGCGAGGTGTACAACCGGAACCTCTCGGAGCAGCGCGGCAAGGCGGTGCTCTCCCACCTCCAGTCGACCTTCAAGGACCAGGACCTCAACAAGGAGGTCGGAATCCTCTGGCTCGGCGAGGAGTTTGCCCAGCTCGACCAGGAGTTCTGCTCCTGGCAGCGGTCCGGCAGCGCAGAGGCGTGCCAATCGCAGGACCTGAACCGAAGCGCCTTCGTGGCGTGGATCGACTGTCGACTCTGATGGCGCACCCCACCCCGCCCGTACTCCTCTCCGGTTTCGCCACCGGCGCCCTGCTGGCATTGCTCGGCCTGGCAGCCGGCTGTCCGGCAGATGCACCGAAGTCCAAGCCCGCAGCGCCTCCCCCCGGGCGCTTCGAGTCCGTGGCACCCGCAGCGGTGAAGAAGGACGCCGTCGACGCGTTCTGCGACACCCACGACGACTCGGACACCGCGACCACGTTCACCTGGCCCAAGCTCGACGGTGCAGCACCCACGGGTGCCGGGTGGACCTGGGTGAACGCCTGGGCGACCTGGTGCGGGCCCTGTGTCGGCGAGATGCCGATGCTGGAGCGGTGGAAGGACAAGCTCGCGAAGGAGGGGGTCGAGTTCACCCTGACCTTCCTCTCGCTCGATGCCAACGCCGCAGACGTGAAGCAATACGCCGCGGCCCACCCGGACATCACGATGGGGCCCCGCATCGCGGACTTCAGCCTGCTCGCCTCGTGGCTCACCAGCAACGGCCTGAACAGCAACGCCTCCATCCCCCTGCAGTTCTTCGTGGACGGCAAGCAGAAGATCCGCTGCACACGGATGGGGGCCATCAGCGAGACCGACTACGACACGGTCAAGCAGATCCTGTCGAAGTGAACGAGCGGCCGGTCGGGTGGTCGCCCCCGTCGAGCGCGCCGACCGACCCCGACCGCCTGCCTGCGCTCAACGGCTCGCTGCTCTTTTCTGCGGGCAGGAAGGCCTCGGAGGTCACCGATTTCCTCCGATTCCTGTCCCCGCCGGTTCCGGCGATGCTGGAGATCGGCTTCGACCACGGAATGTGCCTCGTCGATCGGGCACGCACCTTTCCCGACACGCTGCAGGTGGGGCTCGAGATCCGCGAGGCCCGGGTCACGCGCCTCCGGCCGCACCTGCCCGGGACGGCGTTCGCGTGGCGTGCCGACGCGCGGACCGTGCTGGCGTCGGTCGTGCCACCTGGGCGTTTTTCTGGAATCTACGTGCTGTTTCCAGATCCCGTGTGGGTGGAGTCGCGCAGGCGAAGCCACCTGCTCTTCTCACCGGCGTTCGTGGCGCTGTGCGCCCGAGCCCTCGCGCCGGACGGGTTCCTGCACGTCGTCACCGACGTCGAGCCCTACCACACCTGGATTCGCAGCCTGCTGACCGCCTGGACACCCTCACCGGACCCGCCGCTGGGCACCGAGATCTCCCGTCGGGAGCGGGTGTGTCGCAGGGACGGCCTCATGATCACCCGCGGCACCTGGACCCGTCCCGCCTGACGCCCCCGCCGCGCAACCCGCGATTCGGCAAGCTTCGGAGGCCACATACTTGACGGGGACCTGAACCGGGCCCATGCTTACCGAAGCGCGTGCTGCTGGAGTCGTTGTGGAAGAAAAGCGCAGTGAAGACGAGTACCCGGGACCCGGGGAGCCCGGGACACAGGTCGTGGACGTCAAGGCCTTGATCGAGGTGATCGTCCGGGCGTTGGTGGACCACCCCGACCGCGTGTCCGTGAGGGAGATCGAGGGCACGCACAGCTGCATGCTGGAGCTCTCGGTCGCGCCGACAGACGTGGGAAAGGTGATCGGAAAGAAGGGCATCCACGCAGATGCCATCCGGCGGATCGTGCACGCTGTCGGGGGAAAGAACAAGAAGCGGTATGTGCTGGAGATCCTCGAGGAGCCATAGCGCGCCGGCATCTTGTTCTGTTTGCCGGATTCACGTTGTGTCACGGGCGTAAAGGTTGGGGGGTGTCGGGCGTATCAATGACGAATGAGACGAAAGGTGCTGGCCCGAGGCAGCCCTCCCCCCGTCCCATTCGGAGGCCCCGATGCACAACCCCGTCCGCACCACTCTCGCCCTTGCATTCCCCTCTGCGCCCGAGCTGACCGAAGAGGACATCAAGCGGTTCGCCACGAACATGAGCGAGGACTTTGCCTTCGAACAGGTGGTGAAGCGCTACGGCGAGAAGCTCAAGAGCCACGCGCTCTACATCCTGCGCGACGCCGAAGAAGCACACGACGTGGTCCAGGAAGTGCTGATCAAGGCGATGCGCGAGCCGAGGTTCTTCGAGCCGGACTTCAAGATGCAGGCCTGGCTCTACCGCGTGACCCGGAACCTCTGCTTCAATCTGGTACGGGACCGCCGCCGCAGGGAGGTGATCCTCTACAGCCAGCGGCGGAGCGAGACAGGCGGCAGCGACCCGCTCGACAGTGTGTTCATGGGCGAGCGACAGCGGGAAATGTTGGCAGCCGTCGAGCTTCTTTCCGAGGACCACGCCGAGATCCTGTTGCTCCGGTACTACGAGGATCTCTCCTACGCCGAGATCGCATCACGCCTGGGCATCCGGCTCGGGACGGTCATGAGCCGCCTCTCGCGGGCACGTGATCGGCTGCTCGCCGTGATGGGCCGGGATGCGGGTCTGTTGGAGGCCAGTTAGTCCTCACGAGGAGTCCCCCCGCGTGCCGCCAACCGCCACCGAGCGAGCCACTGCTCCACTTCCCGGCACAGAGTCCGGCGGGCGGAGCACTGCGCTCGCGGCGATCCGTGCCAGCCTCGAGGATGGGCGGACCGGCTGCCTGATGGCCTCCGATGCCGGACTCGGCGTGATCGAGGTCTACGTGATGTCGGGCGAGGTGCTCGCCGCGCACGCAGCAGACGATGATGTCCGGCTGCTCGCTCGGCTGGCCGCCTCGGGGGTCATCCCGCCCGCGCAGCTCGAGAGCCTCGCAGAGGCCTGCACCGCCCCCGGTGAGTTCACGGAGGCGCTGTACAACACGCTCGACGACGAGGCCGTCCACGAACTGTTCTACGAGCGCTTCCGGGAGAACCTGTACTGCTTCCTCGGAGCGAACGGCGCGATCGAGTTCGAGCCGATGGAAGCGCTGTTTGTGGCCAACATTCAGGTGGGTCACGACTCGCTGCAGTTGCTCGAGGAGCTGGCGTCGCTGCGGGACCGCGTCGCGCCGCTGGTCTCCGCAAGGTTGACGCTCCTGCCGGGCCGCGGCACGGCGAGCGGGCCCGATGATGCGCGGCTGGTGGAGATGTGCGCAAACGGACTCACGGTCGGGGAGCTGCTCCGAAGGGCGACCCACGAATCCAACCGGGTCCTGCAGTCGCTCTCCGATCTGCTCGACGCAGGTGCCCTGGTGTGGGACAGCGCGCCAGCGTCGCCAGCCGCGCCGCCCGCGGCCGACGCTCCCGCCGCCCCCGCCAGTGCAGCCCTGGGTTTTGCTCTCCCCGACGAAGATGAGCACACCGATGAGGGCATCGCACGCCCCCCAGCCGGCGGTGCAGAGCCAGCCGCCTCGTCGGTGATCGAGGAGGAATACCTCGATGCCTTCGGCGACTACGACACGACCCGCGGAGATGGCAGCTTCTCCGGGGTTCGGGACCGGGTGGACCTGCAGGCCGCAGTGACGGAGGACGCCCTGGCGGTCGCGGCGCCGCCCGAGATCCTCGAACTGCCCGAGGCAGATGCCGCCGCTCACGCGGGGGCAGTCTCGCTCAGCTTCTCGGGCCCGCGGCTGGCCGACGACGATGCCCGGAGCAAGCTCGAGGTCGTGAACGAGGTGCTCGAGGCCGTGCGCGCCGCGATCGACTTCATCAGCGGCGGGGGGAGCGGTCAGGCCCGTGTGCAGCTGATCGTCGACGGCTCTTCGGGTCCGTTCGCCGCGCTCTTCAACGGCGTGGAGCTTCGGATGGACGGGCGCTTGCCTGTAGACCACGTGCTGAAGAACCTGCGGAAGCGCCCGATCACCGAGCAACGGCCCCTCCTGCAGCGGGCGAGCACAGACCTGATCGAGCGCGCGCTCTCCATGGCCAGCGAGGACCTGGACGAGGGCTTGATGGAGCAGGTGCTCGAAAAGGTCGCGGGCTACCAGCAGCGCCTGGGGATCTAGGGCTGTCGGTGTTCCTGCTCTGCGCCCTCTGGGCCGCGGCCACGGCGAGTCCCGGCCTGCCGCTGAACAATGACGAAGGTGAGGTTGCCCTCGGTGCGCCGCCCCTGATCGACGGCGCCGAGGAGGCACCCGCGCCGGCCCGGCCGGGGGTCCGGTTCATCCCCGAGCGCTGGACGATCCCCGAGGCCACCCTCCTCGCCGTGCGGGCCGTGGAGACCGCCCCCCTGGGCCGCCGGATGGAGGCTGCAAGCCACGACTGGCTGGGCCTCCCCTATCTCAACGAGTCGGCGGGCGAACAGGACGCCGACGACCCGGACCCCCCAGCACGCTACGACACCTTCGACTGCCTCACGTTCGTCGAGGAGGTGCTGGGGCTCACGCTCACCGGCGACCCGCTCGACGCACCGCTCGTGCGTGACGCGCTTCGCTACAAGGACGCCGGGCCGCGGCCCACCTGGCGCCGGTCATACAACGAGCGTCGGCACTTCATGGAGGCCGAGTGGCTCCCGGACGCCGTGCGGAATGGCCTGCTCACCGACATCACCGAGCGGGTCGGGCCGGCCCGCCGCCTCGACCACCTGGTCACCCCCTCGACCTGGCAGAACTGGCGACACACCCGCTTCTTCCACCTGCCGAAGGAGCTCTACCCGGTGGGCGAATGGTCGATGCGTTACCTCGACCTGCCCACCGCAGGGGCCTACGTACAGAACATCCCCGCAGGGGCGCTCGTGCTCACGATGCGGCAACCCGAGACCTGGGCGCCCATCGTGATCACGCACGTGAGCCTGGTCGTGCAGGACCCGACGGGCAAGGTGCACATGCGGCACGCCACCCGGATGGGCTCCCAGAAGGTCCGCGACGACGACATCACCTGGTACGTGAAGCACCTCTCCGACTACGTGAACTGGCCGGCGCTCGGCATCGCGGTGTACATGCCGCGAGAACAGGGCCCCCGGATCAGCGCCCTCACTCCTGCCCAACTGCCCGAGCGGTTTCCGCTGCAGCTGCCATGACCGTGCGCGGACTGCCCGTGCTCTGGGATCTCGACGGCACGCTGGTCGACTCGATCGCCGACATCGCCGCCGCGGTGGACCGTGCGCTCGCCGATAACGGCCTCCCCCGGCTCGGCGAGGCCCGGGTGCGGCGCCACATCGGTAGCGGCGCGCAGCACCTCGTGAGCGCCTGCGTGGAGGAGGCGGGAGGCGGGATGTCCGAGGCGATCCTGGACAGCTTCTTCACGGCGTACCGCGCCGACGTCGCCGCGCACACGCGGCTCTACCCGGGGATCGCTGAGCTGCTGGATGGTCTCGACGTCCCGCAGGCCGTCGTGACGAACAAGCCGATCGGCCTCACCCGCGCCCTGCTCGATGCGCTCGGCATCAGCCGCCACTTCGGGGCGGTCTACGGCGGCGAGAGCCTCCCCAGGCGCAAGCCGGACCCGATGATGCTGATGGCCGCGATGTCCGACCTGGGAGTCCGCACGGCCGTGATGGTGGGGGATGGACCACACGACGTGGGGGCCGGGCGCGCAGCCGGGCTCCCGGTGATCGGCGTGGGCTGGGGGATCGCGACCCCGGATGGCGCCGACATCCGCGTGGAGTCCGTCCCGGAGCTTGCCGCGCTATTGCTCGAGAAGGAGTCCTGATGCGACAACTCTCGGTCGAAGACAGCAGCCGGTGGCTCGAGCAGGCGGACACCCCGCAGCTCGTGGACTGCCGGCAACCGGACGAGTGGGAAATCTGCCACATCGAAGGGGCGGTGCTGATCCCGCTGGGTGAGCTGGCCGAGCGCGCGGGGGAGCTCGACCCCGACCGGCCCGTGCTCGTGTACTGCCATCACGGGGTGCGCTCGATCAACGGCGCCATGATCCTCGAGTCAGCGGGCTTCACGGCCGACTCCATGCGGGGCGGGATCGATGCATGGAGCCTGCGCATCGACCCGACCACGCCGAGGTACTGAATGGGCGAAGTGGAGGATGCGTTGCTGCTCGCGATCCGCGACGCCGTCCGACCCCACGGGCTCACGGAGCGCGTCAAGTTGCGGATCGCAGGGGGGTGGACGGCACGCCAGGTGTTCGAGAGGCTGTCGCCGACCGCGCAGACAGCGCTGCTGGACACCTGCGATCGCACGCTGAACCGTGTGGACGGCGGCCAGGAGGTGCAACGAGCCGCTGTCGACCGGGTGTACCGCGCGCTGCTGGGTCTGCACGAGACCGGGGAGCTCACACGGAAGAAGGTTCAATATACGATGACGCTCAACACCAAGGGCCCGCGCGACATGCTCGTGGACGTGTTCCGGTAGCCGCCGATGTCTGCGCTCGTGAACCTCGTGCTGCAGCTGGTCGACATCGTCGGCGTGCACCTCCCGCCGTGGGTGTTTCCCGTGGCGTTGGCGGCCTTCGCCGCCTTCCTGCTCCCTGCGCGGGTACGCGGCGAGCGTGCGAACCGAGCGCGGCGGCTCCTCCTGCGCGCCTCGGCCGCCGGGTCGGTCGCCGAGCGGGATCGCCTCGAAGCCGAGGCGGTCACGGAGGTGCGCGGCGATCCGCACGGACTCCTGACGATCGCGAGCTGGGCGGTCGAGCGCGGGCGCTACCCGCTCGCCCAGGCCGTGCTGCAGAACCCGAAGCTCCTGAACCACCCGGAACGCCGAAAGCTGCTCGCCCGCATGGACGAGGCAAAGCCGCTGGACACGCAGAGCCTGATGCAGCGCGTGCTGCGGGAGCGGGACTGAGCGGCCGTGCTGGACGGCCGGCGCACGGCGGTGGGGTACCCTCGCTCGAGCCGCAGGAGGCCGCCCGCTAGTTCAACAGCCAGGCCACGAGCCCAGACAGCAGGATCAGCGAGGCCAGTCCGACCAGGTAGCCGCGGAACTCCATCCAGATGCCGGCGGGGGGGCCGAGCCCTTCCTCCCGGGGTCCATCCTCGGGGACTGCGCCCTCACCTCGCCGCCAGCGCGCGACACCCGAGGGCCGCGGGATCAGCATCGGCACGCGCTCGCGGTAGATCTGGTAGCGCATGCCGAAGCGAGCGTCGCAGAAAGGCTCCTGCAGGTAGCGGTTGGTGACGACGGAGTACGCCACCAGCACGGGGACGAACCCGACCAGGAAGACCGGCGAGCCGAAGCACACCCCGAGCCCGATGACACCGCACAGCTTCCCGATCACGCTCGGGTGGCGGATCATCGCGTAGGGCCCGGTGTCGACGAGCGCAGTGGGGCCGCCGTCCACGTGCGTACCCGGGGAGCCCCCGCCCGAGAGGTACAGGTAGCCGTACACGTACCAGACCCAGAACCCGCCGATGCCGATGAGGCCGAGACCGATGGGGAGCCGGACCACGAGAGGTGCGATCGGATCGAGCCGCAGCCCGAGGTCCGCCCGGGTTGCGAACCAGCACATGAGCGTAGCTGCGGGCAGCATCACGAACAGGTGGATGGCGAAGTTGCGATAGAGCTCCGGCGCGCGGATCGCCTCGATGCACGCGGCGAAGGTCGGCCTGCGCGTGAGCTCGCGAACCACCGGGCTCGTCGACGGCGGGACCGCGATGGACATCCGATCCCCTGTATTCAGCCCCGGTCCGGATGTCCGTACTCCCGGATGACCGGAGCGCGAAGAGCGCGATGGGAGGCGACGCGGTCGGCCTCGTCCGTCCAGCTGAACCGCAGGTGTACGAGGAGATCCTCGCGGGCGAGCACGCCACGCTGCCACGCCGAGGGGGGGTGGCCCTCGGCGGTGCCCCGAGCCAGTTGCACGAGCCAGGTCAGCTCGCCCCCGGGCTGGAGCAGACCGCCGCCCACGAACGCCGCAAGACCGCGCTCGTCGAGCGGGCCGACCGACTCGGGGGGGGATCCCGCGGCGGCCAGCGCCTCGTCCAGCCGCAGGCGCACCTCCGCGTCTGCGGCGAGCACGGAGTCACCGCGAGCGAGCGAGCGAGCGACCTCGCGCGGGAGATCCCTCCGGCGCCGGAAGGCGTCCAGGGCAGTCACGACCACGTCCGGGTCGACGTCCTGCAGCGCCGCCACCAGGGCACCGGTGCCCCTCGGCCCGGTGTCCCAACCCAGCGCTTCATAGGCGCTCTTCCGCACCTCGCTGTCGGAGTCCTTCGCCGCCACCAGGAGCGCATCCTGCGCGGCGTCGTCGTCGGCGTGCGCCAGGAACTTGCAGGCGTCCTTCCTCGTCGTCGGATCGTCGTCCTGAAGCAGGCGGATCGCCTCCTCGACCCCGGCGGGGTGCGGGGGATGCCAGATCGGCACCTCACGGTGCAGCGCCTTCGCAGCCGACATCACGACCATCTGGGCGGGGTCGTGCATCGCGGACCCGAGCCCGGCGGCCGCCTCGGGCCTCGCTGCATACGGCCCGAGACCGTCCGCCGCCCACCGGCGCACGAAGCTGTTGGGATCCCCGAGGGCCTTCAGGAGCGCCGGGACCCCCGCCGGATCGCCCAGCTTCCCGAGGCTGTGGGCGGCCTCCCGGCGCACGTCGACGTCGACGTCCGCGGCGAGTCGCTCGAGCAGGCCGACGCTGCCGGGCAAACGCCCGAGCCCCCACGCGGCCTTCCAGCGCACGTAGGCGTCGGGTGACGACGCGAGCGCTCCCACCTGCGTCCGGAGCGCGTCGGAGCCGCGCAGCTCACCGGCCGCCATGTGCACGAGCCGATCCGCGGCCACCACGCGCACGACGCTCGATGGGTCGCTCGTATACCCGGAAACAAGCTGGGCATCGTCGCTGCGATCCGCGATCCGCGCCTTCAGCAGCGGGTCGGGGCCCTTCGTCGCCGCGAGCGCCGAGAGCAGCGCCTGGTCCCCGAAAGCCGCCTGTACGAGCTGAACGGGGAGCTCGGGATCGGGCGCCGACCCCGCGTCCCGGAGCGAGCGCCTCGACTCGGTGCGCACGCGCACGTCGCTGGCGGCGAACATCGCAGGGGTGGGGGCAAGGGCAGCGTCGAGCACCGGGTCTCCGAGCGAACCCGCGTACGGGACGTAGGCGACGTCGTAGTGATCCGCCACCTCCCGGGCGCCGCCGAGCGGCACGGCCAGCGGCGGCACGTCCGAACCGGGCTCGACCCACCAGTCCAGGGCGGCCCGGGCCGCGAGCACGCCCACGCCCGACCACGGCATGCGGTCCACTGCCTGGGCGGTCCAGGCCGCGTCGCCGCCTCCGAGGATCACGTCCACCTCGCCCGCACCTCGGCCGCTCTGCTGCCCCAGTGCGGCGATGACGGGCCCGACCGGCGCCCCACCATCCACCCACACCAACGCAGCCGTGCCGGCCGGCGGCTGCGGGCG
Source organism: uncultured Pseudomonadota bacterium (assembly GCA_903875225.1). GTDB lineage: Bacteria > Myxococcota_A > UBA796 > UBA796 > SXON01 > CAIUMM01. Next base: position 55,418 of record CAIQVJ010000054.1, read on the forward strand.
CGTGTGATCCCAGGGCGTCACTGCTGCGCCGAGGGCCTTCGCGAACAGCGCGGCTTCGGCCGAGGCCGGCTCCGCATACACCACCACGGACCAGGGCCCGGACCACGGTGCCACCTTCATCGGCGCACCCCTGGCCGCCTGGGCGCGGGCCTCGGCGCCCGCGTCGGTCACCACGGGGCCGGGCGCCCCGGTCGGCTGCGTATCGGCGCTGCAGGCAGCGAGCAGCACGAGCAGCCTGAACAACCCACACCTCTCCCCCGCGGGCCTAACCCCGAGCCGGCGGGTCGCACCGCCGCCGCTGGTGGTTTACCCTTGCACATGCTGCACCCCCGGCGCCACAGCCCCCTGCTGCTCCTCCTCCCTGCACTGCTCGCCTGCGATCCCAAGGGGATCAAGCTCGGCGACGACAGTGAAGCCCACGTCGAACCGCCCGTTCCGACCATCACGGTCAGCGGTGGCGCGCTCGACCCGTTGCTCGGCACCGAGTGTGCGCTCGACGTCACGGCCGCCAACGGCAGCACTGTCGCGCTCACGATCTCGGACGAAGCCGGTACGGTCCTCCGCACGCTGGCAGATGGCTCGGCGATGGTGGACGCCACAGCCTGGGACGGACGCGACGAGACGGGCATGCTCCAGCCCGTTGGCACCTACCTCGTGGATGCCGAGCTGCTCGATCCCGATGGCATCGTGCTCGCCAGCGCGACAGCCGACTTCTACATCGTGCGCGTCGGCGTGCTCTCGGGCACGCTCGGCGGAGAACGGATCCCGCTCATCTGGCACCTCGGGAGCGGACCCGGCCACTACTGGGAGGAGGCGGCGACGGACTCCACGTTCGAGATCGCCGCCCTGGACGATGGGATCACCGCGACAGCCCTGCCCGCGTTGTGGGACGACCTCGACGTGCCCCCGGCGAGCCACGTCGGCGAGGGGATGCCCGCCGCGTACCCGTACGACGCGGTGCCCTCGCTCACGTTGGCCGTCGCGGGAGACTTCGGCGGGGCGCCGGTGCACCTGACGGTGGAGGGCTGGGGTGAGGCCCAGCCCGTCGCGCCGGGAGACACGCCCACGTTCACCCGCGGAGCCGCGCTGGCCACCGGGCCCTCGGTGGTGGAGGAGAGCGTGACGTTCACGTGGTCCGTCGGGGACACCGCGGTCGGTGCCCAGACCCTGCCCATGCGCCTGTACGCCACGCTGGGGGAGCCCGGCTTCGAGCAGACCGACGCCCCCTACGAGCCGTGGGTCGCGGCGATCGACCCCGCCCTCCGCGCGATCAGCGGGGTGGAGGCCACCGACGAGGCGGTCACCTCGGCGCTCACCGAGTGGATCTACCGCGATGCCGGCATCTCCTACGACACCAGGTACGGAGCCAGCTACTACACGAGCTACTCCGGCCGCACCTACAACAACGCGCTGTTCGACTTCACGAGCTTCCTCGCCCGCCGCAACGGCACGACCGTGAACTGCACCGACTGCGCGAGCATCCTCGAAGCCTATGCGGACATGCTCGGCGCCAACCTCTCCTACACGATCATCCTCCAGAACTTCGACCTGAACTTCATCAAGGCGATCGGCGGCACCGACTTCACGCACTGCCCTTTCGGCGCGAGCGGCTGCAGCTTCAGCTACCACGCGGTCACCACCCCGGATGACACCCTCACCATCTACGACGCGACCCTCGCGCTGGACGGTGACGACGACCCGGGGGCCGGGCCGTTCACCGAGCTGCTCGTGCAGCACATCGAGGGTGCCGAGTACCTGGAGCGGCTCGTGATGGACGGCACCGCCACCTACAACTACACGCAAAAGGAGATGCTCCGATGATCCTGCACCTGCTGATCACGACCGCGCTCGCCGCCGGTCTGCACGCGGGCATCCCGGTGCACCAGCGCGACCTCGGCGAACCGGACTTCCAGAGCGCGGAGAACGGCTGGACGGCGCCCCTGGCCAGCGGAACGGGCTTCGTGCGCGTGTACGTCGGCCGCAACGACGCCGAGGCCGTGGACTGGTTCCAGCGCACGCGTGACGGATTCTCTCGGCTGATCCCAGATTATGTCTTTGCGGACCAGGCGGCGGGAGACGGCACCGGCGTGCTGCTGTTCCGCGATGGGAACGTCGCGGTGATGGTGCGCTCCGAGTCCAACGAGGCGCTCAGCATCGGGCAGAGCCTGCAGGCCCGCATCGTAGACGGCCCGCCGAGCTTCAGCTTTGCCAGCTTGAAGCGCACCGACGACGGATGGACCGTCGTGGCCCCCGGCGCGGCGTTCGTCCAGACCCGAGGTGGCACCTCGATCCCGTGCGGCAACTTCCCGGCGGGCGTGCTCGCGGACACGCAGGTGGGCCCACCCGCCATCGAGCAGTGCATGTGGACCACGCGCCCCGACGAGGTCACCATCTGGGACGGCTTCGGAAGGGCGACCGTCATCAAGTAGCGCGAGCCTCCGGGTGGGTTAGCCGCCACGGCCAAGGAGCGCATGGCACCCCCGGAACCAGTGCACGTCAAGGCGGAACGTCGATGAGCCCCCCTCCCCTCACACGTGAACAGCTCATGGCGGAGCTGGCGGCGGCGGGTGCAGCGCGGGATCGCTACGCGAGTCTGTTCGACCTCGCCCCCATCGCCTACTTCACCTTCGACCCGACCGGGGTCGTGCTGGAGGTCAACCACGCCGGGGCCCTGCTCGTCGGGCGATCGCGCGACGAGATCCTGGGGCTCCCGTTCCTCGGGCTCGTGCAGACCAGCGAACCGGGCGCCTTCCTGACGCTCCTCGAGCGCTCCGCCGCGGGGGAACCTCGTGCGGCGTGTGACCTGCGGTTGCAGAGCGCGGCAGGCCACGTCGACGTCCACGCCGTGGGCACCCCGCTGCCCGATCCAGGTGGCAGCGTGGCCCGGATCGCGACGACCTTCACCGACGTGAGCGACCGGAACCGGCGGGAGAGCGAACGCAGGGAGGCGCTGGAGGCAGAACAGCGGCTGCGCGCCCAGTTCGAGAGCCTCGACCGCGCTGAGATCGCGATCGGCCAGGCGCTGGCGATGCTGTCGACCTCCGGGCTGCAGGCCTTGCTGCAGGTGATCGCCGACCAGGCCCGGGAGCTCACCCGCGCAGAGTACTCGGCCGTAGGGCTCGTGGCTCTCGAGCCCGAGCGCGGCTTCGATCCCTGGGTGTACAGCGGCGCCACACCGGAACATGCCGCGGCGATCGGGCGCAGCCCCCAGGCCGTCGGGGTCCTCGCCGCCGTGATGCTGGAGGCACGCACCATCCGCGTGCGTGAGCTCACCGAGCACCCGGCCTTCCTCGGATTCCCACCGAACCACCCGCGGATGGGGAGTTTTCTGGGCGTGCCGATCCGCTTCGGCGACCGGGTGCTGGGCCACCTGTACCTGACGAACAAGCGGGGCGCCCAGGAGTTCTCCGCGCTGGACGTCCGCGGCGCCGAGCTGATGGCGGAGCATGTGGGCGTGATCCTCGAGATCGCCCGGCTCCACGAACTGGAGGCCCGCGACCGGGAGCGGCTGGGCCTGCTCGCCCGCGCCGGAGACGCCGTGGCGGCGACGCTCGATCGCGAGGTGCTCGGGGAGCAGATGGCGCGGCTCGCCGTGCCCTGGTTCGCCGACTTCTGCATGGTCGGCCTGCTCGACGCCGGACGCCTGAAGGGCGTGAGCTTTGCGCACGCCGATCCCGCCTCGGCCGCCAAGCTCCGCGAGATCTTCGCCGGGTTCACCCTCGGGCGCGATGGTCCGGGGATCTTCGCCCGGGCGTGGCGCACCGGGCAGCCCGAGCTCCACGCCGGTCCGCTGCGCACCGGAGACGTGCTGCCGCACCCCGGGCAACTCAAGGACACCCCGGAGCTTGCTCCGCGCTCGGTCCTGGTCGTGCCGATGATCACGCGGGGCGAGATCCTCGGGCTGATCGGCTTCGTGCTCGGGGACTCCGGTCGCAGGTACGAGCCGCGCGACATCCCGATCGCCGAGGAGATCGCGCGGCGCTGCGTGATGGCGCTGGAAAATGCCACGCTCTTCGAGGACGTGCGCGACGCCGTGCAGGCCCGCGACCGACAGCTGATCGCAGCGCAGGAAGCCATCGCCGCGCGAGACGGGGTCCTGCGCATCGTCGCCCACGATCTGCGCAGCCCGCTCGCGGGGATCCGGATGCTCGCCGATTCGCTGCTGCGGCAGGGGCCGGAGCGGCGGACCGAGCGTGCGCTGGGGATGCTGCACCGCACCGTCGACCGGATGGACCGGCTGATCCAGGACCTGCTCGACGTCGTGCGGCTGGATGGCGGGAGCCTGGCGGTACAGTGCGCCCCGGTGAACGTACGGAGCATCCTGACCGAGGTCGTGGAGAGCCATCGCCTCGCGGCCGCCGACGCCGGACTGCAGATCTCCGGAGAGCTGTACGGCGAGCCCGAGGAGGTGCACGCCGATCGTCCGCGCCTGCTGCAGGCCCTGGACAACGTGGTGGTGAACGCGATCAAGTTCTCGGAGGCCGAAGGCGGGGTCACCATCGAAGCGCGACAGAACAGCGCCGGCGAGGTGGTGTTCTCCGTGCGGGACTCCGGGGTCGGGATCCCTGCCGAGCACATCTCCCACCTGTTCGAGCGCTTCTGGCAGGGCAGCGGGTCCGACCGTCGCGGCGCAGGTCTCGGGCTCTCCATCGTGAAGGGGATCATGGACGCCCACCACGGTCGGGTGTGGGTGGAGAGCGCGGTCGGGGCCGGCAGCACGTTCTACCTGGCCATCCCCACGGTGAGCGCCGCCGCATGTCAGGACGAGGCCGGGGCGGCGAGCGCCCCGCCCGTCGCCGTTGCCCAGCGATAGCCCTGATGCCGCCCGAAGCCCCGTCCCCCGCCCGAGCGGCACGCCCCGAGGGCCACAGCGCGCTGCTCGTGGCGATCGGCATCTTCCTCTCGCGCATCGCCGGGCTGGTGCGCCAGAAGGCGATGGGCCACTTCCTCGGCAGCACGGCCGCTGCCGATGCTTTCAATGCGGCGTTCCGCATCCCCAACCTGCTCCAGAACCTGTTCGGCGAAGGTGCGCTCTCTGCCTCCTTCATCCCGGTGTACGCCGGCATGCTGGCGAAGGGCCAGAACCGCGACGCGGACCGGGTGGCCGGCGCCGTCGGCACGCTGCTCGCGCTCGTGTGCGCAGTCATCGTGGCCGTGGGGGTGTACGCCGCGCCTTCGCTGGTGTGGCTGCTCGCCCCCGGCTTCGACGGCGAGCGGGCGACGCTCACCATCCACCTCGTCCAGATCCTGTTCCCCGGTGCGGGCCTCCTCGTCATCTCGGCGTGGTGCCTCGGCATCCTCAACAGCCACCGCAAGTTCCTGCTGTCGTACACCGCGCCCGTGCTCTGGAACGCTGCGATGATCGGCGCGCTCCTGACCTACGGCCCGTCCCAGGCTCCGGTCACGCTGGTCTCAACGCTGGCGGTGGCCTCGGTGGTGGGCTCGCTCCTGCAGTTCGTGATCCAGATCCCGTCCGTGTTGCGCTCCGCCCCGAACGTCCGCCCGGGGTTCCGCTTCCGGGACCCGGACGTGCTCGCAGTGGTCCGCAACTTCGGCCCCGCGTTCATCGGCCGCGGCGTGATGCAGATCTCGAGCTCCATCGACTCGATCATCGCGTCCCTGCTGCCGATCGGCTCGGTCGCGGTGTTCGGCTACGCACAGACGCTCTACACGCTGCCCGTGAGCCTGTTCGGCATGGCGGTCTCCGCGGCCGAGCTACCGGCCATGTCGAGCGCAACCGGCACGGACGCCGAGATCGCCGCCTGGCTCCGCGCCCGCATCGGGGGTGGCCTGCAGCGCATCGCGTTCTTCGTGATCCCCTCGGCCGTCGCGTTCGTGGTGCTGGGCGACACGCTCGCCGCCGCGTTCTTCCAGTCCGGCGAGTTCACCCACGACGACACGGTCCGGGTCTGGTCCACGCTGGCCGGCTCCTCCGTCGGTCTGCTCGCGCAGACCTGGGCCCGGCTCTACAGCTCCACGTTCTACGCGTTGAAGGACACGAAGACCCCGCTCCGGTTCGCGATCATCCGGGTGGTCATCACCTCGGCGCTGGGCTGGTTCATGGCCGTGGAGCTACCCGGGATGATCGGTGTGGACCCAAAGTGGGGCGTTGCGGGGCTCACGGCCTCCGCCGGCATGGCGGGCTGGGTCGAATACATGCTGCTTCATCGTGCGTTGGACCTCCGCGTGGGCACCACAGGGGTGGCGCCGAGGACGGTCATGAAGCTCTGGGCTGCGGGCGCGCTCGCTGGCGCCACGGGCATCGCCGCCAAACTGCTCCTCCCGGCGATGCATCCGATCCTGACCGCGCTCCTCGTGATCGGCCCGTTCGGCGTGGTCTACCTCGGGGCCACGTGGGCGATGGGGTTCACCGAGGCTGCGCCGATCCTGCGGCGTCTCGGGCTCCGGCAGCGGAAGTAGTCAAACGCAGGGCGAGCAGCGGTCGCCGGAGTCGCGCCGACTACAGCAGGGCCGCGACCTCGCGCGCCGCGCGAAACGCCGATGCGGCCGCGCACTCGAACGTGGGGATCCCCTCCAGGTCCGTACACGCGAACGAGATCGCCCCGAGCGGCTCCTTCGCGGCGATGCGCTCCGCACCGAACAGGAACCCGGGTCGGGCGGCGACCATCGCATGGCCCCACCGGTAGAGATCAAAGGCGACCACGGTGTCGCGCACGCCTGGCAGCACCCGCTCCAGGTCTGCGAGGATGGCCTCCTCGTAGTCCTCGATGGGGGTCGTCAGCAGCGCCGGACGATCGGCCTCGGTGAGCGGCATGTAGACGGTGAGCGCGTTGGAACGGGTGAGCGGGGCGCTCGCCGGGTCACGGTAGTCATGCCAGTCGGCGACCGTGAACCCGAGGAAGCACGCGCCGCTCACGACCTCGTTGTACCAGGCGAGCTTCGCGGGTGTCTGGTCCACGAACACCTGGGCCACGAGGTACGGGGTGAACCGGAACGCGCTCGACTCGTCCCGCCCAGCGTCCCCGAGGCCAGGCACCACGTACGGAGCCATGTAGCGGGGAGCCGCGTAGATGGCGGTCCGGGCACGCAGGGTCGTGGTCACACCCTCGCTCAGGTAGGTGATCTGGACCTCGCCGTCCGTCTCCACTGCCCGCAGCACGATGGCGCCGGTCGTCAGGTGGTCCGCGCCCACCTTGTCGACGAGCGCCTCAGTGAGGAATGCGAGCCCCCCTGTCGCCGCGAGATCGCCGGCATCCTCGTCGGTCTCCCCACCCCACACGTCGGCGCACAACTCGAACATGGCCACCCACGCGGAGAGCTCGCTGGACGGCAAGGCATAGGAGGCCTGTACCGACGCGCTCAGGTAGTCGGACACCGCGGGGTCCCACCCCTTTCCGGCGACGTACTCGGCGAACGTGATGGCGTCGAGCGCGCGGATCTCCGGGTCGGCCGAGGCGTCATCCGGCAAGTCGAACGCCCAGAGGCCGTCGCTCCCGCGCCGATCCCACCAGGACTGGGCGTCCGCGCGAAAGGCCTTCAGGTCGGCGATCACGTTCGCAGGGAACGGGAGACGCTCGATCCCCCTCCCCGCCTCGTCGGCCCACGGATCGTCGTACCAGGCGCCGTCGATGTACTGCCGGAGCTTGGGCGACCGGGCGACGAGGTCCGGGTTCGGCGTCACCGAGCCGCCGGACTCGGTCACCAGCCCGAGGTCCAGGTAGAGGTCGATCAGGTCGCGCGTCTCGGGGACGGCGGTGTAGTCGGCCGCGCGTGTGACCACGCTGCCGTAGTGTGTGTCCGACCGGCAGAACCCCCCGGCGGGAGCCTCCTTCTCGAGCACCAGGACGGACGATGCGCCGAGGCGCGCCAGCATCCACGCGGCCATGAGCCCGCTCGGTCCCCCGCCGATGATGACGCAGTCGAGCAGATCGCCTGACGCCGCCGGAATGTCGAAGCTGTCGCCATCCCGGAGCGCGTGGCAGTTCGTGTAGTCGTCCGCCCGGTCGGCGGCCGGCGGGACCGTCCCCAGGCCCGAGTCGTCCTTCCCCGCGTGGGCGCACCCGGGGAGCGCCCGGAACGCCACTGCGCCGGCGGACCCGGCGAGGACCCCGTTGATGAAGTCGCGTCGCCGGATCGACGCCCTGGCGCCCAACCGATCAGGTCTCTTCTCCATGGCGCCGCCCCGTGGGCTACCGCCCGTACTTCGCGATGATCTCGTCGGCCTCGGCATCGGAGATCTCCTCGAGCAGGTAGACCCCCTTCTCGTCCTTGCGGATCTCCGAGATGCCCGGGAAGCTCTTCTCGAGTTGCTTGAGTTCGGCGGACTGGCGCTTGACCGTGAGGAGGAGGCGGCGGTTCTCGTCTTCGAGTTCGAACTTCTCCACGGCCGCACGGAGCGCGAGCACGACCGTGTGGTCATCCCAGGGCTTCAGGAAGAACCTGTAGATCTCTCCGCCGTTCACCGCCTTCATCGTGGATTCGAGGCTCGCCTGCCCGGTAAGCAGCATGCGGACGGTGCTCGGACGGAGCACGCGCACGCGCGACAGGAATTCGGCCCCGCCCATCCCGGGCATGCGCTCGTCGGAGACGATCACCGTGTAGTCGTTCGCTGCGACCCGCTCCAGCGCCTCCTCACCGCTCGATGCGGTGTCGATCTCGTAGTCCTCGTCGAACAGCACCCGCTCGAGCGCAGTGAGCACGTTGGGTTCATCGTCGACGAGCAGGATCCGGTGAGACATGGTCGCTCCAACAAAAAGGTCGCAACGGTCTGCTATCCCGCGCCGCCGCCGACTCCATCCACGGGGATGCGGATCGTGAAGGTGGTGCCCTTGCCCACCTCGCTCGCGACAGCGATCTCGCCCCGGTGCTTCTTGATGATGTCGGCGCTGATGGAGAGCCCCAGACCGGTGCCCTTGCCGGCCTCCTTGGTCGTGAAGAACGGGTCGAAGATCCGCGGCAGGTGCTCCGGTGCGATGCCCTTCCCGTCGTCGGCGACGGTGATCACCACGGTCCGGCCGTCCAACCGCGTTCGAAGCACGATCTCACCCTGCTGATCCATCGCGTGGCAGGCGTTCACCAGGAGGTTCATCACCACCTGGTTGAGCAACTGGGCGTTGCAGTTCACCGGCGGGAGCTCCCCGAAGTCCCGCGTGAGCGTGACCTTGTACTTGAGCTGGTTCCACACGATGCCGATCGCCTGCTCCAGGCTCTGATGCAGGTCCACGGGCTTCCAGTCGTCGCCGTCCACGCGTGAGAACGTGCTCAGGTCCTTGACGATCTTCGTGATCCGGCCCGTGCCGTCCAGCGACTGGTTGATGAGGCTCGTGACATCGCCGAGGATGAAGTCGATCTTGAACTTCCGACGGAGCTCCGCCACCTCCGGCCCCGCGCCGGGTGCCTTGCGTTGGACAAGCTCGGTGAGCGCGCCGATGAAGCCCGCGAGCCGCTCGACGTACTTCGAGAGGGAGGAGAGGTTGCTGCTCACAAAGCCGATCGGGTTGTTGATCTCGTGGGCGACCCCCGCGGTCATCTGTCCGATGGTGGCGAGCTTTTCACTCTGGATCACCTGGGCCTGGGTGGCCTTGAGCTGCTCGAACGCGGCCTCGCGTTGCCGGACGGCGAGCTTGAGCTGCGTGGTGTCGTTCAGGGTCACGACCTTGCCGCTGCCGGCCTTGCCGATGGGTACCTGACTGTCGGTGCCCTTCCGCGGGGCGAAGGGTGCCTCCCGGTACACGAACCAGCGCCCGCTGGCCGGATGGAACAGCTCCGCTCCCGATGTGTAGCCGGCGGGGGCCGTCAGCTCCAGGCGGCTGAACAGGTCCTTCCAGTCGACGCCGAGGATCTCGTTGTACTCCTGGCCGGTGAAGTCCCGCCAGGCGCGGTTGCAGCGCTTCAGCCTGCCGTCCGCGTCGATGAGCAGCACCATGTCCAGGACGCAGTCCATCGTCCGCTCCCACTCCGCCTTGATCTCCTGGACCTGCCTGAACACGCGTTTGAGCTCGGCGTGCTCGACCTGGTGAGCCGCCAGCTTGGTCTGGATCTCGTCGGTCTGCTCCTCGATCGTCCGGCGCAACGTCTCCAACAGCGCGCGGTCCGTGGTCACGAACTCCCGCCGCTTCACCGCCGCAGCCAGGGTGGTGGCAAGCTGCCCGGGATCGACGGGCTTGACGATCACGTCGAGGGCGCGCCGCTTGATCGCGGCGAGCACGAGATCGGTGCTGGCGTGCGCTGTCATCAGCACGACGGGGAGGTCCGGGTACATCGCGTGGATCGAGTCCATCAGCCCGAACCCGTCGATCGGCTCCATCCGGATGTCGGAGACCACGACGTCGATCGCCGATCCCCACTCTGCCATCAGGTTTGCGGCGTCCTCGGCCGAGGGGGCCATGACCACCTTGTAGCCGAGCGCCCGGGTGGCGTGCGCGACCAGCTTGAGGTCGAAGTCCGAGTCGTCTACGACGAGCACAGTGCCGGGGTTCTCAGCCATGCTTCACTCTGGATGCGCTCGTCCTATCACCCTGCGGCCGGGTCACCCGGCTATGCTTCCGGCCACATGATGCTCGCCCTCCTCGCGGCCTGTGTGACGCCCGACGGCCTCCCCTGCGCGGAGGCGGTGACGAGCTACGACCTGGAGGGAACCCTGACCTCCCGCTCCACCTCCCTCTACGACGCCGATGGCAGCTCGCACACCGAGACGTACCACCACCACGCCGACGGGACGGTCTCGATGCGTGCGACGACCACCCGCGACGCCGGGGGCCGCAGCCTGACCTTCGAGGAGGACTACGGAGCCGACGGAACCGTGGACTACTACGTCACGCAGACCTACGACGAGTACGGGAACGTGCTGACGTACGAGGAGGACCCGGACGCGGACACCCTGCGGATGGACAAGCGCGCGTACACCTACAGCGCGAAGTTCGACGACGACGGCACCATCGTGGAGAAGGTGGACGAGGACGAGGACGACGACGGATCCGCGGACGAGCGGCGCCGCTACACCTACGCCGATCCCGCGAGCTTGCAGGGGAACGTCTCCACCGCGGGCCGGCCGGAGCTGCTCCGCTACGAATGGGACGGCGGGGCCGACGGTACCGTGGACTACAGCGTCGTCTACTCCTACGACGCCCAGGGGAACAACGTGGCGCAGCAGGTGGGCACCTGGCTGGCCACGTACACCTACGACAGCCACGACAACATGCTCGGCGAGACGGTGGACGACGACTCCGACGGGACGCCGGACAGCCTCGACGCGTGGACGTACGACGACGACGGCAACATGACGCTGCACGCGTCGGACTACAACGCCGACGGGACGATCGACAGCACGGAGGCGTACGACTACGACTCCGACGGCAACGTGCTGACCGAGGGAGACGACCATGACGCCGACGGCACCGCCGACTGGCGGATCACCTACACCTGGGATGCTGGCGGCAACCTGCTCTCCTACGTGGTGACCGAGGCCGCCGAGGTGCTGTCCGGCGCTTCGTACGCGTACTCGGGGACGTGCGACGGAAACTAGGCGCCAGGGCTCGGGCGCTCACGCGGCGCCGGCTCGCGATCACTCCCCCGTATAGCGGTCGTCCTCGTCGTAGCAGAGGCCCGGAGTGTCGCCGATGCTGGCTCGCACGCAGGTCCGCGTGATGTGCTCATCGAGCGCCCAGGCCTCCTTGACCGCGGCCAACCGAGCGCCGTTCGTCTGCAGCGCGATGTCGAGACCAAAGCCCGAGTCCGTGCCCAGCGCGGGCACCGCGACCATCGAGGGGTCCAACCCTCCACGGATGACCACCCCGCCGATGTCCTGATCCGCCCAGGTCGCGACCTCGACCTCCCACTGGAACGGCAGTGCGGCGACCAGCCGCCCATCGTCCGTGGCCAGGGAGTACGTCCCGGTCACGTACAGCGAGATCCTGCAGGTGCCGTCGGGGCCGTACAGGGCCTCCCAGACATGCTCGGGTGTCGCGCCGAGCATGACCGTGGACGAGACGCCGTCGTCCCACAGCATCGTCGCCACGTCGGGGCCGAGCGCGAAGTCGAAGAAGTGCGCGGCAGAAGACCCGGATGCCCCCACTGTGTCCCAGTTCGCGAGGTCTACGTCCACCGGGTTGGACCAGTCGCAGGGGTCGGCGGAGTCGGCGCTCCCGGAATCGACCGTCTCGGTGTCCTGAGCGCCAGAGTCCTGACCGCCGGAGTCCGGAGCCGGATCCGCGCTCCGCATCGGCGTCATGCAGGCGAGGAGGAGCAGCATCGGCATGTTGTATCTACAAACCCCCGCAGCGGCCGTGGCGCGGATCCTCACCCTTGCCCCCGCCCTGCCCACGCGCTATCGCGGGCGCCTCCGGTGGTGTTCGTGCGCGCGAGACTCCTGCTTGAAGATGGTCGATCGTTCGAAGGTGAGGCCTATGGGGCCGCCGCCACGCGTGTTGGGGAGATCGTCTTCAACACGGCGATGACGGGGTACCAGGAGGTCCTCACCGACCCCTCGTACACCGAGCAGATCGTCGTGATGACGACCGCCCAGGTCGGAAACTACGGGATGAACGCTGCAGACGCCGAGTCTGCCGCCATCCATCCGGCCGGGTTCGTCGCCCGCGAGTTCAGCCGCACCTCGTCGAACCACACCTCGGAGCAGGGCCTGGACGAGAGCCTGATCGCCGCGGGTGTGCCGGCCATCCACGACATCGACACCCGCGCGCTGGTTCGTCACATCCGCTCCCGGGGCGCGATGCGCGCCGGGATCACCCCCGTGGCGATGTCGGAGGACGCACTGCGGCAGCGGATCCTCGCCTGGCCCGGCATGGAGGGGAGAGCCCTCGCCACCGAGGTGGGCACCCCGGTGCGCTACACCTTCTACACGGCCAACGTCGAGCGCGCGCGGATCCACGTGCTCGATGGCGGCGTGAAGCGCAATCAGCTCCGGCTCTTCGCAAAAGCCGGGTGCACGGTGGAGGTCTTCCCGGCCAACACCCCCGCCGAGGTGCTCGCCGACGGTGCAGACGCCATCTTCCTGTCCAACGGCCCCGGCGATCCCGCAGCCCTGCCCGGCATGATCGCGACGGTGCGGTCGCTGCTCGGCAAGAAGCCGCTGCTCGGCGTCTGCCTCGGGCATCAACTGCTGGGGCTGGCGCTCGGCGCCGACACGTTCAAGCTGCGCTTCGGGCACCGCGGCGGCAACCACCCGGTGCGGGACGCCGAGACCGGGCGCATCGAGATCACGAGTCAAAACCATGGTTTCTGCGTCGATCCCCGCGGGATCGAGCGCGTCGGCGGCCGGGTGACCCACGTGAACCTGAACGATGGCACGCTGGAGGGCTTCTCCCACGCCGATCTGCGCATCGCGTGTGTGCAGTTCCACCCCGAGGCCATGCCGGGGCCGCGGGACTCGGAGCACCTGCTCACCGAACGGTTCTTGAACGTCGCGGGGGTTTGAGGGCCGGCCCCCCATGCCCCTCCCCCCCGCGTTCTACGACCGCGACGCCCTGGACGTCGCACGCGATCTCATCGGCTGCCGCATCGCACACGCGGGCGTGCTGGTGCGGATCACCGAGGTGGAAGCCTACCGCTTCCCCGACGACACCGCGAACCACGCGCGCTTCGGCCGCACCGCGCGCAACGCGCCGATGTGGGGACCGCCGGGCCACGCCTACGTGTACCTCTGCTACGGCATCCACCAGATGCTCAACCTCGTGACCGGCCCCGAGGGCCACGCCGCTGCCGTGCTGATCCGCGCGGCCGAGCCCCTCGACGGGCTCGATCTCGTCCGCGCCCGACGGCGGGGCCGCGCCGAAGATCTCGCCGGGCCGGGCAAGGTCGGCGCCGCGCTCGCCGTCACCACCGCGCTTTCGGGCTCCGCGCTCAACGGACCCATCGTCGTGCTTCCCCGGGATCGCCCGGTCCGGCTCCGGTCGGGCCCGCGCGTCGGCATCGGCTACGCCGCGCCCGCCGACCAGGTCGCCCCCTGGCGCATCGCAGATGCAGACTCCGCATGCGTCTCCGTCCCACGCGGCCTCGTCCCCGGTTCCTCCCCCTGACCCCCCGCGCGTAGGCTACAGTCCGGCGATGCTGCTCCACCTCCTCCTCGCCTGCCAGCCCGACGACAAGACACCGGGCGGGGGCGACACCTCCGACAGCGGGAGCGACGTCTCCCTGACCGATCCCCTGGACCTCGCGGCGGAGGTCGACGGGCAGGCCCTCCTGGCCGACATCACCACCCTGCAGGACTTCGGCACGCGCTACACCGGCACGTCTGGGAACGATGCGGCGCGGGTCTGGATCGACGGGGAGCTCGCTGCCACGGGGATGGCTGTGGAGGAAGACCCCTTCGAGGGCGGCACCAACGTGATCGCACGCCTGGAAGGGTCCGAGAACCCCGACGTGATCTGGGTGTTCTCTGCGCACTACGACTCCACCTCCGAGCAGCGCGAGGTGCTGGCGCCCGGGGCAGACGACAACGCGTCGGGTGTGGCCACCGTGCTCGCCGCCGCCCGCATCCTGTCCAGGCACGCGTTCGGAGCCAGCATCTGGTTCGTCGCGACCGGCGCGGAGGAGCAGGGGAGCCTCGGGAGCGCCCACCTCGCCCAGCGCATGGGCGACGAGGGGCTGGACGTGCGCGGGGTGATCGCACCCGACATGATGGCGTACTGGCCGCTCGGAGACGACGACGCCTTCGACATCCTGGGCGACGACGACTCCGAGTGGATGGTGAACGACATGGCCGACGTCGCCGACCGGCTGGGTGTTGCCAACAAGAAATGGATAAACCACCACTACTGCCAGGGTGACGATCACACCTCGTACCAGGACGCCGACATCCCGGCGATCTCGCCGATGGACTGCGTGGAGGCCCACAACATCCCCTCCTCCGGCGAGACCGTGCCGTACTACCACACCTCCGGCGACACCACGGACACCCTCTCCCTCCCCTTCACGACCCGCGTCGCCCAGGTGATCGTGGCCTCCCTGGCGGGCTGGGCAAGCTCCGACTGAGCCCGCCCGGCCCCCGGATCACGAAGCCGCGGAGGCGGCACTCTCCTGCGCGCGCTTGTAGTCCCGGCGGCCTGCCCAGAGATGCCAGGCGAGGACCATGGCGAACCCCGCCAGCGAGATCGTGATCAGCAGCGTTCCCGTCTGGGGGTAGCTCCGGGTCAGGAAGTTCGCGACCTGCCTCTCCCCGAACAGGGCCGGCGTGAAGGGCTCCATGTCGAAGGCAGCCTTCGGGTCGAGCGTGTGCCCCAGCGTGTACAGCTTGTAGTAGAACCGACCCATCGAAAACGCGCCGAGATAGGTGGAGAGCGCCACAAAATCCATCAGCGCGCGAACGTTGCCGATGGCGGCCACCCGCAGCCCGAGCATGATGAGCGAGCCGAACGCGAACGGCAGCCAGTCCAGATCGGCCAACTGCGCACGATCGATCGTCTCCATGCCGATGTAGTGGTTCAGCTCGTTGATCTCGAAGATGTCGCGCCCGGCGTGACCTGCGACGAGCGCATAGGAGTAGATGTCCACCGACAGCCCCTGCGGGTACTGGGGCGCGGACATGGAGATGCGCCACATCGGAAAGAAGAAGTGCAGCGCGAGCGGGATCAGCAACAGAGCGAGGATCACGCGGGAGTTCAGCCGGAGCGGGCGGTCCAGGAACTCGTAGAACCCGGCAAGCCAGGCGGGTTGACCGTCGGTGACAGACTTCATGGGGACCTCCGGCTTGAGTGTGAGCGCGGTGGCTGCGAACACAGCACCATCGGAATTTCGCAAGATAAACACACGGCGAGCAGAGGCTACGGGGTTCGCCGCAAACGCGGCCCCCCGGGGCAGAGTGTAGCCGACCACCCTGAACCGGCACGTGCTGACCTTGCCCACGCCTGACCGTGCCCGGACCGCGGAGGCTCCACGTTATCGCCCGCGCACCCGGAGCTTGTATTGGCCAACATCGTCCTGATTCATGGTGCATGGATGAGCCCCGCCTCCTGGGCCCCCTGGGTGGCTCGCTACGAGGCGCTGGGCCACAGCGTGCTTGCACCCTCCTGGCCACATGACGAGCGGCCTGTCGCCGAGCTCAGGGCCTCCCCCCGGACCGAGCTCGTCGGGGTGGGCGTGGCCGAGATCGTGGCTCACTACATACAGATCGTGAGTGACCTGACAGCCCGGCTGACAGCAGAGGGCAAGGAGCCACCGATCCTGATCGGACACTCGTTCGGGGGGCTCTTCGTGCAGATGTTGCTCGACCGGGGGCTCGGCAGGGCGGGCGTTGCGATCGACCCAGCCCCACCACGCGGCGTGCTCCCCACGTTGGACGCCGTGCGGGCCGGGTTCCCGGTCGTGTCGACGTGGGGCGGTGCGAAGAAGATCCACACGCTGTCCTTCGCCGACTTCCAGTGGGGCTGGGTGCACACGCTCCCCGAGCCCGAGCAGCGGGCCGCATACGATCGGTTCTGCGTGCCTACACCGGGCAAGGTCTACTTCGATGCCCTGGCGGCGCCGTTCAACGCGGCCATGAAGATCGGGTTCGAGAACCCGCGAGCGCCGCTCCTGCTGATCGCCGGGACGGCCGACCGCACCGTGCCCGCCGCGATGGTGCGTGCGACGTACAAGCTGCAGAAGAGGTCCCCCTCGCGGACGGAGCTCCGGGAATTCGAGGGACGAACCCACTGGATCTGCGCCCAGCCCGGCTGGGAGGAGGTCGCCGACGCGGCGCTGGCGTGGGCGCTGGCGGCCTGAACGGAGGGCTCGCCGAAGCCGGGCGGCCCCCCTGCTCGTCGAGCCGCGGGGCTTGACCCCTACGCCTCCGGGGCTTCCGTGCCCGCGACGGACTCCGCCGCGATCGCGGCCAGCGCAGCCTGGGTCTCGCGCTGCTCGTGGCTGACGATCTCGTCACAGAGCCGACGGGCCAGGCGCAAGACCTGCTCCACGGGCCCTTCGATGCACTCCTGCGTGGCGCGCATCGCCTGCTTCGTGGAGACCTCGAGCGCGCGGTGGTCCACCATGATGCGCGCGAGCTCCCGGTGCTGTGGAGCAGCGGAGGAGCCGATGGCGTCGATCAGCCCGCCCGGCCTCTCCTCCTCGATGAAGTGCGCGCGGAGCATGCCGTCGAGCTCCTGGAGGAGCGCGGCGACGACCAGCAGGTCCGTGGCTCTCTGCAGCCTCGCCACGACCTCGCGGATCGCGCGGTGCTGCTCGGAGACGGTGGCGGGGAGCGCGGGCTCCGGCTCGACCGAATGGGGACTCGGCACTGGGCACCTCGGGGACGACGCGACGATGCTCGCGCTCGAAAGAGGGAAGAGCGTAATCCCGGGCGAGCTTCGCCTGCTATCGGCCGGACGGCGGAGCGTGGTGGAGGCAGGGATGCCGCGCCCGGCGCCGGTCTCCGTTGACACTCGCCCCGCGCGCCGGCCCTCGCGCTGTTCGGCGCGGTGGACGCGGCCACCGCCGGAATCATGGCCTGGCAGCTGCGCGGCCAGCCGAGGGGCTGAATGCGCGGTCACGTCCATGCGTACTGCGGGGATGTTCGTGCTCCTGGCCTCCCTCGCGTTCGCCCGTGACATCGTCGTCGTCGGGGAGCGCGCCGCGCCCGCCTCCTACCAGGGGTGGCCGGGCGTGCTCAGGACCTGCCTTGACGCCGCGCGGCCGGGCGCCCTGGCCGTCATCGACTACACCTCGCTCCACCCCTCCGTCGCGACCACCCGGCGCGTGATCGAAGGTGCACGCGCAGACGCCATCATGATCCTGGCGCTGACGCCCCCGCAGGCGCTCGGCGCGGTCGGTCGTGTCGGCTGGCGCCATGCGCTCCCTTCCCTCCTGCGCGCGGCCGTCGCACGCAGCGGCGACGTGCTCCTCTTCGGTCCCTGGCCGGCCGCGCGGACGCGCGTACGGGCTGCGGGCGCGGTCCCCGAGTCCGCCATCGGCATCACGGTCGACGATCCGTACTGGGCCGCAGCGGGAGAGGTCGCCGCAGAGGCCGGCGTGCGGCAGGTTTCCTGGCAGGGCGCCGACGCGCGCGCTGCAGCGGCCCTGCTGCCGCCCGAGCCGCCGAAGGCCCGGGGCGCCTTCCCGACCGCGAGCGACGCGTGGGCGGACCTGCCCCGCACCGACGCATGGTCCCTCGGACGTCTCGCGTGTGGCGCGGTGCTGAAGGCGGAAATCAGCGATTGACCGCGCCCGGCGTCCGGCACCAGTCGGCCTGCTGCTCGACGGCTTGTAGTTGGAGGAGGCCGCTGAAGCGACCGTCGGCGCCCCTCGGGCCGCGCAGGCTCTCGGCGAGCGCCGCAGCCTCGGCGCTCTCCTCGGCGTGTAGGGCCACACCGTATGCCAGGAGGCGGCGGTACGGGTCGGTGGAGGAGCCTGCCTCCTTCGGCCCGGCCCAGTCCCACGTCGGGTCGGCCGCGCGGGCCCGCCAGCCGATCGCAGCCTCGACCGCCGCGATGAGGGAGTCGAAGGACGGGTTCAGGTCGGTGAGCATCCCCTGGTCGCCCTCCACGCCGTAAAGCCCCCGCGCTGCACCGGCGGGGCCGCTCCGATCGGCAAAGACCAGGACCCGTACCGCGCCGGAATCGTGCGCCCGCCACCAGCATGCCCCGCCCGAGGTGAAGCCGTTGTCCAGCGTCGTGGCGTCCACCGCGCCCCGCCCATCGTCGAGGAGCACGCGCTCCACCGTCGCCGCCTGACGCGCGGCCGCTGACAGGGGGTCCGGGAAGCCCCAGCCGCGCGGATCCCAGGCCTTGTTCGGCCACCGGCTGGGAATCGTGCCGGCCACCGGGTAGCGCACGATGACGATGTTCGTGGCCTCTGCGAGCTTCTGGGTGAGCGGGATCCAGTCGCCCGCCTGGACGAGCGGGGTGAACATCCAGACGAGCAGCAGCATGCGATGCAGTATCCGGCCGCGGTCGAATGGCGCCCGGCGAGGCTACATCCGAGCGGCGACCGTCGGGGTCCCCGCCCCTTGCCCCACCCCCCCTCACGCGCTATTCGCGGCCCGCCTCAAGGACCTGCCAGCATGCCGAAACGCACGGATCTCCACTCCATCATGGTCATCGGCAGCGGGCCAATTGTCATCGGTCAAGCGTGTGAGTTCGACTACTCCGGCACACAGGCCTGCAAGGTGCTGCGTTCGCTGGGCTACCGGGTTGTGTTGATCAACTCAAATCCGGCCACCATCATGACGGACCCGGACGTGGCCGACGCCACGTACATCGAGCCGCTCACGGTCGCTGTCGCCCGCGAGGTGATCGAGCGGGAGCGCCCCGATGCCATCCTCCCCACGGTCGGCGGCCAGACGGGGTTGAACCTCGCGCTCGCGCTCCACGAGGCAGGTGTGCTCGCCGAGTTCGACGTGGAGCTGATCGGCGCGAACCCGACCGCCATCGCCGTGGCAGAGGACAGGGAGCTGTTCAAGGCCGCGATGGAGGAGATCGGGATCGGCGTCCCCAGGGCCGGGATCGCCCGCACCGTGGAGGAGGCCGAGCGCATCGTGCGCGACATCGGGCTGCCCGCGGTGATCCGCCCGAGCTTCACGCTGGGCGGCGCCGGCGGTGGGATCGCCTACAACCTCGAGGAGCTGCGGGACATCTGCGCGCAGGGGCTCGACCTCTCGCCAAACCGCCAGGTGCTCGTGGAGGAGAGCGTGCTCGGCTGGAAGGAGTTCGAGCTCGAGGTGATCCGCGACACGGCCGACAACTGCGTGATCATCTGCTCGATCGAGAACGTCGACCCGATGGGGGTGCACACGGGCGACAGCATCACGGTCGCTCCCGCGCAGACGCTCACGGACTCGCAGTACCAGGACCTGCGGGACCTCTCGATCGCCATCATCCGGCGCGTGGGCGTCGACACCGGCGGCTCGAACGTGCAATTCGCGGTTCACCCCGGCACGGGCGAAGTGCGCGTGATCGAGATGAACCCGCGGGTGTCGCGCAGCTCCGCGCTCGCCTCCAAGGCAACGGGCTTCCCCATCGCGAAGATCGCGGCGCAGCTCGCCGTGGGGCTCACGCTCGACGAGATCCAGAACGACATCACGCGCGTGACCCCGGCGAGCTTCGAGCCCACCGTCGACTATGTGATCGTCAAGTACCCACGCTGGAACTTCGAGAAGTTCCCCGGGGCGGCGAGCCAGCTCGGCACGAGCATGAAGAGCGTCGGCGAGGTCATGGGCATCGGCCGCACGTTCGTCGAGGCCATGCAGAAGGCCGTGGCGAGCCTCGAGGGCGGGTTCACGGACATGAGCAGGTACTCGACGGAGGAGGTCCGGCTGCGACTCTCCACCGCCACGCCCGAGCGCATGCCCGCGCTGTTCGAGGCGCTCCGTCGCGGAGTGAGCGCGAAGGAGGTCCACACGACCACCCGGATGGATCCCTGGTTCATCGACCGCATCAGCGCGATCATCGAGGCGGAACGGGAGATCTCCGCCACCCGCCTCGACAAGCTCGATCCCCCGACCTTTCGCCACTACAAGGGCATGGGGTTCACCGATCAGCGGCTCGCCACGCTGCTCTCCTCCCGCGAGGAGAACGTGCGCAAACGCCGGGAGTCCCTCGGCGTGGTCCCGACCTACAAACGGGTGGACACGTGCGCCGCCGAATTCGAGAGTTTCACCCCGTACCTATACTCCACGTACGAGGAGGAGGACGAGGCGGGCGAGCTGGACAGGGAGCGGGTGGTCGTGCTCGGGAACGGCCCGAACCGCATCGGACAGGGGCTGGAGTTCGACTACTGCTGCTGCCACGCGGCCTACGCGGTGCAGGAGAAGGGCTACGCCGCGGTGATGGTGAACTGCAACCCGGAGACCGTGTCGACGGACTATGACACCTCCGACAAGCTCTACTTCGAACCCGTGACTGCTGAGCACGTACGCGGCGTCGTGGCCCGGGAGCGCGCGAAGGGCACCATCCTGCAGTTCGGCGGGCAGACGCCGCTCAAGCTCTCGCACCAGGTCGGCGCGGTGCTGGGCACCTCGCCCGACGCCATCGATCTCTGCGAGGACCGGCGTCGGTTCAACGGCCTGATGAACCAGCTCGGCGTGCGCCAGCCCGAAGGGGCGATGGTGGACGACCGGGAAGGCGCCTTCGCCGTCGCCGCCCGGCTCGGCTTCCCGCTGCTCGTGCGTCCCAGCTACGTGCTCGGCGGCCGGGGAATGAAGATCTGCTTCGACAGCTACGACTTCAAGATGGCGCTCGACGAGGCCATCCGCGTGACCGACGATCACCCCCTGCTCATCGACCGGTTCCTCGAAGGGGCCGTCGAATATGACGTCGACGCGCTGTGCGACGGCACCGGGGAGGAAGGCAGCGTCCACGTTGCCGGCATCATGGAGCACATCGAGGAGGCGGGGATCCACTCGGGGGACAGCACGACGGTGTTCCCGCCGATCCAGCTCTCGGACGTGAACCGCCGCGAGATGATCGACATCGTCACCCGCATCGGCATCGAGATCCGTGCCATCGGGTTGATGAACGTGCAGTTCGCGATCCAGGCGGGGGTCGTCTACGTGATCGAGGTGAACCCGCGCGCCTCCCGAACCGTCCCCTACCTGGCGAAGGCCACGGGGATCCCGCTCGCCAAGCTGGCGACCCGCCTCGCGCTCGGAGAGCGCATCCGGGATCTCGGCGATCTCTCGCACTGGGGCGGTGGCCACTGGTTCATCAAGGCGCCGGTGTTCCCCTGGCGCAAGTTCGCAGGCACCGACACGGTGCTCGGCCCCGAGATGCGCTCGACCGGCGAGGTCATGGGCATCGGCCGCTCCTTCGGCATCGCGTATGCGAAGGCGATGATCGCGGCGGGCATGACGCTGCCGACCGAGGGCGGCGTGTTCATGTCCCTGAAGGACGGCGACAAGCCCGTGGGCGTCGGGATCGGCCACGAGCTGCACGCCATGGGCTTCCGGATCTTCGCCACGCACGGCACCGCTCGCGCGCTCGCCGCTGCAGGCATTCCGGCCGAGGCGGTGTGGAAGGTGCGTGAGGGCCGGCCCGACGTGGTCGACCGCATCAAGAACGGGGACATCCAGCTCTTGATCAACTCCCCGCTGGGCAAGAAGGCCCAGTACGACGAGGTCGCCATGCGCGCCGCGGGGCTGCGCTACGGGGTCGCCTGCGTCACGAACCTCCAGGCCGCCCGCGTCCTGCCGGCCGCGCTGCGTGCGCTGCGGGCAGGCGGGCTCGGCGTCACGCGCCTGCAGGATCTGGGCAAGGATCGGAAGTGACGATGCCGACCTGGCTGCTCGTCGCGCTGGGCGGTGCGGTGGGCACGTCGGCGCGGTACGCGCTGAGCCTCCTGGTGAAGGACCGCGGGTGGTCCTCCGCGATCGGCACCGGTACCGTGAACATCGTCGGGTGCTTCCTGATCGGGCTGCTCTACACCCGCACGGAGGACCCGGTGCTCCGGCGCACGCTCGGCATCGGCGTGCTCGGCGGGTTCACCACGTTCTCGAGCTTCGGCTACGAGACCCTGGCGTTCCTCAAGGCGGGGCGGATCGACCTGGCCTTCGGATCGGTCGCAGCGAACCTGGTGCTGGGCCTGCTCGGGGTCTGGCTGGGGCAGCGGGTCGGCGGGTCAGCCGCATGAGCAAGATGACACATCCGGCAGCGACGCATGCGAGATGTGTCATGCGGCCGACCCACGTGGCGGCAGCCCTGCAGGTCCAAACGGCCGTTCTGCTGCGGCGCCGGACCCGGCGGCCCCGGGCCGAAGGCCGCCCATCCCGGCAGCTTCCATGAAGACGCTCGTCGTCGGCGACGTGCACGGCTGCGCCGACCCGCTCCGGGCCCTGATCGGGAAGGCAAACCCCGACAAGCTGCTGCTGCTCGGCGACATCTTCGCCAAGGGCCCCGACCCCGGTGGGGTCTGGGAGCTGATCCAGCAGCACGACACCAGCGCGATCCTCGGCAACCACGACGCTCGCCTTCTCCAGGTGTGGGGTCAGCCGGGGGAGACAGCGCACCACACGTGCTGGCCGCTCCTCCCCGAGTCCGCGCGATCCTGGACGAGCGAACTTCCCCTCTCGATGCAGGGGGCGGACTGGATCGCCGTGCACGCGGGGGTGCACCCGACGCTTGGCCTCCCGGGGACCACCCGCAAGCAGCTCATGACGCTGCGCCGCTGGCCGGACGACGCCGACCTCGAAAATCCGTTCTGGTGGCAGCTCTACACCGGCTCCGAGCGCATCCTCTACGGGCACGACGCGATGCGGGGCCTGCAGGTGCACCCCAGCACCATCGGACTCGACACGGGCTGTGTCTACGGGGGCGAGCTCTCGGGGATGATCCTCGAGACGGGCGAGGTGCTCCAGGTGGACGGGAACCGGTAGAAAAACAAGAACCCCCGGCCGTCACCGACCGGGGGTCCTGTTCATGCTCCCGTCGCCGGGAGCGCGCGGATCAGGCGCTGAACGCGGCCTTGATGTCCGTGAACACCTGCACCGCGGCGTCCGAGAGCGCCTTGATGCGCGCGGGGGTCTCGCTGGTGGCCTTCATGTCCTTCATGAGGAGCGGCGTGGCCTTGAGGAGCTCCGCCGGGTCGGTCACGATGGTCTTGATCTTCGCGGGGAAGTCCTTGCAGGCCTCGACGAGCGCCTCGGCCTGGGGCACGAGGTCGGTCACGGTCTTGACGGTGGCGGCGCCAGCGTCCGCGAGGCCGTTCACGGCATCGGCGTCCTTCTTCACGGTGTCGTCCGCGCCGGACGCGGCCTTGAGGTGCGGCGTGGCGCTGCTGGTGTCGAGGGAGAGCTTGCCGCCGGCCGCCGCGATCGCCGCCTTGATGCCGTCGGAGAGGGCGGAACCCTCGGCGACGCCGAGCACGGTGTTCACGTTGGTGTGCGCGGTGTTCAGCGTGGTGGTCTGGGCATCGATGGTGTCGTCGATGGTCTTGACCTTGGAGAACACGCTGTCGAAGTCGGAGATGTTGGTGACCACGATCGGGGTCCACTTCTTCTCGGTGGTGCCGGCGTCCTTCTTGGCCCAGGCGGTCTGCGTGACCGTGAGGCTGCCGAGGGCGATGAGCGAGAGACCGAGGGCGAAGCGGGTGACTGAACGCATGGGAGAGCTCCTTGAGGGTGGCCCGGAGGCCGGTTGAGAGATGCCACGCGGCTAACGCAGGATGGCGCGCGTGCAACCCCGCGGAGATCCCACATCTTCCGCCGATTCCACGGCAAGTGCTCGCGCCACGGGCTACCCATCACACCGTGCGTATCCTTCACCTCTACCGCCCGCGCCTCCCCGATCTCCGCGCCCAGGCGATCCAGGTCGTCCACACCTGTCACGCGCTCGCCTCTCGCGGCCATGAGGTCACGCTCCTGGCCGACTGCGCGCCGGACTTCACCGGCGGTCCCACCGAGGCGCTCGCCAGCTACGGGCTGGACCTCCCGCCGCGTTTTCTCCTCAAGCTGGCCCCGACCCCGTGGCTGCCCGGCGCGGGCCTCTGGTTCCGCGCCAACGTGCGCCTGTGGTGCGCACGTCCCGGCGTCGTGTACGCGCGCGCCAAGCGGTACGTGCGCTCCATCCCCGCCCGGATCCCGGTGGTGCTCGAGGCCCACGAGCTCGACTCCGCCCTGGATCGGGAGAGCGGCCGCCCGGACGCCGCGAACCGGGCCCTGGAGGCCGCTGTCTACAGGCGGCTGGCGGGCCTCACCACCAATTGCGGGGCGACGCTGGAGTGCATCCGTCGCGACCACCCGACCCTGCCGCCGGCGCGCGTGGTGTGGAACGCGACCCGGGCGGACCGGGCCATCGCCGGGACCGGCGGTCAGGGGCTGGGGGTCGTGGGCTCGGCCAAGGACTACAAGGGCTCCAGGCAGGTGCTCGCCGCGGCCGGCGTGCCGGTCACCCTGGTCGGCAGCACGGAGCCGATCTCCGGTGTACGCACGCTCCCACCCGTCGCCTACGGTGAGGTCCCGGCGCTGCTCGCCGGGTTCGACGCGCTGCTCCTCCCGCTGCTCCCGAACCTGTTCGGGACGGCGCTCACGAACCCGCTCAAGCTCTGGGACTACCTGGCCACCGATCGTCCGATCGTTGCGCCGGACCTCCCGACGATCCGGGAGGTGGTGGACACCCTGTGCCCGGGCGCCGTCGATCTGTACGAC
The DNA here is from genome assembly GCA_903875225.1 of uncultured Pseudomonadota bacterium. Lineage (GTDB taxonomy): Bacteria > Myxococcota_A > UBA796 > UBA796 > SXON01 > CAIUMM01. The sequence continues at coordinate 80,442 of CAIQVJ010000054.1, forward strand.
CCGCTGGACCTGGCCAGTGTCGCGCCGGCTGTCGCCGCGGCCCTCGCCCGGGGTCGCCGCACACCGGTGCTGCGCACGTGGGACCAGCGCGCGGAAGAGATCGAGGCCTTCCTGCAGGAGGTCGTGGGGTGATCCTCTACGTGCTCCGGTACTTCCCCACGTTGACGGAGACGTTCGTGCACGACGAGATCGCGCGGGTCTCGGCCACCCGGCGGGTGGCGATCGCGGCGTTCGGGGCGCGCGAGGCCTCCGGGCGCGAACCCCCTGCCCCCGTCCACACCCAACCGCACCGGTGGGGCTGGCTGCGCTGGTTGCCGGCGCTCGGCCGCGAGGCCCTGCACGGCCTCGCCTCCCGCCGCGTGCTCTGGCTCGCCGCGCTGATCCGTCGCGAACGCCCGGATCACGTCCACGTCCACTTCGCCGGAGAAGCCGCAGGGTGGGCCCTCGCCGCCTGCCAGCGCACGGGCGTACCCTGCGACGTGACGGTGCACGCCGTGGATCTGTTCAAGCCCACCGCCGCATTGCCCGCGGTGCTGGCGGGTGCGCGGCAGGTCATCACGATCTCCGAGTACAACCGGGATCTGCTGCGCGAGTCCTACGGCATCGCCGCGGTCGTCCGGCGCTGCGCTGTCGAGCCCGCGGCCCCGACCACACGGGAGCCCGGTCGTCTGCTCTTCGCAGGTCGCAACGTGCCGAAGAAGGGGCTCGACACGCTGCTCGCCGCGGTCGCGGACCTGCCCGCGGGTTTTCAGCTCGACGTCGTGAGCGACCTGCCCGATCCCGGGATCCAGGGCGTGACCGTGCACGGCATGGTGGCCCACGATCGCGTGCTGGCGCTGCTCGGTCGCGCGTCGGTCTTCGTCCTCCCCTGCCGCCGGGCGCCCGACGGCGACATGGACGGCATCCCGGTGGTGATCCTCGAGGCGTTGGCGGCCGGCGTACCGGTGATCACCACGCCGATCTCGGGCATCCCCGAGGTGGTCGACGAGGCCGTCGGCTGGCTCGTGCCCCCCGATGACGTGCAGGCATTGCGCGCCGCGATCACCCAGGCGCTGTCGGACCCTGCGGAGGCCTGTCGGCGCGGGGAAGCGGGCCGGGCGCGACCGCGGACGCCCGCGGCCGGTTGACGCGGGGCGGGCGGCGGGCGCACCCCACAGGTGTACGCTCGGAAGCTCAAGGCTCTCTCCACGTCACCCTCGAAGACGGACCGCAACGACGCCCGGTTGCCCGCGCGGTTCGGCATGGCGATCAACTCGTGACCCGCCGGGGTGGGCGACCACTTCGGCTGGGCCGTCGCTGGCGGCATGATCCGCGCACGAACGCGGGGCGAGACGCGGCGCGTGAGCTGGCGAGCGCGCAGAGCGGCGACCGCTACACACTGTTCAAGCGGGCGGGGCCCCGGGCGCGCGTATCCGCGCACGAACGCGGGGCGAGACGCGGCGCGTGAGCTGGCGAGCGCGCAAAGCGGCGACCGCTTTCATCAGCTCGACTCGCGGGGCCCCGGGCGCGCGTATCCGCGCACGAACGCGGGGCGAGACGCGGCGCGTGAGCTGGCGAGCGCGCAGAGCGGCGACCGCTTTCATCAGCTCGACTCGCGGGGCCCCGGGCGCGCGTATCCGCGCGCCCGGGCTATTCCCCCACCGAAGAATACCGGTGCAGCTCCCCCCCGTACTCGTCCGGTTCGCGCTGCCCGTCCACCGACGCGTTGGGCAGCGCGGCCTTGAGCCGGGCCGCCACCGGATCCGAGATGTAGCAGTCCGTGACGTCGAGCAGCTTCAGGTGCACGAGCTTCGCGGCGTTCCGGATCAGGACCTCGGCCCCCGGGTCGCCCAGCGTGCTCATCGAGAGGTCGAGCTCCTCAACCTGCGCGACGAGCGGAGACCCGACGACCATCTCCGCGATCACGTCGCCCAGCTCATTGTTCTTGATGCCCAGGTGCTTCAGCTTCGGGAGATCCTTCCGCTGGAGCAGCGGCAGGATGTCGGCCGGCTTGCCGTTCCACCCGTAGTCGTCGCGCCCGATCCACACGCTGATGCGCTCGATGTTCGGCCACGAAGCCTTGCTGATCGACTTCAGCGCACCGACGTCGAGCCCACCGGTCTCGAGCAGGAACGACTTCAGGTTGGGGAGGTTGAGCTCGCCCAGCTTCTGCTCGCCACCCCGCAGATGCAGGTGCTCCAGGTTGGGATACAGCGCCCAGAGCTTCCCGAGATTGCCGAGCTTTGCCCATGAAATCTCGGTCTCGTCGGGGTACTCGAAGCTCCCGATGAACAGCGCACGCAGCGTGGGAAGCGCCCCGTTCGCGACGAGCAGCCGGGCCGCCCCGGAGTAGTTCACCTCGTAGGTCTCCTCCTCGTCGTAGTAGAGCCCGAGCGTGAGCGCCTGCAGGAACCGGGCGGTCGGCAGCTTCAGCAGCGCGCCGAGGATCTTCCTGGCATGGGGCTCGCCCTCGTACTCCATGGTCACGGACGCGGTCTGGATGAAGCCGTTCGCCCACCTCAGGGTCGCGAGCTCAGGCTCCTCCGCCAGCATGCCGACCCAGGCCTTCGTGTTCTCCTTCAGCATCCGGGCGGCCATCTTCTTCAACGCCGGGTCCGTCGCCCCACGAACTGCGAGGGCGACATACTCTCCGAGCTTGTCGTTCTGGCTCTGGAGCCAATCCGCGTACACCAGGTAGGCGTTGGCATCCTCGGGGTTCGCAGCGATCGCGGCCTCGATCTCGGGGTTCCCGCCCGGCTTCGGGGCCGCAACCTTCGGCGACGGCACCGGCGTGGCCTCCCCCGTTCCATCCAGGACGTACCCCTTCTTCGTCTTCTCCTTGATCAGCTTGTCGTACTCCTTGTTGGCCTCGGCGTCGGAGCCGAAGCTCTTGGTCTGGGACTGGCCGGCGGTGCCGATCTTGCCGTACACCACGGTGAACGTCGATCCATCCAGCTCGATCTGCCAGAATTTCGACGATGTGCCTTCTTCGAACGTGTAGCGGGGCATGGGTCGGACTCCGTGGAAGGGGGCCGAAATGTAGCGCGGGAGGGAGGTCGGGATCGGCGATCTCCGCACTTTCTGGCGGCCTCGCCCGCCGGGGCGCCCGGCTCTCCGCCGCAGGGGAACGGCCGTGCAGATCCCCACGAGTTCAGGTGCCACGCCCACCGCACCACGCCGTGTCAGATCAAGCCGCGCAGCAGCTCCACCACGTCGGTCTCGACACTCATCCCGATCGCCTTCACCCGCGAGAGCGCACGACCGCTCGGCTCCCAGCCTGCTCCGCCCGCAGCGCGCTGCACGAGCAGGCAGTCCACGGTTCCCAGGCCCGCGTGCGCTGCCAGCCACCTGTTCCCCTCCTCCACCGGCTCCCGCGCGAACGTGAGTACCTGGAGGTTGACGAGGTCCCGCAGCAGCAGCGCGAGGAGATCCATCTCCAGCCCCAGGGCATCCCCGGGGTCGACGGTGATCCGGACGTGGAGGTCGGCCTCGCCGAGCAGCTCCGCCACCCGCCGGAGCAGCGCCACGAGCCGCCCCAGCACGATCACGATCCGCTGCAGCCCGCCCACACCGGCCTGCGCGCGCTCCCGCTCCAGCGCGGGGTCCAGGAGGACGAGGATCGCCCGTCGCTCCCGATGATGCGCGCCCTCGTCCCGGCTGTAGTAGAGGAGCTCCCCTTCGGCCCAGCGCAGGTCGAAGAGATCGACGTCGTGCTCCTTCCCCTCGCCCTCCACCGTCATGTAGGCCAGCTCCGAGGTCACGAGGTTCTCGATCGCCCCGCTCGTGCCGATGGAGGAGAACCCACCCACCGGGTATGCGCTCTCTTCCTCGACCCGGGAGAACGCGGTCCCCTTCCGACGCCGGCTGCGTACCCGGCGGGGGAGCTCGGTCCGCGCAGCCACCCCGGCGAGCTGTTCGAGCGCCACCCGGGCCTCCAGCGACCGCAGGCGCTCCATCCAGGTGAGCAGGAAGACGTCGCCGGGTCCGAGCAGCTCGGACACCGTGCGCGCCCCCTCCACGAGGCGCTCGTAGCCCACGGTCAGGGTCGTCACGATCGCCTCCGTCGGGCTCCTCCCCATCGGGGACTCCAACACGCGCCTCAACACACCGGGCACCACCGCGACCTCCCCGGAGATCCGGCCGCAAAGCCGGGCAAGGATCACGCTGGCGAACAGCCCGGCGGCCTCTGCCTTGAGCGCATCGGGCAGCACCAGGACGGCGTCCTGCACCGCGGTCAGGCGGGCATCCCCCACGAGCCGCCCCAGCACGTGGTCCTCCCACGCCCGCACGGCCCGGCGGAGCGCTGGATCGTCCGGAGCGGGGCCGCCCAGCCGGGTGTAGCAGCCCTCCGTCGCCAGGGTCGCGAGGTCCACCACGCACCCGGGTGGCGGGAGGCCGGGGCGCTCGGCCATCACCGTGGCAAACCACGCAGACATCTGCTTTCCAGGCGGCAGGTGCACCCTGGCCAGCGGCAAGCCCGTCGCGAGCCACGCCTCGATGACGTCGGGCTCGCGCAGCTCGATCACGTCCCGCTGATTCCGAGCAGCTTCGGCACCTTCTCCTCGAGGAGATCGATCTCGTCCCGGGTCTCACCCAGGTACGAGAGCATACGCAGGTCCTCGCGCTCCACCGCGCCCCCGTGGATCACCCACGCCCGCGTACGAAGGAGCCGGTACAACTTCACGATCTTGCGATCGCTGATGAAAACGCCGTCTTCCCGGACGAGCGTTCGCAGCACGCGACGAAGCTCGAGCAGGAGCGGCTCCGGAAAGAACCGGTGCCGGTCCTTCTCCTCGCCGTTCTGCCCCTCGGATCGGCCGAACTGCATCGCCAGGTAGCGGTTGGCCTTCAGGAAGTCGTCGAGCGTGGCATGCCCCTCGGCCCAGGGCTTCTGCCCGAGATCCTTCCACGTCTGGCTCGCGAGCCCTGCATCGATCAGCGGCAGGAAGTGATCCTCCGCGACCGACCGGCACGCGGCCTTCAAGCAGAACCTGTCCTTCAACGCAGCGAGCTCGCTGTGTTCGGGGATCTCGTTCGTGGCCGCGAACAGGATCTTGAGCTCCACCGGCACGGGCTGTCCGTCCTGGTAGTACTTCCGTTCGTTCACCACCGTGAGCAGCGCGTTGAGGATCGCGGAGTTCGACTTGAAGATCTCGTCCAGGAAGACGAGCTTTGCGGTAGGCAGCTTCCCTTGCGAGCGTCGCAGGTACCGTCCCTCGCGGAGCTTGGCGACGTCGATCGGGCCCATCACCTCGCCCGGCTCGGTGAACCGGGTGAGCATGTACTCGAAGTACTCGCCCTCCCGGAGCCCCAGGGCATCCTTGAACTTGAGCACGAGGTCGCTCTTTGCCGTGCCCGGCGGCCCCACCAGCAGCAGCGGCTCCTGCGCGACCGCACACACGGTCATCAGGTCGATCAGCGACTGCTTCTCCACGAAGTAGCGGCCGAGCGCCTGGCGGAAGCGGTCGAGCCGCGCCCGAAGGGCGTGTGCCTCCGACGCGAGCTGCTCGAAGGAGAGGGACTGGAGATCGGCCGTCATCGGGAGGGAGTCTATCCGGTGGACGCGACGGCCTCGCGCACCAGCTCCAGCAGTCGCGTGCGCGCGCGCTCGGCCGCCGTTCCCTGCCCGCGAGCCTCCCGGGTGCTGGCCCGGATCGCCTGCCGATCCGCGCCGGGGTGGGCCTCGACGAGCTCCTGGAGGACGACGTCGTCCCCTGCGACGAGGCGCGTTCGCCATCGCACGCACTCCCGGTCCCGTGCGGCGGACGGCGTGTCACCGGCGAGCGCCCGCTCGAGGAGCGCCATGTCGACCGAGCCCAGGAGCAGCTTGGCGCGCATGAGCACCCGGCGCCGGTCAGCGCCCTCGGAGCGGGCCAGCAGGTCGAGGTGGTCCAGCGTCTCCTCGTCGAGCGGCAGCGTCCGTCGGAGACCCCGCGGCAGGGCGGCCAGACGGTTGGCCATCGCCTTGAGGTCCAGCATGTCGCCCCGATGCTCGCTGCGGATCGGCCGCCCCGGCTGGGCGGGCTCGCCAGTCCCTTCGGCCCCGGCGTCAGGAGTGGCGTTCGCGATGGCCTGCGCCTGCCGCTCTGCCCGCGTGAGCGGTCTGGTGTTCCTCGACAAGCGGCTCCGTCCGGGGTGGCCCGGCATGTAACTTCGGGGCAGTGTGGTGGCCTGCAGGCATGGAGGTACACGTGGTCCGGGCCCACCTGCCCAGCGGCTGAAGCATTTCACACAGAGTCCAGCGGAGGGAGAGAGCCTGAATGGGAGTTCGTCTGGTGGCCCGCCCCTTGCAAGCGGAAAAAGGACGCCCGGGGGTCTCCCGACCCGCTCGAGAGCCGAGGGGACCTTCGAGCTCATCCTCACTCGGAGCACCCATGAACCCCACGATCCTGGCCCTCGCGCTCTGGCCGCTGAGCGGTTGCGCACCGGAAGACCCGGCCCCCCATGACGACGGGACGATCCCCCTCACTGCCCGGTACGCGCCTGTCCCCGCGGGCACGTTCCAGATGGGGTGCACCAGGGGACAGTCCGACTGCGACGCCGACGAGACCGAGCACATCGTCACGCTCACCCACGCGTACGAGGTCGGGGTGACAGAGGTGACCCAGTGGCAATTCGAAACGACGATGGGGTACAATCCGTCGTTCCAGCCTGACTGCGGCGTGAATTGCCCGGTCGAGTCGGCGCTCTGGTCGGGAGGGGCGGCCTACGCCAACGCGCTCTCCACCGCCGCGGGACTGCCGGAGTGCTACGCCTGCACCGGCGCCGGGGACGGCGTGGCGTGCGAGGTCGCGGCGAATCCGTACGAGTGCGGCGGCTACCACCTGCTCACGGAGGCCGAGTGGGAGAACGCGGCGCGGTGCGGAGCCGATCCGCTCTACTCGGGCTCGGGAGACATCCTCGATCTCGGCTGGATAAGCGACAACAGCGACGGGAGGAAACACGACGTCGCCAGCCTCGCCCCGAACGCCTGCGGCCTGTATGACATGAGCGGCAACGTGTGGGAGTGGACGCAGGACTGGTACGACGAATACGCCTTGCCGGTGGAGACAGACCCGACCGGCGCATCCTCGGGCTCCCACCACGTGAGTCGAGGCGGCGCGTGGGACCGCAGCGCATCCCTCGCCCGCGTGTCCTACCGTCGCGCCGCTCCGGGGATGAGTGACCACGGCGTGCTCGGCTTCCGCGTGGGGAGGTCCACGGACATCGAGTCGGACCTGTGACCGCCGCGTGCAGGACCCCAAAACGCACGGAAGCCGATCCTCCCGGAAAGCGTTAGCCGCGCCGCATGTCCTTTCGCTCCGGGACCGTCGCCCTCATCGGCCGTCCAAACGCTGGAAAATCATCGCTGCTCAACGCGCTCGTCGGCGAGCGTATCGCTGCAGTGTCAAGCCGCCCGCAGACAACGCGAAACCGCGTGCTCGGCCTCTGGAATGCAGAGGACATGCAGGTTGTATTGCTTGACACACCCGGGCTCCATGACGCATGGACGGTGTTCAATCAACGCATGGTCGCTGTGTCCGAGGGCGTTCTGGACGAGGTCGAGGCTATCTGCTGGATCCTCGACATCGAGCCGTTGGTCGCGGCGCTCGCGAAGGGCGCGCCCATCCTGGATGCCCAGCTGATCACCGTCCGGGACCGTGTACTGGCCCGCGGCGTGCCCCTGCTGCTGGTGCTCAACAAGATCGATCGGGTCCAGAAGGAGCAGGCGCTACCCGTGATCGCAGCGCTCGCCGAGCTCAGCCCCCTGATCGTGCCGCTCAGCGCAAAAAAAGGCACCGGGCTCGACGCCCTGGCCAAGGCCATCCGCCGCGTGCTGCCCGTACAGCCGGGCCTGTACCCCCAGGATCAGCTCACCACCGAGACGGAGAGGTTCATCGTGGCGGAGCTCATCCGTGAGCGCGTGATGGAGCACACCGAGCAGGAGGTGCCCTACGCCACGGCGGTGGACATCGAGCGCTTCGACGAATCCAGCCGCGAGGCCGGAAAGGTGCACATCCACGCCAAGATCCTCGTCGAGAAGGAGAGCCAGAAGGCGATCGTTATCGGGCAGGGCGGCAAGATGATCAAGCGCATCGGAACCGAGGCGCGCAAGACGATCGCGGGCCTGCTCGGGTGCCAGGTGCGGCTCGACCTGTTCGTGGTGGTGGAGCGTGACTGGACGCGCAACCCGCGCCTGCTGCGCGAGCTTGGGCTCGACGGCTGAGCACGCCGTCCCACACGGTAATTATTGCCCATTGCGACAGGTCCTGGGTCAGCTATGCTCCGGCCGTGCCCGTTGCCGCTCAGTTTTTCCGCCTCGCTCCCCTCGCTGTGCTTGCGGCCTGCTGGAGCCCCCGGCCTGTCGACATGCCCACGGCGCGCGTGCACACCGCCGAGGCGGTCGCCGCGGATCAGGCGGTCGATGCTCCAGACGCCGACGGACCCGCACCCAACCCGAACCCCGATGGGCTCGACCCCTACATGGCGGTCACCGTGGGCTCGCCGGTCACGCTCGTGGACGACGTAGGAAAGCCCGTGGCCGTGCTGAACGAGCCCGGCGCCAGGGTGGAGGTGCGCGCGGAGGACGGCCAGGTGCGGCGGAAGGTGTGGTGCTCGACGTGCGCTCCGCCCACCGAAGGATGGGTCCGCACGGAAGACATCAAGCTCGCGAGCGCGGAGTAGCGGTGCCCACGGCAGGCGGCGTCACGGCCCTGGAGGGGAATCGGCAGCGCCTCGACGGCGGAGCGATGTACGGCAACGCCCCCAGGGCGGTGTGGGAGCGCTGGTCACCTCCGGACAGCCAGAACCGCATCCCCCTCGCCTGCCGCTGCATGTTGGTGGAGGACGGGCTCCAGGGCCGGGGCCGGGTGCTCCTCGAGGCGGGGATCGGCGTCTTCTTCGACCCCGCGCTGCGCGAGCGCTACGGGGTCGAGGAGCCCGAACACCGCCTGCTCGCGAGCCTCGCCGATACAGGCTTGAGCGACGCCGACATCGACGTCGTCGTGCTCTCCCACCTGCACTTCGACCACGCTGGCGGGCTGCTCGCACCCTGGGAGGCCGGGCGCCCCCCTCGGCTCCTGTTCCCGAACGCAAGGTTCGTCGTGAGCGAGGGGGCCTGGGCACGCGCCACCGCCCCCCACGCCCGCGATCGCGCCAGCTACATCCCCGAACTGCCCGCCCTGCTCCTGGAGACCCGGCGACTGGTCATCGTGCCGGCGCAGGCGAGCACCCACCCCCTGCTCGGCGAACGGTTCCGCTTCCACCTCAGCCACGGGCACACCCCGGGGCTCCTGTGCACCGAGTTCCAGGATGCCGCGGGGCCCCTGCTGTTCGCCTCGGACCTGATCCCCGGGGTTCCCTGGGTGCACACGGCGATCACCATGGGGTACGACCGCTACCCGGAGCTGCTGATCGACGAGAAGACGAGGCTACTCGAAGACCTGCTGGCCCGCGGAGGGCGGATATTCTTCACCCACGACCCCGGCGTCGCCATCGGGAAGGTCACCCGTGACGCCCGCGGCCGATTCGGGGTCCACTGATCCCCAGTAGTCCAGGGGCGTCGCCCCGAGCGCCGGGCGGGCGGCGATCACGTCCCCCCAGAAAGGCAGCTCCCGCCAGACCGCGACGTGGTCCGCGAACGGGGGGCACGCCACCTGGAGCCGCCCCCCCTCCGGCAGGTCCAACTCCAGGGAGGAGCAGTGCAGACCGAGCCGTTGGAGCCCGCGCTCGCGCCACACCCGGTTCTCCTTGTTGTCGCCGTGTTCCGCGTCGCCGAGCACCGGATGATGCAGGTCGCGCACGTGGCGCCGGACCTGGTGGAACCTGCCGGTGACAGGCTCGACCTCGAGCAACGAACACCGCGGGTCGTGGGACCGCCCCAGGCAGCGGACGACCGACTGCGCGTCCCGAAGCACGCCCGTGTCGTCCTTCATCGGGGTCGATACATCCACGTCGCCGTCATGCCGAAACCAGCCGCGAACGAACGCGATGTATGACTTGCTAGCGTTGCTCGAAGACAATGCTGCCGCGAGCTGCCCGGCCACCTTCGACTCGGTCGCCATCAACAGGCAGCCGGACACCGCACCGGCGAGGCGGTGCACCGGAAAGACGCGGGTGCCGAGCTGATCCCGAAGGGTCTGGAGCACCGCCGGAGCGCGGGGGGCCCAGTCGGAGCGGTGCACGACCATGCCCGGCGGCTTGGCGACGACGACCCAGCGGTCACCCGCCGCGAGGATGGCGAGCGGGGGAAGGTTCAAAAGGGGACCGCAGACTCCGACACGCAACGCTCGACGAGGGCGTCGAGCGTCATCGAGCCGAGATCGGCGTTCGCGCGCCCCTTGACCGCGACGGTGCAGTCTGTCTGCTCCTTCTCGCCGACCACGACGTAGTACACGGGCTTCATCGCGTGGGCCGCGCGGATCTTGGCGCCGATCTTGTCAGCCGAGACGTCGAGCTCCACCCTCACGCCTGCTGCGGCGAGCTTCGCCGCCACCTCACGTCCCCACTCCTCCGACTTCTCGCTCACGGTCATCACGCGGACCTGCTCCGGTGCGAGCCACATCGGGAATGCGCCGTTGAAGTGCTCGATCAGGATGCCGATGAACCGCTCGAAGCTGCCGAAGATCGCCCGGTGGACGACGACCGGGATGTGCTCCTGGTTGTCTGACCCGACGTAGGTGAGCTTGAACCGGCGGGGGAGCTGGTAGTCCAACTGGATGGTGGCGCACTGCCACGCGCGCCCCAGCGCGTCGACCACGTCGATGTCGATCTTGGGACCGTAGAATGCACCATCCCCGGCGTTGAGCTTGTACTCCAGCCCATTCTTCTCCAGGGCCCCGCGCAGGGCCCCCTCGGCGGCGTCCCACAGCTCGTCGTCGCCCAGCTTCTCCTCGGGGCGGGTCGACAACTTGCAGCGATAAGGCAGGCCAAGGGCGGTGTACACCCGACCCACCAACTGAAGCAGGACATCCACCTCGTGCTCCACCTGCTCGGGCATGCAGAACAGGTGGGCATCATCCTGCGCAAGCTGGCGGACCCGGGTCAGGCCCCCGAGCGCACCCCGGAGCTCGTCGCGGTGCAGGACACCCTGGTCGTGGATCCGGATCGGCAGCTCGCGATAGCTCCGCTTCTGGGAGCGGAAGATCAGCATGTGCGAGGGGCAGTTCATCGGCTTCAGCGAGAAGGTCCGAGGCTCCTCCTCACCCTCCTCCTGCTTGTGGACACAGAACATGTTGTCCCGGTAGTGGGCCCAGTGCCCGGACTCCTCGAAGAGGGCCTTGTCGAACAGCATGGGGGTGCGAACGGCGATGTAGCCCTCGCCGAGCAGGAGGCGACGCATCGACTCGGAGAGGATGTGCCAGAGCTCCTCCCCCTTCGGGAGCCAGAACGCGGCGCCGGGCGCGTACTCGTGGAAGATGAACAGGCCCATCGCGCTGCCCACCTTGCGGTGATCGCGCTTGCGGGCCTCTTCCAGCCGGAAGAGGTACTGGTCGAGCGCCTCCCGGGTCGGGAAGACGGTTCCGTACACCCGTTGGAGCTGGGGGTTCCGCTGGTCGCCGCGCCAGAATGCGCCGGAGACCTTCAGGAGCTTGAAGTGCTTCGCATTGCCGGTACGGGGCACGTGCGGCCCCCGGCAGAGGTCCACGAATCCACCCTGCTCGTAGGTGGTCAACCCACCCTCCAGCGACTGGATCAGCTCGAGCTTGAACGGCTGGTCCTTGAACACGACGGCGGCCTCCTCGCGGGTGACCTCCTTGCGCACGAAGGGCGAGTTCCGCTTCACGATCGCCTTCATCGCCTCCTCGATCGCGCCGAGATCCGCCTCGAGGATGGAGCGCCCGACGTCTACGTCGTAGTAGAACCCGTCCTCGATCGCCGGCCCGATGCCGAACTTCGCACCGGGAAAGACGACCTCGATGGCTTCCGCCATGATGTGGGCGGTCGAATGCCGCAGGGAATGAAGGCGGTACGCCTCGTCGTCGGCGAACGCCTCACGGCCCTTCTCGTGCTCTTCCATCTTGAACTCCAGCAACAGCGGCGCCTATCGCCGCTGTCGCCGCCACGCACGTCCGCGGGGACTAGCGCGGGCCGCCGGTGCCGCGAGGGCGAGCGGCCTTCCCGACGGCTTCGAGCAGCTGCTTGCTGCCTGGGAGATCGTTCAGGTCAGGCAGTACGACGATCTCGATGCGGCGGTTCTGGGCGCGTGCGGTCCCGGAGTTGTTCGGCACCACCGGCTGCGTGTCCCCAAACGTCGCCGCCGAGATGCGGTCCGACGGGAACCCCTGATCCACCATGTACTCGAGGACGGTGACGGCCCGGGCGGCGCCGAGATGCCAGTTGTCAGGGAACTCGGGCGTGTTGATCGGGTCGTTGTCCGTGTGACCCTCGATCTGGAAGTTCTGCGAGAGGTTGCGCCGCTTCAACGCGGTGGCCACCTCGGCGATGTTGCGCTTGCCATCGGCGGAGAGCGTGGCGGAGCCCGAGGGGAACAGGACATCTGCGGTCATGCCGATCACGACGCGGCCGTCCACGATCTCCACCTCGAGCAACCCGCGGTCGATCAGCGGCTTGAGATCCTCGAGGAGATCCTTCAACGCCTTCAGGCGGGCCTGGGCCTTCGCCTGCAGGTTGTCGACCCGCGTGCTGAGCTTGGTGTTCTCGTCGACGACCTTCTGGTACTTCGCGGCGGGCACGCAGCCCGACGCCAGCGGCGACAGGAGGGAAACGCAGAGGAGGGCGGGAGCGAAGGGAAAGCGCATGATGTACCTCAAACCGCGGTGTAACCCGCCGAACTACTCGCCCATCCGCTCGATGTAGCGGAAGATCGTTCGCGCATCCACGTCCAGCTCCCGGGCAGTCTGGGCTTTGTTCCAGCCATTTGCGTCAAGCGCCTTGCGGATGTAGTTCATCTTGAACTCTTCCTCGGCATCCGCAAGAGGGCGGATCGCGGTCGACCGCTCCTTGATCTCGATCCCGAGGTCCTCCGGCCCAAGCTGAACGCGGTCGGTCATGATCACCGCCTTCTTGATCCGGTTCTCCAGCTCACGGACATTGCCGGGCCAGTAGTAGCTCCGCATCGCGTTCTGGCAGCCGGCGCTGAACGCGCGCGCCTTCGCGCCGTACTGTTCCGCGTACTTGTTGAGCAGGTACTGCGCGATCTGAACGACGTCGTCCTGGCGCTCGCGCAGGGCGGGGAGGTTCACGGTGACCTCGTTGAGGCGGTAGAACAGGTCCTCCCGGAAATTGCCCGAGCTGATCTGCTCCGTGAGGTTCTTGTTGGTGGCGGAGACCACCCGGATGTCGATGGGGCGCGTCTTCACGTCGCCTACCCGCTCGATCACCCGCTCCTGCAGCACCCGCAGCAGTTTGACCTGCAACGGCATCGGCATCTCCCCGATCTCGTCGAGGAAGATCGTCCCCCCGTCCGCCGCTTCGAACTTTCCGATCTTGTCCGCCTGGGCGCCGGTGAAGGCGCCACGCTTGTACCCGAACAGCTCGCTCTCCAGCAGATGCTCCGGGATCGCACCGCAATTGATCGAGATGAAGGGCTTCGAGGCGCGCCCGGAGAGGCGGTGCACCTCTTTGGCGACGAGCTCCTTCCCCGTGCCCGTCTCCCCCAGCACCAGCACCGAGAGGTCGGTGGGGGAGACGCGTCGGAGGATCTTGAAGCACTCCTTCATCGGACCGGACGAGCCGATGATGCCGCCCTGGGACGATTTCTGCAGCTGATCCCGGAGGTTCCGGTTGGTGGTCTGGAGCTCGTTGAGCAGCAGGGCCTGGTGCACGAGCATGGCTGCCTGGCTCGAGAACACCTCGAGCAGCGCCAGATCCTGCTGGGCGAACAGGTTGCGGACGTTGTCGTTGCCGAGGTACAGCACGCCGAACATCTCGCTCCGCCACTGCAGCGGTACGCACATCACGCTGGAGAGGCGCAGGTCCACGACCGAGCGCGCGGAGGCGAACTGAGCGTCGTGCAACGCGTCGGAGACGATGATGGGCTTGCGGTCGGTGAGCACGCGATCCACGATGCTGTCGCTCACCCGGGAGAGGTCGAGGGTCTCTCGTCCCACGTTGTGCGAGGCCGCGAGGACCCGTTCTCCTTCCTTGATGGCGATCAAGAAGCCTTTTTCGGCCCCGGTGATCGCCACGACGGACTCGAGCAGCTTCTGGAAGATCTTCTCGAGGCTGGACTCGGCGGCGAGGTCCCGGCTGAACTCTGCCAACTTCCGGACGCTGTCCACCTCCGAGAGGGGTGCACCCGCCGTGGCAGGCACCTGCTTCGGCTCCCCCTCCATCAGGGTGAGCCGGAACCGGCCGATCACGACCTCGTCACCCACACGCAGATCCGAGGAGCGAGCGCGCACCCCGTTCACGATGAAGGTGGTCGCGCGGTCCACGACCGACAGCGTGAAGTGGTTCCCCTTGCGCAAGAGGTTGGCGTGCGTCGGTGCCAGCGAAGGATCGAGCAGGTGGACGTCGTTCCCCTCTGCCCTTCCGAGGGTGACGAGCGGTTTCCGCAAGGGGATGTCGCGGATCTCTTCGCGGACGGGGTCGTGAAGATGCAGGTAGGCCATTCCGGTGAGGACTATCCCGCGGGATCCCCTCATGGGATCCCGCGCGCGACCTACTCGACGGGCGGCGCCAACACCCCGCCCGGAAACACCGGCCCGGGGTCACACCCGCAGTTGGAGGACGCAGACCAGCAGGCCCGCGCCTCCCCGCCCGGCTCGGGGGTCAGGAGCACGATCGCATCGTCCGCCCGGACCGCGCCAGGACACACCCAACCATCCCCGAGCGCGAGCACGGCCACGGGGGTGACCCGGTGCCCGCGCTCCCAGACGAACGCGAGCGCCTCCCCGTTCGGGGCTGGAGCGGGCTCGTCGGCCTCGGATTCGACTGCCGGGGCAGGTGCGGGGGCAGGTGCCGGCGCGGGCGGACCCTTCGCATCCGGCTCGCTTGGGCAGGTGTCCAGCATGGGCCTCACGAACTGTGCCTGCCACACGCTCGCCTCGAGGAACGCGCGCTCGTCCCTGGCGCTCTGGTCGAGCAGCCCGCGCAGTCGGTCAGCCCATCGTTCGTCGACCAACGGGGCAACCGTGGCGGCGGTCCGGGTCGCCTGAAGCCTGTCTGCTTGCGCATGTGCTGCCTGCGCGGCCTCGCGCCACGCGGCCCCGAAACGCTCGATGCGCCACGCCACGTCCAACCGGGCGGGTTCGCACGGGGCCACAAGCCTGGGCTTTCCCTTCTCCCCTGCCACGGGCTGGCCGAGCAAAACCCACCGGGCCTGGAGCCGGGAGGTCGCGGCGCCCACGGCGTCCGCCTCATCGAGCAGGTTCACCAGGCGCAGCTCCGCCTCCTGGAGCTCGGGGGCCCCCGGCGCGAGATCGGCTGGGCGCACGGCGGCTGCATCCTGGACGAGGGGCAAGAGCCAGACCAGAAAACACATGCCGCAACCTAACGAGGTAGCCGGGCCCTGGCCGAGGATCTAACGCTTGTGCGGGTTTATCGCCGCGATCTTCTGTTCGTCGGTGAGGTCGTCCGTGAACTGATCGGGCTCGAAGTCGTCGTCGTCGAGCCGAACCACGGGGATCAGCCGCTCGTTCTGCTGTGCGGGTACCGCCGGTCCGGTCCCCCCTGCGATCTCCGAGATCTGGCCGAGGGTCCGGAACAGTTGTTGCTGCAGGCTCGACATGACGAGGCGGCGCAGGGCCGCACCCTCCGCTGTGGGGGAGCGAGCGACGTGCTGCCAGGTCGCACCGTCGAGGACGCGAACCGTGACGACCCCCTCGGCCGTGAGCGTGGCGCTACGGATCGCATCGTCGATCAGCGACAACTGCCCCACCAGGATCGGCGGGTCGAGGGTCACGATCGGCGCCGGAAACCCCCTCCGGTCGAGGCGGGACACGATCACGCGGCCAGCCGTGACCACGTAGGCTTCGTCCCCGTAGCTCTTCTCCCTGCAGAGCTGCTGACCCGGGCGGAACACCCGCTCCGGGCAGCGCCCGAGCCAACTGGCCACGTGGTGGGGCTCCACCCCGAGGAAGGGGTGCGCCTCGGAGAGGCGGCAGGCAAGGACGAGCAGGTCGGGATCAGGTTCGACGGGATCCATCACTTCCCTCCGAGGATGCGAAGCAGGGTCTGGGTGAGCGTCTCGGTGCGCGGCGCCGATGGTTCCCCGGGAGGGGCCAGGCTCTGCCCGCGTGCGCCAGGGGGCGGCAGCGTGGACCGGGGTGACGGGCTCCCGGGCATGGACTGCGACCGGGCGGCACTGCTGGGCGGCGCCAGGCTGGCGCCGGTTCCGGGCGGCGGCAAGGTCGATCGGGTCGCAGAACCTGCTGGCGCCAGCGCCTCCTCGAGGCGCACGTTCGCCGACCGGATGCGCCGGGCCATCGCCGTGAGGATGTGCATCTCGACGGCGACCATCGCCTCGTTCTCGCTGATCGCGACGAGGGTGCGGGGGGTGATCCGGAGCAGGTCCGTGTCGACGAGCGCCTTCACCGTTGCGCTGCGCTTCACGCCGAGGTTCATCAAGCCGGCCTCGCCGACGATCTCCCCGGCGCGGACCTCCCCGATGAGGCGCTGGCCGACGCCGTCTCCGAGGTACACACCCAGCCGCCCCTGGACGACGAGGAAGGCGTCCTTGGCCACCTGGCCCTCGCGAAACAGGATGTCCCCCCGATGCCGCATCTCCCCGTGACCCGCTGCGACCAGCGCAACCAGGTCATTGAGCCCGACCCCCTTGAAGATGGGGAACACGCTCAGCCGTGCAGGATGGATGTCCATGAGCAACCTTCGGATGCCGCCGACTAACGCGGGTTCTTGGCCGCGGCAGTGTCAAATGGCGGACGACGGTCGCGAACCAGTCCTTCCTGTGCGACTGTAGCGACCAGCGTGCCGTCCTGCCTGAAAAACCTTCCCCGAACCAACCCTCTCGAGCCGCTCGCCGAGGGACTGTCCACGTCGTAGAGCAGCCATTCGTCGAACCGGAACGGCCGGTGGAACCACATGGCGTGATCGAGGCTCGCGACCTGCAACCCGGGGGTGATCAGGCTGACGCCGTGCGGCTGGAGCGCAGTGATCAGGAAATTGAAGTCACTCGCGTACGCACACACGTATCGATGCACCGCCGGATCGTCGGGCAACGTCCCCTTTGCCCTGTACCACAGCTGGCGCACGGGAGGACGCGGCTTCGGGTCGAGCAGGTTCGACATCTGCACGGGGCGGATCTCGATGGGACGCTCGGCGAGCGCGATGGAGCGGAAATGGGGCGGGATCCGATCCGAGATGCGTTGTGCGGCCTCCAGCTCGGAGAGCAGCCCGTCGGGGCCCGGTACGTCGGGCATCACGTCGCCGTGATCGAACCCGACCTCATCGGCCTGGAAGCTGGCTGCCATGGTGAAGATCGGTCGCCCGTTCTGGATCGCGACGACCCGTCGCGTCGTGAAGCTCCCGCCATCCCGGATGCAGTCCACGTCGTACACGATGGGCCTGGAGGCGTCCCCCTGCCGCAAGAAGTAGCTGTGGAACGAATGAACGGCCCGCTCGGGCGGCACCGTCTGCGCAGCAGCCGAGAGCGCCTGTCCGAGCACCTGCCCCCCAAACACCGCGCCCCAGCCCAGGTCCTGGCTCTGGCCACGAAAGAGGTTCTGTTCGATCCGTTCGAGGCGCAGCAGGTCCAGGAGCTCTGAGAGCATGTTTCGCATCGTGGTGGCCTAACCCCCGCCGGCGGCCGTCACGTGGGACCTGCACCGCACGCCCGTTTCGTATTAGTCTCGCCGCCCTTACGAGGCCCCATGCCTGTCGAGATCAAGCCCGTCCAGCTCCCCGGTGACGCCAGCGCCTTCATCAACGTGTGGTTCGACCTCTACGCGTCGAACCCCAACTGGGTCGCCCCGCTCAAGTTCGAGCGCAAGGACTTCCTCAACCCAGCCAAGAACCCATACTTCAAGCTGGCGAACATCCAGTGTTTCATGGCCTGGAAGGATGGCAAGCGCGTCGGGACCATCTCGGCGCAGGTGGACAAGGGCTACCAGTCCGTCGAAGCCAACGTCGGATTCTTCGGCTTCTTCGAGTTCATCGACGACGAAGCCGTTGCCAGGGGCCTGCTGGACGCCGCGCGCGACTGGCTGCGCGGGCAGGGCATGGCGCGCATGATGGGCCCATTCAACTTCAACACCAATCACGAATGCGGCCTCCTCGTAGACGCGTTCGACCAGGACCCCCTGGTGTTGATGACCTACAACCTTCCCTACTACCCGAAGATGTATGAGCGCCTGGGCCTCACGAAGACCAAGGACCTGTACGCCTATTGGCTGGAGAACAACGGGCCGGTCCCCGAGCGTATCGGCAAGTTGGCGGACCGGTTCATGGAGAAGCACCCGGAGATCACGATCCGTGGCTTCAACCCGAAGAACTTCGAGGCCGAGGTCGCCATGGCCAAGGACATCTACAACGACGCCTGGGCGGACAACTGGGGGTTCGTGAAGCTCACGGACGAGGAGTTCCAGAAGGTGGCGGAGGGCCTGCGCCCGATGATCGACCCCCGCTATTGCTACGTCGTGGAGCGCAACGGCGCGCCCATCGCCTTCTCCCTCACGCTGCCGGACTACAACCAGGTGGTCAAACCGATGAAGGGCAGCATCTTCCCCTTCGGCTGGTGGTACTGGCTCACCATGCCCAAGAAGATCAACCAGATCCGGGTGTTCGTGCTCGGCGTGCGCCGCGAATGGCAGCACCTCGCGATCGGTGCGCCCCTGTACAAGCGCACCTGGGACAACGGGCGCGAGGCCAAGGTGAAGGGCGCAGAGTGCTCGTGGATCCTCGAGGACAACCACCGCATGCGGGGCGCCCTCGAGAAGATGGGCGCGAAGATCTACAAGACCTACCGCATCTACGGCGGGGATCTGTAGGCTCCGGCGGCTATGCCGATGGGCGGGGGCGTGCCTTCCACGCCCGAACGAGCTCGAGGTAGTCGACGCGCGGACGCTCGACGTGCGGCGGAGCTTCGGGGGTCTCCGACAACGACGCGCTGAGCAGGCCCGCGAGGGGGTGGCCGCCCATCGTGCCCGAGAGGTGCTGCAGTGCCGCGCGGTCGACGAGGCCCCGCCTGAGCAGGGAGCTGGCGGCCTCGCCGACCTCTCCGACGCTGTACGTCCCTGCGTCGTGCACGCGGCACAATGCGTCTGCCTCCAGCTCTCCGGAGGCCCCGATCACGATCGCTGCCTCCAGCCAGGTCCGCACCGGTACGACGCGCGGGGACAATGCCTCGAAGCTCCAGCGCTCGACGCCCCGGTCGAGCCGGATGAAGATCCGGTCCACGGCATCGGCACGGGCAATCTGCTTCTGCGCGGCGAGCGCCGCGACGATCGCGTCCGGGTAGGCGCCGGCCGCCTCCATCAACCGCGAGAGCTCGATGGGCGCGACGCGACCCGCCACCACATCGGCGTAGACCGAGTAGATCAAGGCGTCCGCCTCGGCGTCGTCCCCGAACAGGATCTCGCGCACCGCGGCGCCCATCCCGATACGACCCTGCAGGAGCTGCGGCAACTTGTAGCCGAACTGGTCCTTCACCGCCCGGAACCTCCCCTTCCGCAGGCTCCCGAGCGTGTCCTTGAGCACGAAGTCGTCCCAGCGGATGCCGTCCATCCGCAGCTTCTGCTCCAGCACGGACCGCATCTGCGTGGGCGATCCGGAGAGCAGCACGATCCGGGGGCGCCAGCCCGGCCGCTCCCGGGCGAGCTCCCGGAGCAGTGCGGTGGCCCCCGGGATCGCGCGCTTGCTCCGCGCAGACTCCACGGCGGATCGAAACAGCCCCCGGACGGACTCGAAGTCCGTGTCGAGGTACGTCTTGTCGAGATCCCAGCGATAGACCCTCATCTACCTCGACCCCATGCGCTTGTGTCCACGAAGCGACACACCGAGCCCCGGAGCGGCAGAAGCAGCGATGGCACCATCGAACCCCGGCCGCGACGGGATCGAGAACCGCACGGGACTCCTGGCCGCCACCCCCTGCTGGATGGCGCGTCCCAGCGCCCCCACGAGCATCGAGCCCCCGCACTCCACCTCGGTGATCCCGGGGAGCACTGCATGAAGCTCCAACACCACGCCGCGCAGGGCTTCGATGAGCCACTCGACGGTCTCGGTCGCCTCGGGTGCACCCGCACCGAGCATCTCGACGAGCTGGTGTCCGATCGTGCGTGCGTCCATCTGTCGCCCGGTCAGCGCAGCGAGATGTCCAGATATTCCATAGTTTGAAAGGTAACTCTTCATGGCCCCACGGATGGGGAGATACGTGTGCTGTATCGCACCCGGGCTCACATCCACGACGAGACGCCCCATCTCCACGGGTGATACATCTCCGTTTGCATCGATCCAGCATCCCCCGAAGCTGGTGCCGATCTGCAGCCGCACGAGACGCCGGACCCCCTGCGAGGCGCGCCACCGGCCGAGGTTCACCAGATCGTTGAACATCGACACGGGGCCAACACAGATCCCCTCCCCCACCCGGTGCGCGAACCCGTCGAAGGACCTCGGTGACTCCACACGCGCCCGCATCACGGTGGAGAGTTCGATCACCTTCCCGGCCACGTCCATCGGGCAGGCCATGCCGATGCCGAGGCTGTCTGCAGCCTCCCCGTTGGCGACCTCCAGCAACAACTGCCGCGCGCGATGGATCAACGAATCGATGCCGTGCTCTCCGTCGGGCCAGGTGGGGGCGGACTGGGCGCGGAGCACCACGCCACCGCGGCTTGCACAGGCCTTCATGCCCGTGCCGCCGAGGTCGAGGCCGAGGGCCAGGCCAGCCGGGAGGAACGGCTCTGCCACGTCGTCCCGGGCAGGCAGATCGAGCCCAGCACGCGGCGGAGGGGGTGGAGCCTCCCTGCCGAGCGCGATCGGCACGTGGTGTACCTCGCGAAGAGCCGTCAGACCGGCCTCGAGCAGCCCGGGTTCGACCGGCGCCAACAGGGCGGCAGAGGCGGGGTTCGTGAGCAGGATCGCGTTGTGCAGGCGTGACAGGACCGGCCGGATGGACCGGAGGCGGGGAGGCGCGTAGAGATGAAAAGTGCGAACCTCGGCCGAGCCGGACCACCCGGCCGCGAGGTGGAGCGTCCAGGGCACCGCGGTGGGCTCCTGGCCAAGGTCGGAGAGCGCATCAGCGAGAATCAGCATGGGCGCCGGGTAGCCCGGATTTCTTGCCTGCGCCCGAATCGAGGCCCGGTCCGGTACCCCAGGCGGATACTTCGCCCCCATGCAGTCCACCGGCCTCGCCCTCGTACTCCATCACACGCAACCTCCGGGTACCACGGCGGCGGACCTCCGCCGGGCATTCGAGCGCTGCTACCTGCCGATGATCGGAGCCCTCGAGGATTGCCCGAGCATCACGGCGAG
Organism: uncultured Pseudomonadota bacterium; assembly: GCA_903875225.1. Classification (GTDB taxonomy): domain Bacteria; phylum Myxococcota_A; class UBA796; order UBA796; family SXON01; genus CAIUMM01. Next base: position 101,790 of record CAIQVJ010000054.1, read on the forward strand.
CGTCCATTGGAGCGGACCGCTGCTGGAGTGGATGGAACGGGAGGCCCCCGAGGCCCTCGCGTCGGTGCTGGCCATGGTGGCGACCGGGAGGATCGAGGTCCTGGGAGGCTTGTTCGGCGCTGCCCTGCTGCCTGGCGTGCCCGAACGCGACGCGATCGGCCAACTGAGCGTCCAGCAGCGCTGGTGGCGCGCGCATGACGACGTGAGACCGCGCGGTGCGTGGTTGCCCTACTGCGCCTGGGACCCCAGTGCGGTGCGCATCCTGGCCGGGCGCGGGCTCCAGTACACGGTGCTCGAACAACACCAGATGGGCTCGGGCGTCGTGGCCGACGGCTGGCACCTCACGGAGCGGGAAGGCGTTCCATTGGGGCTGTTCGTGGCGGACTCGCGGCTCGCCGCCATGGTGCCGGAGGCTACGCCGACCCGGATCCTGCACGCGATCCACACCCGTGCCACGGAGGGCGTGCGTTGCCTCACCCTTGCCATCGCCGTGGAATCGTTCGGGGCGGCGCTGGACCGCTCCGCCACTGCGTGCTTCGGGGGGCGCGGGGGTTGGGTGCATCGGCTCTTCCGGGTGCTCGACGCCAACCAACACTGGCTCAAGCTCGTCACGCTGGGCACGGCCTACGACCGCATGCGGCCCACCGGGAGGATCTACCCCCCGGCTTCCGTCACGCTGCCGGTTGCGATACACGCGATGGGGGGGCGCCAGGGATCCCGGTTCATCACGCTGCTGAACGAGCTTCGCGAAGGGGAACACAGCGGGGTGGCCAGCTTCATCCGGGCCCCGGCCTGGGATGCGACGCTGGCGACGCACCCGGAGGTGAATCGGCTGCACAAACGGATGCTGCGGGCCTCGTCCGAGGTCCAGCGCCTGCGGGGCGCCATCCGCGAGGGCAAGGGTGCGGAAGACCCACGGATGCAGTCCCTGGAGGAAGCGACACTGGCGCTGTACCGCGGCCAGACGGGCATGGCATACGTGCATGGGGTCGACGTGGGGGCACAGGATGCCGAGGTCCGCGCCGAGGCGTGGCGGAACGTGCTCACCGCCGAGCGGCTGGCCAGCGCGGCGCTCGGCGAGGTCGGACGGCTCCGCGCGGAGGTGATCGACGCCGACCTGGACGGCCGGCCCGAGCACGTGGTGCGGACCCCACACTGGCAAGCCGTGGTCGCACCGGGTCTGGGCGGCAGCCTGGTCGAGCTCTGCGTGTGGAAGCTCCCGGGAAACCTGCTGGATGTGCGGTCCCGGAGTGAAGAACCGGAACACGCGCAGCTCCCCGCCCTGGCGCTCACCGACTACCCGGCGACCGAGCAGGCGGACGAAGACCCCACCGCCGAGTTCGAGCCGCCGCTGGTACCCTCACGGGAGCTGCCCGACCTGCCGACCGTTCGTATCGCGGAAGACGGCCTGGCCGACCAGGTCACCATCGATCGCTACGTCCGCTCGAGCTTCCTGGACCGCTTCCTGGCGCCGGAGGCCACGCTCAAGACGCTGCGGGCGGCCAGCCACGTGGAGGCGGGCGACTTCATCACCGGCGAATACAGCCTCGTCCAACAAGAACTGACGGATGTCGCAGCGGCCTGGACGTTGGCTCGGGACGGGGTGATGAGCGAAGGGCCTGCGCTCAAGCTCATCCGGATCCAGAAACGGTTTGGCTGGCTTCGGGACAAACCAGCGTTGGACGTGCGCTACGAGCTGGACAACCGCATGCACGACCCCGTGCACGCCCGGTTCGGCGTGGAGCTGAACCTCGGGATCGGCGGCCTTCGTGGTCCGGAATTCGGCGTGGAGGTCGTGCGCAGGCGCAAGACGCGGACGTTCGGGCTGGATGAGGAGGTGGATCTCTCCAGCGTGAGCGAGATCGTCTGGTTCGACAAGCGACGCGGCTTCCGGCTGCGAATCAGCGTGGAGCAGGAAGCGCACCTCTGGGCCTGGCCGGTGGAGACGATCAGTCGAACGCCGAGAGGCGTCGGCCGGGCCTTCCAGGGCACGTGCGTCGTGCTCTGGTGGCCGGTGGAGTTCCAGGCGCAGGAGAAGCGGCAGTTCGAGCTGGGTCTCACGCTGGAGACCATGTGACGATCGGCTCCTTCTGCCTCGTCCTGCACGGGCACCTCCCCTGGTCGCTGCACCACGGCCACTGGCCCCACGGCGAGGTCTGGCTCTACGAGGCAGCCGCCGAGACCTACCTGCCGCTCCTCGGGGTGATCGAAGACGGGCAACGGGACGGCGTGCCGACGCCGATCACCCTGGGTCTCACCCCCATCCTGCTCGAGCAGCTCGCCAACTCCTCGTTCAAGGAGGGGTTCGTGGCCTGGCTGTGGGGCCGCGCGGCTCGCGCCAGGGCCGACCGGGCGGAATTCGACGCCCGGAACGACGGGCACCTGGCATGGCTCGCAGGGTACTGGGAGCAACACATCGAGCGGACGATCCAGCAGTTCAATAGGATTGAACAGGATCTCCCGGGAGCGTTCGCGGCACACGCCCGCGCGGGGAGGATCGAGATCCTCACCTCGAACGCGACGCATGGCTTCATGCCGCTGCTTCGCCACGACGCGTGCTCGCGCGCCCAGGTCCGGGCCGGCGTCGCCACGAGCGCGCGAATCCTCGGCCTCCGACCTGCCGGTGCCTGGTTGCCGGAGTGCGCCTACCGTCCCGGGGGGCCGTGGACGCCCATCGCGTTGGGCGGCGGATCCGAACAACGTGCGGGCGTGGAGGAGATCTTCAGCCAGTCGGGCGTGCGGTTCTTCTTCCTCGACGCTCATCTGGCCAGGGATGCGCGCTCCGAGGGCATCCTCGAGCCCGTGGGGGGGAGCGTCGGTTTTCGAAAGGTCGACTGGGACCAGGCCACGTGGGACACGGCTCGCGGCTGGCGCAGCCCGATGGAGCCGCACGCTGTCACCTCCTGGGGGAGCCCGGGCGCCCTGACCGCGCTCTTCCGCCACCCGGAGGTGAGCGAACAGGTGTGGAGCGGCGAGGTCGGGTACCCCGGCGAGTCGCGCTACCTGGAGTTCCACAAGCGGCATGGCAACGACGGGCTCCGGTACTGGAAGGTCACGGGTTCCCGGGTGGACCTGGGGGGCAAGCAGCCGTGGCACCCGGGCGACACCCCGGCGGTGACCGGGGAGCACGCCCGCCACATGACGGCGTTGATCACCAGCCTCCTGGCGCGGCATCGGGATCAGACGCGCAGCCCCGAGAACCCCGGTGGCCGTCACGGTGTCGTGGTCGCTCCGTTCGACGCGGAGCTGTTCGGCCACTGGTGGCACGAGGGTCCGGCGTTCCTCGGCGACCTGTTCCGCTGTCTCGCGGCGAGCGGTGTCGAGCCCCAGACCGTGTCCCAGTACCTTGCGGAGCATCCGGCCGACAAGGTCGTCGCCCTGCCGTCCGGCAGTTGGGGTGCGGGGGGCGACTTCCGCGTTTGGCTCAACGAAGAGCTGCACTGGACCTGGGAGGCGAGCTACCGCGCCGAGGACCGCTTCCTCGGGGATCTCGACCGGCTGCCCTGGCGCGACCAGCCAGCGGTACGACACGCCCTCACCGCTGCAGCCCGTGAGTTGCTCCTGCTCCAGGCGAGTGACTGGGCGTTCGTGATCCACACACGCGGCGCCGTGGACTACGGCTACAGGCGATTCTGCGAGCACCTGGCCCGCTTCGACCGCGCCTCCACGACAGCCGAGGCACGCGCCCGCGGCGAGCCGGACAGCCTGATCGCGCTGCACGAACTGGAGGACATGGAGCTGCACGACCCGGTGTTCCCGGACCTGCGCCTGGAGTGGTGGACCGAGGGCGGGACGTGAGCCCCCACCGTCGGGAGTTCCGCGCTTGCCCCGTAGAGGGAGGCGTCGTGCTGATCAACGCAGCAATCGCCAGCGCCACCGAGCAGGTCTCGGCCCGGGTGACGAGCGGTGCCGGCTGGCACCCACACGACCCACCCTGGGTGGGGATCGAGGGCGCGAGCGTCGTGCTCCGCGAGCCGGCGGTGTGGCGGGACGCCGTGGGCGCGCACGAGGTCCTTCACGGCTCGTTGCGCACGGCGCTCGAACTGGCGGCCGAGCGCATCGAAGACCTCCGTCGGGACACGCGCCTGCGGAGCTTCGGCCTGGCCGGGCGCTATTCCGGGGGCGCCTGCCTGGGGTTGGAGCTCATCGCGCTCCCTTTCGACCGGCCGCCATCCGCCCCGAGCCGGTGGCGGGACGCCGAGATCGGCGGCCCACGTTGCCTCGCTCTCGATGACGACGCCGTAGCGCTCCTCGCCTGGGCACCCCGCACCCCGATGGAGGTGTGGGTGCTCCCGCGGCAGGGCACCGCTGCGTTCACCGCAGCCTCCGGCAGGCGGCTGGCCGCCCTGACCGAGCAGGTGTTGGCGTGTGTCGCCGCCGCGCTTTCGGGCGCCGTGATCGACATCGTACTGGTGGAGGGCGAGCCCTGGCGCCTCGAGCTCCGGCCGCGCCTCACTTCGGACGGCGTCTTCGAAGCCGCCACCGGGGTGCCCGCCCACGGGACGTTCCCGGAGGAAGCCACCGCGTTTCTCCACGACTTCTTCCCTACGCCGGCGTGATCCCCGCCCGCCACTCCGCAAACATCTGAGCGAGCCCCTCCTCCGGCCCCACCGGGGGGGCGTACCCGAACGCTTGCACGGCAGGCCGCACGTCGTAGGTGTGGGATGTCGCCAGCTGGGCGGCCACGAAACGCGTCATCGGGGGGTCATCGGTGCGACCGAGCACGGTCCACACCGCCTCTGCCACGCCCCCGACCGACCGCGCGAGCCAGTACGGCACCCGTGCAGTGAGCTCCGGGAGGCCCACCTCTCGGAACACCCTGTTGATCCACGGCCAGAGTCGCACCGGGTCGGGATCGTTGACGAAGAAGGCCCGCCCTGCCGCCGGAGCGCCGGGCTGCAGCGCAGCTGCAGCCTGTAGATGCGCCGCCGCGGCGTTCTCGACGTTGCACAAGCTCACCTCATTCTGGCCATCCCCCACGATACGCAGCCGGCCGGCCCGGTGGCGCGCGATCACCCGAGGGAGCAGCCAGGGATCCCGCGCGCCCCAGATCAGGTGGGGCCGCAGGCAGACCGTGGCGAGGCCCGGTGAATTCGCCGCCAGCACCAGCCGTTCGGCGACCGCCTTGGTGCGCGGATAGTGCGCCAGGTAGCTGCTCGGGTAGCTGAGCTGCTCCGCCGTCGCGTTCCGGTGGTCCTGCCCATCGAAGATCACGCTCGGAGAGCTCGTGCACACGAGCCGGGAGACGCCGACCTGACGCATGGCGTCCAGCAGGACCTCCGTCGCGGTGATGTTCGACCGCTCGAAGTCCTCCCGTCGTCCCCACACCCCGGTCTTCGCCGCGACATGAAACACGACATCCACGCCGTCGACCGCGCGCAGCGTCGCCGCGGGGTCGGCGAGGTCTCCCACCACCTGCTCGACCCCGAGGGCGACGAGCGCCGGGTAGGTGCCCCGCGCGATGACCCGGACCTCGTGCCCCTGCGCCCGCAGCTGCCGCACGAGGGTGAGCCCCAGGAACCCGCCTCCACCCGTCACCAGAGCACGCATACACCCTCCACGGACGCCGTCAGCGCGTCGAAATACCGGTTTGCGTTTCAGCCCAGGCCTTGAGCTGGAGCCGGTGGATCTTCGCGTTGTGGCGCACGTCCACCGGCAGTTCGGCGCGGAAGAACACGTCGAACCCCTCGCCCCGCAGGCTCGCCTCGATGGAGGGCGAGCGAGCTCCCTCCACGACGATCGCGGGCCGCTCCACCCCGCGCGGGCCGAGCCCGACGAGCGCGATGCGGCGCCCTTCACACCGCGCCGCCAGCCGCCCCTCGACGCAGTCGGTGTAGAGCGGCCCGGCGGCCGTCTCCAGCCGCTCGGACTTGCGCCCGCAGAACCAGAGCCGGCCCGACTCGTCCAGGTAGCCGAGGTCGCCCACCCGGTGCCAGACGAGCGTCTTGCCGTCCACGAGCTCCGGAATCTTGGCCGCGCGGGTCGCCTCGGGCCGGTTCGCGTACTCGCGCGTGACCACGTCGCCGAAGACCGTGATCTCGCCGATCTCGCCCGTCGGCAGCACCCTGGCCTGGGACCAGTCGGGGATGGCATCGTCCGTCACGGCCAGGATGCGGATCGTGATGCCGGGCGCCGGCGTACCGACACAGGTGCCGCGCCCCGCGGCCGAGAGCGCCGCCGTCGTCCCGAGGATGTCGTGCCCCCAGTGATTGCACACCGGGAGGGACTCCGTGGCGCCGTAGGGCGTACCGACGTCGCCGTTCGGGAGCGCCTTCCCGAGCTCCGCGATCAGGGTGGGCGGCACCGCGGCCCCCGCGATCAGGACCCGACGGAGCTCCGGGAAAGCCACCCCATTGGCGCTCGCCCAGGGTGCCACCCGACGCCAGATCGCCGGCGACCCGAACGCGGTGGTGCACTTGTGCCGGGTGAGCGCGCCTGCGACCTTCGCGGGGTCACACCGGCCGGGCTTGGAGGGGTCGAGATCCGGGATCACGCTCGTCATGCCGAACGCGAGATCGAACAACGAGAAGAGCGGAAACGCCGCAAGATCGATCTCGCCGGGCTGGAAGTCGTAGATCGCTCCCAGCTCACGGACCTGCGCGTTGAACATCCCGTGCGTGTACACGACGCCCTTGGCGGGACCGGTGGACCCGGAAGTGAACAACACCGCGGCCTCGTCGTCGTCCCCGACGCGCGCCATCTGGGGCTCGCCGGGGGTCTGGGCGAGCCGATCGAGCGTGGGCCCGCCCCAGAAGAGGCGGGTCCCCGCAGTCACCACGGTCTTCACGGAGCGGAAGCTGCTGGGAAAGAGCAGCCGGATGACGTGCCCGAGTGGAATCCCGACGAACGCAGTCGGAGCCAGCTGTTCGACACACCCCAGGAACGCACGCCGGCCCATGCCCGGGTCGATGAGCACCGGCACGGCGCCAGCCTTGAACAGCGCGTAGGTGAGCCCCACGAGATCGATCCCCGCTCGCACGAGCACGAGCACGCGAGCCCCGTCGCAGATGCCGTGGGAGCGGAGGCCGCGCGCCAGGGCGTCCGTCTGCAAGTCCAGCTCCCTGTAGGTGAGGCGCTGCCCGGTCTTGTCGGCGATGATCGCGATCTGCTCGGGCTGCCGACGCGCCCCGACGGTGAGCCAACCCGCCGTGTTGGCGGTGTGTGTGAGCGGAGCCGTCATCGCGGGGACAGCTCCCTCACCGCTGCGATGACGGCCTCGGGGGCGTCCTCCATCACGTAGTGTCCACATGCCTCGAGCCGGGTGACCTTCGCCTCTGGAAACCTTGCGATCCACTCGTCGAGGAACATCGGGGTGAAGCACCAGTCCTTCATGCCCCAGACGAGCCGCATGGGCTTGGTGCCGAGCGTCTTGAGACCATCCGCGACCGCCTGCAGCGTCGCGCGGCTCGGGTGACTCGCCTGCATCGGGATGTCTTCGACGAACCGGAGGGTCGCGATGCGATCCGCCCACGAGCCGTAGGGAGCCAGCAGCCCGCCCTTCGCGTTCGCCGACAACCCGGCCTCAGAGGCCATGAAGATCGCTGCTCCGGCAAACCCGTTGAGCCCACGGACGCCGAGCGCGCCGAGCCCCGGGATGCGACACATAGCGATACGTGTCGGAATCCGGGCGCTCGGCCAGGCGGCGGTGTTGGTGATCACCAGGTTGGCGATGCGATCCGGGTGGCGTACGGCGAGCCCGCTGCCGATGGCGCCGCCCCAATCGTGTACCACCAGCGTGACGTCACGCAGGTCGAGGTGCTCGACCAGCCGCTCCACGTTCGAGATGTGGGCCTCGAGCCGGTACGGCCAGTCCTGGGGCTTGTCCGAGAGCCCGCACCCGATGTGGTCCGGCACGACCACCCGGTGCGTGCCACGCAGGGCGGTGACGAGACGACGCCAGTAGAACGACCACGTGGGATTTCCGTGCAGGCAGAGGACCACCGGTCCGGCGCCTTCGTCCACGTAGTGCATCTGGCCGCCGTCCACGCCGAACCACCTCGACTCGAAGGGGTACTCGCTCCGCCACCCTTCGCCCACGCTCATCACCAGGTCACGCTCATCATCGCCACGTTCAACCCCGAGCCGATGCCCATCAGCGCGACGTGATCCCCAGGACGCACGCGGCCAGCCTCCTCCGCCAGGGCCAGCGTGAGCGGCACCGCCGCGGGGCCCACGTTCCCGTAGGTCATGTAGGTGGGGAAGCAGCGCGCGGACGAGATGGACAGCGCCTCGCACAGCGCCGTCAGGTGTGACTTCCCCACCTGGTGGCAGATGTACTGATCGATCTGGCCCGCGTTCCACGCGGGGAGCTCCTCGCTCGCGCGTGCCCAGGTGCGGCGGGCGAGCGCAACGCCTGCCTTGAGGAGCCGGGTCGAATCCGTGACCATGCGCTCGGACGTGCCGATGCACAGGCGGTTGTTGTCCGTGTCAGCCAGGCCCACCGAGCCGTTCACCCGATGACTGGTGCGGGACCGGTCCGCTCGCCCGAGCACCATGGCCACGGCTGCAGAGCCCAGCGTCAACGTCGCGAAGTTGTCCCAGAAATCCTGCGAGGTCGCGTCGGGGGCGAGCAAGCGACGGAGGGTGTTCTCGACGATGTCGCCGGAGTTCTCGCCGTCCACGATGAGCGCGTAGTCCACGAGGCCGGCGTCGATCATCTGACCAGCCACCTCCACGCCGTTCATGAACCCGAGACAAGCGTTCGCGATGTCGAAATTCCTGCACCCGGGCGACAGTCCAAGGGCCCCATGCGCGAGGCACGCCATCGAGGGCTCGAGGAAGTCCTTCGACACGCTGGTGCTGATCAGGATCCCGACATCGTGCCGGTCGATCCCTGCGAGTGTCATCGCTCGGCGTCCCGCGCGGGTCGCGACCTCGTGCACAGGCGTGCCCGGCTCCCAGAAGCCACGCTCCACGATGCCCGTGAGCAGCTCGATGGGGTGCGGTGGGAGCCGCATCCGCGACATCGCCGGATGAAGGCGGTCTTCGAGAGCAGCGCTGGAGACCCGGTTCGGAGCCTGCTCGTAGGCTATGCTCTCGATCGAAACGTTCTGGAATCGCATGAGGCGCGGCTGCTAACGGGTTAGAGCGCACCATGCTCGGTGCTTTGCTCGCTGCTTTGATCGGTCGTTGTCCGAATTGCCAAAAGGGGAGGATGTATCAATCGTTCATGAAGCTGAACGAGACGTGCCCGGTGTGTCACGTGCGCTTCGAACGGTGGAACGGGAGCTGGACCATCGCCGCAGTCATGGGGTACGGCTCCGGGGCGCTGTTCGCGGTCGGCCTCGGAGCGTGGTTCCTGCACAACGACGCGCTGAAGGGCTCCGAGAAGATCCTCATCCCCGCCACCGTCGCATTCACCGCCTGCTTCTACCCGATGTGCAAGAACCTGAGCATGTTCATGCTGTGGAACAACGGTTTCATCACGGTAGACCCGCCCACGATCGTGAAGTCGGACCCACCCGCCCCGTGACCGGGATCAGCCCTCTTCACCCGCGAACGGGGCCACCCAGGCGGTGACGGCGTCGCAGGGGAACGAGAACCCGTCGCCGTAGTCCGGGGCGACCTGCTCACACTCGGTGCCCCGGCACGAATAGCTCGCCGAGACATTCCCCTCGATCGTTTCGTCGTCCACCCACGCGGCGTCGATCCGAGCGGACCAGGCGACCGCGGCGTCCGTGTTCCCGCTCCCGGCGTATGCGACGCTCGTGTCGAACACTTCGCAGGAGAACGACAGACCGTCGAAGACGCAGGGGAGGGCGTCGGTGTCGTCGGCCCAGCGCCACGATTCTCCAAGCTCCACCCAGACCAGCCCATCTGCGCGCACGCCGTTCGCCGGGCCCTGGGCGTTGCACGACCAGGAGGTCTCGCCCGCGTCCACCGAATACCACCCCGACTCGGCCTGGACGGAGTCGTCGGGGTGGCAGGCGGAGAGCAGCAGAAGCAGGAGCACACGTGGTGGATAGACGGTGCACGGGGCCCACGTCAACAGAAACCGTCAGTGGCGGGCGTGCTCTGCGTCGTCTGACTGACGGTCCCACCGGTCCTCGTCGGTATACGCACGCTCGGCGTCGCTGCGGTGGTGGGATTCGCCGTCGTCATACCGGCCCTCGTCGCCGCGCTCGTCGCCCTGCCGCCCATCGTCGCGCCGGTCCTCGTCGTACCGCCCGTCGTCGTTGCGGCCGACCTCACGCGACCCGACGTAGAGGGTGGACACGTCGTACGGCTGGACTGTGACGCACGACTCGTACACGCTGCGGCCCCGCTCGTCGATCAGCTCGACGTGGTGTGCACCCAGCGCCAGCTCGAAGCGCGCATCCTGGTCCGGCGCGAGCGAGCGGAGCATGCGGCCGTCGATCATCAGGCGGGTGGACATCGGCTCCCGGTTCTGCACGTCCACGAGGCCGGTGACCGGCGGGTCGACGCGCCAGGTCCCGACGACGTCGGGGCGCACCGTTGCGACGACGTCATCCACACGCTCGCCGGACACCCGCCGGGCGGTCAGGTGGAAGGAGCCGAGCGGAACGCTGTCGAACACGGTCTGGCCGCGGGCATCGACGGTACGCACCAACCCACGGTCGGTGACGATCTGCAGGGGGATCGGGAGCGGGTTCACGACCACGACATCGTTGGCACGCGGCATCTGCGCCTCGAACATGGGCTCGGCGAAGGGCGCGACGTCCAGACGCTGCCGGTCGATGGTCCAGGTCCCCGCGACCATGGCCAGATCGTGGCAGCCGAGGGTCATCGCCACGAGCCGGGTCTGGTAGGGCGCGAACGAGGTGAGCACGCGCCCGTCCACGAGGAGATCCGCGGGGCGGTCCGCCTCGTTCTCCACCTTGACGTAGCCGACCGCCGGAGTGGTGAGCACCACCGCGGCAGACCTGTAGGCGCGGACCGAGACCTGCCGCGAGGTGAGCACCCGGTCCAGTCCGAACTGGCGGTAGGTCGCCCGCACGTAGACGTCGCCGGCTCGCGCCTGGAAGGACTGGGTGCGCCCGGCCCCGACCGGGATCGCCCGGCCATCCACCGTGACCATCATGCTCGCGGCGGTCTGGTTGCTCACCACCACCGTGCCGTAGTCGGCGGCGTAGTAGGGGTGGGCCTCCGCGGCGCCCGCGCCCATCAGCGCGAGTACGGTCGAGAACTGGACGATCGAGGACTTGACAGACATGGCTGCTCCGTTTGTGTAGGTTCGCAAGATTGCCTTGCCACACGCCAAAGGGACGCCCGACCCGCAAGAACATTCGGGCGCGGGACCCCCGGGAGACAGGACGTGACCGCAGTGGACATCCCGCTACCCGGCCGCGTTACCCGGGCCATATGCCCGACCCGTCTGACCCAAGGCGCGATCTGCCCGCAGTGCACGCTCTGCTCGCACAGGTGCCGGACCTCCCGCGCGGCCCCGCGAAGACTGCGGCGCGTGATCTGCTCGACGCTGCCCGCAAGGGCGCGGTGCCCCACGACTGGGAGTCCGCGCTGCGTGCGCGCGTGGCGGAGGGCCGCGCGCTGCACCTTCGTCGCGTGCTCAACGCAACGGGCGTGGTGCTGCACACCAACCTCGGGCGCGCCCCGCTCTCCACGCGCGCGGCTGTGGCTGTCGGCGCGGTCACCGCCGGCTACACCAACCTGGAGCTCGACCTCGAGACCGGCGAGCGGGGCGAACGCCTCGCGGGCGTGGCGCCGAGGCTCTGTGCGCTGTTCGGTTCCGATGCCGCGCTCGCGGTGAACAATTGCGCGGCGGCAGTGCTCCTCGCGCTCTCCAGCCTGGCGGCAGGGCGGGAGGTGATCGTCTCACGAGGCGAGCTTGTGGAGATCGGCGGTTCCTTCCGCATCCCGGATGTCATCACCGCCTGCGGGGCGCGGCTCCGGGAGGTCGGCACCACCAACCGCACCCGCGTGCGGGACTACGCGGCGGCGATCAGCGCGGAAACCGGGGTGATCCTGCGTGTGCATCCTTCGAACTTCCACGTCGAGGGGTTCACCGAGAGCGCGCCGCGTGAAGCCCTGGTGGCGCTCGCCCACGAGCGCGGCCTCCTGTACGTGGAGGACCTGGGGAGCGGAGCCATGCGCGAGGGCACCTCCGATTCGACAGTCCAGTCCGTGATCGACGCTGGCGCGGATCTCGTGTGCTTCTCGGGCGACAAGCTGTTCGGTGGCCCGCAGGCCGGCATCGTCGTCGGTCGGGCCGACCCCGTCGCCCGGATGCGCCGCCACCCGCTCTACCGCGCGCTCCGCCTCGACCGGCTGGTGCTGGCGGCCCTCGAAGCGACGATCCTCGACCACGCCGACGGGCTGGAATTGCCCGTGGACACGATGCTCTCGCACACCGCTGCGACCCTGGGCCCAGCGACGAGGGCGCTCGCCGATGCCCTCGTCGCGGCCGGCGTGAACGCCGCCGTCGTGCCGACGGAGGGGCTCGCGGGCGGCGGCTCACGTCCCTCGGACAGGTTGCCCGGCGTCGGGGTTCGAATCCTGGGGGTGCATCCGGACAAGCTGGCGGCGCGCCTGCGCAGGGGCTCCCCTCCCGTGATCGCGCGGGTGGAGAGCGCGGGCGTCGTCCTCGACCTGCGGACGGTGCCCGAGGCCGACCATCCGGCATTGCAGGCCGCCGTGCTCGGAGCCCTCGCGCCGGGTTGAGCGCAAGGGGCACCGGCCCTGGCCGCCCGCTCGAAGGTCCGTCCGCCCCGTTTCAGGACGGTCGCATCAGCACCTTCATGGCCCCGCGCGCCGTGGTGAGCGCCTCGACCCCCAGCGGCAGCTCGGCGTCGATCAACGGGATGGGGTCCACGACCCCTGCTGCGAGCAGGCGCAGGGCAGGCTCGAACGGGCCGCACCGGCTGCCGAGGATGCGCACCTCGTGGATCACGACCTGGTTGGGCTCGAACCCGGCCAGATCGTGCACAGTCGTCTTCAGGACAACCGTGCCGCCCGGCCGCACGAGCGAGACCGCGAGCGCCAGGCCCGCCGGGCTCCCGGTGCAGTCGACGACGACGTCGGCGCCGGCGCCCTCCCCTGGCGCGAGGCGCTCAATGCCCACCGGCAACCGCTGCAGGCGATCGTCCCCTGGTTCACGCGCCTGCACCCCGACGCGCGCACCGGTCAGCGCGAGCACCCGCGCGCACAACTGGCCGAGTCGCCCCGGCCCCAGCACGACGACGCGATCGGACGGGGACACGTGGAGCTGCTCGAGCACGCGCAGGGCCGCCGCGAGCGGCTCCACGAAGACGGCCGCGCGGTCGTCCACGCCTTCGGGAACGGCGTGCAGGTTTGCGACGGGTATGGAGACGCGGTCCGCGAACGCACCGTCCCGACCCACGATACCGAGCACTGTGCGGTGCGGGCAGTGCGAACCCCGCCCAGCGAGGCACGTGGGGCACCGCCCGCAGGCCGCGTTGATGTCGGCCACCACGCGCCGCCCGAGCCACTCCGCGGGCCCCTGCTCCACCTGCCCCACGAACTCGTGCCCAAGCACGCCGGAGAAGCCCATGTACCCCTTGACGAGCTCCAGGTCCGTCGCACACACCCCCGCGAGGCGCACTCGCACGCTCGCCTCGCCGGGCAGCGCCCGGAAGTCGCGTTCGATCATCGCGGGCCCATCGGGGCCGAGAGCGAGGGCGAGAGACCTGTTGGTGGGGTGCATCTGCAGACCGGAGATGCCAGCATAAGCCGGTGACGAACCGTCGACCCCGCGATAAACCCGTTCGATGCCCGTCGGATTCTACGAACTCCTCCAGTTGGCGCCCGAGGCGAGCCCGGACGCCGTGCGCGCAGCCTGGCAGGATCAGGTCGCCCAGGTGGTCCGTCGCATGCGCACCGCCGAGGCCAAGAAGCTCGATCGCGCCCCGATCGAGGCCCGGCGCCTCTCGTTGAACGAGGCATACGCCGTGCTCTCCGACCCGGTCCGGCGCCGTCGCTACGACCGGTTCCGTGCCGTGTCGCGGGATGGCCTGCCCACCGATCCCGACGAGCTCTGGAGGATCGCCGGCCCCTCGCTGGTGGACCCGGGCGCCGCAGCCGCCGTCGAGGTGATCCGCTCGCTCACCGATCTGAAGGTCGGGCCGCCGTTCACGGACGCCGCCCCGGCTGCCTCCACGCGGGAGGTCACCAACCCCGGGTTCCCCGCGGGCGCAGCCTTCGCCGCGAGCCCCTCGGTCCAGATCGACGAGCCCCCATCCATCTCCGTGATGCCAGCGCCATCGATCGCGATCGCCTCCGAGAACACCGCCAGCCGGCAGGCTGCCAAGCTCGCGAAGCCCGCGGCTGCAGCCGCGAAGGCCGGTCCGGTGATCGACAAGAGCGTCTCGGCGGAGGCCCTCGCGCGACTGTTCGACCAGTACGGCCCCACCGGCGCGTGCCTGCGGGCCATCCGCGAGGTGCGGCGCATCTCGCTCGCCGACCTCTCCGCGATCACCCGGATCTCGCAGCGGTTTCTCGATGCGATGGAGCGCGATGCGTTCACCGAGCTGCCGGGCTCCACGTTCGTGCGCGGCTACCTGAAGATGGTGATCCGTGGGCTCGAAGCCCTCGACGGATCCGAGGTCGACGAATTCATCGAAGGCTACATGTCACGCTTCCATCGCGCGCGGGGTTGATTTGGCTGAAACATTGGTTGGGGACCGGATCTGGACGGTCCCGGAGGGCGAGGGCGATCGCCTTGACCGGATGCTCGTACGCGCCTTTCCTGACCTCTCCCGGAGCCGCGTACAGGCCCTGATGGCCGAGGGCCGGGCCCATGTGGACGGCGTGATCGTGAAGCCGAGCTTCAAGGTGACAGCCGGCCAGGTGCTCACCCTGCACGTGCCCCCCGTGGCGCCGCTCGACCTCACCCCCGAGCAGCATGACGTGCCCGTGCTCTACGAGGACGACGATCTCGTGGTGATCGTGAAGCCCGCCGGCATGGTGGTGCACCCCTCGGCCGGACACATGACCGGCACCCTGGTGCATGCATTGCTTGGGCAGGTGAAGAACCTCTCGGGCATCGGTGGCATGGAGCGCCCCGGGATCGTGCACCGCCTCGACGGCGGGACCAGCGGCATCATGGTGGTTGCCAAGGGGGATCGCGCTCACCACGCGCTTTCGGAGCAGTTCGCCGTGCACAGCGTCGAGCGCCGCTACCTCGCGCTGATCCACAAGGTACCGCTCCACGACCAGGGCACGTTCCGGTCCCGCATCTGGCGTGACCCCAACAATCGCCTCAAGATGGCGAGCGTCGTTCCGGGCCGCAAGAAGCCCGTGGTCGAGGAGAACTGGGACGACGAGAACGATCGGCCGCTGCGGCGCGGCCCGGGGTGGGAGCGGCCCGAGCCTGAGGAGGAGGACGACGACCCCGCCGGGAAGGAGGCGATCACGCACTGGAAGCTGCGGTTTCGCGGGGACCGCGTCGCCGCCGTGGAGTGCCGTCTCGAGACGGGACGCACCCATCAGGTGCGGGTGCACCTCTCCGAGGCCGGGCACCCGATCCTGGGGGACAGCGTCTACAACCGGCGGGACTGCGTCCCCACGGCCGCCCTGCGGGAGGCGGTGACCGCGTTGACCCATCCCATGCTGCACGCGTTCCGGTTGGCGTTCGACCACCCGGACGGGCAGCGGCTCTCGTTCACCGCTCCGCCGCCCGCGGACTTCGTGGAGATGGCGCGCTTGATGGGGTGGGATGCGGCAACGATGATCGGGCCGTGAACTGAGTCGTCGCCGACCTCCCGCGCGTCCCTGTCCCCTCACCCAGGCGCCGAAGCCGATGCCCTACCACACCACCCCCTGGCAGTTCTACGACGTCGCGATCGGCCTCTGCCCCGTGTGCCTCGGCCGGGCCACGGGGCACCTCGTGTTCGAGGACGAGAAGGTCTGGTTCGACAAGCGCTGCCCCACCCACGGTCTCCAGCGGGTGTTGATGGACGACGACATCGCCTGGTTTCGAAGGTGCCGCGAGGACTTCCTGGCCCCCGGCGGACAGCCGAACCAGCCCGGGGCGCCGGTTCGGCACGGCTGCCCCTACGACTGCGGTCTCTGCCCCGATCATCAGCAGCACACCTGCGTCGCCGTGTTGGAGGTCACCGAAAACTGCAACCTGGCCTGCCCGGTCTGCTACGCCGGGAGCGGCCCCCACCGCCCACGCCACCGCAGCCTCCCGGAGATCGAGGTGATGCTCGACGGGGTCTCCCGCTCGGAGGACACCCTCAACGTGCTCCAGTTGTCTGGGGGTGAGCCGACCTTGCACCCTGATTTCTTCGAGATCCTGCGGCGATGCAGGCGCCGCTCGATCCGGCACCTGATGGTCAACACGAACGGGCTGCGCATCGCGGAAGATCGCGCGTTCGCCGAGCAGTTGGCCAGCTTCAAGCCCCTCCTCGAGGTCTATCTGCAGTTCGACTCGTTGCGCGGCGAGCGACTCCTCGCCCTGCGTGGAAAGGACCTTCGGGCCGTCCACGACCAGGCGCTCCGCACCCTCGACGAGCTGGACATCTCGACCACGTTGGTCGTCACGCTCGTGAAGGGGGTCAACGACGACGAGATCGGCGACATCATCCAGCATGCGCTCACCTACCGTTGCGTGCGCGGTGTCACCCTCCAACCCCTCCAGCGAGCCGGTCGGGTGGCCGGGGCGGTCGCCGAGACCGACCGACTCACCTACGGCCGCGTACGTCAGCTGGTGATCCAGCAGTCCGGCCTGTTCCGGCCCGAAGACGTGGTGCCGGTGCCCTGCCACTCGGACAGCCTCGCCATGGCGTACGCATTCAAGTTCGGGGGCGACACGATCCCCCTCTCGACACTGCTCGACCCCTCGGTCCTCGTCCACGCCATGGACGGCAACGCGATGACGCTGGAGCAGGATCGCGAGCGTGCACGACTGCTGTACGAAGCGTTCCAGGCCAGGCACTCCCCCTCCTCCCACACCGCGGCGCTGCAGGAGCTGCTGACCTGCCTGCCCAACCCGGGGTGCTTCGGGGAGTTGACCTACGCCAACGTGTTCCGGGTGATGATCGTGCAGTTCATGGACGCCTGGAACCTCGAGCAGCGTGCCCTCCAACGCTCGTGCATCCACATCGTCCACCCCGATGGCCGACTGATCCCGTTCGACACGTACAACATCCTGCACAGGCCCGGCCGCCTCCGCACCCCCGGCGAGGCGACCCCGCTCCCGTAGGCCGCCCTGTAGCCCGCTTCCCGTGCGCCGCCCCCCCGCTCAGTGGCTCGCCCCCAGCGCCCTCCCGTACTGCCCGGTCAACCACTCCACGTGCTCCGCCAGGGTTGGGAACACCGCAGCCTCGTGCCTCGCAACTCCAGGCACACACGCTGCCAGAGCTCCCAACCAATCCTCATCCGGCACCCACGTGACCGGGTAGCCCCGGAGCGCGACCCGGGCCCCGGGCACGTCGCTCGACAGGATCGTGAGCCCGGACGCCGCGGCCTCCCGCAGCACGAGCGGACAGCCCTCGTCCCAGCGCGAGGGGAACAGCAGCACGTCGCTGCGGGCGTACCAGGGGGCGGTCGGGCCGGGTGGATGGAGGGTCAACCCCGGGATCCCCGCAGCGCGGAGGGCGTCGACAAACCGCATGCTCCCCTCCCAGGCGACCGCGGGACCCACCACGTCGAGCGTGGCCGCCCCGCTCGGCAGCCCCGCGAAGGCGCTCACGACGCGGTCCACACCCTTCGTGGGGATCAGCGACCCGACGTAGAGCAGGCGCACCGGCCCATCGTGGGGCTCAGGTGGAAGGGCCTCTTGAACGAGCGGGAGATCGCAGGGCGTTGCCCCCGGGGGCCCGAGGTGGGGCGCGACGGTGAGCCAGAGATGCGGGCGCAAGGCGGCTGCTGCTCGAAGCCGGGAGCGCAGCCGCGCACGCCCGAGCGGCCCCGGGAGGCCGTCCGGGCGCACGCACGGCGCGCACCGGCCTGGCGAGGGCCCGGGGCACCGGTCCCCAGAGCGATCGATGCGCTGTCCTCGCGCACACGTGATCCAGTGGTCGTGCACGGTCACCACCACCGAGGCACCTGCAGACCGGGCGGCCTCGACGATCCCGAACCCCACCTGGCTGAAGTGGTGGACGTGGACGATGCGGACGCCGTCGCGGCGGACGCGCGCCGCGAGCGCCGACGCGACCTCCGGGCGCTCCCACGACGCCGAAAACCCCCTGCGCGGCTGCGCGAGATCGCCCGCGTCCGCCGCCTCTACGACGAGCCCGGCCGCCCGCTGCGCATGGGTCAGCGCACGCACGTAGGCTCCGACTCCGCCTGCCTCGAAGCCATCCAGGACGTGCGCGACGTGAAGCACCCGCAAGGCCCCCGCGTCAGTCCCCACGCAGGATCTCCTCCGCACGCAGCCCGCCCGCCACCGCCTGCAGCTCCTCGTCGTAGTCGTCGCCCACCTGGGCCACGTAGTGCAGCGCGTACTCGAACTCCTCGAAGTCGAGATGATCGCCCAGAAGCGTGTGCGAGAACGCGAGCGTGCCGTCCTCGAACAGCAGGAACGCGCCGAGCAGCACCTCGGTGTTGAGCCGCAGGAGCCGCCCCAGCAGGTCCATGCTCGGGTGGACGTCGGCCAGCATCGTGGCGACGAACCGGACCCAGCGATGCCCGTCCTGCTCGAAGATCGACATCATCACGACGGTGGAACCGTGCTTGAAGAAGAAGATGCCCTCGTCCGTGCGCTCCGTGTCCACATCCATGCGGATGAGGAAATCGCCGATTCGGTCAGCCAGGGCACGAAGGTTCATGGACATGGGCGAATCGTATGCACCAGCGGGCGCGTTACCACAAAGCCATGTCACTCCTCCCCCTTTTCTTCGCCTGCACCGCGTCAAAACACGCAGATAGCGCCGACACCGGCGCGCTCCACGACACCGATGCCGACACCGATGCCGACACCGATGCCGACACCGATGCGGATGCCGACACGGACACCGACACCGATGCGGACACCGCCGTCGACTACAACGGGACCATCCCCGAGGTCTCGATCCCTGCTCCGGAGTTCGAGGTCCAGAACATGGACGAGAGCCCTCGCACCCGCGACGACCTGATCGGCCACCCCAGCGTCATCTGGTTCTACCCGGCAGCCGGGACCTCTGGCTGAACGGCAGAGGGTTGCGGGTACCGCGACCTCCAGCAGGACTTTTCGGACATCGGCGTCACCATCATCGGCGTCAGCTTCGACGCGCCCGCCGCCAACGCGGCCTGGGCAGCAGACGAAGGCTTCGACTTCGAGCTTTGGAGCGACGACGCCCGCACGCTAGCGCTCACCTATGGCGCAGCCACGACGTCGGCCCAACGCTACGCGAATCGCATCACCGTGGTGCTCGACGCCGACGGCGACCTCGTGCTCGAGTACCTCGACGACATCGACGTGGGCACCCACCCGGCGCTCGTGTACGACGACTGCGTGAAGCTCTTCGGCAGTTGATCAGCCGTTGGCGAAGGCGCGGCCCGAGTCGGTGAGATGCACCACGCCGTCCTCGTAGCGGATGTAGTCCGCATCGAGCCACCAACCCATCATGTCCGAGAACCCGCGGTGGGCGATGAAAAAGCGGCGTTCGGAGTAGTCGTGGGCGTCGCTCATCTTGAGTGAGCCGCCCTGCTTCTCGATGTGCAGGAGCACGCCCTTGCGGGCACGGTTCCGCGCCTTCTCGACCTTCGCGGCCTTCTCGGCAGGGTCTTCCGGGAGCGCGGCGTCGCTCACGGGCGCGGCGGGGGCGGGCGACCCGGCGGGGGCGGGCGACGCGGCGGGCGCGGGCGACG
>CAIQVJ010000055.1 GCA_903875225.1 uncultured Pseudomonadota bacterium
CTGCCAATGTCCCTTTTCTGCCTGAGAGTGCATCCCGCGCTTCACGTTGCGGGACAGCTCTTCGGAGTACCGCTCTGCGAGCCACGCGAGGATCGGCCGGATCAACTTGCGGAAGGACTTGTCGCCCGCGTCCGGCTCGGTGAGGGAGATCACGTCCACGTCGGCCTCATCGAGGGTGGCCAACGCTTTGAGGCAGTCCATCATGTTCCGGGCGACGCGCGAGAAGGCCCAGACATACAGGCGATCCATGCCTTGGACGCGCACCTTGCCCCGCCCGAGCCGGGCATCTCGCTGGGCCTCGGCGGCACGGAGGAGGGACTGGTACGCGACGCGCTTCTTGGCCGACCGCCCGCTGATGCCCTCGTCGATGAACCACAGGTCGTCGGGAATGGTCACGCCGTCGGCGGCGGCCCGACGGGAGATTTCCGCTCGTTGCTGCTCGATACTCTTGTCTTGTCGGGGATCAGAACAGCGAAGGTAGGCGGCGCCGATGATGGGCATGGAGGACTCCAAAGGGGAGGTACAAGTAGACATAATTTTCGGGGCTACGCGACCGCCCGGACGAAGGATTCTTCCAGGTCGCCCAGGCCGAGGCAGGACACGAACGCGGAGATCGAGGGCGTGCCCGACGAGGTGAAGGACGACCCGACGGTCGGCACCCTCGGCCGGAGCCGCGGTGCGTGCTCCCGGACGGTCGCGAGGAGCGCGAGCAGGAGCCTGTACTCGTCCCCGACCAGCGGTCGGGCGCGCTCGGCGACGGCATCCAGCGCGGCCGGGAAGTTCCGGTTCGCAGCTGCGACGGCGAGCGGGCGGGACAGTGCGGACGGCGACCACAGGCGCACCGTCGGCACCGTCGCCGCCAGGAACCCGCCGTCGTTGCCGCCCTTCATCCCTCTCGGACCCATCACATCGACCCGCGTGGTCGCGCCGTCCTCATCGTCGAAGGCGTACAACTCCGAGTAGCCCTCGCGCAGGGTGTCCCGCAGGACCTCCACCTGGCGCGCGATGTACCGCTCCTTGTGAGCGGCGACAGCAGAAGCAAGCTTCATTGCCGTGCCTTCCGAGGCGAGAAGATCGCCGCGATGGTCGGACCCTCTGCCCGCGCGTTCGCGTCCACCTTCTTCGCGAAGTCGACGATGTACGCCCAGACAACGGGCGGGAACTTGGCGATGTCGTCCTCCGTGAAGCCGTCCGGCCGGAACAGGTCGTGGAGCATGAGGCGGTTGAACCGCCGCTCGTTCAGGTTCGACAGTTCCTCGGCCACCTCGTCGGGCAACTCGTAGCGGATGCCGACTTCGTGGAGCATCTGCCGCTCGTCCACCTCGTAGACCCGCGCCAGCTTGCGGAGCAGCTTGACCTCGGGCATCGAGCGCAGGTCGTACTGCTCCATCTGCGCGAGGTAGGTGTGCGAGATTCCTACCTTTCCGGCGGCGGCCCGGAGCGAGAGGTTGGCGTGCTCTCGGGCGGTAGCGAGGTAGCCTCCGAACGCGGGGTTCGACCCCCACAAGAGGCGGGCCATGCTGTTCCCGGCGTCATCGTCGGGGATGGCTCCGGCGCTCAGCGCGAGCGGGGAGACGATGCGGGGGTGCGGTCGGGGCATGGACGTTCTCGGGTGGCGTCAGATATACGACACCAGACTGGAATCGTCAAGTAGACAGATCGCCGTCCGGTGTGTATATGATGCGCGTCCGATTCGGAGTCTAACCATGACCACGCACCCCTTCCTCGTCTATCTCCGTCCCGCCCCGGTGCGGGCGGTCCTGTTCCGCGACCATCTCTGCCAGGAGGGCTTCGCCTCCGAGCTGGGCCTCTCGCGGCAACACTGGTCCACCCTCTACAATCGCCGTCGTTCGCTGACGGCGAAGGTACGCCGGGCGCTGCTGGCGAACCCGCGGCTGGCCGGCATCGCCGAGACCGAGTTGTTCGAGGTGGTGCCCATCCCCCTCGCCGCCTGACCCGACCTCCCCTGCTCACGCCGGGCGCCCGTCTGGGCGCGTGGCGGAGCCCTGTCCGCCATCCCCATCCTCCAGGAACTATGCCCATGAAGCCCACCGTCTCCACTCACAAGCCCACCCCCGCCGAGCAGGTCACCCAGGTCCGCGTGCTCGATGTCCCCGACGACAACGTGCTGCTCTCGCTCGGCATCGGTCCCGGCAAGAAGCCGCGCGCAACCCGGCGAACCATGCTCACCATCTTGCGCGCCGACCCACGCTGGACCGGCCGCATCCGCCTCGACCGCTTTCGCGACGCCATCCTCGTCGACGGCGACGGCATCAGCGACCGCGACCTGACGCACATCGCCTGCTGGGCCGAGGAGGTGTACGCCCTCAACCCATCGAAGGACCTGATGGTCGAGTGCTTGTCAGCCGTCGCGGCCGAGAACAGCTTCCACCCGGTGCTCGACTGGGAGACCACGCTGACCTGGGACGGCGTGGAGCGGCTCCCGTCGATGCTCACGACGTACTTCGGCGCGCCCGAGGACGAGCTGACGAGCGAGATGTCCCGGGCCTGGCTCGTCGGCGGGGCGGCTCGGGTGCGGAAGCCCGGATGCAAGCTCGACACCGTGCTGGTCCTGGCGGGCGAGCAGGGCGTCGGCAAGTCCTCCGCGTGCAAGGCGCTGATGCCGAACCCGAGCTTCTTCGCCGATACGCCGCTGGACCTCCGCTCGAAGGACTGCATGCAGAACCTCGACGGCGTGTGGCTGTACGAACTCGCCGAGATGGAGGGGCTTCGCGGGCGCAACCCGCAGCGAGTGAAGGCGTTCCTCACCAGCGCGGTGGACACCTACCGGGCACCCTACGGGCGACTTCCGGGCGCTCATCCTCGACAGTGCTTCTTCGTCGCGACGACCAACGAGCCCGAGTTCTTGATGGACTCGTCAGGTGCCAGGCGGTTCTGGCCGGTCCCGGTCAAGCGCATCGACGTCGCCGGGCTCACGGCGGCGCGCGACCAGCTCTGGGCCGAGGCGTTCGCCCGCGTCGATCGCGGCGAGGGCTGGCACCTCCCGTTCCGGCTGGAGCGGGCGCAGCGCTTGGCCGCCGAGGTCTACGAGCAGAGCGATCCCCTCGCTGAGCGGCTCGGCATCTGGGTCGCCGGGGTCGGGCGCTCGTTCAGCGTCGAGGAGGCCGTCGCCTGCGGGCTCGGGATCGCCGTCGAGAAGGTGGACCGTGGGCTGGCGATGAAGCTCGGCGGGATGCTGCATCGGCTCGGCTGTACCAAGTTCCGGCCACGCCGTGCCGAGGCCGGTCGGAAGTACCTCTGGGAGCCGGCCCAACCTCGCAGCGAAATTGCATGATCCAGGTTGGGCCAGGTTGGGCCAGCAAATAGCGAAGGTTCAAGCATCGCGATTCACTGGCCCAACCTGGCCCAACCTCAAACGAGGAAGTTTGGGCCAGCAGTGGGCCACGACGACAACGACCACCACCAGCAACGAAGGAAGGGCGAAATGAGCAGGTTCAACAAGTACGACAACATCTTCGACGAGCACGACGACGGCGCGGACCTCTCGGTCACCGCAGACGACGAGGCGGCGTCGGATGACCAGGGGCGCGAGGAGGCAGCGGAGTACATCGCTGCGGCCGGGAAGGTCGGCGGCAACAAGAAGGTGCACTCGGATCACCGGCGGATGTGGGTGCGAATGGCGAAGAAGGCGCTGGCCGAGGGGCGAGAGCGGCGGGTGAAGGCTGCCTCGGACGAGAAGGCCGCGCGGGTGGCTGCTGCCAAGGCTGCGGCGAGGGAGGCGGAGAACGAGGTGAGTGCCAAACGGAGTCGGGAGTCAATCGGGCAGTTCTGCGTGGAGTTCGACGCGCGATGGGCGAGGATCGACGAGGAGACGCGCGAGGCGAACGCAGCGAGGGAAGCTGGGCGCGAGGAGCGCTCGGCGGCGGAGCGGGCGCAGAAGGCCGAGGTGCGACCGCGGCCGATGCAGGTGGCGACGCAGCGCTTGAGGGAGGTGCGACCGCAACAGGGACGGGCCAGCCCGGCGGCGACGAACCCGCAGGCGGCGCCGGCCGCGCTCC
>CAIQVJ010000056.1 GCA_903875225.1 uncultured Pseudomonadota bacterium
ACGCCGTGGTGACGGCAGCCAGGTGCAGAGAGCTCAGCGCGCAACCGGACGTGGTTCGCGGCAGAACGCACTTCCACTGGTGGCCCGCAGACCGCGCTCCGTGCGCCGAGCGCGCCGCTTCATGACGATTTGGAATCAGGTAGTCCTGCGAGGAGAGCGTCGATGGGCTCTCCGGCTGGGCGTACCACACGATCTCGTGATGAGGTTCGGTGAACGCGGCGGGGTTCGAGAGGCCCGCGACGGGCGAGCCGGGGGATTGACCGCAGGACAGGCTGAGGAGGAGCAGCATCGGACGATCTCGAGGGTGGGAGGCGACAGGGGCATCCGCAAGCCGCGTGCCGGTCGAGGATCGACGGATGAAGCTGAAATCAGCTTGGTTGTTCCGAGGTCGCACCGCATTTCTGAGCCGATCGCGAACGAAGCTTCCTTCGAATTACGAATCCGTATTCAAAACCCCTGGCGACGGGCACCCCGACCCGGACAAAGCGGCGTCCCACTGCCGCACGTTGCCGCGATCCGGGGGCAGCGAGCCGCCCCCTTGTCGGCAGGCCTACGGCGTTTCCTGGTCCACGCTGTGGTCCCGGGCGTCCACCACCCGCCCGTACCGGTCGTAGATGGTGGCGCGGTCGAGCTTGTTGTTCCAGATCGGATCGGCGCTCTGGAGGTAGATCTCGATCTGCGCCTGGGTGTCGACGGCGTTGGCGCCCTTTCCGGAGTGGATCTTGAACGTGTAGCCCGCGGGCACGACGACCTGCGGGAACTCCCAGCGGTTGCCGGAGATGTCGGCGATCGCATACCCGGAGAGGTCGATGGGGTCGGGGCTCACGTTGCACACGCGCAGGTACTCGCCGTTCACGTTCTCCCGGTCGTCGCCGTCGGCGTTCGCGTGGAAGCTCGTGATGTGCAGGGTGCCCTGGTAGCGCGCGGTGCTCCACACGCCGCGGTGGGCCTTGCGGGCCACCTCCTGCGCGGCGACGAGCGGCGAGACGTCTGTGGAGTCCGGCGGGATGATGAACACGTGGCCCAGGCCCTGTTCGAGCAGCAGGAGCGAGAGGTTCTGGCCGTCGATCATGATCCCGGCGACGAGGCGCCCATACCCGTCGCGCAGGGTGGAGCCGTAGACCAGTTGGACCGACTTGCCCTGCACCTTGGAGGCGGTGAACGCCTTGGCCTCGGGGCCGTAGTCCTCGTGCGGCTTGAGCTCCGGCGTGTTGACCCAGCGCAGGCGGACCCGGTCCCCGCTGTCGAGGGTGACCGTGTCCCCGTCGTACACGCTCACCACCACGGCGGTGGCGGGGCCGGGCTTGACGGGTGCGGCGGTCGGGGCGACGGGCGCGGCCTCGTCGGGGTCGTCGGCGAAGGCGGGGGCGACGAACGCCGGGGCTGTGAGGGCGAGGGCGAACGCTGTGGCGAAGGAGGCGAAGCTGCGCATGGTGATCCAGGAGCTATCGCGGGAGAACGCGTGGGGTCGGGTGACGATTCCGGTGCTCCGGATCTACTCGTCGCCGTCGCCCCAGGTGCCCACGTCCACGTTCTCGGCCCAGGCCGTGCAGCTGTCGCCCGAGTCGCAGGGATCCTCTCCCGAGACCTGGCCCGAGATGACGCCGCTGGTGGTCCCGTCGCCGTCGAGCGTGGCCTGCACCCAGGCCGAGGCGTCGGTCCAGTCCGAGGCGGTGGTGTAGTCCGCGATGTCGAAGCTGCCGCCCATGGCGAGCAGATCCAGCTCCTGCCAGATGTGCCCGATGGCGTCGGCGCCCGCCTGCACCTCGCTGGTGAACGACTCGGCGAACACGCCATCGTCGCTCGTGAGGGTCATGTCCACGTCGAACGCCACGTAGTCGTCGCAGATGATGCCGATGTCGGTCTGCGCGCCGCCCTCGGGGTACACGGCCTCCTGGTCGACGAAGCGGGCGCTCTCCCCCGGGGTGTATTGCAGCGCGAGCGGGGTGCGCGCGCTGTCGGCGTACACCAGCGTGGCGTCCTCGGTCGCGGGCAGATCCGCGACGACAGTGGCGGCGGCCACGCCGATCGCGGTCACCTCGTCCATGGAGACGTCCGTGACGGTCTTCGAGCACGTGGGGCCGTCTGCGGCCTTGGGGGTGCACCCCAGCAGCGGGGCGAGCAGGAGGAGGGCAAGCGGGGAGGATGAGTGCATTGGGAGTTCCGTTGTTCGAGAAGCTGCACACGCCGCGGCGGTTCGTCAGCCGGCGAGGGGGCCTACGGCGCGTAGAGCCCCGCCGCCCGTAGCTGCCCGATCAGGGCGTGGGTGCGTTGCGGGAAGAAGTCGTTCATCAGCCGATCGTGCTCGGTCTGCCACTCGGCGTCGCGGGTGTATGGTGTGTCACGATACGTGTCACCCCAGCGCGCCGACTCGCCCACGATGGGGTCGAAGATCTCGGCTGCACGGGCCTCGTAGCGGGCGGCGGCCACGTCGGCCGAGAGCGGTCCGCCGGGGCCCAGCTGCAGGGCGGCGCGCTCGGCGTAGCGGGTACGGAAGGCGGCGACGGTGCGCAGGCGGGCGTAGACGTGGGAGACGGAGCCCGGGACGTCGACGTCCACGTTGTAGCTGTCGGTCGGGTACCAGAGCGAGTACTCCATGTCCCACACGTAGAAGGTCCACGGCTGTGCATCTGCGCGCTCCCGTGTGCCCCGCATGTTGTTGCTCTCGAAGCAACACGGGCCGTCCATGTTGGTCATGTACTGGTGGATGAGCATGTAGTCGATCAGCGCGTCGACATCGAGATCGGCGCACAATGCGTCGTAGTTGGCCTGCACGTTGAGGTCGGCATCTGCCAGCGCGAGCGTGTGGTTCCATGCGTCGAGGTCGCCGTCGATCGCCTCGTTGGTGGTGGTGCGGCGGTTGATCGCATCGTAGTCGGAGTCGTCGCCGCCGAAGGCCTCTTCCGCGAAGCCGGCGTCCGGGCGCTCCACCGGCATGTAGAGCCCCCAGTACAGGCCGTTCAGGTACAGGTGCACGTAGGTGGCGTGCCCGTCGACCTTGCCCATGTCCCGGGCGGTGTCTCGTGCGAACGCATCGTGGATGTATTGAGCCATCTCGGGGTCGCGGAAGTCGAGGAAGGTCTTGCTGCCCCCCGCGCGGAGCACGATGCTGTCGAAGCGGGAGGCCTCCGAGTCGGAGAACAGCGGGTACTCCAACTTGGAGGCGCCATACTCGGACTGGAACTGGATCCGGAACGAGTGCTTGAGCGTGGACGAGTGGTAGCGCCACCCGTAGCCGTGGATCTGCAGGTCGGCGTCCTGCTGGAACCCGGTGGTGCCGTCGGGGAGGATGAGCTCGAACGACGCGCGGCGGGTCCAGGCGTCGCCGCGATCGGCGCTGTTGGTGTAGATGCCGTTGTCGCCGAAGAGGTCCTCCGGGGCGAGCACCACCGAGAGCGTCGGGATCTCGCGCAGGCCCGCGAGCAGGTCGTCGTGGTAGGCAGGGTCGTCGACGACGTCGGGGTCCATCGCGTAGTCGGCGGCGTAGGGCCCCTCGGACTGCGAGTTCCAGATGGTGGGGAAGCCCGCCGGGGCCGCGGGTTGGTGGATGACGTCTGCGAGGAAGAGGTAGGTCTGCGTCGCCGTCGCGCTCTCGCCCCACCCCTCCCGGAAGCCGGCGGCCCGCACGATCGCGGTGGTGGGCACGTCGAGGGTGGCGACAGGCGCGTCGCCGCCACTCGCGGGGGCGATGTGCGTGCCGTGGTCCAGGGTGGGCGTGCTGCCGTCCAGGGTGTACACGAGCGTGGCGCCAGGGGTCGGGCAGGTGATGGTCACGGTCTGCGTGGCGTCGTAGAAGCCGCGCGGGGGATCGAAGGTGGGCGTGTCCACGAACCCGGGCACCCCCTCGTCGTTGGGCTCGCCGGGGGTGGGCGCCTGCATCCACGCCGGCTCCCCCGTCTGGATCCAGTCGAGGCGCAGGGTAGCGGCGAGGAACAGGTCGTCGTCGTCGGCGCTGATGTTGGTCACGCGCAGGCCGAGGACCGAGTTGGAGCCAAGTCTGCTCGCGTCCACGGGGAAGCTCCCGGGCTCCCCTGCGCTGTGGGCCGAGGTGGCCGGCACGGCGGCGACCTGCGCGCCATCGAGCCAGGCGTCGAACCCGTCGTCGTAGTCCACCTCGAGCGTGCCCCGGGTGGGTGGCGTCTCGGTTGGGATGGGAAAGCGCGCGGCGGCTTCCCCCAGCCCCCCGCCCAGGTCCGTGTGGATGCGGTCGGCGTAGGCGCCGGTCGGGCGCCCCTGCACGACGAGCTCACCGAGGGAGAGCCACTCGCTGCCCGGGTACCCGGCCTTCGTGACCGTCACGCGGGCGCCGACGGTGCCGCCGGGGAGCGCAAGCTCGACCTGGCTGCCCGGGGAGACGGGGGCCTCGCCGCTCGCGACGGGGTTCACCACGCCCGAGGTCCACACGGTCGCCCCGGTGCTGTCCGAGAGGGTGACCGTGATGTCGTACAGGCGCTCGGCGCAGCAGTCCACGCGGTTGAGCAGCCGGATCGTGGAGACCTCGTAGTTTCGGGCGAGGTCCACGGCGAGCCAGGGGGTGAGGTCTCCATCTGCGGTGTGGCTGAACGTCATCGCGTCGCCGTCCACGGCCCCGACGCCCGTGTAGCCGTAGCCATCGCTCGACTGGGTGGCCGCCTTGCCGAAGGCGGCGTCTTCCTCGTCTCCCTCGGCCACGGGTCCGTCGTAGCCCATCGGCAGGGTGACAGGCGCCCAGGCGCTGTCGTCGAAGCTCGGGTCCGCCCAACCGGCCGGCGCGGTCGGCGACCAGGTGCCCACGCTGCCATCGGCCACCGGCGTCGTGGTGACGACGGTCTGTCCGAGCCCCCACGAGACGTCGGGACCGAGCGCCGGGAGGGTGAGGGTGGCGATCACCGAGCCGTCCGGGGCCAACAGGGTGAGTGGTTCCCCCGCGCTCGAGAGTTGGAACGAGGCGTGCAACTCGCCCGCCGGACCGGCGTCTCCCTTGCCTGAAGCGAACACCACCCGGTATTCGCCCGGCACCATCGTGACCGCCGGCAGGGTCCACGCATCGCCCGAATCGGAGAGGGACCAACCCGCCAGATCGACGGCGTCGGGGCCCGGGTTGTACAACTCCAGCCAATCGGACGTGTCGCCGTCGCCGTCCTCCAACGTCCCGTGGTTCTCGCTCATCGCCTCCGTGATCAATACGTCGCCCCAACTCCCCGACACGGTTGGGACCGAGTCGTCGGCGGGTGCCCCGTGACCTTTGCTGTCAGGGGTGTCGGAGGGGCTCGGCGGGTGGCAGGCGAGCAGCAGCAGCACCAGACCCGGGGCGCAGAGCCCGGCGGATCGGGTGGGGAGCGGGAGCCTCAATCCCCGAACCGCTTGAGCACCCCGATGGCGGCCGCGCGGACCTCCGGGTCGGGGTCGGTCCGCAGGGGCCGGATCGTCATCGTGAGCGAGGGGCCGGCGAGCTGTCCGATCGCCGTGACGACCTCCTTGCGCACCACCGGGCTCGGGTGGGCGACCAGCCGGCGGATCAACTGCACGCCCGACCTCCAGTCGGTCCAGCAGGCGATCCTGCAGGCGAGGGCGATCACCGCGGGGTCTGGAGACGCGAGCATCGTCTGGACGCGGCCTCGTCCGGCCGAGTCCAGCGGGTTCCCGACGAAGAGCTTCTCGGCGCGGGGGTCCCCGGCGTCCACGAGCTTCCAGGGATCGGTGCCGAGGTCGGGCTCGGCGGGTGCGGCGGGCGCCACAGGGGCGAGCTCGGCGTCCAGGGTGAGCCTGCACGCCGGCAACGTGCTCCCCAGCTCGTAGACCGCCTGCAGGAGCTCGGGCAGGTCGAGGGTAAGCCGGGCCCGCTCATCGGTGGCCGGGTCGGTGACCGCGGCCCCGGGTGGCAGGGCGAGCACCTCGTCCGGGGTGAGGGGAGCGGGGCGGTACAGGCGGATCGTAGGCATGTCGGCAGTGTATTGCGGGCGGCGGCGGGCGCACGGCGCTACCGGCACGTCCCCGACGTGCACCGGAAGCTCGCGGCTGCCCCGAAGGTGTAGCCGCACACGTCGTCCGGCCCGTTGTCGGTGGTCCCGGCTCCCCAGTCGGAGTCCACCGAGGTCAACACCGCCCCGCCGGTCGAGGAGAGGCTGGCCGCGCCGCAGGACGCGCCGCCTGCGACGTTCGATGTGAGCGTGCTCTCGGTCACCAGCGCTGTCGCTGTCGCATCCTCGCCCATGGGAAGCAGGAGGACCGCCGCGCCGGCCTCGGTGGCCATGTTTCCGTCGAGCGTGCAGCCCTCCAGGTCGACGGATGGGGTGCCGAATCCCTCGATGGCGACCGCGCCACCGTTCGCCGCACGGTTGCCGTGGAACTCGGTGGAGACAGCGTGCAGTGTCCCGCCGCCCCATGAGAGGAGCAGGACCGCGCCGCCCAGCCCCGGTGACTCGTTGCCCTCGAACAGGCACGCCTGCGCGAGGACCGTCGGGAAGTCCCAGTCCCCCAGGGTCATCGCCCCGCCCCCGGTGCCGGCGAAGTTGTCGACGAAGGAGACGGAATCGAGCGTGAGCGTCTCGGCCGGTCCCCTCCCGCCGTACAGTAGCGCCCCGGCGTAGTGGGTTGCCGTGTTGGCGTTGAACTCGGTGTTCGAGAGGGTGACGGAGGCCCGGCTGTCGATATCCATCGCGCCGGCGTCCCCGCCCGAGGCGTTCGCACCGAACCGGCTGTCGGTGACCGTCGCGCTCCCCCCTCCCACCACGACCGCTCCTCCGGCATACCCCGCGTAGTTCCCGACGAAGAGGACGCGGTCGAGGGTGAGTGACGCCTCGTCGCCCTCGAGGTCGAAGGCGCCGCCGTCATCGCTGGCCGCGTTGTCGCCGAAGGTACACCGTGCGATGCAGAGCGTGTTCTGGGTTCCCCGAAGGCCGGCGCCCTCGGTCGCCACGCCGCCCTCTACCGAGAGGTCCACCAGCGTGAGCTCGTTCCTCGTCCCCATGTCCAGCACCTGGGCCCCTGCGCCGCTGAGCACACTGACTCCGGCGCCGTACCCTGCGATGCGGAGCGGCGAGATGTGCTGTGCGAGCGGCCCCGGCCAGGTGCCCGGGCAGAGGCTGACGACATCCCCCGCCGAGGCGGCGTCCAGCGCATCCTGGACCTTTGCGAAGGTCGCACCGGAGGGCAGCACTGCGGCCACGCCGTCCTTGCACAGGCCCACGTCCACGGGCACAGCGGGGTCGCACGGGCCCGGCATGTCGCTGCCCGGGTCGGTCTGGAAAAGCGGCGCGCAGGCGCCGCTGTAGTCGTCGGTGAGCCCGTCGCAGTCCTGGTCGATCCGGTCCAGGCACACCTCGGCACTCCCGGGGTGGACCGTCGCCTCGCTGTCGTCGCAGTCCGTCGTGTCGGCGACGTACCCGGGGGGCGCGGCGCATGCCGTGACTGCCGGGCCAGCGGTGCCGTAGCCGTCTCCGTCGCCGTCCTCGACCCAGGCTGACTGGCCGGTGACGGAGGACTCCTCGTCGTCCACGAGCCCGTTGCAGTTGTCGTCGTACCCGTTGCACGCCTCGAGCGCGCCGGGGTTGATCGTCGGATCGGCGTCGTCGCAGTCGCCGGTGGTGGGGATGTAGCCGTCGGGCGCCTCGCAGGCGGAGGCGGTTGTTTCGCTTCCGAAGCCGTCGCCGTCGGAGTCGGCGTACCATGTCTCCGCGGTGCACGCCGGGGGGGTGGGGGTGTCTGGCAGGTTCCGTGTACACGCGATGAGTTGGAGCAGAAGCATTGGGCATCCCCAGTGAAGATGTTGGGTGTCAGCGACGAACGCGCTCCGCATGAAGTTCCAGCTTCGAGAGTACCCGCTCCCCGCGGGGAAGTCAACGAGGCGGCAAGAGTCGCGTTGCAGGGGCCCAGCAGCGGCTCCTGAGCGCGGCATTTTTTCAGAATTTGGAAATTGTGGCGATATTCCGCTCCTGGATCGTAGTTTGTGCTACACTTCTTGCGCGCGGCACGAGGCCGTTCCACCGCCACCCGAGGGAAACTCGCCATGTTCCGTATTTCGCCCCCCCAAGCCGTAGCCTGTCCGTGACGCCACGCGTCCTCCGTCTGATGCTCGCTCTCTCGGTTGGCTGCGACGACCTACGGTCCAGGGATTGTCCCAACACCGTGCCAGGGGAGTCGGGCCGGGTGGATTCGGGCGATCCTGTAGAATGCGATGCGTGTGCGCTGCCGCTCCAAGCGGCTGGCGCCTGCGCTGTCGCCGCGACATGTGCCCGAGCCCAGTTCGAGGTCGCCAGCCCGTACGCGATCCAAACCAAGCTGCAGCTCATAGGCTCGAACGAACTGGCAGGGTCCACGGGCGCTTCGTCCCCGCCCCTCGTCACGGACCTCGATGGGGATGGGGTGAAGGAGATCATCGTTGGCGACTGTGCCGTCGCTCCAGGCCCAAGCGATTGCGCGGTGACGGTGTTTGATCAAGACGGTGTGGAGCTTTTGAGTCTACCGGCCACCCACGGCGCGCTGTTCGGTGCGGTCGACCTCGACGGCGTGGCTGGCGCAGAACTGTTGATCGAGACCGCTCCGGACGGGAACCCGCAGCACGACTCGTTGGTGGCGTACCGATCGGACGGGAGAGGCCTCTGGGCGGTGGACCTCGGTGTAGCGAAGGGTGTGCCCACCGTGGCCGATCTCGAGGGGGCCGGCTGGCCGACCGTGATCGCGCGGGGCCTGCTCCTGGACGGGCGCACCGGCGTGGTCACAGGATCCTTCGATCCGGTGCGGGGGGATGGCCAGAACGCCGCGGTAGCGGACGTGGACCACGATGGGACGCTGGAGTTCGCCGAGTCAGGCGCTCTGTTCGCGGCAGACGGCTCGACGCTGTGGGAGTTGCCATGGCCGCTCGGCATGGGCGGTCTCTCCATCGCGTTGCAGGCCGACGCCGACCCCGAGCCCGAGTTCCTGTTCGTGGTGGAGGGGTTCGTGCTGGTGGACACCGATGGGACCATCCTGACCCAGGTGGACCAGCCGGCGGCCATGTGCAACAGCACCGTGCTTGCCGATGTGGACGGTGACGGCGCCCCCGAGGTGGTGCTGGATGTCGGAGGTGTGCTGACGGTCTACCACCTCGACGGCTCGCTGTTGTGGCAGCGAGGGGACCAGGGTTGGGTGTCGCACATCGCCGGTTGGGACCTGGACGGCGATGGCGCGACCGAGATCATCGCGCAGTGCTCGGAGCCGGAGGACGCGGAGGTGCTCGAGATCCTCGACGGGCGGACAGGGGACCGTCTCTACTCCACGCCGAACGCGTCCTCCGGCGAAGGGCCCCCCGTCGTCGCTGACATTGACGGCGACGCTCACGCCGAGCTGCTCGTCGGCGGCGGCGCCCCCCACTCCGACGGTTGGATCCCCTCGGTGACCGTGTACCACCAGGTGAACGACACATGGCCGCCGGCCGGACCGGCGTGGCCAGTGCCCGACTACCACATCACCAACGTCGGCTCTGCTGGTGAGATCCCACAGGGTGAGCCGGACCCCGCGCCCTGGACCTACAACGTGTACCATGCCCGGGCCGCTGCGGACGAGGCCGTGGCGAACCTCACCCCCGTCCTGATCGACGTTTGCTCCGATACCTGCGAGGAGGGCGGCTCCGTGCAGATCGAGGTGGCGGTCGCCAACTCGGGCCCGGCCGAGGCCGACGCCGTCGTCGTCCGGGTGTTGGCGGGCGGGGTGACGGTGACCGAGACCGTGCTTCCGCAGGTGAGATCGGGGGTCGTCTCCGAGGGCATCGTGCTGACCGTCCCGGGGGTGAGCTTCGATCGGGGCGAGGTGCGGGTGGTGGTGGATCCCGGGGGGGGGGTGCTCGAATGCGAGGAGCGAGACAACGCGGTCGTGGTCGGAGACCCGCGGTGAGGATGACCAAGCGTCCGCAGGGGTCCGCTGGCCCCTCCTGGTGGCCGTTCGCCCTGCCGATCCTGCTCGGCGCTTGTCAGGACTACAGCCTCAACCCGGAGCCCCCCCATCCAGGCGAGAGCGGCGAAACCGACACGTCTGACACAAGCTCGGACGACGAATGCGCGGACGATGCTCTCGCTGCCGTGGCCGTCGCGCTGAACGACGTGTGTCACTACGAGGTGAGCAGCTTCACGCCCATCGTGGAGTGGGACGTTCCCGGGGAGGTGAGCAACTCCCTGCCCGTAGTGGGAGATCTGGATGGGGACGGCATCCCGGAGATCGTGGTCAACTGGGCGAATTTCAGCCCCGGCGAGCTGGCTGCCTACCATGGGGACGGCAGCGGGAAGATGTGGGAGACGATCGGGGCCCGTACGGGTCCCGCCGCCCACCCCGCCATCGCGGACATCGACGGGGACGGACTCCCCGAGGTGCTGGTGGTTCGCGAGTACTCCAACGAGGAGCAGTCCATGGGGCGCGGCGACTACTCCGTCGTGGCGTACTCCTGGCAGGGGGCGCCGCTCGCCGAGTCCGATCGGTTCACGGACGACTCGTTTGACGACATGACCGGCCTCACCGTGTCCGACATGGATCACGATGGTTCACCCGAGATCATCGCGGGGCGCGTGATCTTCAACAGCGACCTGACCACGCGAGGCGTCGGC
Source organism: uncultured Pseudomonadota bacterium (assembly GCA_903875225.1). Classification (GTDB taxonomy): domain Bacteria; phylum Myxococcota_A; class UBA796; order UBA796; family SXON01; genus CAIUMM01. Next base: position 10,554 of record CAIQVJ010000056.1, read on the forward strand.
GCGTATGGGCGCGGGTGCGAGTTCTACATGGGCAACGAGATGTACGGCCTGGGTGCGCAGCCCGCAGTGGCGGACCTCGATCTGGACGGACAGGAGGAGATCATCTCGGGGGATGTGATGTATGACGCCGATGCGCAGGTGGTGGGCTGGGTGAGCGGGGCAAGTGAGGGAGCGACAGCGGTCGGAAATTTCGACGACGATCCGGAGGGCGAATTCGTTCGGGTCTCGATGAACCTCATCGAGGCCTATGACACGGACGGTTCCGTGCTCTGGGGGCCACTCACGTACCCGGAAGCGACTGGTCTCTCGATCCCGGCGATCGGGGACATCGACGGCGACGGGAAGCCGGAGGTCGTCGTGGCCGCCGGAGACGCATTTGTAGCCCTCAACGCCGAAGACGGTTCCCTGCTGTGGGCGCAGGACGCGCACGACACCAGCGGGGCGACCGGCGCGAGCATCTTCGACTTCGACGCTGACGGCGTGCCCGAGGTCGTGTACGTCGACGAGGTCGAGATGATCGCGTTCAACGGTGCGGACGGCGCGGTGAAGTTCCGCTCGACGGACCACGCGTCGCCGACCATGGACGACTACCCGGTCATCGCGGATGTCGATGCTGACGGCCATGCGGAGATCGTCGTGGCGCACGGTGGGTGGACGAGCGGGATCTCGGTGTATGGCGATGCAGCGAACTCCTGGGCGCCCGCCCGGAAGGTGTGGAACCAGTACGAGTACACGATCACCAACATCAACGACGACCTCTCGGTGCCGGTCAGTGCGGTGCCCAACTTCACCGTGTACAACAGCTTCCTCTCCGCATTGGCGATCGCGCCGGGCGCCAGGCTCGACGCCGAGCTCGAGGGCGAGATCGTCGGGGTCTGCCTGGATGACTGCGACATCGGTACGCTGCGCGTCGTGGGACTTGCCAAGAACACGGGTGTCAGCGAGGCCCCCGCGGGGATCCAGATCGCGCTCTACGGGCGGGGGGGGGAGCCTGACAGGCTGCTCGCCACGGCCAGGCTGGCAGACGCGATCCCCTCCGGACGCACCAGCGCGGGCATCCTGTTCGATGTGCCAGGGGCCGATCTCGACGGCGTCGACTCGCTCTGGCTCGTGGTGGACGACGACGGCACCGGCACGGGTGTCCTCTCCGAGTGCCTCGAGGACGACAACGGGTTCCTCTGGATCGGCGATCTCTGCCCCTGAGCGAGCGGCGCACCGTGGCTGCGGCGGGCCCGCTGGCCCTCCGGCGGGGTCCGGATTACCGCCGGACCAACGAGAGCCCCCGCATGAAGATCGCCCGAACGCTCGCGCTCCTCTCCCCGCTCGTCGGCTGCATCGACAACGGGTTGAACAAGTACGACTCCCCGCCGACCGCCGAGATCGTCGCGCCGATCGCGGGCGATGCCGTGGTCGTCGGTCTACCGGTGGCGCTCTCCGGGGTCGTCTCGGATGAACAGAACGACCCGACCGACATCGCCGTCACCTGGGCGGCGAGCGCGGACCCGCAGCCCGTGCCGAACGCCACGACCTCGGACGGCGCAACCACCGCGACGTGGACTCCCCGCGACCCCGGCACCGTGGATCTGACCCTCACGGCGACCGCGGATGATGTATCAGTCGATGACACAGTGACTGTATCGGTGCTCCCCAACCTGGCGCCGCAGGTGGTTTGGGTCTCCCCCGTGTCCGGCTCGGTGTTCTTGACCGGAGACTGGCCGGAGGTCGTGGCGCAGGCGACCGACGACGAGGCTCCCGCCGACCTCACGCTGGAGTGGACCGCGAACGGCGCCCCGCTCCCCGAGTGCACTTCGCCCGCGGCCTCGTCCGGAGAGGTCCGGTGCACGCCGGACGCGCTGCCGGAGGGCGACTCCACCCTCTGCCTCGACGCCACGGACTCCATCGGCCAGACAGGCAGCGCGTGCGCGGTGATCAGCATCGTGACCTGCCTCGAGACGAGCTGGTATACCGACGCCGACGGGGACGGCTTCGGCGACCCCGACACCGAGACCGTCGCGTGTGACCAGCCGGCGGGCACGGTGGCCGACGACACGGACTGCGACGACGATCCCGCAGGGGACGGCGCCACGACCTACCCGGGCGCGGACGAGTACTGCGACGGCGTCGACAACGACTGTGATGGCGACGTGGACGAGGACGGGGAAGTGGTGGACGGCACGGTGTGGTACGCGGACTCCGATGGCGACAGCTACGGCGACCCGACCAACCCCCTGGCGGCCTGCACCCAGCCCGTGGGGTACACCGTGGACGTCACCGATTGCGACGACGCCGACGGTGCCGTGCACCCGGGCGCGGTCGAGGTGTGTGACGGCGTGGACGACGATTGCGACGGGACCGTGGATCTGGGCGCCGCGGATGCGGGCACATGGTACGCCGACACCGACGGAGACGGGTTCGGCGACCCGGCCTCCACGGTCTCGAGCTGCACGGCCCCCACCGGCTACGTTGCGGACGCCACGGATTGTGACGACTCCGCCCGGTTGGTCAACCCGGCGGCCACGGAGGTGTGCGATGGGTTGGACAACAACTGTGACGGGTTGACGGACGATGCGTCGTCGACCGACGCCTCGGTCTGGTTTGCGGACGCGGACGGCGACACCTACGGGGACCCAGCCGTGACCCGGTCCGCGTGCACCCAACCCGCCAACTTCGTGGGCGACAGTGACGACTGCGACGACACCCGCTCTGCGGTGAACCCGGCGGCGACCGAGCTGTGCAACGGGCTGGACGACGACTGCGACGGCGCCACGGACGAGGATGACGCCGCCGATGCGTCCACGTTCTACGCAGATGTCGACCGCGACGCGTTCGGGGACCCGGCTTCTCCCACCGATGCGTGTGCGGCGCCTGTCGGGTTCGTCGCCGACGACACCGACTGCGACGACGGTGTCTACGCGGTGAACCCCGCTGCCACAGAGTATTGCGACGGTATCGACAACGACTGCGACGGCCTGACCGACGAGGGCTCACCCCCCGACGGCGCGACCTGGTACGCAGATGCCGACCACGACACCTACGGCGACCCCCTGGACACCCGGATCGCGTGCTCGGAGCCGACGAACTACGTCGCCACCGATGCGGACTGCGACGACACCGACCCCGCCGTGAACCCCGCTGCCACCGAGGCCTGCAACGGCATCGACGACGACTGCGACACGCTCGTGGACGAGAGCGGGGCGACGGGTGAGTCCACCTGGTACGCCGACACGGACGGCGACGCATTCGGAGACGACTCCCGGTCCATCTCCGCCTGCTCCCCCGGCGTCGGCTACGTGGCGGACAACACCGACTGTGTGGACACCAACGTCGACATCTACCCGGGTGCGGTGGAGCTGTGCGATGGGTTGGACAACGACTGCGACGGTTTTGTGGACGAGGGGTCCACCCCCGACGGCACGACCTGGTACGCAGACCTCGACGCGGACGGCTACGGGGACCCGACCAACACCGTCAGCACCTGCAGCGAGCCGGACGGCTACGTGTGCGACGGCGGCGACTGCGACGACGGGGATCCCGAGATCAACCCCGGCGAGCCCGAGCGGCTGTGCAACACCATCGACGACAACTGCGACGGCACGGTCGGGACCCACGACTACGACGTCCCGGGCGACTACAGTTCGATCTCGTCGGCCGTGGCGTCGGTCCCGGCCGGCTCGGCCATCTGCGTGGCCGCGGGGACGTACCGCGACTCGGTCTACATCACCAAGCGCCTCACGCTGGAGGGCGCCGACGAGGCCACGACGATCATCGACGCCCGGTCGCTCGATCGCGGGGTGGACCTGCGCGGGTTCACTGGCACGGCCACGGTGCGCGGGTTCACCATCGAGCACGGCACCTCCCAGAGCGGCGGCGGGCTGCACATCTACAACGTGGACGGAATCACGATCGAGGACGTGCGCGTGGCGGACAGCAGCTACAACTCGGCATCCACGGCCGTCGCGGACGAGAGCCAGGGCTCGGGCATCAAGGTGTACGGCTCCACGGCCACGCTGCGGAACGTCGACTCCATCCACAACACCTGCACCGGGTACAACTGCTACGGAGCGGGGCTCGACGTGCTGAACGGGTCGACGGTCGTGTTGGAGAACGTGCGGCTGATCGCCAACTCGGGCAACATGAGCAACGGGACCTACGGCGCCGCCATGTACATCGACGCCGGCTCGACCGTCACGGCGACCAACTTGATCGTGGCCGGGAACACCGCGACCGCGAGCGACGGCGGCGCAGCCGCCATGGCGGGCATCTACGACTACGGTGGCAGCCTCACGATCACCAACGCCGCGATCGTGGGGAACACCTCCGCCGCCGGAACGGGCGGCGGGCGTGGAGCGGGCGTGCGTGGGACGGGCGCCACGGCGTCCATCACGCTCGTGAACGTGACCAACACGGGCAACAGCGTGAGCGGCGCCACCGTGGTCGGAGCCGGCTACGCGCTCACCAGCTCTGCGGTCGCAACGTTCTCCTACTGCAACACCTGGGGCAACTCTGCGAGTGACTACACCGGGGTGGTCGACCCGACCGGGACAGGGGGGAACCTCTCCGTCGATCCGGCGTTCGTGAACGACACGGCGGCCGATCCGCTCGATTGGGACCTCACGCTCGACAGCTCCTCGCCCCTGATCGATGCGGGTTCGCCAAGCATCGTGGACCCGGACTGCTCGGTGGGCGACATTGGCGCGTATGGCGGTTCAGAGGGGGCGTGGTGAGAGAAAGACAGCCTGTAATCTACTGTATGTGACGGTCGACGTGCGGGGGTATGGCCGGCCTGAGGGGGCCCGGCAGGTATAGGGTCGCGGGTGGCGGCTCTGCGATGCCCGGACGCCAGCGTTCCTCACGTGCGCTTCGGAAGATGACCTTCCACCGGAGCCGGGGCGTCCGAGCTACACCCCCTCACTCCAACAACACCTCCGGCACCCCCTTCCCCCAACACACGGCCCGATTATCGGTGGTTGTACCGCAGGAGTTCCCCCACCCCGCGGACACCTGCAGGAATTTCACGTCGTCCGGGGGGGTGACGTCGCTCCGCTCGTCGAAACCCTCGCATTCGACGTGCTGATCGGCGAAGAGGCCGCAGAAGTGTGTATCCCCGACTGAAATGTCCTCATACGGCCCGGGATAGACGTGCGGCTCGTCCCGATCCCACCAACAGAGCGCCGACCCGTCCTCCAAAAGCAGGCAGGTCAACCCCTTGCCGGATAGCTTGACGTAAGGCACGCCCTCCCACTCGGCGGTGCCGCAGGGCAGGTCTACCCAGCCGGAATTTGCCTCACACTCCAGTACCCCGTCCGAACCAAGCCGCATGACCTCGTCTTGCTTGAGGGCGACAGAGTTTGTGGCATCTGGAAACTGCCAACTATCCAGATAGGCATCTCCAGCGCATATGAGTGACTCGTCCGCCTTCCAGAAGCAACAATAGCCGAGGTTGCACTCAACCGCCGTAAGACCCCCTACGCCAGAAAGATTGACGGCATCGGCCCCGTATCCCCAACAACTCGCCTTCCCGTCGACCACGGCGCAATCGACCCCGTCGCCGATGCTGTAGGCCGATACCTCGCCACTCGGGGGACGCCGCATCGCCCGAATCTCCGCGCGTTCAGCCGGCGTGCGGTCGGATTTCCACGCGTCGTCTCGGTGCCACTCCGAGAGGTGCCCATCGCTGTGTCGCGCCACCACGTCAAACAACCCTGCCTGAACCTCGGTGATATTCCCATCCTTGCAAGCTGTCAACGAGACCGTCAGGAGCATAAGCGCCCACCTCATGCAAGCTCCACGTGCGGCGAGTCCGTGAGCAAACAGGGCAGATACGGGCGCTCGGGGTCCATGCGCCAGAGCCAGAATGACAACCCCTGTCGGTCCGCGGGGGTGACGCAGGAGCCCGTCACGTCCCAGTCGGGGCCTTCGTCGGGCGCGTACCCGTTGGTATCCGGATTGGCGAATGGGGAGGCATGGACATCCGGCACCATTGAAAATCGCTCGCAGGTGCTTCGGAAGGCGACCCCGGACCGGACCGGCGCGTCATGTTCCCACTGGATGTCCCGCCAGAGCAACCAAGCATACTTCCAGAGTTGAACGCTCCCGTCGGATGTGCGCTCAGGCAAGTGGAAACCGGCAGCTGAGTTGAGGCGAAGCGCAAACAGGTGCTCCGTCGAATGGACGATGTCTATCGAAGATACCCTCTTGAACAGCCAGACCAAGCGCCGATAGGCATACCACGAGGCCTTGCGCTCGGCGTTCTTTGCGGCGAGGAATCGATCGATGTATTGCCAGGACGACACAACATCCTGCCGCAGGCCCACCGAGGAAAAGAGCCCCCAGGGGAGATCATCCCGACTTGCCGGGACCCGGGCAGCCGTCACCTTCCCGATGTGCGTGTGCCACTGGCAAACGCTGGCGCCGAGCGCGCGCGCCATGACCATCCGGCGGACGAGTACACTCGCCTGCAGAGCCTCGGATGTACCCTGGAACTGGTTCTCGTAGCTGTTGTCTGGGTCAATCGACGGGAATCCGATCTCGCCCATGGTAAAGTCCGCTGCGACGCCACATGGCAACACGGCCGTTGCGCCCACGGTTGCCTTGAACGCGGCGGCGTCGATGATCATCCGCGCCTCGCCCACATACCCTGTGCGGTTGTGTTCTTCGTCCTCGGGTCCCAGCGTCCCCGGATTGGACGGGTACGACACATGATACCAGTGAAAACCGGCCTCGTGGACCAGGTCTCGGGGCAGCAGCCAGCCCGAGCCCGCTGGCGGCCATACGATGTCCAGTTGCCGTGTGGTGCGAGACCATCGGTGCGCGGTGATGATGACGGCACCAATATAGATGGAGGTCCAGTCTGACTCCATCGCTCGCACCCAGGGCAGGACATTCCAGACATCGCACCAACCGACGATGCCCTCGGAGATCCCCCGCCCGATCCAGTCGCACCGCGGTGCCCACTCGCGGCTGTTCCCCCACTCCGCGATCTCGGCCATTCGGAACCGCGCCGGGGACCACTTCGTCCGAATCGCCGAGGCGAGTAGCCCACAGAACCAGCCAAACTCCTCCGGACCGCCGGCAACGGCGGTGCTGGAGTCATTTTCAGGGTCCGATGCGCACCAGTAGTTGTTCATCTCGTTCCCCAGTTCGATCACGGGCACGACCTCTGCGAGCGCGCATCCAAAGTCGTTGAACATCCGCTCCATCTCCGCGAGCCACTCCCCGAGCGCGAGCCCGAACATCACGAGGCCAAGGGCCTTTCGTCTGGCGCACTCCTCCATGTAGGCGTTGAGCGCGAGGTTGGGGTACACATGCACCGCGAACTTCTGGTACACGGCCTCCCCGTCCCCTGGTGAATGTCCAACCTCGTCTTTCTGCCAATACCACTCGTCCCAGCCGCCCACGGTGGCTACAACCGTGCCCGCGTGGTAGTCCGGCTTCGCCGCGTTCAGCTGCGCGAACGTGACCACGTTGCCGCCGAACATGGCCTGTTCGCCGCCGTTCGACGGGTCGGCGACCTCCTTCTCCCCGTCGTGGTTCGGGCCCTCTTCCGGGCCCCCGCTCATCGCGGCCCCCGGCCCCCAACTGAAAGCGGTTGGCGTGAGCTGCACACCCGATATCCAGGCCCATACCAGCACATCCTGGGCGTTCGCAAACGCAGCCCAGCCGTCTGCTGCAAGAGCGTCTCGGATCCGGTCGGGTCGCGGGATCGGCTCCGTGCCGAGCAGCTGACTCCAGATGAAGTCCCCGGTCTCCATCTGACGAACGCGACCAGCACCTATAGATGCCATATCCGCCATCGCCTGCCACATATAGCCGTACCGAAGACCATCGTCGTCGTCCTGATCATCAGCGAGCCGGGCCCGATTGATGCCGAAGCTCGGGTCCGGTTCCACGGTGTCGTCCCAGTACCCGGTGTCCAGTTGCGTGTTCACCGGTGGGTTGAGCAGGTTCTCGAACGCCGCGTCGAGCAGGCCTGCGCCCACGCCTCGCTTCTCGAAGGCCTCCCGGGCCTTCGGCCAGGAGACCAGGCGTCCGGAGCGCGAACGCAGGTGCGGAACATCATCGACCTCCGCGATTCGAGGCGTCGGCTCCGCCGGGTAGCAACCCCGCTCCACGCCTGCCGGCTGACATCGCCCACCGGACCGCAAGATCGTCCCGTCAAACGACTTTCCCGGGTGGGTCCGGATTGTCCCGTCGGCGCGCGTGGACGTCGACGTGGACACCGTCACCTGAAGCCTGCAGAACCCCTGCCAACCGGCCCCCTCAACCCATGAAAGGGAGGCGCCGGAGGCCGCGAAACCCGACCAGGGGGACGGCGCACGGAGGTGGCTGTTGATGCGCATACGAGCTCGTCTGGGCTACGACTTGAGCTGGATCTCAAGGATGGCGGTGACCCGTCCGTTCTCAATCGCAGCGCCCGTGGAGTTCTTGACCTCCACGGCGTAGCGCATGAGCACGCCGAACTGAGTCGTGACGGTCATCGCGCTGCTGATCGTGCCCGTGTTCGTGCCGGTCTGCGCCGTGAGGATGTCCGCGGAAGTCGACCAGACCTTGCCGAGCACGCTCCACATCAAGGTGACCTTGGCCACGAAGTTGGTGCTCCCGCCCTCACAGACGTAGTGCACGCGGATCTGCTCGATCATGGGGCCGAGCTCTCGCAGGTCGTCGATGTCGTAGATGTCCTGCAGGAAGGTGCCCGTCCCGTCCGTCTTGTAGAGTTCGTCCTGACAGAGGACACGCATGATGATCTTCTGCATGCCGCCGGGCCTGCCCGCTCCTGCGAAATTGCGAGAAGTCGCTTGCGATGGGACGGCGCCGAGGAAGCTGCTTGCCCCGCCGCTTGAACCGATATTGTTGGTGGTCTTCACGGTGGCTGCTCCATTTGAGGGAGAGCGCCTCGACAGAGGCGCTTCATGAGGACTGTAGCAGATGAGTCCTGCAGTGTCGACGGATTTACATGCCGAGAAGCTGTGACCTCGCAGTTTTGCACTGTTGCCACCGATCGCACGACGAGTGGGGGCGCTCGAGATATTGCATGAGCAGCCTCGCTGCCATGAAGCTTGGCCCTCACCGTGACAACCGAGTGACCTTGCCGGTTGACATCACCGACCCAGGTCGGTGGGTGCTCGACCACCTGCTCCGAGCAGCGTGACGCCGGCGCCCGTTCCCGGAGTCCGCCGCAAGGGTGTCGTCACGCCGCGGATCTCCTGAACTTCGGCCACTTCAAACCCACGACCCACACGATCGCACCGTATACGGGGCGGGATCCATATGGCGGTTCAGAGGGGGCGTGGTGACCGGTCGTTGACCCTGGGAGGCGAACCCCACCCGTCCGCCCGCTTGCGGAGAGGGGCCGGCAGGGTGTACCGTCTCGAAGTGCGCTCCCAAAAAGGCTCGTCTGGTGCCGAACCGCTCGCGGCAGTCGTCAGGCGCCCGTTGGTAGGCTTCGCCCAGCAAGTGGGGGTCGTGTTCTTCGCACCGGTCGATGGGGAGCGGACGCGTCCGCGCCAGTGCCCTCTCGACCAGCAGATGTTTTGGAAGTTTGCGTCGCCACCTTCTGGGCAGGGCTTCGCATGGACCCGCTAAGCCCCGCTCCCCGGGAGCGGGGCGACCGCCGGATTCCGTGGTGGCTGCGCGGGTTTGTCCTCGCCGCGCTCGTCGTGGAGGCGGTGCATTTTCTGTGGGAGCAGGCGCTGTCGCTCCCCGTGCTCGAGATGGAGGAGGCGATCACGCCAACCGTGGCCCAGTTCATGGTGTCTGGTCATTGGCGTGACCTGCTGCTCCTCCAGCCACTGCCGCGCTGCGGTGGCTGTACCGTGGAGGCGCTGCTCGCGGTGCCACTCTTCGAGGCATTGGGACCGACGATCGGGGCGTGGCGCATGATTCCCCTCGGGTTCCACCTCCTCACGCTCTGGCTCATGACCGAGCTGTCGCGGCGGATCTCCGGACCCGTCGGCGCTGTGGTCGTATGCGTGCTCTTCATCGCAGCCCCGCCCTTCTTTTTGGACAATGCCATCGTTGCCTGGGGCAACCACGATGAAAGCGAGGTGTTCGTCCTCGCGGCGCTCATCTTCCTTTACGACGCGGCGTCGAACAGCCGCATCCGTCCCGCCCGAAGCGCCATCCAGGTTGCGGCCGCTGGGCTTTCGATTGGATTCGGACTGTATTTCTGCCTGACCGTGGTGCACGGATGGCTCGCTGTTGCTTTTGCGCTGATCCTGGTGTTGGGAGCCATGGGAAACAGGGGAGGTTCGATCCGGCTGTCGCTCACGTCCGGCTACGTCCTCGTGCTGGCGTTCATCGCCGCGGGCGTGGTAGGACTTGCCCCCTGGTGCTACTACCTCGTGAGCCAGAGAGTCCCGCTTTCCGAGATGATGGGCGAGATCAGCGGGTGCGGGATGCCCCTGGATGTCGCGTCCCCTGGCCTGCAGGGTGCATTCGTGACGGCACGGTACCTGTCCAGCCCAGCCTTCATCGAGGGGCTGTTCGACCGCACTCCTGTCACGGCCTGGAGGACCATCTGGGCCTTGACACATCTGATGCTTCTGCCGATCTGTGTGGTGCAGGCATGGGGCATCTCGCGTCGCACGGGGTGGAGGTCCGCGTGGGTGTTGATCGGGCCGCTCTTGTCTCTCGGACTGCTCTCGGTGATGGCAGCCATCCCAATCACTGTCCAATGCAGCGCCATCCGTCCCGACTACGTGGGCATGAGGTACTACACGCCGCTGTACATAGGAGTGGTGCTCACCGCTGCCATGGTCATCGCGCAGTGGGTCTCGCAGCGCGGTCCCACCCGACTGGCCGGGCTTCTGGTGTTGAGCATGCTGGGGGGCCCTACCGCCTGGTACTGGGCGACCGCACTTCACCCCGCAAGGTTTCACTTCCTGTTGAACCGGCTCGATGTGATCACCTACCGGGAAGGGTTGATCAAGGAGCTGATCGGCAACGACGCCATCGACTATCTACTCCACCACAGCGATCGGATTCCGGAAGTTCGGGATCGTGAACTTCGATTCGTCGCCAGGGAGTTCGGTTGTCTTCCTGGGAGCGTCAACGCGAACTTTCTGCGCCTGGCCGCGACAGATCGGGACCGTCGTGTGATCGCGGATGAGCTGGTACTGTGTCGGGCGTCAATGTGGGAGCTACCCAGCGCCCCGCCGGCTGCGCTGGACGAGCTCCTTCAGGCGGATACCGGGGTGTTGAGGGGAGACATCGAGGAGGCCATGGGGATCTGGGGGGTGCGAAATTGGGGGTATGCGGATGCACCGCTCGACAGGTGGAGCGAGCAGTGGGGTGGATTGGCCAACCTCCATGGTGCCTTGCTGGAGGGCGCCTGCCAGGCGTCCGGTACCGTGCTTGGGACTCGCTACGCCCAGTTCACGACGATAGCGGCCGAGCCGGGGTGGCGTAGATCCCTGGAGCCCTTGTTCACGTGGTGCGGCGGACCCGACACCGTCCTCCGGGCGGCGGGGTGGACCTGCACAAAGGTGCTGGGGTGCGATCGGGAGGAGATTGTCGAGCAGTTTGGCGAGATCACGGAGAGTCCGGCGTTCTGGGACGGTGTGCGGGCCGGCTGCGTGGAGAACCGCGTCACGGATGCGCCCCTGCTGAGGTGGATGGGGGTGGATGGGGAGCTTCAACTTCGTTGACGCTCGACCCAGATGGCGTCCCGGCGCCGCAGGGCGTGAAAGTGGTACGTTACCGATCGCGAGGCCGACATGCGCTCTCTCCTGCTCGGTGTGCTGCTGAACCCGTTGACAGCGTGCACGGGCCACCCGGCCGACACAACGCCGCCGGCGGACGACACGGCGCCTGACACCGGCACCCCGCTGGTCGACCCGGACTGGGGCGTCGTAGAGGACTGCACGACGCAGGCCAACGGCGGGTTCGACGATTTCTACACCGACGGCAGCGCGGTGCTGGTGTACGGCGACGACGAGCGGGAGGCGGCGTACGCCGCCGATCTGGCCGACTACTACTCCCGCTACGTCACGCTCGACCTCCGCGCCTACGCGGACCTGACCGACGACGACCGGGCGAAGGATCTCTTCATCATCGGTTCGCCCGCGACCAATCCCCTGCTCGGCGAGCTGAACGGGGCGGTGCCCGTGTGGTTCGAGGAGGGCGACTTCGTGTTCGGGGGCCACCGGTACGAGGAGCACGGCAACGGGGTCGCGTTCGTGCACCCCTCGCCGTTCGCCGCCGGGAAGTGGATCACCGTGTACGCCGGAAATTCCTTCGAGGGGATGTACTCCACCTTCACCACGCCGACAGGCGGTCACGACTACGACGCCACCCGGGGACGGGGTGTGGTCATGCAGGAGGGGGACTTCTGCCGGGACGGAGAGATCTGGAGCTACTACGACAAGAATCGCTTCGTCTCCGAGGATTCGTGGCCGACCTGGCAGGGTTGGCTCGATCAGCTCGACGAAACCACGACGGACCACCACGTGTTCCGCTACCTGCCTGGCTCCTATGCAGCGGCCCACATCGATCGGGGCGCGGCGGCGCAGGAGGAGAAGTACGCCGCCGTCGTCGATGCCCTCGGCGTCGATCCGCTCGACGAGCCGATCACCACCTACCTGTACCCGGACAACGAGACGAAGGGGGAGATCACCGGGGACAGCGGCAACGGGCACGCCAACGACCTCGACTACGAGGACCACATGGTGTTCAGCGCCGACGTCGACGCCTTTACGATCCACGAGGACATCCACGTCATCGCCTGGTACCGGATCGGCGCCGCCCAGTACTCGCTGATGGGCGAGGGGCTCGCGGTCGACATGGAGGGGGAGTGGTGGGGCACCCCGCTGTCGAACTGGGCCTCGACCTACAAGAGCGACGGCACGTTGCCCTCGCTCGCGGACCTGGAGGACGACTGGTCCGGCATCGACGACGGCGTGAGCTACCCGGTGGCCGGACAGTTCGTCCAGTGGCTCGCGGCGACCTGGGGCATGGAGACCGTGAAGGCGCTCTACGTGGAGCCGGACCTCGACGCCGGATTCGAGTCCGAGCTTGGGATGACACACGACGAGGTCGAGACCGCCTGGCTCGACGACATCCCGTAGTGATCGCGGACCCTCAGGGGACGATGCGGCTCCCCGAGAGCTGCAGGTCCATCGTGAGGTCCGAGCTTGTGGCCGTGTACTGGTGGATCTCCACGGCGACGACGTTGTGGCCCTCCACCAGTGGGAAGGCGTCCAGGGTGTAGCTGAAGAACCCCGTCTCCGAGGTCGTCGCCGCGCTTGCGAGGGTGGTCGGCAGGATCTCGCCGTCGGGCATGTCGTCGCGCAGGACCTCGATGCCGTTCACGTAGACCACGGCGCCGTCGTCGCGCATGATGCCCAACGTCATGCTGTCCATCGTGTCGGCGCCTGCCACCTCGAACCCGAGGCGAAACCAGCTGGTGACCCACTTGTTGTTCGGGTCGTCGCCATAGGGGATCATGGTGGCCTGGGCATCGCCGTAGCCGAGCGGGGCGGGACCCTCGAGCCAGGCGCTGTCGTCGAACGTGGGAGCGATCCAGGCAGGGTCGACATCGGGGCCGGTCCAGTACTTCCACACGCTCCCCGGGGCGACCAGGGGCAGCGTCTCGTAGACGACGGGCTCGTTGGAGTAGCCCGGCGTCCCGTGGAACTGGAAGCCGAGGCAGTCGGCGTCGGTGCAGCAGTCCGTTACCCGTGCGATCGAGAAGTCGGGCTGGACCGAGCCGTAGGTGACGAGCGTGCCCTGGCCCTCGGGGTTGTACAGCCCCACGGAGCCGCCCTCCGCGGCGAGCGCGAACCCGAGGTGGTCTGGCCCTGGGGTGGCGTCCCCCGCCGCCCAGAGCAACAGGAATTCACCGCGACCGACCGTCAGGCCGTCCAGCGCCTGCTTGTCGGGCTCCGTCGGGTCATCGCTCATCGTCCAGCCCGTCAGGTCGATGGCCTCGTCGCCGGGGTTGTGCAGTTCGATCCAGTCGAGGGCGGCTCCCGTCCCATCGTGGGCCGAGGCGACGTTCTCCGGCATGAACTCGTTGATGCACAGCGGCAGGGGTTCGGGGGGCGCCGTGTCGGATGTGTCGCTCGTGTCGACTGTGTCGCCGGTGTCGGACGCTGTGTCCGTGTCGGTCCCGGAGTCCACGCCGGTGTGCACGCTGCTGCCGCTGTCGAAGGGCTGGCTGCAGGCCAGGAGGAGGACGATCATTGCAGCCCCCAGGTCGCCTTGAGCTCGTCGGGCTCAGTCGCGATCCAGGAGCGCGCTGCGGCCTGGTAGGAGAGCACCGAGTCGATGCCGCACTCCCGCCGCGGGTCGGTCGCGGCGTCGTTCGCGATCCGGGCCTGCATGCCGTCGAACCACGCCTGGAGCGCGGCCACGTCGTAGTTCGCGAGCACCACCCGGATGGCGTTCTTGTGTTCGCTCGAGCACCGCGTATTCTGGAAGCAGGATCCAGCCAGCACGCCGTTCGGTGAGGTCCAGCGGAAGCCCCACTCGTAGTCGTGCAGGAACCCGTAGTCGAAGTCCCACGGGATGAGCGTCATCCGTCCGGCATCGGCAGGATCGAAGTAGAACCTGTAATTGTTGGTGTTGAGCGCATACCCGTCGTTGTGGCCGACCAGCTCCTCCACCACGAGGTAGGTCTCCACCTGCCGCAGGTCGACCAGCGTCGCGAGCGCGTCGTACCAGTCCTCGGGCTCGGCGATGTTCGCGATGGCGCTCACCACGGCGTAGACATCCGTGTTCCCGACGTCCGTGCCCTCCTCGAGCTGGAAGAGGTCCTCGGTCAGCGTGGTGAAGTCGAGCAGGGTGTAGCTGTGGTCCTCGTAGTACACGTACTTGCCGTCGTACAGGTTGCCGGTCGTGTCGGTGTAGTTCCGCTTGATGAACCGGTCGTCGGGCGTCTCGACCACCACGTAGAGCCCGTAGTCGGCGCCGTTCACGCTCACGCGGGCGAAGCCGGTGCGCGGGGCGGCGATGCCCGCGTCGTGGAAGATCCGGTAGGCGAGCGGCTCCCGCAGGTACCCACAGTCCACCACCTCGTTGTTCAGCGAGATCTCCTCGAGACCGTAGTACCGCTGGTCCACGTTGGTGTAGTTCACGTCGATCGCGAACTTCGGCTTTCCGTCGAGCGTGCGGAACGAGCCGATCTTGCCGCGCAGGCGTACGCCCACGCCGGTCAGCACCACGCCATCGATCGTGACGTCGCCCAGCGTCTTGTCGTACGGCGAGAGGCCGAGCGCGGAGATCCCCTCGGGGGGGAGCGTGATCGCGACCGTGTGCACCGTGTCGGTGGAGAAGAACGCGTCGTCCAGACCGGCGTCCGGCTGGTCCCCGACCGAGTCCACGTCCACCGGGGGTTCGTCGGTGTCCACCGGGACGGAGTCCAGGGGTGAACCCGTGTCCGGGGGCGGCGTGACGGTCCCGGTGTCCGGTTCGGGTGGGCGGACACATCCGGCGAACACGAGCGCGAGGGGAAGGAATCCGGACATTCCGCCACCTATCCGGGAGGACGGGGGAGGGGCGGCGCCGAGCCGCCTGCAGCGGGACCCGATAGTCCGCGCAGGATGACCCGAAGCTCCAGACTCCGGACCGCGACGATGTTTTGTGGGCCCTCGTGGGCCTGGAGGCAGGCCGGGCATGGCGGGTGACGACGCCCGCCGGCCGCCTCCCTGGGGAGGCCTGGACTGGCTCCAGGTGGCCGTCCTGGCCGCCGGCGCGGTGGTCTACGGGCGCTTCCTGACCACGCTGTACGCGGTCATGCCGCCGCTGGGCGACGCTGCGGGGCACGCTGTCGCCGCTGTGATGATGTCGGAGCGCTTGTCGCTCAGGTGGTCGCAGATCGCGGAGTCGCTCATCTTCGCGGGGTCGTCCTACCCGCCGCTGCTCTACATCCTGAGCGCGCTGCTCTCCGTCGGGCCGCCGACTGCCGAAGGGCTTCCCCGGGCGGTCCACGCCGTGGTCATCGGCTCGCTGCTCCTGGGCTGGCCGCTGGTCCGGCTCCGCTGGGGGAGGGCCTCTGCGTGGATCTGGACGCTGCTCCAGGCGCTCTCGCCGTGGGTGATCGGCTACGCGGGGCACTACCTGCTCGACCTGCCGCTCGCGGCCACGGTGGGGTTGGGTTTTGTGGCGCTCCTGCAGGCGCGCGACTTCGACCGCATCGGGCCGGGGCTGCTGCTGGCGTTCGTGGCGTCCGCGGGGATGATGTTGAAGTGGGCCTGGCTCCTGTTCCTGGGCCCGCCGCTGGCCCTCTGCGCGGGGATCGCGCTCTGGCGGGCGGGCGGGAGCCTGCGGGAGCGCCTTCCCTCCTGGTCGATCGTGGCGCTCCTCGGTGTCGGTGGCGTCGGCGCGGTCTGGTGGGCCGCCCACTACGGCCCGCCCCCGGCCGCGTTCACCTCACCGCTCACGCTTGCATACTGCCAGGTCTGGTGGGGATGCCAGATCCCGGCCTGGATCCTGCTCGTCCTCGCGGTGCTGGTGCCGGCGCTGCGAACCACCCGTGGACTCCTCGCCGCGGGGGCCGGTGTGCTCGCCCTCGCTGCGCCCTGGTACCTGATGGCCCAGCGGGAGCTGTGGGACCGCTATGGGGTGGAGGTCGGGTTCCTCTCGGAACGCAGGGAGCCGCTCGCCCAGTTCATCGTGACGAACTTCAGGGTGTTCGGCAGCTTCTTCCCGTTCCTCGATGTGATCCTGGTGGTCCTGCTGCTCAGCCTCCCGTGGGTGGGCCGGAGGGTGCGGTTCGACGTCGTCCTCGCCCTGCTCGGCATGGTCGCGGGGTTCTCCGTGATCACGCTCACGCTGCCCTACGATCCTCGCTACCTGTTGCCGATGCTGGGCCTCATGGCGGGGGCCGTCGCGGCTGTCGTCTCCGTGCTGCCAGCCGCCGTGCGCTGGGTCGTGGCGGGCGTGGTGCTGGTCGCGGGCGTCGCGGTGGCGCGCCCGCAGGGGCTTCCGGAGACGGGGGGCGACGTGCGACCGGAGGTCGAGCAGCGGGTGAGCAACCCGGACGTCACCTGGACCGTGGCGTTCCTCGGCAGGTCCCTCGAGGTGACACGCGTGCCCCCGGTGGTCGACTTCGGAGGGTTCTACGATGCGATCCACGCCATCGGCGCAGGCTGCCAGGGGCGCTGCGAGGTGATCGTGAACTCGCGCGAGGACGCGTGGGCCCAGGGGCGCACCTTCGAGGCTGCGGGACGGCTCGCGGGCATCCAGGGAGCGGATTGGGAGCCGCTGCCGCGGGGGAACGACCCGCACCTGCCCAGCCGGGAGAAGGCGGCTTCTGGACTGCAGTCCCTGCTGGTCATCCAGCCCTGCTCGCGCAGCCCCGGGCAGAACTCCGACGCCGCCGTGATGCGGACCCAGGCGGAGCAGTTGACTGGGACCCACGCGGTGACCGTGGGCGCCTACCCGATGCCGCTGGGGTGCGAGATGTACGTGGACCGGCTCGTGTTCGAGTAGCCTACTTCGCCTTCGCAGCCTTTGCAGCCTTCGCGTTCTCCTTCTCGAGCCACACCTGCAGGGGGGCGAAGTACGCCACCATGGCCCGGGTGGAGAGCTCCTCCCCCGTCGCGTCCTTCAGGACCTCGCGCCAATCCTCGGTCGCCCCCTTCTCGAGGATGGACTTGAGGAAGTCGCCGACCTGCTTGTTTCCGTAGTAGTTGCAGGTGTGCGGGTCCTGGTGCAGGATCTTCACCGCGATGTGCTCGTGCAGCTGGTACTTGATCACGGTGGCGAGCGCGTAGTCGTAGTAGGCAGCCGGGTCGTCGTTGATGTGGGTCTTCGTGCAGGCGTCGCACAGGGTCGGGTCGGTGAGCCTGGCCTTGTCCGGCACACCGACTCCCTGGTACTGCTCGGCCATGGCCCACCACCGGGCCTGCCACTGGTCGGGGGGCAGGTCCTTCTCGTACAGTTCGTACTCGAAGTGGCTCATCGTGCCGGCCGACCAGGGGATGAACGCCACGGTCTTCTCCAGCGCGTCCACGAGCATCGCCTGGGTCGGATTGATCTTCACGTTCTTCGGGAGGATGCCCACCTGGGTGAGGTACGGGATCTGGCCCGCAGCCAGCGCGATCAGCTCGCCGATGCCCTCGTGGAAGGCCCGGTTTGCGCCTTCCCGGAGCACCGGGGGTACGCCCTCCCTGCTGTAGCTCTTGTAGTAGAAGATGTGCCCCAGCTCGTGGTGGGCGGTGAAGAACCACTCGCTGTCCGCCTGCACGCTCATCAGTGAGCGCACGTCGTCGCCGAGGTCGACGTGCCAGGCGCTGGCGTGGGCGTTCCTCAGGCGCGTGGGCTGACCATCCGCCCCCAGCGGCGCGGGGTACAGGTCCGACTTCTGCCAGAAGCTCGACGGCAATGGGGAAAAACCCATGGACACGTAGAACGACTCGGCGGTCTTGACGATCCACTCGGGGTCCCTGCCCTTGAAGTAGGGGTCGAGGTCCGCGCCGTCCACCAGGCCGTCCCACTCCTGCGCCCACCGGTTGGGGTACCAGTGCGCGGGCATCGGCCCCGCGGGCAGCGGCTGGCCGTACCGGCTGGCGAGCTTGCGGTTCGCCCAGGTGGAGAGCTCCTTGTACAACGGCGCCATGTCCGTCGTCATGCCGTCCAGGAGCGCCATCATCTCGGGCACGGTCATGCCGTAGTCGGCGACCATCAGCCCGAAGAAGCTGGAGTAGCCCATCTCGCGGGCCACCTGGTTGCGGAGCTTCTGGAGCTGGACGAGCCCGGGCTTGAGCGGGACGCCGATCTCCTTGGAGGCGTTCCAGACGACCAGCCTCCGGTCGATGTCGGTCTCGGTGGCCAGCGCGTCGACCACATCGTTCGCGACGCGGGGCTCGGGACACGTGCCATCCGGGTTCCGCGCCGTGTAGCAGAACACGAAGCCGTCCATCACGGCCGACTGGTGGGACTCGGCGGCGACCCGGGCGTTCACGACATCGGGGATGGTGCCCGGGTTCGCGCCGGCGGCGAGGAGGATCCGCTGGAGCTGCATGACCTGGAGCGGCTCCAACTGGTCCTTCTTCGCGAGCAGGGCGCGGGTCTCGTTGATCACCTCGGGCGCCCCCACGAATGCGGCGTAGACTTGATCGGCGCCGGTTCGGGCGGCCTCGTGGGCCTCGTTGACGTCGGTCGAGGATGCCCAGGCGGCCTCGGCATCGACCGTGTACAGGCGCTGGTAGACCGAGTTGTACACGCGCAGGAACTGTTCGGCTTCGGCGCGAGCCGGAGCGTTGTCCTGGTCCTGGGCTCGCGCCGGGGCGACGAAGGGGGCCGCCGAGAGGGCGAGCAGGCAGAGGGCCGAGGCGGACAGGGTGGAGCGGTTCATCGCCGGGGTTTAGCGGTTCCCGGGTCGGCAGGCGAGGGGAGCTGACGAGGAGCCGGGCAGGGCTCGAGCCCCCGGTGGCGCCCCGCGGCTACCAGGAGATCGTGCCGGCTGCCCGATCCGCAGCGGCCTGCGCGCCGTCCTGCATCCAGGCGTCTGCATCGCCATGGAGCTGGTGCACGGCCCAGGCCACCGCGTAGGCCTGGATGCGGTCCTGGCGCGCGGCGTCGTTCGCCCCGCACACCATCGTGCACAGGGAGTCCGTGTCGCTCTCGAAGTCGCAGTGGGTGGCGTCGGTCACGGAGAGGAGCCAGCTCTGCCCGGCGAGCAGGGCGGCCCAGGCGGTGCCGTTCCCGTCGCTGTTGCAGGCTGACGGATCGCCGGCGAGCAGGAGGGTCGGGGCGGAGACGGAGCCCGCGTACGAGGCTCCGGTGTCGCTCACGTCCACGGCATCGAGGCCGATCAGCGCGTCTGCAGGGGTCTCCGCCGCGGCGATCAGGCTGGCGAGCCCGCCAGCGGAGTGTCCCATCAGCGCGAGCTTGCCGTCCGTGGCGGCCCCGTAGGCGGTCCGGAGCGCGGGGACGAGGTCGTTGGCGACGTACTCGCCGTTCTGCACGTGGTCCGAGAGCGTGGGGAGCTGCGGGGTCGCGACCACGAACCCCCACGATGCGAGGCGCGTGGCGGTCCCCACATGGTTGGAGGGCCCGCGCGCGAAGCCGTGGCTCACCACGGCGAGCGAGGTCGACTCCGCCGGGCTGTTCGGGACGTAGACGGTGACGTCTGTTCCATCGACGGAGAGCGTGGTGGTCGAGACCGTCCAGGGCCCGGTGGCGCCGGTGTAGGTGTCTGCGTCGGAGTCCGTGTCGGTGTCGGAGTCCGCATCGGTGTCGGTGTCGGTGTCCGCGTCGGTGTCGGCGTCGGCGTCGGATGAGGAGTCGTCGGGGCTCTTGCTGGGGGTGCAAGCGATGAGCAGGAGGAGGGCGAGGGTCATGGTGGGCACCTGGGTGCGTGAGCCTACCCTGGGGGATGGCCCGCTGTCTCGGGCACCGGGGGGATCCTGCATGCGGACGGGGGTAACCATCGCAGGATAGGTCCTGGCCAAACCACCCTACGGAACGCCATGAAGCTCCTGCACGACCGTCCGCGCATGCTCCTGATCGCCGGTCTGGTGCTGATGGTCGTCGGCGCCCTCGATCCCCTGGAGGGCTCTGTCGTCCTCCTCGTTGGCAGCGGTCTGGCGGCCCTCGGCGGGTTCCTGGGCCGGAGCGCGAGGTGGCGGCTGCAGGGCTGGGCGTGCGGTCTCATCGCTGTGGGCGTGGCGGCCTTGTTCGGGATGAGCGCCCTCGGGGGGCTGGGCGAGGGTACCGGCCGCTCGATGTGGTGGGCGCTGATCCTCCTGCCGTACCCGATCGGGTGGGTCCTCGGGCTCGTGGGCGCCGTCCTGGCGCTGCGAGCGCCCCGGCCCAGCACGCCGGGCTGACCGGCCCCAGGACGTTCCCGGGCCCGCCCCCCTACATCGCCGCGAGCCTCGAGACCTGCCAGAGCAGGTACGGGTCCGAGGGGTCGAGCCTCGCCGCGCGCAGCGCGCGCTCCCTGGCGAGGGCGAGATCCCCCCGGGCGAGCGCCACCACGGCGCCTGTGTCTGCGTACGCTGAGTTCCCAGGCAGGGCCTTCATCGCGGCCTCGCTCTTCTGCTCGGCCTCGTCCAAACGCTCCTTTCCGAGGGCCCAGTACCAGGCGTCGCAGTTGTCCCGGTCGGGGCCGACGAGATCGGCGCAGTCGCGGGTATACCCGGTCTTGAGCGCGGCGCGTGCACGGTCGGTGTCGCCCACGGCCATCCAGCCGGCGCCGAGAAAGTCGAAGGGCAGCTGGTCCGGGTGCAGGCGCTTCATCGCCGAGTCCACGTCCTGCATGAAGGTGGGCACGTCTGCTGCCTCTGCGCTCAACGCGTAGAGCCAGATCGGCAGGCCCTGCAGGGGGATGATCGTGAGGAGGTTGCGCATCGCCACGATCACGCCGTACCGGTCCTTCGAGGCCGCGGCGATGCGTGCCAGGCGGATGAGGTGGGCGGATCCGCCGCGGGCGGACGTGTGGTTCGCGGCGTCGATGCTGGCTGCAGCGGCGTCGATCTGCCCCGTCGCAAGCTGCGCGTCGGAGAGGGCCACGAGGTACTCTTCGGTGTGGTCCGGCACGGGCGGGGCGGTCTCGGACGCGCGCTGCGCGAGGGAGAGCGCCAGCTCGGCGCGCCCGTCGAGCACGAGGCCGTCGATGTAGTCGAGCCAGGCACCCTGGTCGGCGAGATCGGCGGGGTCGAGCTCCCCGAGGGTGGTGAGCTCGGCGGCGAAGTCACCGGAGATGCCGTGCGCGCGGGCGACCATCACGGTGAGCTCGGGGTCCTTCGGCTTCACCTTCAAGGCGTCGGCGAGCGTCTGCAGTGCGCCAGCGGCATCGCCCGTGGCCCACTCCAGCGTCGCGAGCACCTTTGCGTGCTCGGGATCGCCGGCGTGGAGCTGCCTTTCGCGAGCCAGACCGGCGGCCAGCGCGTCGAAGTTGCGCGGCGGACCCTTGGAGGCGCCCATCCAGAAGCGGTTGTGCGGAAAGTCGAAGATGACGCGGTGATGGCTGAGCACCTCGTACCCGGCCAGGCCCGTGAGCCCTGGATGCTGGTCGCACGGGCCGTCCGCGCAGATCCACCGCGCCGAGACGTCCACCGAGAGGGTCTGTCCGCCCACCTTGATCCGCTGCACGGGCACGCGATGGGTGACCGAGAGGAGTCTGGCATCCGGGATCTTGTCCAGCTCCGCGCCCAGCCCGGCGACGGGCTCCTCGCCCACGGTGGAGAACCCCCGGAACGGCTCCCCCCGCGGTCCGACCAGCAAAAGCCCGCCGGCGCCCGTGTCGACGTCGAGGTCCACGTCCGCCTGGGTGTGGACCAGCTTGCCGTCTGCCGCGCCCCACTCGCCCGCGGCGTTCACGCGGCCCTCGGTGCGTAGCTGCAGCGTCGTCCGCGCGCTGTTCTGGGACCAGTCCATCGTGGGTGCGTTCCGCGGCGCGTGCCCATCGAGCGAGAGCGTGAGCAGGTCTGCCGGGTAGTCGACGGTCATCACGAAGTTCGACCAGACGTTGTTGCCGAGGATGCCGGCGAGCGGCAGGGCCCCGATGGACTCGGGCAACCCGGGGAGGCCGATGGCCACGTCCACCCCGCGCAGCTTGAAGTCCCCGAGGTGGATCTCGGGGATCGTGCCCCGCACCCAGGGGACCTGTCCGGAGAGGCCCTGGATGTATCCGCCATCGCCACTATCGGCGGTGATCCCAAGCTTTTCAGCGACGTCCTTCTGGATCACGGAGGTGGCCGCGCCGGTGTCCACGAGGAACAGGGCATCGGAACCATCCTGGAAACCGACGAGCACCATGATCTTGTCGCCGCCCGGCCAGCCGCGCCAGAGGTCCAGCTTCGTCTCTCGCGCTCCTCCGAGCACGACCTGGGCCTGGGGGGACATCCCCTGGGCGTGGGCGGGCGGCTCCGGCTGGGGCCGTGCGAATGCCAACCCTGGCAGCAGGAGCAGGGCGGACACGGAGATGGCGCGTGCATGGGTCAACGGGCGGTTCCTCGCAAGAGCGCTGCCTCGAACTCCATCGGCAACCGGGCCACCTCGAGCAGGCAGGGGGGATTGGCCGACGGCGGGTCGTTGTCGATGGGATCGAGGAGCCCACCGCTGCGGGCGGGCGCGGAGACGCGGGTCTCCCCGAGATCCTTGTCCGCTGCGATGGCGAGCAGCTCCCGGCCCAACTCCACCAGCAGGATGACCCCGACCGGACGCGTGACCGCGCCCCAGCCCGTCATCCGCGCGACGTCGACGACGGAGACCACGCGGCCGAGGTAGCCCCAGGCGCCGAGCAGCCAGTCGGGGGCCCCGGGGACCGGCGAGATCGGTCCGGGGACGTGTACGCCGCGGCAGACCGTCCTGTCGAAGCAGACGATGCGGTTCGCGATGGAGAGTTGGGCGACGTTCATCAGGAGAGCCGGTGTGGCGGGAGCTTAGCGCGTCAGGAGGGGGCACCCAGGTCACGGATCGTCTGGTCGAGGGGAAACCGACGGACCCAGCCGAGCGCCTCGGCTTTGGCCGGGTTGCCCCACAGGATCGGGATCTCGGGCAGGCGGGCGCCCGTTCCGCTGTCCACGCCTTCGGGGCTCCCGGCGGGGCGCACCATCGCGTGGAGATCCCCAAGCGAGGTGGCGACTCCCGAGCAGAGATTGTACGCCTGACCGGTCCGCCCGGACCCAGCGAGCAGCAGGTAGCCCGCGACGATGTCACGCACATCGGAGATGTCCCGGCGCAGATCGAGGTTGCCGGGGGGGGCGCCCCGGAGCCACTCGCCCGCCCAGCCCTCGCGGTCCCCCGGTCCGGTGTGGTGGAACGAGCGGGCGGTCACGACGTCCACGCCGTGGGGCAGGTAGTTCTTGACGATGTGCTCGATCGCGGCCCGGGCGGCGCCGAAGGTGTCGGTGGGGGCGAGCGGGTGGTCTTCCGCCATCGGGAGCCGCTGCGGTCGCCCATACACGTGGCAGTGGCTCACGAGCACGAGGCGGGTGCCTCGGTGGCTGTTCAGCAGCGCATCCAACAGGGCGATGGCGGGCTTGGTGATGTTGAGGTGCCCCGCGATCGGATCCCGGCGCATCTCGGCCGGGGAGCTGGTACCCGCCAGATGGAAGATGACGTCGGGGCGCGTGGCTCCGAGCAGATCCTGGACCTCCTCAGCCTCGCGGAAGTCGATCTCGACTTCGGTGTCGTTGCCTGCGGCCACGACGCGATGCCCGCCAGCGTG
This sequence comes from uncultured Pseudomonadota bacterium, assembly GCA_903875225.1. GTDB lineage: Bacteria > Myxococcota_A > UBA796 > UBA796 > SXON01 > CAIUMM01. The sequence continues at coordinate 34,675 of CAIQVJ010000056.1, forward strand.
CAGCAGGCGGACCAGGTGTCGTCCGGCGAATCCACCGGCTCCGGTGACGAGCGCGTTCAGGGCTCGACTTCCACGGTCTGGACGGGCACGTCCGGGTTGTCCTCCGTGAACCAGCGCACCTCGAGCGTGCCGTTGATCCCGGCGAGCGCGAGCTGCGGCTGGTAGCAGAAGGTGTCATCCGAGGCAGGGTCGGTCCAGTGCTCGGTGACGGACAGGATGCCCTTGGAGATCGAGAAATCGGGGCTGAACGTCGCGCCGGCCTGGTCCAGCAGCACGTTCGCCCTCCACACGTCGGCCTCGTGGTCGCCCGTGGACGCCCAGTCCACCACGGGGTCGGCGGGGTCGGAATAGTTGAAGTCGGTGCAGCCGGTTTGGGACGGGGTGACCGTCACCTGGCCCGCGCAACCGGTGAGCGCGAAGCACAGGAGAGAACAGGCGAGGGGCTTCATGCAGACTCCAGTGATCAAGGTACCCCGCCGTGGCGATTCTGCCCGGCCCGGGGGGTCGGCCGGACGGTCCCCCCGCGACAGCGCTAAACAGGATCGCTCCGTTCCGCAGCGACGCTTGACGCGTCAATAGAAACATGCGATTCCTGTACCGCAAGAGGAGTCGTGATGAGAAGGAGCAAGAACGGTCAGGCGGTACCGGCGGAGCG
>CAIQVJ010000057.1 GCA_903875225.1 uncultured Pseudomonadota bacterium
CGATGTGGACAAGCTCGCATTTGTTTTCCGGTGCGACACGATGGAAAACGGTACCCCTGGTATGAACTCCTCGTTCTGTGCGAGCGGCGCCCTGCTGAAGCTGGGGGAGATTTCGGACGACCTTAAGTACTACGACAATGAGTTCGGGTCGGTCGACCGAGTCGGTCGAGTGTATTCGATCGTGTGGACCCCCAATCTGCCGGATTTCTGTTCGGAGTCATGATGATTGTTCTCTACTTGGCGACGCTGCTTGCGTGTGCCACTGATGCCGAGGGTGACTCTGCCGCCTGTGTGGATGGAAAAATGTCGTGCGACAGCGGGGCCGAGCTTCGCATCTGCGGCGGTGGTGAGTGGTTCCCAGTGGTGGACACCGGCTGCTCGTGTGCAGGTCCTGAATCGTACGTGACATGTGACTAGTGGTGCGTTGCGGAAGTCCCGCCCCAACTCGGCGAGACTCGGCGAGCTGAGTCGCCCAGACTCTTGACGCGTCGATAGTGGCGGGTGATCGCGGGGGATGAACCCCAGACCCCGCGGCATCGCTCCCCGTGCAGTCCTGCTCTCCGCCGACGAGCGGCAGGAACTGGAACGGCGGGCCGCCGGTCGTACGGTGGCCCTCCAAGCCGTCGTTCGGGCCCGGGTCCTGCTCGCGCTTGCGGATGATCCGTCGCCGTCTGCGGCCGCGCGCCGGGTCCGTGTCGACGTGAAGACCGTGCGACGCTGGCGCGAGCGCTTCCTCGCCGTGGGGCTCGCTGGCCTCGACGATCGCGTTCGTCCAGGCCGGCCTCCGAGGATTCCCGCCGAGGTCCGCTACGAGGTCATCAGCCTCGCGTGCGCCCAACCCGAGGAGTTCGGCGTACTCTTTCGCGACGTCTGGACCTGCGAGAGCCTCGCGCGCTGCATCCTCGACCGCCACCCCGAGCTCGGCACCTTCGACGCGAGCACCGCGTGGCGGTACCTCCACGCCGCTGCGGTTCGCCCGCATCACGAGGAGATGTGGCTTCACAGCCCGGACCCGGCATTCCGCGCGAAGGTGACGGAGGTCTGCGCCCTGTACGCAAAGGCCCCATCAAACTCCGTCGTGTTGTGCGTCGACGAGAAGACTGGAATGCAGGCGTTGGGTCGACCGTTCCCGGTGCGCCCGGCAGGGCCTCATCGGGCTCGGAGGAAGGACTGCGACTACATCCGGCACGGGACGCGAGCGCTCATCGCCGCCTTCAACCCGCACACCGGTGAGGTGTTCGGCCACATCGGCGCAACGCGGAAGGCGGATGACTTGATGGCCTTCATGGAGGAGCTCGCCCAGCGCCATCCCGCGGGCGACGTACACATCGTCTGGGACAACCTCAACATCCATCACGACGGCCCAAGCGGACGCTGGACCGCGTTCATGGAGCGCCATGGCGGCCGGTTCCACTTCCACCACACGCCGATCCACGCGTCGTGGGTCAACCAGGTGGAGAGCTGGTTCGCGATCCTCCAGAAGCGGATCCTCCGTCACGGCGTGTTCGACAGCGTCGAGGCGCTCGCGGAGCGAGTCGCGGGGTTCATCGAGCACTGGAACTCGAGCCGCCATCCGTTTCGGTGGAAGTTCAAGGGGTATCCGTTAGAAGCCCGGGAGAGCGCCGCCTGAGGAGGGCTCGTCCCCCATGCCTGCGCCCACCGCCGACGCCACCCAACAGGCGAATCTCACTGACCTCCTCCGTCGGCACGGAGGCTGCGAGCATCTCCAAGTGCGGCGCCATGGGGCCTCCCTGGTGCTGTTCACGCGCTCCGAGGGCGTGAACATCAACCGTGCGCGCCTGACCGCCGTCTCCCGCACCCGCTGGCGGCTCGACATGCCCCTTCACACCGGGCGCTGGCAGCCCACGCCGTTCGTCGGCTCGCTCATCGACATCTTCCGTGTGCTCACCGTCGACCTCGCTCCGCTGATGGGGCCCCTCGACTGACATTTGGGGCGGGACTTCCGCAACGCACCACTAG
>CAIQVJ010000058.1 GCA_903875225.1 uncultured Pseudomonadota bacterium
CGACAAGTCCTTCCGCAAGTTGATCCGGCCGATCCTCGCGTGGCTCGCAGAGCGGTACTCCGAAGAGCTGTCCCGCAACGTGAAGCGCGGGATGCACTCTCAGGCAGAAAAGGGACATTGGCAGTACGGACACGCCCCGTTTGGCTACGCCCTTGAAGCCGGGCGGCTTGTGGTCACGGACGACACGATGGCGGACTTCGAGACCGTCAAGCGGGTCTTCGCCGAGTACCTCGATGGCCGCGACGGCGGGAAGCGCCTCGCCGAGAAGCTGACGCGGGAGGCCGTCAACCCACCCGGTCGGGCCGATCTCCCGCGCGAGCGCCTCGGCGGCACCTGGCACCGCAAGCACATCCAGCAGCTCCTCACCAGCCCGGTCTACGCGGGTCACGTCGTCTACGACGGCGAGATCGTCGCCCGTGACGCCCACCCCGCCGCCGTCACCGACGACGAGTTCGCTCGGGTCCAGGCCATCCGCAAGCTGCGCGAACACGCCAAGAGCGAGGGCAGCAACGGCCACAATCCGATCCGGCTCGGCGAACGCGGGCTGTTCACGCCCTGGATGCGCTGCGGATCGTGCGGAGGGCGCATCTGCGTCACCGTGGGGGGGCGCTCAGGAAAGGCCGACTACTACTACTACGTCTGCGCGACGCGGCAGGACAACCGGGAGAACTGCGCGGGCCTGACCGTCCGTGTAGACGTGATGGACCCGGGCCTTCTGGAGTACATCGCCAGCGAGGTACTCACCCCGGAGAACGTGCGGGGAATGATTGCCCGTTCGGTGGTCGCGCTCGCTGACGCACCCGACTCCATCGCGGACGACCGCGCCGCGTTGGAGGCCACCATCGCGGAGCTGGACCGCAAGATCCGCATGGTCGGGCAGTCCGTGATCGACGGCGTCTTTGCTCCCTCCGACGCGAAGGCACTGAACGCCCCGCTGATCGCCCAACGGGAGACCGCCCAACTCAAGCTGGCGTCGATGCCGCAGCGCCGGGAGCTGCCCGCTGTCGAGAAGCTCGACCCCGAGAAGTTCCGGGCTGGCGTGCTCCAGGCCTGGACCGACAAGCCCATCGACCTACGCCGGGAGGCCCTCGACCGGCTGCTCGAACGGATCACGCTGGATGAGGGCGGGGTCCACGTTCAGTACGCGGTGAAGGACGAGCCCCCGTTTCGTCACCAAGCACCTGCAGGCCCGCCAAAGGGGTCATCGGCGCGCTATCGGGTGAGGGTTGAGGCGGAGGGGGTGAGAAGGCCGAGGGTGCGCGCGACGGCAGCATCGTAGCTCGAAAATCCCCGACGTCGTCTGGGAAATCGTGACGGCCCAATGGGGTCCCCGTTCCTCGGGGCCCACTCACCGCATGGCAGCAAAGCGGGAGAGCGGCTACTCGGGGCCGTCGAGTGTAAGCGCAACATGGCCCTGAAGGATCTCGTCGCCGAGGCGAAGCAGCGAATGCAGCGGCAGTGGCCGACCCTGCTGGTTGTCGAGCAGGAGCGCACCCTTTCTCGAACGCTACCAGGCAGATCCCCCGAGGAGTTGAAGCGGTTCCAGGTTCTACTGGGGCAGGACGTCGACGCCGGCGTTCAGGTCGCGGCCGTGGTGGCGGAGCACTTCGGCTCGGTCGGGGAGCACGTCGCCATTGGCCGCGACCGGGCCGCACTACTCGCCACCGGCTCGGGGGTGCTCATCAAGAGCGGGAGCGCCTTCGATCCTCACAACCAGTGGGTCAGCAACGAGCTGCTGGTGACCGGCAACGTGCTCCACGTCTACACCGACCGCCTTGCTGTGCCGCTGTCGGATATTCAAGCGGCATTCGAATTGTCGGGCTTTCATGCTGTTCTTCGAGATGAAGCGTACTGGCGGGCGCACGACGAGGCCCGCCCGCCGGACCTCTTCATCTGCCACGACACCGCCGACAAGGACGGGTTCGTCCGGCCGCTCGTCGAGTCCCTGAACCGCCAACTCGTAAAGGTTTGGTATGACGAGCAGTCCCTCCGGCCGGGCGAGAGCCTCGTTGATGGCGTCGAAAGGGGGCTGCAGGCCGCCCGGTACGGAATACTTGTGCTGTCTCCAGCCTTCCTGGCGAACAGACGGTGGGCCGCGAGGGAGTTCCGTAGTCTCGTGACGCGCGACATCGCGGAGGAGCGCCGGATCCTGGTCCCCATTTGGCTCGGCGTAGATCGGGACATGGTCGCGCGGTACTCTCTCGACTTGGCCGACCGAGTGGCCGTGGTGGTCCGCGAAGGAACGTCGCCCGCCACGGTCTGCGATCAACTCATCCGCACCATGCGCCTCACCGTTCCCGATCTTCGACCTCCACCCGAGTAAATCGCTACGCCCGATTGCGAATGGCCGACGTCAGGACGGCGACAAAACCGGGAGCGGTCGCGGCAGGGCGGTGAGCCCGCGCAGCACCAGCTCCAGGATGCGGCGACCGTCGCGGGCGGACAGCAGCTCGCGGTTTTCGTCGTCGTTGAGTCCGTTGTTCAGGGCGGCGGAGAGTCCACGCCGCCCGATGTCCACGATTTCGGCGCTTACAGCCTCGCGGGTATCGAATCGCAGTCCGAGGGATGATGCCAGCAGGCGCGCGTCGTCGTACGCCGACGCTCCGAGCGAGCGGGCCACCGCCGCCCGCGCGCAATCTTCGGTCAGAACAGGTTCCAGTGCTTCGCGGCCGTGCATGAGAAGCTCTGCCACCACCCTCGCCGCGCCTCCATAGCCGCCGAGGAGGTACAGCGGTGCGCCGACCCGAAGCGAGCAGAGCGCTTCCTCAAGGAGCCCGGGCAGCCACCCCATGCTCACGACGGGGCCGCCGAGGAGGATCCGCGGCCGCGGAGGCGCGTCTGGCCGCGGGTGCGTGCTTCGAACACGCATCTCCCGCAGCCCTAGACCCACCGCGAGCAGGCGTGGGACGCTGTCGATGGCTGGGAATGCTCCCGGTGCCCACTCTTCGTACACAAGCGTCGCGAGGTCAGGGGTTGGGCCCCGTTCGAGTTCGGCGAGTTTTCCAAAGAGGTCGAGTTCCTGGTCGCCGTAGGAGAGGTGGAGCGGCCACGGGGGGAAGTTTAGGACGGGAGCGTTCCACGGCAGCGCGAGATCCTGCGCGAGATCCCCGTAACGCCGGACAATGTCGAACAAGCGGAGGACAAAGTTGGAGGGTCCAGCGGAGGTATAGTTGACCAAGCCCCCGTACACGATCCGAAGCCCAGCGAGCATCACGCCCAAATGCAGTTTGTCGGTGACGGCGTCGATGTGATGGCCGACGAGGCCAAGCGCCCGGAGGGCGGCGGGGCCGGGAGACGACACGCTCACGACCACCTCCCTGACGTTGGGAGGGACACCGGCCCGCACGATGCGACCGAGCGGCGTGACCAGCGTCCGGTCGCGCGACAGTGACGCAAGTACGGCGCGCTCCTCGTCGGGAAGCGGCGGGTCCGGGTAGACAAACGTCCGAATGTCCGCCCGATGGGCGAAATCGAGTGCCTCTGGCGCGCTGCCTAGGTGGATTGTGTGTTCGTCGGCGGGGGTGCCGAGGGCGCGCCGCTCGAACCGGTCACGCATCGCGGCGAGCACGACCGTGGTGAAGACGCGGAACCTTTCGGCGGCGGCGGCCTCCAACTCCGCCTTCTTCGGCACCCGAGCCTTGAGCAACACGGGTCCACGCCAGCGCACCCAGGTGGCGTTCCCCACGTAGGGGAAGGCCCGCGTTGCGGACTCGTGCAGTGCGTCCACGACCACGACGGTGCGCCCGGCGGCCTTCGCGGTCAGGAGTTCACGGCGACACCACGGCCGGCTGCTCCAGGCGTCCGTCCACACCACAAGGAGCACGTCGGAGGCCCGCACTTCACCCTCAAGGCGAGTGGCGAAGTCCTCGCCGGGACCGATCTTTGCCGAGTCGAAGAAGCGCTCAACCGCGTGATCCTGGAGCGCCGCAAGCATCTGGTGGACGGGATCGGTTGCGATCGGATTGAGGTCCGCTTTCGCATGGCTGACGAACACCTGGATCGGCGCCTGAAGCCGCCCTTCGTCGGCCGGAGGGATCCGGTCGGAGAGCAGGTAAAGCGCCCGGACACCGATGTGCTGGAGGATGGTGTCGAGCGGGCGTTCCGGTGGAATTCTCCGAATGCTCCGCGTCATCCCGGAGGGCACGACGTCGAAACCTTGCCCGTCGAGCGCGAGCGGCACGACTGAACGCCGGCGGGGGTCGGCCTCGGCGTCCACGATCGCCTGCGCGAGGTGCGCGCCCCATGCCTCCGCAGATCCTCCTGCCACGCGCCGCGCCATCCGTGCGTCAAGCAGATACACGAGGAGCGTCGCATCCGCCCCGGTGGTCCAGCACTCCTCCAACGGGGGCGGGCCTCCATCGGGCAGCGCTCGGCTGAACCAGGTCGGAATGCGAAGCTCCAGGGTCGCGGGGGCGCCGTAGAGCCGGCGGAGGATCTGCATGGCGAGCGACGCGTCGTCCACCGGGCCCCCCGGCGCCGAGCAGAACGCTGGAGAGTCGGGATGGCCGAGCACGACGACGTGGAGGGGGATGGGCATTGCGTCCTCAGTCCGTCCAGCGCGAGCCGGTACGATTCCGCGCGAAAGACTCTCGCCCGTTGTTGGGCCACGGGGCGCGGTCCCGCCGGAGGTAGGCGTCGTGGATCCACCCCTGCACCGCGGATGCATCTTCCGACCAGGCGTAGAGCTTCGCGAAGGCGTCCGCGCCTGCGAGGTTGTCGGCAAGCCGCGGCGGGACGGTGCCCGGGTCGTACACGCCCGGTTGCCGCACGTTCGTCGGCAAGAGGATGCCGAGGAGCCCAGAGCGTGGGTTGAACTGCGTGTTTCGGAGGGTGGAGCCGATCTCCCAATCGACGTGCTTGCGCTGCCAGGTGTCGCGGCCGATGAGGACGACCGTGACCGTGGACTCGCGAAGCCACTCGTCGCGGACTTTCTGCCGGATGGTCTCGGTCGCGAGCCCGTCCGCGATGTCGCCGATCCGCACAGACCAGTCCACCAGAACGTGCCCGAACTGCTTCGTGAACCGGTCCTTGTACGACTGATCGAGATCGTGGTGGTAGCTGATGAAGACCTTGTGCCGATCGACCATGGAGAGCCTCCCCGCGCCTTCTATCGCGATGCAGGGCTTCGCCACGTTACATCTACGTTCATCTGAGAGGAGCGCGCGTGCCGACCCGAAATCTCTACCTCACGGGAGGCCGGTCGATGCGGGCCGGGTCCGGCATCTGCGTATTCCTCTCCCACCGGTCGGCCGACAAGCACATCGCGTATGCCCTCGCCTCGGCGTTCGACGTCTGCGGGATCGACTACTACCTCGACGCCAACGACGACTACCTCCAGGCGGCTGCTGCCGAGGGTGACGCCGACCGCGTCGTCCAGGCCATCGAGCGCGGCATCGCCAACTCGACCCACCTCCTCGGAATCATCACTCCTGCGACGCGCGGGTCGTGGTGGGTGCCGTTCGAGATTGGGTTTTCGCGCGCCACCGAGCACGCGCTCAACGCCCGTTGGCGCAACGGCGACCGCCCGTACGACCGCACCGCCTACCTCGTCGAGCCCAGCGTGCAGGATCTTCCTGAATTCATCAAGATTTCCACCGTCATCTCTGATCAGACCGCGTTGCAGCGGTGGTTGCGGGTGCTGTTGCCTGGGTTCGGCGCGCTCCCCGCCGCGCTGCAGGACCCCAAGTTCCTGCCGACCTCCCGAACCATGATGTTCAAGCCCCGTTAGCCGAAAAGGTCGCACTTCCGCGGTTGCCCCGCTGCCGAGCGCGGCTATCATGATCAGCGGGAGTCCTCATGCTCGGCTTTTTCTCACTCGCCGTTTTCCTCGTTCAGGCGTTCCGGCACGCGCGCAGCAACCCGGATGCACGGCTCGGCGAGAGCCTTGCCCATGGTGCTGTATGGGGAGGTGGCGTTTACGTCGGCGGGCGCGCGCTCCAGGCGGGCGCGGAAAGATACCGGGTGGCGACGAATCCCCGCGTGTTCATGCCCCATCACCACGGCCCCGACGGGGAGGCAAAAGAATGGATCGCCCTCGCCGGCGCCACGGGTGACTTCGGCTTCACCTTCCAAGACGTCTCGCCGAGGCGTCGGATCAAGACGCAGGACCCATCGCGCATCCGAGCCCATCTCACCCGCGGCGTTCGGAAGGCCGACAAGCTCATGGTCGTGATCGGCGAGGACACGCACCAGCGGCCTTACGTGAACCACGAGATCGCGAAGGCGATCGAGGCCCAAAGGCCCATCGTCGCGGTGAAGCTCGCGAAGCGGTTCGCCGTGCCCCCCGCGCTTTACGGGATCGGGGTGGCATGGGCGAGCCCGCGGCCGGAGTCGATCGCGAAGGCGTTGGAGCGCGTGTGAAGTGGGCGGACTACTGCATCTCCAAGTTCGGATGGGAGGGCACGCAGGAGACGAGAATCGAGAGGCTGGCGGTCCATGACGACCTTGTTGACAAGCTCGGCCAGCCCGTCGAGCGGTCGCGGGCCTGGGTGATCAAGGAGTTGCAGGCTGGCCGGACTTTCGCCCTCGTGGACAAGAACGAAAAGGGCCTGTGGAGCAACCCTGAGGCTCTTCGGTTGAGCGACGATGGCGGCCTCCACTACGCGCGGAAGCTTCCGGTCATCGGACCGGCCACGAAGGTGTTCACGAGCTTCTATCATAAGGATGACGAGGCGAAGCGTCAGAGCTTCGACCACCTGACCGCCGACCTCTTCACCAACAAGTCCGTCGGTGATGGCGACATCGATTCGGGCCTCAGCGACGACTACATCAAGCAGCTCATCCAGCGGGGCTACCTCCACGACACGACCGTGCTGGTGCTCCTCCTGGGCCCGAACACTCGGCACCGAATGCATGTGGACTGGGAGATCGCGGGCGCCCTGGAATACAGGGTTGGTGACCGTTACGCGGGGCTCCTGGGCCTGCTCCTGCCTACGCATCCTGACTTCGGAGAGGGGAGAAAGGTCACCTACGCGAGCTTGCCCGCGCGCTTCGCCGCCAACTTACGCACCGGCTACGCGGTCGTCGACGACTGGACATCGGATAGACGGCGACTTCAACAACTCGTCCAGACGGCGTTCGACCGCCGCTCCAACACGGACAAGATCGAGAACCGAAGCGTCCCACGGATGGTGCGCGACACGGGGCCATAGCACGTCCTCGCCGATCACGCGCCCTGCACCCCCGGCGGTCCCGGTGCCCGCCTCGCGCCCTGCCCCGGCGCGCTTTGGAGCTCGACCGAACGGAGCGCGCCCCCTGACTGAACACGAGCGCCATGGCGCCTCACCTCACGGGTTGGTAACCGGAAAGGGCTTCGCAGCGTTGAACAACCACGCAGCGAAGTCCTGAGAGTTAGCGAACGCCCGGGTGATCGCCGTCTCCCAATTCAGGGCCCCCTTGGCATCCAACACCGTTTCGGCGTGTCCGGCAAGCCATTTGGACAGGTCGCCTGGCGTGGTCCAATCGCCGGCCGCGACGCGCCGCCGGGTCTCCGATCTTACAGTCGCAAGTGACTCCTGCGTCGCGCGAAAGCAGTAGCGCTTGTCCAAGTTGAGAAGCCTGAAATGCTCTGACATCACGCTCTCCTGCTCCGGGGCTAACGCCTTACCTGCCACTGAGTACTCGAACCTCGGGGCGCTTGCCCCCGCGGGAATGTCGATCTTTGCGAGGAGTTCGATCCCGGTGATGAAATGATCGAAGTAGGGGTGTAGGAATAGGCGGCCTTCCCCGGGCCCAGGCGCTTGGGTCTTCTTCAACCTCGTGTTGCAGGTATCACACGAGGGAACGAGGTTTGTGGCAACGATCGCCAACTCGGGCCAAGCCGATCGAGGGAGGTAGTGGTCCACCGGCATTCGATCTCCACCTTCCTGAGCTAGATCGCGCAAGAGTCCGCAGGACGGGCAGCGGTACACCGTCTCGTGGTGTTCACGCAGACGTTCCATCCACGTCACCGCAGATCCTGCCCGGGAGTCCCAAAGCTCCTCCAATCGTTCCTTCCAGGGAGACGCCGCCCACTCCGAGGCCTCGCTCGTCATCGAGTTGAATTTTGCGCCCAGATAGGTCTCGAGCGTTGCCTCAAGCTTATTCTCATCGGTGGGGTCCAGCGCATCTCCCGCCCGCTTCATACGGGCCTTTAGGAGCGTCAAGTAGTGCTTCACCTCGGCTTCAATATGGGCGCTTGTGACGTCCCCCTTGGCGACCTCTGCGTCCGAGGCAGGGAAGTAGATAGGCAGGATGCGCATCAACCCTCCTCGGCCTCGGACCTCAGGTACGTCTCGACCTCGGGCTCCAGCGCAGGCTCAAAGCAGTCCAAGATCTCTTGGACGCTGAGCCTCTGTCTAAGCATCTCACGTAGTACCTCGACCCAGAGCGCGTTCTGTCCGTCTACATGGAATACGTCGAGCGAGAGGGCCGTGAGACTCGCTCCGAAGCTCTGAACGATTAGCGGTCGCACGCGAGGCTTGTTGCCACGCCTGGAAACAACATGCACACATTCGGCTGGCACGCTCTGCAAGACGAACGTGCTGTGAGTGGAAACCACAGCGAAGCTCCTCCGATTGTCGAGCATCCGGGACAGCCCGAGAAGGAATAGCGACAGAAAGCGCGGGTGGAGGTGGTTCTCCGGCTCATCGATAAGAACAAGACTCTCGTCATCGAGCTCCGCGGCCAACCCCGCGAGAATGGTGACGATCGCCTGCTGCCCAGCGCTCAGGCGGGGAAACTCGCTGGCCGGGGAGGACAGCAGACGTTGACGTTGGCTCTCGTCGATGACGCCATCCAGCACCATGGACCAGTCCTGCCGGTCGTCGGAGAGGGCAGCCAGATGTTCGGGCGGTGGCTCCATGATTTCCGCGGAAAGGATCGAAAGAAGCGCTTCTGGACTGGGAAGCCGCGTCGCCAGCCACTTGTCCCATGTCTCCACCTCGTGCCCATCGCGGGCGTCGTCCAACACTGCGTTGATCTCCGCGCGTAGACTCTCGAACTGCCACCGGAGGCCAATGAAGCGGTAGCTCGAATGACTCCCTGATTCAGGCCGTTTCGGAATATCAAACGGGCTTGTCGACACCAGAATCTGCCGAGAGAACCGGCGCGTAGGTTGTCGCGGAAACTTGATAGGGTCGAGGTCTGCCGGTGACAGATCGGACGCCAGCAAGTGAAGCAAACTACTCTTGCCGACGCCGTTCGGGCCAATCAGCACATTGATCCTTCGCGCTGGCTGCTTCTCCTTCGGTGCGGTAAACCGGAAGTCGATTTCGTGCGGGGCATCCGCCGCCGGAAGTGACACCCGGTAGGAGAACGACATGTCCGCCGCCGCGCTGCGGCCGTCAGACAGCCTGCTATGTCCCTCCTCGAGCGCTTTCTTGGCGTCGGAGAACCGAATGACGCTCTGCTTGAAGCCCTCATACGCCTCCCATCTGCTGCCTCGGGACACGTCCACGCACAGATCCGCGAGTGCCCGCAAAAGTGCCGCACCTTGCGGGTGGCTGGCGAACCAATTGTAATAGTCGACGGACTGCCCAAGGCTGGCGAACCTCGTCCGGTCAAGAGAAGGAACTGACGAATCGATGTGGTCCGCGGTCCGCAACCCTACGTCTACGTCCCGCGGTTCTGCGAAGACGATCTTTACGTCACCAACCGACGTGAGTCCGTTGTGGTCGGAGACATGGGCATGAAACAGCGTGTGGTAGCCGAAGTCGCTCCAGTCGTCCGTTTCCAGATAGATGACGATACTTTCCTTACTCGTCTCTTGCCGGATTGCGCTCTTCCACCTTACCTTTCGGATTTCGACCGGCTTCATTGATCTCTCCCTGTGGTGCGGCCTATCGTCGATTCCTGAGTCCAGTCCGCTCGCAACGGCCTTGCGGCCGCCTGCGCGCGCGGGCCGCCCCGCGGCGAACGGCGGGGGGTACGCATCATCCCGTCGCCCCCCACGGACCACCCCCACCGCCGCCGTACTTCTCGTAGAAGTGCTCATACAGCGCCGTACACTTCTCGTTGTAGACCTCGGGCGTGTAGACCCGCGGCAGCCCGTCATCGAGGACACCCTTGATTGCCTCGCTGACCTGTGACCGCGCCGCCACCCGCCGTCGCCAGTCCAGCACGAGAAGCTCGCGAACACGGGCTAGGAGCGCCCGTGCCACGACCTTGACCTCGTCGCGCTCCTTCTCGGACAGCTCCGGCGCGGGCCGAACGAGGATGTCGAAGACAACCAGCTCCGGCTCGGTGAGCCCCTCCCGGACGTGGCGCTCCTGCTCGGCGGTGAGGTTCTGGCCGAGCCGGATCAGCTCCTCCAGAAGCTGCTCGATGTTGCGGCTGCCCATGTTGTACGACTCGACGAGCTCCTCGAACTTGTCGAGGTAGTCGGTGCGCGTGAAGTTCTCCTCGATCATCCGGTCGAGTCTGGCGCGGATGGCGGCTTTGAGCGTCTCGATGTCGGTGTTCTTGTGCGGGGACGCCTTGATGCGCCGGGCGAGAGCCTCGAAGTCGATCTTCGAGAGGTCCACCAGCGGAGGGCCCTCGCTGGCCAGGGTCACGTCGGTAATCGACGCGTCGAGCAGCACGGTCACCTGGCCCATGATGCGCGAGATGTTCGCGGGGTCCGGGCGCAGCCGGTTGCGAATCTCGTCGGCGATCGTCGCGATGCAGGCGACGCGGTGGGCGAAGGTGATGACCGCGGGGTCGGGCTTCACGGCCGCGTAGAGGGTGACGACCAGCCGCTCATGGGCGAGGAAGTCCTTTCGTCGCGGATCAGGAGTGATCAGCGCGTCCACCGCGTCGGCGACAGCCAGTAGGCGGTCGAGCGCGGCGAGTTCGCCAATCCCGGGAACGTCCACACTGTGCTCGGCGCAGAAGGCGACTGCGTCGTTGACGGCGTGCTCAAGCTCCTCGACCAGCTCGCTCTTGTCCTTGACGGGCCCACCGCCACCTCCGCCTCCGCCGTAGATGGCCAGCGCCTTCTCCAGCGACTCGAAGACGTTGGCGTAGTCCACGATTACGCCGCTGTGCTTCCCGGGGAACACGCGATTCGCACGGGCGATCGTCTGCATGAGCGTGTGATTCCGCATCGGCTTGTCGAGGTACACCGTCGAACAGCTTGGGGCGTCGAAACCCGTCAACCACATCGCGCATACGAACACCAGCCGGAGCGGGTCGGCGGTGTCCTTGAACTTGTCGTCGAGCTTCTCGGTGTTCATCCGCTTGCGGTGCGGCACGATGTCGAGGCCGAGTGCCTGCATCTGCGCGATCTCGTTCTGGCTTGGCGAAACGATGAGCGCCATGTCCGTAGACCGCAGCGTTTCAAGCCGCTTCACGGCAGACGCCTGCTCCGGCGCCGGAAGCGTGTAGGGCCGCTTGACGAGCCCCTCGACCCGGACGGTCTCCGCGGCCCACTGCTTGCGGACCTTCTCGTACATGCGGAGGGCGGTGGCCTTGTCGATGGAGATGACCATCGCCTTGCCCTGAAAGCCGCGGTCCAGGAAGTGCCGGACGACGTCGCGCGCGACCGTCTCCAGGCGGTCATCGCGCGTGAGCAGGTGGTACTGGCGCCCAAGTTCCAGCGCGAGCCGGGCCTCCTCCTCGGGGTCGAGGGCGGCCGCCTCGATGAGCGCATAGATGTCGTCGTTCAGGGTCGGGTTGACGATCTTGAGCTCTGGTGTCCGGTTCTCGTAGAACAGGGGCACTGTCGCCCCGTCCTCGACCGACTGCTGGAAGTCATAGATGGACACGTAGTCGCCGAACACCTCGCGCGTCCGCTCCTCCCCGGCGATGAGTGGCGTGCCGGTGAACGCGAGAAACAGCGCCTTCGGCAGCGCAGCGCGCATGTTGACGGCGAGCGTGTCGTACTGGCTCCGGTGGGCCTCGTCCGTGAGCACCACGACATCCGCTCGGTCGCATAAGAGCTCCGGCGTCTGGAACTTCTGGACCAGCGTAAACACATACCGGTGGTTCCCACTCAACAGTGCCCGAAGGTGCGCGCCGCTCTCGGCGTGGCACGCATCGCCTTCGGCCTGGCTCACGGCCCCACACGCCTTGAACGTCGTGGCGATCTGGTTGTCGAGTTCGGTTCGGTCCGTGACTACGACGAAGCTCCAATTGCCGGGCACCGTGCGCAGGATCTTCTGGGCGTAGAACACCATCGCGAAGCTCTTGCCACTCCCCTGGGTCTGCCAGAAGACGCCGCCGCGACCATGCCCGGCCGCGCGCGCCTTCAGCGAAGCCGCGATGGCGTTGTTCACCCCGAGGAACTGGTGATTCTGGGCGAGGACCTTGATGAGTCCCGACTTATGCTCCGAGAACAGGGTGAAGTTCTCTACTAGGTCGAGCAGCCGGCCCCGATCGCAGGTGCCGCGCAGCATCACTTCCAAGGACACCCGCCGAGGTTCGTCTTCGCGCTCGACTCGCTTCCAGTCGAAGAAGCGCTCCCAGTCTGCCGTGACCGACCCGACCCGACTCTCCGTGCCGTTCGATGCGATGAGGAAGGCGTTGTAGGTGAACAACGCGGGAACATCGGACTTGTAGCTGGTCAGGTTCTCGTCGAACGCGCTTCTGGCTGCGACCCCTGGCTTCTTCAGCTCGATCACGACGAGCGGAAGTCCGTTCACGAACCCGATGAGGTCCGGGCGCCGCGTGTAAAGTGCCCCGGTGACGCTGAACTGGCTGACAAGGAGGAACTCGTTCGCGGCCGGATTTCGCCAGTCAATCACCTGCACGCGCTCCTGACTCTGGGAGCCATCGGGCTTTGCGATCGGGGCCAGGACACCTTCTTTCAGCAGCCCGTAGACCTCACGGTTAGCCGCTGCGGGGCTCATGGCCGAGCGATCTCGGGAGACTTCGTCGACGGCGTGGGCGATTGCCTCAGGCGGCAGGCCCGGGTTCAGCTCGACGAGCTTCCGCCGCAGGCGTTCAGCGAGCACTACGTCGGCTCGGGTCAGGCGCCCGAGCGGACTCGTCGGACCTGGAACCTCGTCCAGCGCAGACGTAGTCGCCCACCCGAGCGCTGCGAAGATCGCGATGGCGGCCTGCTCAACCAGCTGCTCCTCGGTGTAGGCGTGTGGCATGGCTACTCCAGAGCTTCGGGAAGCGTAGAGACGTCCAGTTGGCCGGATAGAAGGCGAGGCAGTAGAAGATCCCGCGTACGGCGCAGTGTGACGATCTGATTCTGAAGCGTGTCGCACTGTTCCAAAATGGGAGACACCAGAGCCGCGAATCGCTCGATGAGCGCAGACGGCGGCCGGGCGAATACAAATGCGGTGATCCGCTCAGGGGACAGGTGTAGAACATTCGCCCCATTCGCGTGTTGCTTCACCTCGTCAGCGAATCCGGAAAACCGAAGAAACGAGTACAGAAACGCCGCTGAAACCCCAGGCCTCGGCTCGACGCGCACGAGGTCCATGGACACCACACCGAACTCGGCCCCAAGGCTCGGCACCAGCCCTGCCCTTCCAACGATCCTTCGTTCCTGCGTCATGTCCGTAACAGCGACGACGATGTCACCCCTACGGGCGGTGTGGTGGGGCGCGTACTCCCCAACGTATCGCTTGAGTCCCGACCGCCGAAACCCGCCGTCGCGATTGATGCACTTCAAGTTCAGAAAGGGCAACCCGCCACTCTCCGCCAAGTCCGCCGATCGATAGGAACGCCCTCGACGAATGACGGAAATATCGCCGACGCTGGTCGGAAGCCAGCCCCTCGGAGTGATGCCAAGCGCAGTCTTCTCGAAGGAACAGCCTGCGTGGCCAGGAAACCGAAAGTGGACGAACCACTCTTGGTACACGCCGCGGAGCATCGCTTCTAAGATCTCCACGCGCCGCTGACCGTTCATCAGCAGATCATCGTAAGATGCGAGAATTCCAGCGATTCGTAGTTGCTCTGAGAGTGGGGGGACGGCGACCCTCACATCGCCGATCCGCGTCGGAGAAGTATGCCTGATCTTCGTACCACTGGCCGACCCACGGATCTGTTGGCGAACGGATGCCGAGTTGAACAGGTAATAAACGAAGCGCAGCTCCGTCTGCATCCGGTCGAGCACCTGAACGAGCCCGAGCCGCTGGTTGTGGAGGTACTTCTCACTCTTGGGAACAATTGCGCTACTGCCAAGAAGGCCCTCCGCCTGCTCGGTCATCGCGACGATGACGTCGCCCGCGCTCAAGACGTACTCGGGAGGGACCCGACCGGTGTACCACTTGGCCTTGTCAGGCTGTTCTTTGAACCCGCCTTCCTCAAGGAAATTTCCGGGCGTAAGCACTACGTGTGTGCCCTCGTTGGCGAAGTGTTCGCCGAGGAAGGCGAAGCCATGCTTGATTCGAAGCAGGTCACCGATCTTCCGCTCGCGCCAGTGTGCCACGGTCACGCCCCCAGGATCCCCGCCGCGTTGGCAGCGATTGTCAGCTCAAGCTCGTGCGCTTGGGCGTTGAGCACCTCAAGTTCTTCGGTCAAGGACTCAAGCTGCTCCTTGAAATCCTCGTCGCTCACCACGTCGCCGGGCATCACGCCGACGTATCGTCCAGGATTCAGTGACCAGCCCTGTGTCTCGATCTCATGGATCGGAGCCGCCTTGCAGAGCCCGAGTACGTCGGCGTACCTCATGTCCGGACCGAATACCTCGATGAGTTTCGCCTTGCATTCCGGGCCCCCGACCACAAGGTCGGGTTCCTGGCCACGGTACAGTCGGACGACGTTCGCGAGAAAGGAGACCTGAGCCTCAGTCCAGTCTCGGTGGGCTCGATCCACCTGCCGGAAGATGTGCCTCGCGTCAAGAAAGAGGACCGTGTCGGCGCGAGAAGTCGTGCTCTTCCCATTGTCCAGAAACCAAAGCGTACACGGTAGCGTTACCGTGTAAAACATGTTCGGGCCCGCGGAGACCATAACGTCGACGGCTCGCGCCTCAACGAGCTTTCGCCGAATCTCCATTTCGGAAGACCGAGCATCGGAGGCGGAATTCGCCATCACGAAACCCGCCCGTCCGACCGATGAGAGCGCCGAGTAGAACAGCTGGATCCACAGGAAATTGGCGTTGTCACTCCGCGGCATGCCGAACGGGTACCGGTGACCGGGCCCCGTCTCGGCGGCGAGTCGCTCCTTGTCCACCGCGTTCACGTTGAACGGGGGATTCGCGAGTACGAAGTCGAAGCGCCCCGTGCTCGCGTGCAGGTCCTCGTAGTAAGTAATGGCCTCCCTGATGTCCCCCTCAAGCCCATGAACAGCGAGGTTCATTCGACACAGCCGCGCGGTGTCGCCGATCTTCTCCTGTCCGTGGATCGAAAGCACCGAGGAACCGGTCTTCTGGTGCTCGGCCTTGAACCGGGCGCTCTGCACGAACATGCCGCCCGATCCGCATGCCGGGTCCAGGATGCGCCCGTGGTACGGCTCCAGCACTTCCACAAGAAGACGGACGAGTGAGCTGGGCGTGTAGAACTCGCCGCCCTTCTGGCCCTCCGTTCGCGCGAACTCTCCCAAAAAATACTCGTAGATACGACCGAACGCGTCGTACTCAGTGTTCGCCGGAATCTCCGACACCTTCTTCAGCAACTGCTTGAGGAGGGTGCCGGTGAAGATCGTGTACGTCTTCGGGAGCACGCCGGCGAGCTGGGCGTTCTCGCGTTCGATCTCGCGCATCGCGTCGTTCACGGCTTTGCCGACGTCGTCCCCCTCGGGGAGCGCGAGGAGGAAGTCGAAGCGAGCTGCCGCCGGCAAGAAGAGCACGCCGTCGGCGTGGTACGCGGCCGGTTCATCGACCCGCGAGCCACGGCGAGACGAAGCGGCCCCCGTCGCGAGCTTCTTCCGCTGCGCGTCGAAGCGCACTTCAGCGAAGCGGAGGAAGATGAGGCCGAGCACCGGCTGTGAATACTTCGCGGCCGGGAGGCCACTATTGGCCCGAAGCTGATCGGCGGCGGCCCACAGGCGCTTCTCCAGAGCATCGGAAGCCGCGTCGCGTTCGGAGGGAGCGATCCATTTCATGTCAGGATTCCTGCGGGAGGTCGTGAAGGTGCGGCGGCCTGATCGTAGCGCACGACCGGGAAGAGGAGGGCCTGCGGTGCGGGGTGCCGTTCATCGCGATGCGCTCAGCAGGGCGGACAGCGCCGCAGCGGCCGTGTCGAACCGCACCTCAGCCTGACCGCGCTCCGCGGTCAGCAACGAGAGCGTCTGAGCGATCTCGGCGGGGTCCGCGAGGGCGGGTGTGTCCGCGGGAAAGAAGTTCGCCGAGGAGAGACTCCACTGGTTGGCCTCCACCTCGGTCGCGGCGACCCAGCGGGCGAAGCCGGGCTCATCTGCCCCGTCGTTGTACGCGCGGAGGATCCTCGCGACGAGTCCGTCATCGGGGCCCTCGGCCCGTCTCGCCTTGGTCTCTGCGCCCGCGGCGTGGATGTACCGGAAGCGCTGCTGGGAGTCAGCCGGCCGATCCTTCGCGAGCACCAGGATCGCCGTGGCGATTCGGGTCCCCGGGAGAGCCCCCGGAGGCAGTGTGATGACTGCGCTCACCAAGCAGTCTCGCAGGAGGCCAGCGCGCACCCGCTCCTCGTGGCCGCCCCGAAATAGCAGCCCCGCTGGAACAAGGACAACAGCGAGCCCGCCCGGCCGGAGGCTCGCGACGGCGTGCTCGACGCGCGCGATGTCCGCACCAGCACGCAACTGCACGCCGTGTCGGAACCGCAGGTACCGGTCCTTCTCCAGCGCCGAGATGTCGAGGCGCGGGGTCATGGGTGGACATGTGACGATCCGATCGAAGCGCTGGAGCTGGCCGTCGACTTCGGCGGGGCTGAAAAGCGGGTCGCGCTGGTCAATCTGGATCGGGGGCGTCCCCGTCAGCAGGGCCCGCACGCCCGCGAGCGTCGCCCACCGGCCGTTCGGCTCGCACCCGAACACGCGGGTTGAGAGGCCCCCCTTGGCCGTGATCTCGCTCGCTGCGGCTTGAATGAGGTCCCCCGACCGGCAGAATGGGTCCGCGACGCTCTGGCGGTCGCGAAGGTCAGCCAAGCCGACCAGGAGTCGCGCCACAGTCGGCGAGAGCTGGACGGGCTCCCTCCCTCGTCCGTCCAACCGGGCGAGCAGCCCGTCGAGCGACGTTGCGGGGTCGCCGAGCTCGGCAAGGTCCAGCGACGCGCGCAACACGAGGCCAAGCGCTCGCTCGTCTTCCGCGCTCAGGAGGTACGACGGATCAAAGACCGAGCTGAGCGTCGGGTTGGCGCTCACCACCGAACCGCAGGCCTGCAGCAGCGGATCGCGAAAGCTCGGGCCGACGAGACCTCGGAAGTGCGATCGCCATGCGGCCGCAGGCATGGGCATCGTGACCGGCGGAAACTTCGCGGCGGATTCCCCAAGTGCAACAAGACCAAAGACCTGGCCGGTGAGGACCATCGTCATGCTCTCGCCGAGGGTTGCGCTGAGCAGCCGGGCCGCGTCTAGGAGCGCCTGAAGTGCAAGTTCGGTTCGGCTTTCCATCATGCCGCATCCACCGCGAAGAGGGCGCGGTGCGCGAGCGCGCGGGCGAGGTCCTGTCGGCGTGTTGCCGCAAGGCGCTCAGCGCTGGCCGCCTCCGACGCGGCCGTGAGCAGCGTCGCGAGCGCATCCTGCATGTCTCGCGACGGCACGGGCACCACCAGCCTGAGCACGTCCTTGACGCTGAGTGACGGTATGCCAACCATCGATGAGCGGTTTGCGCGGCCGAGGGCGTCGGCACCTTGGGGCGAATCGAGCCACCACGCCAGGACCGCACCGAGGAGAATGCCCTCCTTCGGGCGGAGCACCATGAGGTTCGCCGATGCGACGGCCCCCTCCGAAGCAGATCCGACGAGGCCAACCTTGGGGCGCGCGCCACGGGCGACGAGCACGACGTCCCCGACCTCGACAGTGCCCCGCTCCAGCGCGGGCGTGTCGGGGAACATCTCGCAGTGTTCGTCGTCTTCGGAGATGGCGAGCACATGCCCGAGAACGTCAGGGATGTCGCCCACCCGGAGCACTCGACGGACCTGACCGCGGGTATCGGCCGCCTTCGCGGGAACGGGACCGAGCGCGGCGTGCTCGATGAGGTCCGCGAGGGTTCGATGATGATGTTGACGCATCTCGTTTTTCATATCAACTGTCCTCGATGCAGGCGAGAAGGCGGCGGAACAAAGTGCGTCCGCAGCGGTTGCAGATGGCGCGGTCCAGAGTCCAGGACCACCGCCCGCCCCGGGAGTAGGGCGAAGCGCGGTGGCCGCAGGAGCACGGGCGAGGGGCAGAGCGGGTCGGGGGATGATGAAGATGACGCATGAGAGTCGGCCTCTGGGGTTCGTCAGTAGTATAGTCGAAGCACCTAAGAAGCGCTAACAGATTTTGGAAGAACACCAAACGAGGCGCCCGGCGCACCGGGAAGCCGCGCTGGATGGGCTGGTGCCGATGCCGATGCACCGATGCACCGGTCGGGCGCCGTTGCTGGCGCCGTTGGCCTTCGCGGGAGGCCGCGGTACTGGCTCCTCTACTGGCTCCTCTACTGGCTCACGGTGAACCAGTTACCAGTTCAGCGTGAGCCGGCGGGCGCGATTCCACGATTCCAGCTTGCCACTTCAACTGCTGATGCCGGAATATTCCGCATGATTCCATGGAATATGTGGCATCCGTTCCGCAACGACATCGGCATTATTCCTGCGTCACCCCCGCGCCTCCCGCACCGCCTCCCGCGGCCAGCCGCCCGAGCGCCTCCTGCAGCGCGGGGCCCAGCGACGCGCCGGCCTTGCCCTCGCCCTTCGAGATCGTGCCCTGCTCGACCCCGAGGAGACCCGCCATCTCGCGCTGCGAGAGCCGGCGCTCGGCGCGAAGCCTGGCCAGATCCGCGCCGGTGAACGCCCGGGGGACGTCGCTCGCGGCCTGCCCGACAACGACTGGCACCGGCACCGAGGACGGGACCGCCGCCGGGCACTCCGGCGGGGCCTGCGCCGCCGCCCGTTCTTCCCGCCGGGCCCGCCGGGCCTGGATCGCCTGGTCCATCGCCCGACGAACGGCGATCTGGAGCGCAGGCCCGACCTTCTCTCTCGGCTTCATCTCGGCGGACTTCACTGCCGCCGAGGGCACGCGGAGCTGCGCCGCGAACACCGCCCGCGTCAGGTTGATCTCCCCGCGGAAGCGCCCGAGGTCGCCCCCGGTGAGCGTCCAGTCCCGCGGCCAGTCGTCCTGCTTCGACCAGAACGCGCCACGGTGACCGACCGGGGTGGTCGGCCAGTGTCCGACCGACGCGAGCGCGAGACGATCTGCCTCGCTGTACCCGTCGTCAGCGTCGCGAGGGGCCGCCGCCGGCTCGCCTCGAGGCGCCTGGATGTTCACGGGTTTCGGCGCCGTCGTCGCTGGCTTCGGCGCCACAGGCCCGGCGCCTACAACCGGCTTCGCACGCGCTGCCCGCTCCGGGTTGGGCGCCGGCGGCACCGCCGCGACCGGCGCCGCCGCCGCCCGCTTCGCCGCCTCGAGCTGCGCCTTCAGCAGCTCGTTCTGCAGCTGGATCTTCGCCACTTCCGCCGCTGCGATCCGGGCATCGGCCTTGGCCTTCGCGGTTGCCGCGAGCGCGGCCTCCTCGCGGGCATTGCGCTCGGCCGCGCCGCGCTCTGCCCCAGGCCGCGTCTCCCGCGGCTCCGGTGCCCGGACCGTCTCGACCGGCGGCGTCTCGACCCGCTGGTCCTCGATCTTCGCCGCCACCTTCTTCGCGG
Organism: uncultured Pseudomonadota bacterium; assembly: GCA_903875225.1. Taxonomy (GTDB): domain Bacteria; phylum Myxococcota_A; class UBA796; order UBA796; family SXON01; genus CAIUMM01. Next base: position 19,671 of record CAIQVJ010000058.1, read on the forward strand.
GCGGCGCCTCCTCCCGCTGCCGGATCGCGCCCGCCTGGAGCCGAACGACCCGGCTCCGCGCCAGCCCGACCAGGTCCCCGGCGCGCATCCGCACAAGCTGGTCCCCGTCACGCTCGGCCACGCGAAGCGACTCGCGCCAGTCCCCGATCTTCTCGATCAGCGCGTCCACGTCGCCGCAGTCGGCGATCCACGCCTTCTCCTGCTGGAACACCTGTTCGAGGGTGGGCATCAGCGGCCCCGCTTGCCCGACCGCTCGGCCAGGATGCGCAGCTCGCGCTGCTCGATCTCGCCGAGAAGATCGCGTGCGCGGGTGTGGGCGATGTTGGACTGCCGCGCGTCGTTCAACGTGCGCTCCATCGCCTGCCGACGGAGCCGGAGGTCGGTCGGGTCGCTGCTCGCCTTGATCGCGGCACGCTCCTTCCGGTAGACGCCTTCGACCCGGGCGAACTCCTCGGCGGAGTCCGCCTCGCGGGAAGGCTCCTCGTCCCCAGCGTCGTCGTCCCCAGCGTCGTCGTCTCCCTCCTCGTCGTCGGCCTCCTGCAACGCGATCAGCGCCGCGACCTCGTCGTCGTCGGCCTCGAACTCCACGCGCTCTCCATCGTCGTTCGTGTAGATCCACTTGCTCATGACATCCTCCCGGGGCCTTCCAGCCCGCTCTGTTTGCCCTTGTTCAGGACGCCGGAGAACCCGGACGGCCCCACAAGTGGCGGTTGAAACTGTACGAATTGCCCCGTCCATGCTCTGCGCAGCATGGACGGACATAGACGGGCGCCGTCCATGTCCGTCCACCCTCGGGACAGCATGGACGGGGTGTTTTCACGAGGCGATAGCATCGCTTTTCTCCCCGTCCATGCTCAGTGGCCGCTCCCAACACCACGGGCGGTCGCCGCCGTGGCCGACCGGCCGCGTCTTCACGCAGCCCAGCCGCGCCAGGGCCTTCCCCGCGCGTTGCCGCTTCTTGCGGTCCCAGCGTTCGGCGACGATGCCGAGCCCGTCGCGCATGGCGTCCTCGACCGTGAACGGCCCCTCCTGCACCGCCACCCACGGGCGGAGAGCGACCTCCCACGCCTCGGGCACCTCGAACTGGCGTTGCGCCTGGACGAGCAGGGCCTCCTCCGTCTTGTTCAGCCACCACGGCTCGCCCGCCCGGTACCGGACGAGTGCCTCCGCGAAGAGCTGCTCGCGGTCACGCGCGATGCCGGCGAGGTCGGGCTCGCCGACGAGCACCGGCCAGTAGCGACGGGCGCCGGTGGGGTCGCTAAGCACCTCCTCCTCGTTGCCCGTCGCAAGGAAGACCGTCTCCCGAGGATGATCCTCGGCGAGTCGGGCGAAGGGGGTGCGGTAGCGGTCCACCCGGCAGGTGATGAACGCCTTGGCCGCCGAGTCGCTCGCCCGCTTCAGCGAGTCGCACTCGGCCAGCTCGTAGAACCACTTCCCGTGGAGCGCCATGAAGGCGTCCTTGTTGCCGATGTCGAAGCCCGCTTCGCCGAGCCACGCCCGCTTCGGCGGAAGGGCAGCGCAAAGGTTCGATTTCCCGACGCCCTGCTTGCCGATCAGCATCAGCATGGTGTCGAGTTGGCAGCCGGGCTCGAAGACGCGGGCGCACGCGCCGATGAACAGGGCCGAGCTGAACTTCCGGTGCAGCGGGGTGTCCTCGGCCTTCAGGTACCGGGCCAGGAAGAGGTCGAGGCGCGGCACGCCGTCCCAGGCGAGGCCGTTGAGCCAGTCGCAGGGACCGTGAAAGGCGTTCGCCTCCGCGACGAAGGTGATCGCCCGGTGCAGGTTGTCCGTGGATGGACGCAGCCCGTAGACCTCGTCGAGCCACATGATGATTCGCGTCAGGTCGACGTCGCGGAGGGGCTTCCCGTCGAACACCACCATCTTCTCGAACTTCGCCCAGCGGATTCGGCCCTTCCATCGTTCGTCCGTGGAGAGCACGTGGACGGCGTTGAGGATGGTACCGACGGGCTTGCCCTTCTCGGTCGTGTCCAGGGCGTCCCGGATGGACGGCTCGGCCTCGCGATCGGCGTCGGTGCCGCGAAGCTCGGGCTTGATCGGGTTGGTCGTCATGGTCAGGCCGCGTGCGGCAGCGGAGGCGCGACGCGCTCCCACATCTCGCTCTCGGGGACGCCAGCGAAGATCGCGGAGTTGAGGATCAACCGGCGAGCGGTGGCGGTGAGCGCCCGGTGCCCGTTGAGCAGCTGCGACCAGTGGGCGCGAGAGACGCCGAGCCGAAGCGCGACCTCCGACTGAGTGAGGTGGCGCTCGTCGGCGAGCTCGCGAACGCGGTCGGTGCGGAGGAAGTAGCGGGAGGTCATGGGGTTCTCGTGGTTAGTAGAAGTGAGACGACATTGACCCGTAATGGTTAGAGCCGGGAAGCATCACCGTCAAGACGATCCGAAAAGTATTTAGAGCCGTCACCGTTGCACGACGGTAAACCAGTGAGTACAAGGGAGCCATGCCCAAGAAGTCGACCACCCCCGAAGTCCCCGCCGCGCCGAGGAAGCTCACGCGCACCCTGCGCTTGTCCGGCTCGACCGACGCCGAGGCGGCACGCGTGCTCGCCGAGCTGTCCTCGATGCCCGGGGTCGTGAGCGCCCAGATCACCGCCATGGACGCGCCTCCCGTGGCCGACGCCGGCCTGGAGCCGGGAGAAGGCGCCTACGTCTGGAACAAGAACCCCGAGTTCCCGGCGTACCTCCGTCAGGTCCGGGAGAAGTCCGGCATCTCCATCCGCCAGGCGGCGCCCGCGCTGGGCATCTCCGTCCCGTACCTCTCACGGCTGGAGACGGCCGGAGCCGCCAAGGCGCCCGACATGCGACGCCTCTGCGCGATGGCCGACCTCTACGGCATCGACCGCCGCGAGATGCTGCGCAACGCGGGGATGAAGATCGACCTGCCTCGCGACCTGCCGCTCGCGGATCGCACCGACGAGCAGTTTGCCCGGATGTTGCTCGACCCTGCGCTCAAGCCGCCGCTGCTCAACGAGGAGGTGCTCCACTTCGTCGCGCCGCGACTGAAGGCCCAGCTCATCCAGTGGGCGCTGCACCTCGTGATGCAGGAGAACCCTCGCGCCTACCTCAACTCTCTCCTCGCCGAAAGTGACCCATGACTACCATCCCGCCCCGCATCCTCGACACCATCCGCACCGACGTCCGCGCCGGCCGCTCGTGCATCGTCACCTATGACCACCCCGACGGCACCGGCTGGCTCGACGTGTTCGGCCCCGAGGGGATGCGCGGCGGCGCGAAGGACGGCGCCTTCACCGCCCCGATCCCCACCGTCCGGCTCTGGCAGCCGGGAGGTGGTACCGCGCCCCTGGCCGAAGCCGTGGCGAACCGCGCCTTCCCGCTCGAACTCGACCGCCTCGCTGAGCGCGCCCGCCCGCTGGTCCGCGATGAGTACCCGACCCTCCTCCTCCTGCTCACGACCATCCGCGATGCGACCGCGGGCCTCCGGTTCCGGCTCCCCGAGGTCGGCGACGCAGTGAAGCTCGTCGGCCGGCCCTCAGTCGCCGGCTGGATGTCCTGCATCCCCCTCGGTGATCTCCAGTCGGCGATCCTCCGCGCCGCCAGCCGGAAGGCCGCAGCGTAGCCGCTCGCAATTATGTAAGGTACAACCCTCGGACCCAGAGAGCCACCATGCCCATGATCGGCGCCGCCTACCTCCGCTGCTCGGACCCTCGGCAGGACAAAAGCATCGAACAACAACGAGAAGAGATCCTGCGCCGCGCGGAAGCCGACGGTGTCACCATCCCGCCGGGGAATTGGTTCATCGACGAGGGCATCAGCGGGCGCTCCACGAAGAAGCGGGCCTCGTACCTACAACTGATCAAGCGCGCGGAGGCCCAACGGGACGCGATCCACGCGAAGAAGAAGGGGGCTCCCCGCGTGGATCGTCTGTACGTCTGGGCCTTCAGCCGCGTCGCCCGCAACATGTTCGATTGCCTCCGCGCCCTCGCGACGCTCGACGAAGCCGACATCGACGTGATCTCCCTGACCGAGCCCGACGCTGGTGACCGCTCCTTCCGCAAGCTCATTCGCCCGATTCTCGCATGGCTGGCCGAGCGCTACAGCGAGGAGCTGTCCCGCAACGTTGTCCGGGGAATGCGTAGCGGCGCCGAAAAGGGCTTCTGGCAGTACGGACACGCGCCCTTCGGCTACGCGATCGACCGCAGCGAGGGCGGGCAGCGGCTCGTCGTCACCGACGACGTCCGCCCGCAGTTCGATGTCGTCCAGCGGGTGTTCCGCGAGACGCTCGACGGTGTCGGCGGAGCGCGCAAGATCGCCGACCGGCTAACCCGCGAGGGGATCAAGCCGCCGGGCCGCGCGGACATGCCGAGGCAGTACGCGGAGGGAACGTGGCGGGCCAAGCATGTGGCCTCGATGCTGACGAATCCGCTCTATTGCGGACACCTCGTCTACGACGGCGAGGTCGCCGCGCGCAACTGCCACGAAGCGGCCATCGACGAAGCCTCGTTCGAGCGCGTGCTGGCGATCCGCGCGCTCAAGGCCCGCAACCGCGACGAGGGCGAGGGCAACGGCGAGAACCCCATCACCGCCAGCCAGCGCGGCGTGCTCACGCCGTTCCTGCGCTGCGGCTCCTGCGGAGGCCCGATCTGCGTGACCGCTGGCGGGCAGCCGAAGAAGCGTACCTACCTGTACACCTGCCGCACCCGACAGGAGAGCAGCGCCGCCTGCACGGGCGTGACCATCCGCGTGGAGAAGCTCGACGGCATGGTGCTCGACGCCATCGAATCCCACGTCCTCGCCCCAGAAGCGCTCGACGTGATCCTCGGCAACGGTCTGGACGGCCTCGCCGGCACCCAGGTCGACGAGCTGGCCGACGAGCGCGAGCGTCTCGCTGGCGTGATCGCCGAGCTGGATCGGAAGATCCGCCTGACCGCCGTGCACGCGATCAACGGCATGATCGACGAGGGTGATGCCAAGGCGATCACCGCGCCGATGGTCGCCCAGCGCGAGACGGCGCGTCTCCAACTGGCCGCGCTCCCGCAGCGGACGGACACCCCCGAGGCCGAGGTGATCGACGCCGACGAGTTCCGCGCTGCCGTGCGCGAGGCTTGGACGAGTCAGCCGCTCGACGAGCGGCGGCAGGCGCTCAGCCGCGTACTGGAGAAAGTCGAGCTTTCACCAGGCGGACTGGAGATCATCTGCCGCGCCGACGGATATCACGGCCATGATCCGTTCGGCCCGCCAAACGCCCCCATGTCATTCGGCGACCCATCCACATCCGTCTCGCTCGGGTCGCCGGCGTTCACGCATCCGCTGGATGTTCGCAGCGTGAGATCATCGTTGGTGTAGTCGGAGTCGTCCACCCAGGTCGTGAAGTGGGGGGCCACCTGGATGTTGCCGTCGGTGCCGGTTGGGTCCGTGAGCCCGTAGTAATTGTAGCTGCCGTTGGTGTTCACGTTGTTGTAGGTCAGCGTGTAGGTAGACCCGCCCTCGCTGCTGGCGTTGTAGATTCCAGAGTTGTTTCCGGCGATGATGCTGTTCTTCACGGTGATGTACACCGCGTAGTCGCCGTAGATGCCCATGTCGTTGCTCACGATGGTGGCGTGGTTGAGCGTCACGTTGGACTGGTAGCCCACGTAGATCGAGCCGATGCCGTATGCGGAGCTGTTCGCGTTCACGATGATGTTGTCGAGCACCACGGTGTTGTAGTAGCTCGAGTCGATCGCTGGCCCGTACTCGGCGTAGTTGCCGAGGAGCTGCAGACGGGTGCCAGTCAGGGAGGCCCCGCTCTCCAGGTAGATCGCGCCGCCGAAGGCGGCCTGGTTGCCGGAGAGCTTCACGTCGGTGAGGGTGGGGTTGCCGGAGCCCACATAGATGCCACCGCCGTAGCCGTACCAGGAATAGGAGTAGTAGTTGTCACCATCCCAATAGCTCGAGTAGGATTCGATGGGAAGAACACTGCTGGTGATGGTGAGGTTGCGCAGGGTCGGCGAGGCACCGCCGATATAGATGCCACCGCCGTAGTAGTAGGTATAGTAGTAGTAATAGTAGTAGGGATCTGAATAGCTTTCGTAGGAGGACGACGCGATGCGACCGCTGCTCCCCGAGATCGAGAAGCCATCCAATACGGCTGCGCTCGATTCGCCCGAGTCGAACGTCACCGCGCTCGCATCATAGGCGTAGATCCATGTGGCCTCGGGGCCGTCCGTGGAACTCACGTCCGTATCGTGTCCGCGAAAATCGACGGACTCGGTGTAGCTTCCCGGACCTACGCGAACGCAGGCCGAGCCCTGCTCGATCGCGGCCTGGATCGTGCTGAGCGGGTCGGTGAGGGTACCCCGGGCCCCGCTCCGGCCGGTCGTCTGCACCCACGTCGGGGCAGCGCTGGAGCGGTCGTCGCAGTCGTAGTCGTTGGCCACATGGCCGGCAGGGACCTCGCAATCGATGACCGACGCAGAGGGGTCGCCGCTGCCGTCCCCATCGGCGTCGAGCCAACTGGTGATGGGAGGCAGGCCGTTGTCGGGCGTGCCGTCGCAGTCGTCGTCGAGCCGGTTGCAGACCTCGTCGGCGCCGGGGAACGTGTCAGGGTTCGTGTCGTCACAGTCCCGGGCGTTGGCGACCCCGCCCGCGTCGCAGGCGAGGGGGGTGCTTGCATCGCCGAAACCGTCGTGGTCGGAGTCCGCGTAGACGGGCGGTGCGTCCTCGTCGGTCTCGCTGTCGCAGTCGTTGTCCACGCCGTCACACGGGTCGTCCACGCCCGGGTGGATGGAGGCATCACCGTCGTTGCAGTCGTCGGCGCTGAACCCGTCTCCGTCCCCGTCTACGGCTTGGCCGGTGTCGCTGTCCCTGGGATGATGCCCGGTTCCGGTGTCATCCTTTGCGTTGTTGCAGGCGACTAGCGCGAGCGGAAAAAGGCAGGGCAGCAGGCTTCGGAGGGGGAGCATGGCGTGAGCATATCCGGGGCCGTGGTGTGTCGTCAGCGGGGAGGAGCGTGATAGCCGCCCAGGTGCGCATCGCCATTGCCATCGACGGCCCTGCCTCCTCCGGAAAGGGCACTGTCGCCCGCTTCGTCGCGGCCCGACTCGGGTACAGCTACGTGGACACCGGCGCGCTCTACCGAGGCGTGGGTCTGTTGATGCTCCGCGCCGGCCTCGACCCGACTGATGCAGGAGCCGCAACGCGAGTTGCGCTGGGCGCCCGGTTCGACTTCGAGTGGCGGGAAGGCTCCCTGCGCCTGAAGATCGACGGCGTGGACGAGACCGGGAGCATCCGGGGCGAGGACGTCGGGCGGGCCGCGAGCGCTGTCGCAGTGCACCCGGGCGTGCGCTCGGCGCTGCTGCAGGCGCAGCGGGATCTCGCGGCGCGTGGCGGCGTGGTGATGGACGGGCGCGACATCGGTACCGTCGTGCTGCCGAACGCGCAGCTGAAGATCTACCTGGACGCCTCCCTCGAAGAGCGCGCGCGACGGCGGCACGCGGAGGCCCCGGGGGTGCCGCTGGACGCCGTGCGCCAGCAGCTGGAGGCGCGAGATCGCCAGGACTCGGGCCGGGAGACCGCCCCCCTTCGGCTGGCGGACGATGCCGAATTCGTCGACACGACGGGGCGGAGCGTGGAGGAGGTCGTCCAGCAGGTGCTGGCCCTCGCGCGGGATCGAGGAGCTTGACAGTTCGCGACAGGGGGTTAGACGCCATCTGACACCCGAGTGCGCTCGCGTGTCGCGGCACGACAGCAGCGAGGAAGCTGTCGCGCTGAAGGTTCTCCCCCAATCCCGGGGTTGCGCCGGTCTGAACCCTCCTCCTCGTCACTCATTGCCCGGCTTCAAGGCCGGACGTAGGATTTTCTCTCTACATGAACATCGATCTCGATATCCCCCTCGACCAGATCAGCGCCGACGACTTCAAGCTCTTCTTCGACGAATTCCTCAACGACAAATCCGTGCGTGAGCAGAGCGTCGTCAAGGGTACCATCATCGAGATCGGAGAGGACCTCGTCACCGTGGACATCGGCTACAAGGCCGAGGGCTCCATCAAGAAGTCCGAGTTCATCAACGAGCAGGGCGAGCTCACGGTCAAGGTCGGCGACGTCGTCGACGTGTACCTCGACACCATGAGCGAGGAAGACGGTCTTCTGGAGCTCTCCAAGGAGAAGGCCGACCTGATGCGCGCCTGGGACGAGATCTCCAAGGCTGTCGAGAAGGACGAGACCGTGAAGGGCGCCATCATCGGGCGCGTCAAGGGCGGCCTGGCCGTCGACATCGGCGTCAAGGCGTTCCTGCCCGGCTCGCAGGTCGACCTCCGCCCGGTCAAGAACCTCGACCGCCTCATCGGCGAGACCCACGAGTTCAAGATCATCAAGTTCAACAAGAAGCGCGGCAACATCGTGCTCTCCCGCCGCGTGCTCCTCGAGCGTGAGCGCGAGGACAAGAAGAGCGAGACCCTCAAGTCGCTCAAGGTCAACGCGATCATGCTCGGCACGATCAAGAACATCACCGACTACGGTGCGTTCGTGGACCTCGGCGGGATCGACGGCCTGCTGCACATCACCGACATGTCCTACGGGCGCATCACGCACCCCAGTGAGATGTTCGAGGTCGGCCAGCAGATCGAAGTCAAGGTGCTCAAGTACGACGAGGACAGCCAGCGCGTCTCCCTCGGCTACAAGCAGATCCGGCCCGACCCCTGGGACGACGCCGAGTACAAGTACCCGGTCGGCGCCATCGTCCGCGGCAAGGTCGTCAGCATCGTCGACTACGGCGCGTTCGTGGAGCTCGAGGACGGCATCGAAGGCCTCGTGCACATCTCCGAGATGACGTGGAACAAGCGCGTCAAGAACCCCTCGAAGCTCGTCAACCAGGCCGACCTCGTCGAGGCCATGGTGCTCGGCATCGATCTGGAGAACCGCCGGATCTCCCTCGGTATGCGCCAGCTCGAGGCCAACCCCTGGAAGGCCATCAGCGACAAGTACCCGGTCGGCACGATCGTGCGCGGCAAGGTGCGCAACATCACCGACTTCGGCATCTTCATCGGGATCGAGGACGGCATCGACGGCCTCGTGCACATCTCCGACATGAGCTGGGGCCAGCGCGTCCGTCACCCCTCCGAGCGGTTCAACAAGGGTGACGAGGTCGAGGCACGCGTGCTCAACGTCGACGTCGAGAACGAGCGGTTCAGCCTCTCGATCAAGGCGCTCTCCGAAGACCCGTGGCTCGGCGTGTCCGGTCGCTACTACCTCGGCCAGGTCATCGCCGGGAAGGTCGTCCACAAGGCGGACTTCGGCGTGTTCGTGGAGCTCGAGGACGGCATCGAGGGCCTCGTGCACTACAGCGAGCTCATCAACGGCGCGGGCGACTGGCAGTCGGCCTATCCCGACAACCAGGCGATCAACGCAGAGATCATCAACATCGACACGCACGACCGCAAGGTCAGCCTGTCGGAGCGCGGTGCGGTTGACCGTGCGGCCGGCGGCGACGTGAAGGAGATCCTGCGCAAGCAGGGAGACTCCTCCGCACGCCTCGGCGACATCATGGGCGATCTCTCGCGGCGCATGCGCGACCGCTAGGCTGGTGCTCCCGTCTGCCGGCCTCCGGGCTGGCGGGCAGAGCCAGGACCGGGCCGATCTGGACGTGAGTCCGGGTCGGCCTTTTCTACTGGGCCTTCACTCGCAGGCGAGGAAGCCCGGGCAACCCTGGACGAAGTCCTTGACCAGCAGCTCGGACTCGTCGGTCGCGCTGTCGTCGGCGATCATGTCGGAGAGGTGGCTGCAGGGCATCGTGCCGATCGCCGCGGTGCAGGTCGCGGCGTTGACGACGTCCACCGGGCAGGCTGTTGCGACGCCGGCGAGCGCCTGGGCCATGAAGCCCGAGAAGGTGTGCAGGTCCGCCGATTCGTCGGCCGTGAGCGGTGAGCCGGTCTCGGCGGCGTAGCAGCTTGCGATCCGGTCCACGAGGGCATCGCCGTACCGCTGTGCCCACGGGGGGCTGGCGGTCGTGGAGCCGCCGGAGAGGCCCGCGGTGATGTCGGTCTCCAGCTCCTGACAGGTCGTGGCGTTGACCGCGATCGTGCACGCGGTGACTGCGGCTGCGGAAGCCGTGCACCGACCGTCGCTGATGAACGTGAGCACCGGGGAGAGTGTGTCGAGCGTCTGTTGGACGGTGGCCGGGTCGGCTGCCTCCAGGACCGTGCCTTCCGCGGCCAGGCAGCCGGTGAACCTGTCATACAGCGCCCGGGTGTAGCTCGTCGTGTCGACGTCGCTCTCGTGCGTGGGGAGGGTGACGTCATCCTCGTCACCTGCGTAGAGAAGCTGGGTCTGGAGCCCGAGCAGGACCAGGATCATGCTGCACCTCGCTTGAACAGGCCGAGGACCATTCCCAGGCCGAGCCCGCCGACGAGGCCGAAGAGCGCGTACGGGGCTGGGTTCGAGGTCCCAGGCTCGGGGTTTGGGTGGCTGGGGAGCTTGAGCCCGGGGGCGCTGATCGTCGGGGGGGGGCCCCCTCTCCCCGGGGTGCGTTGGGGCTGCCGGGCGGCACCGCCGCTGGTCGGATCGGGCGCTGGTTGCGCGCTGGGCGGGTCTTCGGGGGTCGGCGCGGGTGGGGTCGGCGCGGCGTTCACGAGGGCAGGGGACGGGTCGGGCGCGGGTGCCGGCGTGGGGGAGGGAACGATTGGGGCTGGCGCCGGCTCCGGGGCCGGCGTGGGGGGGAGCACGGTCGGCTCCGGCTCCGGCGCGCGTGGCAGTGCCACGCTGCCCGGCGGGGCAGCATCGCTCGCGGCTGCGGGTGCGGGAGACCGGGGCGGGGGCGCCAACGCCGTGTAGGCGGCGGCCGGGCGAGAGGATGTTGCCGGGGTGGGAGGCGCCAGGATCGGTGTTGACACCGGGGGAGGTGCGACCGGGGCGGGGGGCGCCGGCATCGGTGTTGCAACGGGGAGAGCAACCGGGGCGGATGCAGCGACGGGTGCGGCGGCCGGCGCTGCCGGGGCGGGCGAGGCCGCAGCCGCCGGTGCCGCTGTCGCCGCGGGGCTCGCGGCTTCGTCATCCTCTCCAGCCCCTCCAGTCGATGCTCCGTTGCCGGCCTGGGCACCGGCGGCACTGGGGGGCGGCAGGCCCTCGGGCTGGCTGTCGTGCATCTCCCGCATCTTGCACAGCAGGCCCGCAAAGGGGGGCAGGGAGCGAGAGCACGCCGAGGCCTGGTGTTGGTCTGCCACGAAGCGCTTGAACACCCCCCCAACCGGCGCCGTCGCCCCGCTCCGCGCACCCTGCGCCGCCTTCTTCGACGAGATCAGCTCGATCTTCGGGGTCCAACCCGAGGCGAGCACCGCGGCCATGCCCCCCGCGGCGAGGAGCACGGCGCCGAGCACGTAGGCGAGCACCCGGAGGCGCTGTGAGAGGCTGCCCCGTGCGCCGCGCCGGCCAGCCCGGTACCCGATGCCGATCCCGAACGAGGCTCCTACGCCGCCGGCGAGCGGCCCCATGATGTCGGTGTGCCGCGAGGGCCCTGAAGTGCCGCCCGTGCGCGATGTCGGCGCGCCACCCAGATCGATCTCGGTGGGCTCCGCGCCGCCGCTGCCACCCTGGATCTCGATGTCCGGCATCGTTCCATCGCCCGCCTTGCCCTTCGCCGCCTCCATGAACTCGGCTTCGCTCATCTGGAGCCCGCCGCCACGCGGCTTTTCCCCCGGCCCGGAAAGCACGGTCCATGCGCCCGCCCCCAGACCCAGGGCACCAACGCCCGCGAGCAGCGCGTAGCGGTGGGCGAACGCGAACGAGAGCGCGCTCGCGTAGGCGGGAGGGGCGTCGGGCTTCCCCGCCGTCGGCCCGACGACGGGCTGGGCGGGCGCCAGGGATCTCCGCATCCGGGTCGGCTCCTCGACCGTGGAACACTCGAGCCCCGCACTCCTGCATGCCCGGAGCACCTCCCGCGCCTGTGGGCCATCCTCACCCGCGTAGAGCTCCCGGGGGAACGTGGCCCTGCCGGCGAGCAGATCCTCGATCAGCGCTTCGTCGATCGCGGCCGCGCGCAGCGCGCGGCGGATCGCTCGCGCATCGCCGCGTGGCTGCGTCAGTACGAGCAGTCGGATCTTCATCGTCGCAACTGCAGTAACCGTTCGGGATGTCGGGCCCCTCCGTCAAACGCGCGATTCAAGGCGGAAAGTCTGCTTGCTGCTCAGTCGGCGAGATCCCAGATCGCCGAGACCAGGCGGGCGGTCGTGGGCCAGTCCCAATCGCCGCCGAACACCGCGAGGTCGTCCTTCGCACCGTCCCCGTCTGCGTCGATGTGGGACGAGGTGCGCGTGGCCAACGCCTCCAACTGCTCCTGCGGCACGGTGTCGATGTCCCAGAACTCGTACGCGTTCACGCCGAGGAACCTGGCATCCGCGTTGGTCATGGCGTCCACCGCGTCCGTCTGGCTCGCCGCCCCGAGGCAGGCCCCGGTTGGCAGATCGTTGCCTTCGGCATGATCCCGCATCGAATTCTCGGCGAACAGCACGACGACCTTCCTGGAGCCGCTCCGGAAGCCCACCCCAACCTGGGTGCCGGTGCCGGGCACCGAGGCGTTCGCGGATCCCGACGTGCGACCGCCGAACGCGTCCGAAGGGCTGGCGTTGAACGGCTTGATGTCGGTGCTGCTGTCGAACGTCCCGTTGCAGTCCTGGTCGTAGCCCCGACCGCTCATCGATTGCAGGATGGCCTCATACCCGGTGCCCGGGCCATCGCCGCCCCAGGTGAACTCGAGCCGGGCGGCCGCTGCGAGCGCCGTGGCCTTGTCGGTGGTGAGTTGCTGCTCGAGTCGGAACGGGACCCCGCCATACGCGACCCACCACTGCCCCTCCACGTTGTAGTCGTCGTAGCTGCCGATGGAGACGGCGATGTCGGCACCTGAGTCGAACAACGCGGTGATCAGCTCGGCGGTGCGGTCTGCCAGCTCCACGCGGTAGCAGTCGTAGCTGTAGGCCACGTCCATGATGAGCACGACGTCGATCCGACCATCCGGGTGCTCGCCGCTGTCGCCGGTCGGTACCCCGCCGGTCTCGCTGGGGCTGTCGTCGGTGTCGCTCACCGAGGTGTCCACGTGGTGTGGATCGGAGTCTTCCGGGGCGGGTGGGTGGTCGTTCTTGCCCCCGAGCTTGTAGTCGGAGCAGGAGAGAAGTCCGAGGAGCAGCGTCACAGGGAATCCCGGAGTGCGGCATTCTACCCTGAATGTGCAGGGCCCGCCCGCGCCCGGCGATGGGAGGACCCCGTTACGTCGGATAGAGCCCTGATCATGACGTTCTCGCGGATGTTCGTGCTGATCCTTCTCGCGGGATGTGGCGCTGCGACCGCTCCGACCCCGGCACCAGCCCCCTTGGGGGAGGCCGACCCGCTGGAGGCCCGACGCAAGGGGCTCAGCGACGAGGTGCGCGACATGGTCAAGGAGCTCGAGGCGGCCGGGCGCTACGACTGCTGCACCCAGACTCCGTGCAAGATGTGCGCGCTGCGTGCCGGAGGTTGCCGCTGCGGCGAGGGCCTTCGCAACGGCGAGCCGGTGTGTGAGGAGTGCGCGATGATGTGGCGGATGGGGAAGGGGGCCGAGGCCGTGGACCCGAAGACGGTGCGTAGCTTCCTGGAAGCCGAGCGCGAGGCGACGGACAAGGCCCAGATGCCCGCCTGCGCGTGCGGCGAAGGGGGCGGGGGCCAGTGATGCCCCGCGTTCTCCCGCTCTTCCTGTGCATCCCGCTCGGGTGCGTCCCGGGCTGCTCCCGGCCCCTCGGCGCGTCGTTCCCCGCTGCAGAGCGGGTGTGGACCGAGGCGCTCGCCCGGTTCGACAAGGACGGCGACGGCAGCGTGAGTCGCGACGAGTACAACTGGTTTGCGGCGAACGATCAGGAATTCGACGCGGTGAACTCGGATGGCGGGCCCGGGATCGATGCCGTCGAGCTCGGAGCGTTCCTTGCGAGCACCCGCTACCGCGACGACCAGGACCTCCATCCGGGCCGCCAGGCCCGCGCGGCGAATCGAGCTTCGGGCCGGGATCCCCGGGGTGGCTGGACGATGTCGCTCGAGTCCGAACACCCCCGGAAGGGGGCGCGCACCGGGCCCCCGAACATCCTGCTCATCTCCATGGACACGACGCGCGCGGACCGGCTCTCCGCGTACGGGTACGGGCGCGACACCTCTCCGAACATCGACCGTCTCGCCGCGGCCGGGACGACCTTCGAGCAGGGGTTCAACCCCTCCAACGAGTCGATCTTCTCGCACACGGCGCTGCTCGCGGGGCGCTACGCCTCGGAGGTCGAGGTCTTCGACTACCGCAACTACGTGATCCCCGAGAGCGCCGAGACCGTGGAGGAGGTGCTGCAGGCGTACGGGTACGAGACGGCAGCATTCGTGGCGGGGGGCCACGTCTCCGCGGACTTCGGCACCGACCAGGGGTGGGACACGTTCCACTCCGAGCCGGGGTTCTCCACCTTCTGGAGCACCGGTCCCCGCGCCCTCGACTGGCTCGACGATCGTGACGGCACGCGGCCGTGGATGCTCTTCGTCCACGGGTACGACGCGCACCGGCCGTGGGAGGCACCCGGGCCCTTCCACCACCTCTACGGGGGGCCCGCGCCGTCGGTGCTCGCCGAGATGCTGGCCTTGAAGGCTGGACAATCGGACCGCCTCTTTGACCACACCTGGTACCCGGACCTGCAGGTGACCCAGTTCCAGCATCCCGGAGGCACGTTCATCCTCTCGCCGGCCAGCTACCGGCTCGCGGTCGCGTTCGCCAGGCAGGACCACAAGGGCGTGGCCGTCTCGGATGCCGACCTCGACCACGTACAGGCGCACTACGATGCAGCGATCGCCACGATGGACCTGCAGCTCGGGATCTTCCTCTCCCTGGCCGGCGCGGCGGGCTACCTCGACAACGCCCTCGTGATCGTGGTGAGCGACCACGGGGAGGACATGATGGATCACGGCTTCCTGAACCATCGCACAGGGCTCTATGACTCCTGCGTCCACGTCCCGGTCATCCTCGCTGGGGTGGGCGTGCCCCGCGGCAGGAGGGAGCCCGGCCTCGTCGATGCGCTCGACGTGGCTGCGACCGTCCTCGACGCTGCCCATGCGGTGCCCCCGGCGGGCATGCGAGGGACCTCGCTGCTCGCTCGCATCCGGGGCGAGGTGCCCCCGACCCAGACCCTTTTCTTCGAGGGGGTGATGGACATGCTCGCCGCGCGTACGACCACGCACAAGCTGATCGCGAACGACGTGCACATCACCGACCCCGCGATGATCGACTCCCTGGAGCATTGGCCGCTCACGGACGAACACTTCGAGCTCTACGATCTGCGGGAGGACCCTCGGGAGCAGCGGAACCTCCTGACAGGCGCATCCCGCGCGGCGACGGTCCTCGTGATCGCCGGTGAGCTCCGGACCCGCCTGGTCGCCTGGCGGAGATCCCTGCACGCGCCGTCGGTGCACATCCAGAGCCCCGCCCCGTCGATGGAGGCGATCGAGCAGATGCGGCTCCATGGGTATTGGGAGATGCAGGACGCCGAGACCAGTCCGTGAGGGTGGCTGGTCTCCGCGGCTAGTAGCCGCCGCCCGAAACGTCGTCGATCAGCCCGTTGCAGTCGTCGTCCACGCCGTTGTAGACCTCGACGGCAGCGGGGTTGATACCCGAGTTGGCGTCGTTGCAGTCGCCGCCCACCTCGGTCCAACCGTCGCCGTCATCGTCGTACCAGGTCGTGCCCTCGTCGGCGATGCCATCGCAGTCGTCGTCCACGCCGTTGGGTGACTCCGCGGCGCCGGGATGAACGGTGTCGTTGGCGTCGTTGCAGTCGCCCGCGGCCTCGCTGTAGCCGTCGCCGTCGTCGTCGTATGCGCTGGTGCCCTCGTCGACGACTCCGTTGCAGTTGTCGTCGACGCCGTTCAGCGCCTCGCCGGCACTGGGCGAGATCGCCGCGTTGCCGTCGTTGCAGTCGCCCGAAACCTCGGTGTAGCCGTCTCCATCGTCGTCGTAGACACTGGTGTTGTCGTCCACCACGCCGTCGCAATCGTCGTCGACGGCGTTCGCCACCTCGGTCGCGCCAGGGCTGACCGCCGGGTTCGCGTCGTTGCAGTCGCCCCCGTTCTCCGTGTATCCATCCCCGTCGTCGTCGTAGCCGGCGGTGGTCTCGTCGATGATGCCGTCGCAGTCGTCGTCAACCCCGTTGAGGGTCTCGGATGACGCGGGGGAGACCGTGGGGTCGTTGTCGTTGCAGTCGCCTACCGCCTCGCTGTAGCCGTCGCCGTCGTCGTCGTACGCGCTCGTGCCTTCGTCGACGATTCCGTCGCAGTCGTCATCGAGCCCGTTCGGCGTCTCCCCCTGGCCGGGGAAGATGGCCGGGTTCGCGTCGTTGCAGTCGCCGGCGGCCTCGCTGTAGCCGTCGCCGTCGTCGTCATAGACGGTCGTGCCCTCGTCGATGGTGCCGTCGCAGTCGTTGTCCACGCCGTCCGGGGCCTCGGCCACGTTGGGGGCCACCGACGCTGCGGCGTCGTTGCAGTCGCCGGCCTCCTCGCTGTACCCGTCGCCATCGTCGTCGTAGGCGTTCGTCCCCTCGTCGATGATGCCGTCGCAGTCGTCGTCGACACCATTCTCCGCCTCGGTCGCGCCGGGGTGGGTCTGCGCGGAGGCGTCGTTGCAGTCCCCGCCCGTCTCGGTGTACCCGTCGCCGTCGTCGTCGTAGTCCACGGTGGTCTCGTCCACCGTGCCGTTGCAGTTGTTGTCGATTCGATCCGCGAGCTCCTCGGCAGCGGGGGAGATCGCGGGGTTCGCGTCGTCACAGTCCCCCGCGGCCTCGGTGTAGCCGTCACCGTCGTCGTCATAGGCGTTCGTGCCCTCGTCCACGACTCCATCGCAGTCCTCGTCGACGCCATCCGCGCTCTCGGCCGCACCGGGGTGCACTGCCGGGTCGGCGTCGTTGCAGTCGCCCGCGGCCTCCGTGATGCCGTCCCCGTCATCGTCGAAGACGGTGGTGCCCTCGTCGACCACGGAATCGCAGTCCTCGTCTACGCCATCGGGGGTCTCCGCTGCGCCCGGGTGGACGCCGGCCTCGGCGTCGTTGCAGTCCCCGGCGGCCTCCGAGTAGCCGTCGCCATCATCGTCGTACGCGGAGGTGCCCTCGTCGACCGTGCCGTCGCAGTCCTCATCGCGGGAGTCGGCTGTCTCGGCAGCGGAGGGGTGAACGGTCGCGTCGGTGTCGTTGCAGTCGCCTTCGCTCTCCGAGTACCCGTCCCCGTCGTCGTCCGAGACGTCGGTGCCGTCATCGGCGACTCCGTCACAGTCGTCGTCGACACCGTTGGGGACCTCCGCCCCCGAGGGGCTCACGAGGGCATCGGTGTCGTCACAGTCGCCCTCGGACTCGGTGTAGCCATCGCCGTCGTCGTCGGTGTCCAACGTGCCGTCGATGATGCCGTCGCAGTTGTCGTCGATCCCGTTGTCGGCCTCCACCGCGGTGGGGTACCGGAAGGGGTTTGCGTCGTCGCAGTCTCCCGAAACCGCGGTGTAGTCGGAGGGCGCGCTGCATGCGTACTCGCCGACGTCTGGATCACCATATCCGTCGTCATCGGAGTCCGCGTAGTAGTAGGTGGTCGCCAGACCCTCGTCGACCTCGCCGTCGCAGTCGTTGTCGATGCCGTCGCAGAACTCGTCGTTGCCGGGCCAGACGCGAGCGTTGTGATCATCACAATCGGTTGAATAGGCAACATAGCCTGGCGGCGCGGTGCAAGCCTCTGCCTCCCCGGAGGGGTCTCCGAAGCCGTCGTTGTCTGCGTCGACGTACCAGATCCGGCTGACCCCCTCGTCGATGTCCCCGTTGCAGTCGTTGTCCACGCCGTCGCACACCTCGGCCAGCCCGGGGTGGACCTCCACGGTAGCGTCATCGCAGTCTGTCCCATCTTCGACATACCCGGCGGGCTGCTCGCACTCCTCCCGGGATGCCTCCGGGTCGCCGAACCCGTCACCGTCCGCATCCACGAACCACGTGCTGATCACTCCGTTGTCAGCCACGCCGTTACAGTCCTGGTCGATGCCGTCACATTCCTCGACCGCACCCGGGTAGGCATCCGGGTCTCCGTCGTCGCAGTCCCCCTCGGCGATGGTGAAGCCGTCTCCGTCCTCGTCGCTGACCCCGAGGACCGAGGTGTCGGAGTCCTGCACGCTCTCCTTCGTCCTGGCACAACCCGAGAGGAGTGCGAGGCTCGTCAGGAGGGGGAGAAGGCGAAACATGTCGGCTCCGTTGCCAGGGCGGACGGCAGGGTGGTCTGGGGGGTATCATCAATTGTCTCGAATCGGCGCTCGTTGGTGCGGCGAACGACCGACGCCGGGCGGCCAGAGGTGCACGAGCAGCCTGCGACTCGCCCACCATGCGAACGAGAGGAGCGCCACGAACAGGAGCGAGAGCCGCAGCGCAGGCGTCGTGATGCCGAGCGAGCACACCCAGCCTCGGGGCGGAGGGCGTTTCCGATGGGCCCGCCGGTGCGGAAGCGGACCCGCTCCGTGGCGGCGCCCGTCGGAGCCGGGACGGTCTCGCGGACGGGCAGGCCGAACAAGTCGGTGGTCCTGCAGATCGGCCACCAGCGCGGGGGCGAGCGCCCGCGCAGCCGCTTGTGTTGGGAGTCTGGCGCCGACGTTCATGGTTTGGAGCATGGCTCGCGGTCGTCGCGACCCGGAGCACAGTGGCCCCCTGGGGAGCTTGAAAGCGCCGAGTACGCATGGTGCCCGATGCAGGACTTCCGAAATGCGATACCGGGCGCGGCGGAGGTGCGCGCATGTCAGAGTCCACCACCCGGAGCCTTCCGGGCAGCCCACCCGATCCCAGGGTGCTCGGAACATCCTGGGAAGGCGTCGTGCGTGGGCATGGCCTCACCGAAGGCTCGGCAGTGGGCCTCGCCAGGCGGTTCCTCGAAACCTGGCAGGGGAACGGGGGGCCCTGGCTCGAGGTCGAGGCCACGCGCATCCTCGTCGATGGGCAGCCCGTTCTCGAGGCGTCGGCGACGCAGGGCGCCTGGATCCTGCCGGCGTTCACCACGGGCATTCGGTGCTTCCGTCCGCTGCAGGACGCGCAGGCGGTCCAGGTCCGGGCGTTCGGGGACGAGCTTGCCCGCCTCAGGCCGTCCGTTGCCGCGATCACCCGGTTCCGCGACTGGCTCTGGGCGGATGGCGCGGAGGGCATGGACGTCCAGATCCAGGCGAGCTTCCTGGAGGCGGGGGAGACCGAGGTGATGGCCGAGGCGGAGCGCTGGATCGCGCAGCGCCCGCGCCGTGCCCAGAGCGGAAACCGGCGGGGCGTCCTGCTCTATGCAGACGACCTGGCGCGGGCGGGCGAGCCCGGAGCGGCGCCCGTGCCGGCCAGGGCGGGGCGTTCCGCGGCGCAGGACAGCTGGCGGGACCTGGGTGCGACCTGCGACGACGGGGGTACCTGGGGGCGAACGGTGGTCGGCGCCATGCAGGCTTCCACAGAAATGCAGGCCTTGATGCCGCCTGCACGGCTCGCGCAGTTCGTTCGTCAGCTCCTGCTGGGAGACCCGGATGTGGACCTCATGGTGCAGCTCCTCTCCGCAGGCGGCGATGGGACGTCCACCGGGTTCGTCACCGCGATGGATCTTCCCGATCTGGGGATGACCATCGCTCGCCAGATTCCCGGGACGCCTGCCGGGCTCCAGTCGATGATTCGGCTGGGACGACTGGCGCCGCTTGGGCTGCTCGGCGGGATCGCGCGCGGGTTGAGGGAGCGGGCGAATGGGCCGGGCCGCGCCTGGGTGGTCGACGCCGTGTCAGGTATCGGAGCCGAGCGACTCTGTGCGCACGTGCAACTCGAGGGGCTCGCGGCCAGCGAGATCCTGGCGTGGAGCGAGGTCCTCGCCGCTGCCGGCGCGCCGCCGGAGGCGTTCGGGCCGGTGCTGAAGTCCCTCTCCGCTCCGGACGCGGTTCGGCTGGCCCAGACCTTCCGCACGGCAACGCTCGGTGCGCTCGCGGGTGCCCTCGCGCCCGCGTTGGCTCGTGCCCCTGCCGAACTGGCGATTCCGGTGCTCTTCAAGCTCAGCGCTTCCGGGCTCGCGGCGGCGGCCATTGTAGCTGGAGACACGCTGATCCACACCCGGGGAGCGGGGTGGCCACCGCAGTTGGTGATCGCTGTGTGCCACGGTCTGGGGCAGCACAACGCGCAGCGCCCACTCGCCGCGCTCACGCGAGACACCGACGTGGACTTTCGGCTCCGCGTGCGGATCCTCAACCTCCTCACCGACCCCGACGCCGTCGCTGCGGCCACGGTCGCCTCTCTGTGGGACTACATGGAGCCGGGCGAGCTGAAGCTCGCTCGTCGCGCACTCCGCGAACGGGCGCGCAAATGAGCACCATCGACGACACGACACAGGCGGATGCCGAGCTTGCCGTGACCCGGGTGTTCCTCGACCGGCTGTTGGCCACGGCCAAGGCAGCCCGGGCGTACGGGACCGAGCACCCGAACTACCATCGCATGATCGAGGGGGTCGTCGAGGCCATCGCCGCGGCGTCTCCACCGTTTGCCGTGCGGTTCATCGGTGCCGCCACGTTCCGGGACCGCACCTTGATGCCATTGGACGCTGATGGGTTCGTGCGGTGTGCCGCGCTGGCACGCGGGTTGGGGAACCTTGGGGTGCAGGAGGTCCGGTTTCAACAGACCCCCGACGCGGAGGAGCTGGGGCGCTTTGTCGAGGTGCTCGCGGATGGGCTGCAGGCGCCGTCCGATCGGCTGGCCGGACTCTCGCTCTCCTGCATCTCGTGCCGGGAGATCGCGGGGGCCCGGTTCGGGAACGAGGCCGAGCGTGTCGACCCCACCGTGTTCGGGCGAGCGCAGATCGTGCTCGCGATCACAGAGTCTGCGCAGTTGCTGGGCGACGCACCCTGGAGCTGGCCGGGCGGTGTCGCCGTCGTGCGTCGACTGGAGCGGGCCTGGACGACCTGTCCGGACGTCCCGGGCTGGGTGCTGGAGGACCAGGCCGACTGGTCGGTTTCGGCCCGTGCAGTCTCCGCTGCATGGCACACGTGGGATGCGGCGCGGGCAGTCGGCGTGGCGGCCGCCAACGCGCGGGCGGCAGCCCACGCCGCGCTTGCTGTCACGCTCCACGGTCTCTCGGCCGCGGGCGCGGTGTCGACTGCCGAGGCCGCCTTGCGGGCGCATGGGCGGATGTCCGCCGCGCCGCTGATGTCTGCCGGCGGGGCCGAACCGCATCGCGTGCGCACCTCCACGCTCGTCTACTGCCTCACGCGCCCCGAGGGCCTGCCGAAACACCCCCTCCTGCCGCTCATCGCGACGAACTACGTGCTGGAGGTGCGCCGGGTCCCCCCCAGGGGCGCGCCGCTGCGCTGGCCGGAGCTGCTCTCGTGGGCTGCGCCGCACGCCGGACGATGGATCTCTGCGCCCTGGCTCGCGGTGCTCACCGAGATGGAGGCGCCGGCGCCCTCCTGAATGGGAGGAAATGTTCGACACACCCGGCTTCAGTGGCGTAAGCTCTGAGGGCTCCTGGGCTGTCTGGTTTGAACCTCCTCGTCGTCAGCGCCGACCCCACGCTCGCGCGACTGCTCGCGGACATGCTGGCATCGGAGCCGTGCACGGTCGTTGCCTGCGCAACGCTCGCGGAGGCATTGGCGGAGGCTTCCCCGGTCGCAGCGCTCGTCCTGGAGGGCTGGGAGGGCCGTGTCGCGCCCTCGATGATCCGCGAGATTCGGGCAGCGGGGGGATTGACCGCGGGTGCACCGGTGATCGTGATCTCCGCAGATTCGCCGGTTCCGGGAACGCTCGAGGCGCTCGGGGCGGTCGTCCTCACCAAGCCTGCCAACCTGCTCAAGGTCATGGACCAGCTCCGGTCGGTCCTGGTCGCCAACGCGCGGCCGGGGACACCCACTCAGGGGTTCGGGGTCGGAGGCAGCCGCGTGCCGCCCAGCGGCCGGGACATCGCTGCGCCGAGAGACGGTGGGGACGTGATGGCGAGCGCACGGAGCCTTGCCCGATGGTGGTGCTCCCGCGCTACCGGGGTGCTCACGGTGCCGGGTCACGGCGATGCGTTCGCCCTGCTGGCCCAGGGGGGGGCCGTAGGCCCGGAGGGGCTCGCGGCGGTGCGGCAGGCGCTGCTCGGGTGCGAAGCGTGCCTCGAGCGCTGCGAGGTCGACGAGCCGGGCGACCGCGCGGCCCTCGCCGCCATGCTGTGGCGGGCTGCGCACGAGGCCGTGGTCGGACAGTCCGTCATGTCGCTCATCCCTGTTCCCAACGGCTTGACTCGCGCGGCGTCCGGGCTGCCTCTCGGGCCGGGGACCCGACGCTGCCTGGAGCGCCTGGGCGGCGTGAGCGTCGACCGGTTGGCCCGCAGGGAGCGAGCGACCCCGCAGGAGGTCTGCCTGGACATGGCCGCGCTGAGGTGGCTCGGGCTCATCGGACTTCGTGATCCGGCGGACCGCGGCGTGGACATCGAGGTCGACGCCCCTTCCTCGCCGCCCACCGTCGGCGACAGCCACGACGACCTCACCAGTCATCCGAGCCCCACCGCCCCGGCCATCGTCCTTGAACGCCTGGTCGGGGACGGCATCGCTGCGGTCTCGCGCGGCGACTGGGGCAGGGCGGACGAGCTGCTCAGCCGCGCGCATGCGCGTGCCCCGGAGAACGCGGAGATCCTGGCGCACCTGGGTTGGGCCCGGTTCCAGAACCCGGTTCTCTCTCCCGCACGACGCATGGTGGAGGGCACCGAACTGGTGGAGACGGCTCTCGAGGCCGACCCGGACTGTGCCCTCGCCTGGCGCTACTGCGGCGAGCTTGCGTTTTCGCGTGGCGATCTGTTGGAGGCCACGCGCTGCTTCGGCGTTGCGCTCAAGATCCTCACCGGGCCAGCCGGGTAGGTCAGGGCGCCGATGGGGGCCTGTCCGCGCGTCATTGGTGCATAGATAGGTGGCCCGCTGGCGGTGCCGGTGGGTGCCTCCTCCCCTCGCGCCAGGCGGACAACCATGCAACTCGTACTTCGGTTTTCGGCAATCACCCTCGCCGATGTGGCTGTGGTGGGAGGAAAGAACGCGTCGCTTGGAGAGATGGTGCGCACGCTCGGCGGAGCGGGGGTGCGGGTGCCGGACGGCTTTGCGACCACCGCCGAGGCGTTTCGCACCTTCCTCGCCCGAGGGGGGCTGCGCGAGCGGATTGTCGGCCAGCTCGCCGGGCTGGACACCCGCGACTCCGACGCGCTGGCGCGAGCCGGAGGTGCGGTCCGGCAGGCCATCCTGGCCACCGCCCTGCCGGACGAACTGGCGCGAGAGGTCCTCGACGCGTACCGCGATCTGGGAGCCGGGGTCGACATCGACGTCGCCGTCCGGTCGTCCGCCACCGCCGAGGACCTGCCCGACGCGAGCTTCGCGGGCCAGCAGGAGACCTTCCTGAACGTGCGGGGCGAAACGGCGCTCCTGGACGCGGTTCGGCGGTGCTTCGCCTCGCTCTACACAGACCGGGCGATCTCCTACCGGGTGGACAAGGGGTATGCGCACGATGCCGTGGCGCTCTCCGTGGGCGTCCAGCGCATGGTGCGGGCCGACACGGGGTGCTCCGGCGTGATGTTCTCCATCGACACGGAGACGGGTTTTCCGGATGTCGTGCTGATCACGGGGGCGTGGGGTCTCGGGGAGACGGTCGTGCAGGGAGCCGTGAACCCGGATGAGTTCATCGTGTACAAGCCGGCCCTGGCCCGCGGGCTCGCCCCGATCCTCGAAAAGACGCTGGGCTCGAAGGAGCTGAAGATGGTGTACGTCGCGGACGGCGCGGGCACCAGCACCGTCCCCACGCCACTGGCGGATCGCGCCCGGTTCGTGCTCTCCGACGCCGAGGTGCTCACCCTGGCACGATGGGCGTGCGTGATCGAGGACCACTACTCGGCGAAGCGCGGCGTGCCCACGCCCATGGACATGGAGTGGGCCCGGGACGGCGCGACGGGAGAGCTGTACATCGTCCAGGCGCGGCCGGAGACGGTGGAGTCCCGACGGAACGCCGATGTGCTCGAACGCTGGATCCTCGAGGGAGAAGGGGAACTGCTCCTCACCGGTCGAGCTGTGGGCGCCCGCGTCGGGAGCGGGCCGGCGCGCGCGGTCACCGACGTGCACCACCTGGCCGAATTCCAGCAGGGCGAGGTGCTGGTCGCCGATCGGACAGACCCCGACTGGGAGCCGATCATGAAGAAGGCTTCGGCCATCGTCACCAATCGAGGCGGGCGGACCTGCCACGCAGCCATCGTGAGTCGGGAGTTGGGCATCCCTGCGGTGGTGGGGACCGGCGACGCGACCGAGCGGCTCACGCTGGGCCAGGTTGTGACCGTGGCGTGTGATCACGGCGAGGAAGGCCGGGTCTTTCGGGGGGCGTTGCCCTTTCGCGTGGAGCGCACGCCGCTCCAGGACATGAGGCGCCCCCGCACCCAGATCCTGATGAATGTCGGCAACCCGGCGGAGGCGTTCCGGTTGTCGCGCCTGCCGAACGACGGCGTGGGGCTCGCGCGGCTGGAATTCATCATCGGCACGTGGATTGGCGTCCACCCCAAGGCGCTGCTGGAGTTCGACACCCTCGAACCTGCGCTGCAGGCGCGGATCGCCGAGGCGGCGCGGGGCTTCGAGCCCGGTCCGGATTGGTTCGTCGAGCGGCTGGCCCAGGGCGTCGCAACGATCGCGGCGGCCTTCTCGCCCAAGCCGGTGGTGGTCCGGCTCTCGGACTTCAAGACCAATGAGTACGCCCATCTCCTCGGCGGGGAGCCCTACGAGCCCCGCGAGGAGAACCCGATGATCGGGTTCCGGGGGGCCTCCCGTTACTACGATCCGCGGTACCGCGATGCGTTCGGGTTGGAGTGCCGCGCGCTGAAGCGGGTGCGCCACGACATGGGCCTGAAGAACGTGGTCGTGATGGTGCCATTCTGCCGCACCCCCGAAGAGGGCCGCCACGTGATCGCCGAGATGGCGAAGCACGATCTCGTGCAGGGGAAGGATGGGCTGCAGGTGTACGTGATGTGCGAGATCCCCTCCAACGTGGAGCTTGCGGACGACTTCGCGGACATCTTCGACGGCTTCTCCATCGGCAGCAACGATCTGACCCAGCTCATCCTCGGCGTGGATCGCGACTCGGAGTTGGTCGCGCACCTGTTCGACGAGCGCAATCCGGCCGTCACCCGGGCGATCGCACGCGTGATCCGCGCTGCGCATGCAAGGGGCCGAAAGATCGGCATCTGCGGGCAGGCTCCCAGCGACCACCCCGACTTCCTGCAGTTCCTGGTCGGGCAGGGGATCGACTCGATCTCGCTGAACCCGGACACGGTGCTGGGCGGCACGCTCGCGGCGCTCGCCGCAGAGGCGGAGCCCCGGGTGGGCTCCCTTCGTGTAGACTCCTACGATGCTGCTGCTGCTGCTCGCCTGCACGAAATCCCCTCCGTCTGACACCACCCACTGGAGCGCGGACGGCGTGACGCTCGATTGGGACGACCCGGTGGTGACCCTCGACGGGGACACCCTCGGGGGGACCAGTGACGGCACCGACGTCGTGCTGAAGATGCGTTGGGCGGTCGACGGTGACGAGCCCGCGCGGTGGTGGCGGCAGGGGTGGCAGTCCTGGTCGTGGAGCGGTGTGACCGGGATCGACGACGGCGATCCCGAGCCAGGCGGAGACGGCGACACCTTCAGCGTGTTGCAGGAGACCGCCAACACCTCCTGGGAGGGCGCATTGCTTGGACGCTCGGGTGGCGCCTCGGTGCACCTCGGTGCACTCTCGGCGGTGAACGGCAAGGTGTGGTTTGGGGTGACGCCCGACGAGCTCTGGGTGGTGTGGGACCATCCGGCGCCGGGAGCGCTCGATCCGGTGCGGATCTCCGCGGGACAGGACCCGAACACGCTCTGGGAGGGTTGGGCGGATGGGTTCAGTGGCCGCGACCCTGGGCCGCCGCCCACGGGCTGGTCGGATTGGTACACGTATTACGGCCATGCCACCGAGGCAGACATCCTGCGAAACCTGGACTCGGCCGAGGGGATGGGCCTGGAGCTCCTGCAGGTGGATGACGGGTGGGAGCGGGCCTGGGGCGACTGGCAGGCGAACGACGGGTTTCCGTCGGGCACTGCCGGACTGGCGGCGGCGATCGCGGCGCGAGGGCTCACGCCCGGGATCTGGATGGCGCCGTTGCTGGTGGACCGCTCGACGACCACCTACCTTGAACACCCGGACTGGTGGGTGCGGGACGGGGATGGCGCGGAGCTGACGGATGGCGCCTGCAACTGCGCCACCATCGACGTGACGAGGCCCGACGCCGCGGCCTGGGTGCAGGATCAGATCCGGGCGCGGGTGGACGAGGGGTGGACCTATCTGAAGCTGGATTTTCTGTATGCCGGGGCGCGGGAGGGCGTGCGTGCGGAGGAGGTGACCGGCGCTCAGGCCTACTCGCTCGCGACCCAACTCCTGCGGGACGCCGCCGGCGAGGACACGTGGATCCTGGCGTGTGGGGCGCCCATGTTGCCCAGCGTGGGCTTCGCGGACAGTTGGCGCAGCGGTGCCGACATCGCGTTCTCCACGCTGCCCGATCCGAACCGGGACTTCCTGCGCTGGCAGGCGAGGAACACCGCAGCCCGAGCGTGGGCGAACGGGCGCTGGTGGTGGAACGACGCCGACAACCTCATGCTCGCCGCCGACCCGACCGCGGCGGTCGCGGCCCAGGTGGCGAGCGGTGGGGTGTGGCTCTACGGGGAGGAGCTCTCGACGGTGTCGACGCCCGATCTGAGCGGGCTGCGGGGCGTGCGCTATGCACCCGTCGATCCGTTGTCCTACGTGAGTGGCATCGATGGGTCCCCGGTGATGGAGCGCGCCTCTCCCGACGACAGCGTTCCGGTCGTATGGGAGGGGGAGGACGGGACCGTGGTGTTGCTGAACGTCTCGGACGAGCAGGTGGTGGCCGATGGGCCTGGCGGGACCGAGCAGATTGGCGGGGAGACGGCTGGTGAGGGCACGCGGGTGCTGGAGCCGGGGGTGGGGGAGGTGTGGGTTCCGTGAGGGCGGGTCAGTCCTCGAGGATCCGGGATGCCTCGTCGTCCACCTCGTCGAACTGGCCTTGCCGGGCGGCCCGCAGGAACAGGAACGCGAAGGTGGCGCCCAGCGCGACGGACACCGGGAGGAGCAGCAGGAGCGCGCTCATGCGCCCACCCTGCGGGCGCCGAGGATCGCGGTGAGGCTGGAGATGGGCATGAGCACGGCGGCCACCAGTGGGTTCACGAACCCGGCGAACGCTGCTGTAACCGCCAGCGCGTTGTAGACGAGCGCGCGGACGACTCCAGCACGTGTCGCCCGGTCTGCGGCCATGGCGACCCGCAACCCGGCCAGCACCGGCGCGAGGCCCTCCCCGACCAGAACGGCGTCGGCGACGAGCACGCTCGACGCCGCACCGTCCGCCATCGCGATGCCCACGTTGGCCTCGGCGAGCGCAGGGCCGTCGTTCACGCCGTCCCCGACGAACAGCACGCGGTGCCCCTCAGCCCTGCGCGCCCGGATCCACGCGACCTTCTCCTCGGGGCGTGCGGGGGCGATGACCTCGTCTACGCCGGCGCCGGCTCCGATCGCCTGCGCGACGTCGGACGCATCCCCGGAGATCAGCGCCACGCGGAGGCCCAGGGCTCGCAGCCCTGCGACGGTCTGGGCGACGTCCGGGCGCGGTGCGTCCCGCATCAGGATCGCGCCCAGGCCTTCGACCACGACGCCGCTCTCCCCCCGTCGCAGGGACCAGAGCGTGCCGTCCACGATCCCGTCCAACCCCATCCCCACGGTCTCGACGACATCGGTGGCGTCGGCCAGCGCCACGCCGCGCTGCGACGCTGCTGTCACCAGAGCGCGGGAGACGGGATGGGCGCTCTTGCGGGCGAGGGCGGCGGCGATGCGGAGCACCTTCGGGTCTGCGTCGAGCACCACGGGCTCTCCGACCGTGAGGGTGCCTGTCTTGTCGAAGGCCACGAGGTTCACAGCGGCCAGGCGTCGAAGCGCATCGCCGCTCCGCACCAGCAGCCCGCGCCGAGCGGCTGCGCCGAGGCCGGCGGCGGTGGAGAGCGGCGCCGCAAGGGCAAGCGCGCAGGGGCACGCAACGACCAGCACGGCGATTGTCTCACCAGGCCCGCGCAGAGCGAGGGCCAACGCAGCGATCAGCAGTGTTCCCACCGTGAACGCCGGGGCGAGCCTGTCGGCGATGCCCGGGGCGGCTGGCCGGTCCGCGGCGCGCTCCAGCTCTGCGGCCATGCGCGCGACCAGGGTGTCGGGGCCAGTGGCCTCGACCTCGATCTCCACGGAGCCGTCGTCGACGATCGCCCCCGCGACGACCCGGTCCCCTGGCTCCACTGCGCGGGGCCGGGACTCGCCGGTCACGAGTGCCATCTGCACCCGCGCGCGCCCGGAGCGGACCACGCCGTCGGCTGCGACCTGTTCGCCGAGCGCCACGAGCAGCCTGTCCCCGCGCGCAAGCTGCGATGCCGGCACGCGCTCCACGCCCATCGCGGTCGTCCGGCGCGCGATCGCGGGCGCCGTCCCTGCCAGGGCCTGCGCGGCCTCCACCGCACGGCGTCTCCCGCCCTGCTCGAGCACCCGGCCTCCGAGGAGCAGGGCGATCAGCATCGTCATCGAGTCGAGCCAGCCGTCCTCTCCCCGGATCGTGGACCACACGCCGTGGGTGTACATCGCGATCACACCGACAGAGACGGGGAGATCGACCGAGATCGCGCCGCCGAGGAGGGCCATCCCCGCGCCGCGCAGCAGGGGTGCGGCTGACCACAGGGCCGCCGGGGTGGCGATGGCCAGAGCGGTCCAACGCAGGAGGGCCGCCTCCCGGGGTGCGATCCCGCTGAACCACCCGGCGTAGAGCCCCGCGGAGAGCAGCATCACGTTCATGGCGCAGAACGCCGCGACGCCGAACCTCAGCAGGAGGTCCCGGTCCGGGGTCGCCGCTGCGGCCACGCCCCGCGGCCGGTAGCCGATCCCCGCGATCCGGCCGCAGATGGCGTCGAGATCGACGCGCGCGGGGTCCCAGGAAACCCGTGCACGCCCCGTCGCGGGGCTCACCCGCGCCTCCACCACGCCGGGGAGCGCCAGGACGACGCGCTCGGTCACCCACGCGCACGCTGCGCACGTCAGCCCGCCCACATGCAGCCGCACCTCGCAGAGCCCGCCGTCGAGATCCTCGACCGGCGCATCGGCCCAGGCCGCGGGTTCGCCGCTTGGGCGGGGAGCCGGCTGGGTACGCATCGTGTAGTACCGCTCGAGGCCAGCACCTGCGATGATGCTCGCCGCCATCTCGCACCCAGAGCAGCAGTATCCAGCGGTCTCGACAGCGGCGCCGCAATGCGGGCACGCTGAAAACGCGCCGCGCGGCTCGGCTGTCACCTCGCTTCCGAGGCGTAGGTCGGGTCGATGGAGTCCGCGTTGTGCACGGCCACCCAGGCGAAAGCGAAGTCGACCAACACGACCGTGAGCAGACCGAGGGTGATCGCGATGGGCCAACGCATGTTCAGCTCCCGTTCTTGAAGGTCGTGGGCACCCGGACCCGATCGTCACCGGAGGTGACCTCGAGGGTGACGGGCAGGGTCCTTGGGCCGTTGTTGCCGCCCGGGATGCGGATGATCACCGGCACGGTGGCATCCTCCGCCGGCGCGACCCGGAGATCGGCTGGCGGCGTGAACTGTGCCCCTGCTGGAAGCTCGAGCGCCGCCACCTGCACGTCCACCGGTTTCCCGGAGTCGTTCGACACGCGCAGGAGGTAGGTGTTGCGCACCCATCCGTCGGTGTCGACCGTGTACGGGCTGCCCGGCATGCGTACGATCGAGGCATCCAGGTCCCCCCGCTCGACGAGCAGCAGCACGCCGGCGGCTGTGAGCAGGCTCAACAACGCGCCGTACGCCACGGTGCGCGGCCGAAACATGGGCCGGTTCTCCATGGGCTTGTAGCGGATGAGGCTCTGCTCGCCGAGCCGGCCCATCACGTCGGTGCAGGCATCCACGCAGCGGGCGCAGGCGATGCACTCGAGCTGCAGCCCCTCGCGCACGTCGATGCCCTGCGGGCACACCGCCACGCACTTCTTGCAGTCGATGCAGGCCCCGGTCAGCTCGGGCTTGGAGCCCGCGCCGCGGGTCTGCCTGGGCTCGCCCAGGAACACGTCGTAGGCCACCACCTGGCTGCCCGGGTCCATCAGCGCGCTCTGGAACCGTGCGTACGGGCACAGGTAGTTGCAGAACTGCTCCCGGAACCAGGCAAAATCCAGGAACATCACGCCGCCGAGGAACGCGACGAGGCCATACGCCCCCGCGCCCGCCCCGCCCGTCCACAAAACGCGTGCATCGACGAACCAGCTCACGAACGTGAGGGACACGGCCCCTGCCAGCACTGCGAAGGCGGTCCACTTCGCCGCCTTGCGCCAGGCCTTGTCGAAGTTCAAGGGCTTACGGTCGCGCGCCATGCGCACGCCGCGCTCGCCCTCGATCCAGCGGTCGATGGGGCGGATCCACTCTTCGAGGAAGACGGTCTGGGGGCAGGCGTACCCGCACCACAGCCTGCCCCACAGGGCGGTGAAGAAGAACAGCGAAAACGTAGAGATGAGCACGAAGAGCACGATGAAGATCGTGTCTTCGGGGGTGAACACGCTTCGGCCGATCCAGGCGCGTCGTCCGGCCAGATCGAACAGCACCAGCTGGCGACCGTCGAGTCGCAGCCAGGGCGTCACGAACAGGAAGGCCTGGAGCAGGATGCCGACGATCCGGTGGATCCGCTGATACCGCCCCTTGACCGAGAGTGGGTAGACCCACTCCCGGCGAGGCTCACTCATTTGGCGGCCCCGCCTTCACTGGCCGCCGCCCTGCTCGTGGACGAACGCTGCGACGTCGGCGATCTTCTTCGGGCCGAGGACGGGGCCCCAGGTGGGCATGCCCTTCGCCGCCACGCCGTTGGTGATCGTGGTGACGATGTCGGTCAGCTTGCCGCCGTGGATCCAGGTTTCGTCCGTGAGGTTCGGCCCGATGCCGCCGTGCAGATCGGCGCCGTGACAGGCGACGCAGTTGGTCATGAAGACCTCCTTGCCGGCCGCGACCGCCTCGGGGGTGATGGAGGCCTCCACCGAGGCTGCCTTTGGCGCCGCCGCCACCTCTGCGTCGTACTCCAGCGCCTCGGAGGTTGGACGCAGGAAGTGCCGGTCCAGCCCGTATCCGACCGCAAAGATGATGCACCCGATGAACAGGCCGACCCACCAGGCAGGGAGCTTGTTGTCGTATTCGTCGATTCCATCGGCTTCGTCGGCGTGGCCTAGAAGCCGGTCCTGCTCACCACTCATGACGCGTCTCCATCGTCCAGGGGAAGGTAGCCAGCGCGCTCGAACCGCGCGCGATTGTCAGGGTGCAGGGCCCAAACGGCCCAACCGACGAACACCAGGAAGGACCAGATGGTGCCCGCGCCGAGGACCCAGGCCATCGACGAGCCGGCGACAGAGTCGTAGATCGGGTTCATTTCGCCTCCGACAGGATGCGTTTCCCATCGGTGCCCAGACGCTGCAGGTAGGCGATCAGCGCGATCGCCTCGAGGTCCGGGGCGGCAGTCACTCCCTTTCCGGCGAGACGTTCGACGATGCCTGCTGACTGTTCGGCCATCGCCTTGGAGGCTCCGGCTTCGCTGGTGTCTGCGTACGGGGTTCCCAGGTGCGCGAGTGCGGTGAGCGAGGCCGCCACATCGGCGGGGTCCACCTTGTCGGTCTCCAGCCATGGGTAGGGGGGCATGATGCTCCCGAACGAGGTGCTCCTGGGGTCCTTCAGGTGCTCCCAGTGCCAGTCGTCGGAGTACTTGCCGCCGACGCGTTGCAGGTCGGGACCGATCCGGCGTGAGCCAAGCTGGAAGGGGCGGTCCCACTTGTACTCCCAGGCCCTCGTCCACGGTCCATACCGCAGCGTCTCCGCGCGCAGGGGGCGGATCATCTGGGAGTGGCAGTTGTAGCATCCCTCTCGCACGTAGATGTCGCGGCCGGCGACCTCCAGCGGGGTGTAGGGGTCGATGACCGGCTCGGTCGGGTCGGTGGGAATCGCGTACATCGGGACGATCTCGACGAGGCCGCCGATGGACACGGTGACGGTGGTGAGGATCGCGAGGAGCGCGCTCCTGTGCTCAATGACCCGGCGATGCCAGGTCTCCCGGCTGGGCTCGCTCACGCTACCTCCTTGGCCGTGCCGGCCGGAGCTTGATTGTTGAGGGGGGCTGTGGCCGTCTTGAACACGTTCCAGGCCAACATGATCATCCCGGTCAGGTACATCAACCCGCCGATCAGCCGGATCCAGTAGAACGGGTTCAGGGCGACGACCGTGTCGATGAAGTTGGGGTAGCGCAGAAGCCCTTCGGCGTCCGTCGCGCGCCACATCAAGCCCTGGGTGACACCCGCCGTCCACATCGCCACGATGTAGAGCACGATCCCGACGGTGGCGAGCCAGAAGTGGGTCGTGGCCATGGGGACCGAGTGCAGCGGACGGTTCCAGAGGCGGGGGACCATCCAGTAGAGCATCCCGAAGATGGTCATGCCCACCCACCCGAGCGCACCTTCGTGCACGTGGGCGATGGTCCAGTCGGTGTAGTGCGAGAGCGCGTTCACCGACCGGATGGACATCATCGGCCCCTCAAAGGTCGACATGCCGTAGAACGTGATCCCGACGACGAAGAACTTGAGCACCGGGTCGACCCGGACCTTGTCCCAGGCGCCGCGGAGCGTGAGCAGGCCGTTGAGCATGCCGCCCCAGCTCGGGGCGATGAGCATGATGCTGAACACCATGCCCAGGGTCTGCGCCCAGTCCGGCAGGGCAGAGTACAGCAGGTGATGGGGCCCGGCCCAGATGTACAGGAACACGAGGCCCCAGAAGTGCACGATCGAGAGGCGGTAGCTGTACACGGGCCGCTCTGCCGCGCGCGGCAGGAAGTAGTACATCAAGCCGAGGATCGGCGTGGTGAGCAGGAACCCGACGGCGTTGTGGCCGTACCACCACTGCACCAGCGCGTCGGTGAGCCCGGCGAACACGGGGTAGCTGCGGGTGAGTGAGGCCGGCATCGCGAGGTTGTTCACCACATGCAGCACGGTGATGGTGATCACCATGGACATGTAGAACCAGATCGCGACGTACAGGTGCTTCACCTTGCGGATCGCCACGGTGCCGAAGAAGTTCGCGGCGAAGGCGAGCCACACCACGGCGATCGCGAGATCGATGGGCCAGATGAGCTCGGCGTACTCCTTGCCTTCGGTGTAGCCCAACGGCAGCGTGACCGCGGCGGAGACGATGATCGCCTGCCACCCCCAGAAGTGCACGGTCGAGAGCTTGTCGCTCCACAGCCGCGTCTTGAGCAGGCGCTGCAGCGAGTAGTAGATGCCGGCGAACAGGGCGTTCCCGGTGAACGCGAAGATCACGGCGTTGGTGTGGAGCGGCCTCAACCGCCCGAAGCTCGTCCAGGGCAGGCCCAGGTTGGCCGGCCACCAGGCAAGCTGCAGCGCGAGAATGGCTCCGACGAGCATCCCGACCATGCCCCACGTGATGGTGGCCACCACGAAGTTGCGTACGGTCTGGTCGTCATAGTCAGGTGTAGCGGTGGGCGTTTCGGTCACGGCATTCCTCGGGCGCAGCGCGCTTGCAAGGAGTGTGCCAGCACGCCCATCCGCCAAAAGACGAGGATAGGCCATTTGGGGCGTGTGCGTTCCCACAGTCGGGGTGGGTGGGGTCGCACAATTGGGCGACTCGAAACATCGCCTCGGGGCGCGCCGGCGCGGCACGCGTCTTGCTGCTGATGCCTCCATGGTCCCAGTTCCCCTCCTCGTCGGCGCGCTCGTCTCAGGCCTGGCCGGGAGTCCCCACTGCATCGCGATGTGCGGCCCGCTGGTGGGCGCCTGCGGCCCGCGCCCTGCCGCGTGGCAGGTCGGGAGGCTAGGTGCCTACGTGACCCTGGGCGCGGTGGCGGGGCAGATCGGGAGCGCGACGCTCCTCGGGGGGCCGCTCGCGAGCGGCGTCGCGGTTGTGCTCCTCTGCTGGTTTGCTGCGCGCCTCGCTGGTCTGGCGCCGGCGCTTCCGTTCGCAGTGCCAGGGTACGCGCGCGTTGCGTCGGCGCTGCTCCGCAAGCAGGGGCTGGCGGCGCGCCTCGCTTTCGGCGCCATGACCGCGCTCATGCCCTGTGGACTCGTCTGGAGTGCGCTCGCTGTCGCCGTGGCCGGGGGGTCGGCCCTTGCCGGAGGGGCCGCAATGGCCGCCTTCTGGCTCGGTGGGTTGCCTCTCCTCACGTTCGGCGCTCGGGGTGTGGGCCTTATCGCCCAAACCGGACCGTGGGGCCGCCGCGCGGTGGCGATCGCGGTCCTGGTGGCCGGGCTCTGGTCCATCCGGGTGCGTTCCATGCCGTCCGACGACGGTGCGCCCGCTTGCCATCACATCGTACCCGCACAGAGGTTCTAGATGCTCTCGAGCGAACGGTACGGGGGCATGAGCCCCTTCGACGAGATGAAGTCGTGGATCGGGTTCGGACCGGCGGATGAACAGCGCCTGCGTGCGCTGCTTCCCTTCGTCCGGCCGCGCCTTCGCGCGCTCTCGGACGTCTTCTACGCGCGGATCCTCGCCCATCCGGGCGCCGCCGCGGTCCTCAAGGACGCTGCACAGGTGGAGCGGCTCCGGGTGACGCTGCAGCGTTGGACCGAGGAGTTGCTGGCCGGTCCCTGGGACCATGCCTACTTTCAACGCCGGGAACGGATCGGCCGCGTGCATGCGGAGGTCGGCCTCCCGTCCCGCTACATGTTCACGGCGATGAGCGTGTATCGGCACGAGCTCTCACAGATCGCCTACAGTTCGCTGCCCGCGGGGGAGGTGTACGAGACCTGCCGCACGCTCGAGCGCGTCACCGACATGGACCTCGCGATCATGACGGGGACCTACGTGGAGGGGAGGGAAGCCCACCAGATCGCGACCCTCCAGGATCTGATCGTCTCCCACATGCCCGTGACCGTGCTGCTGATCGACGAGTTCGGCGGGGTGAGCGCAGCGACGCGTCCGGGAACCCGCTTGTTCGGAGATGGGGAGGTCGTCGGTCGCCCGTACCTCGAAGCGCTGCCCCCCGAGGTCGTGGAGGCAGCGGATCTGCCGGCGCGGCTCGAGCGGGCGTTGACCACGGGTCGTGAGGTCACCGTGCCCCGCGTGGACGTCACGATAGATGGACAGGAGCGCAACTTCCGCCTCTCGATCGTCCCGCTCGACCACCCGCGCGCGCGCGCGCTGCTGCACGTCGAGGAGCTCACGGAGGCGCTCGATACCGAGGGCCGCCTGTTGCGCGCCGAGTCCCTGGCCCAGCTTGGGGCGCTCTCTGCCGCGGTGGCACACGAGCTCCGCAACCCGTTGGCCGGGATTTCCGGCGCGATCCAGGTGATCGCGAGATCGCTCGCGGTGGACGACCGCCGGAAGCCGGTCATGGAGAAGGTGGAGCAGCAGGTCCGGCGCCTCGACGCGCTGGTGACCGACCTGCTGGCCTTCTCGAGGCCCAGTGAGCCGCGGATCAGCACGGTTCGGCTCGATGAGGTCACCCGCACCGTGGTGGAGCTCGTCCAGCGTGACCACCCGCTCGTGAGCCTGCGCGCAACCGGGATGGGCCTGGCGCGGGCCGACCCGAACCTCGTCCACCAGATCCTGCTCAACCTCGTGCTCAACGCGGTGCAGGCGCTCGACGGCCCCGGCAGGGTGGAGGTGCTGTTGTCGGATGGGCACGTCGTGGTGAACGACGACGGGGCCGGCATCGCACCCGAGAACCTCGACCGCATCTTCCAGCCGTTCTTCACGACCCGGACACGAGGCACCGGTCTCGGACTGGCGATCTCCCGCAAGGCGGCGGTCTCGATGGGCGGGCGTTTGATCCTCGGTCAGGGCCCGTTGCCCGGGGCAGCCTTCGTCCTCGAACTGCCGACGGCGTGACGAGGTGGCTCGCTCGGGTTCACGCGATGCGGCACGGGGATTGCTTGAGAATCCCTCCATGCACCCATGGTGGAACGAGGTCGAGGAGCTCGCAGCGGGCGTTCAAACGCTGGCACGAATCCGCATGGGTCGGCTGGCGAGCGTGACCGTGGCGGTCCCGACGGATGTGCCGTGCGCCGAGGTGGCTCGGATCCTCCGGGACCGACTGGGACTGCCCGGGCTGGAGGTGCGAACGCACGAAGGACCGCTGCGTGTCGTGAGCGCCGAATTCGAGCGCGGAGATCGAGGGTGAGCACCGCCGGGGTCCCGATCCCCTGATGAGGGGCCGGGCGGTCAGGCTCGCTCGCTGTCCCGGATGCACTGTGCTCCATACGCCAGGAACAGCGAGCGCCAGTCGGTGTGGGCCTTGAGCGCCTTCATCAGCTGATGCGTGCCCCCCAGCGCGCGGTGCAGGTACACCAGCTCTCGCGGTGCCTTCAGGCGGTGCTGGGCGATGATGGCCGGCATCATCCGGGTCACCTCGTCCTGCACGTGGTCGTCCGGCCCGCCCATCGTGAACCCGCCGGGGCGGAACGCCTCGCCGATCGACGAACAGAGCTTCCAGAGGAGCTCATCCGCCTCCGGATGCCGCTCGGTCAGGCAGCCCAGTGGGATGCACTCACTCACGCACGTCTCCCGGTCCCCCTGCACAGCCGCCAGGCCCACCTTTGCGTAGGAGGCCATCCACTTCACGTCGTACCGGCGCACACAGCCGAAGTCCAGGATCCCGACCTTTCCCTCGGGCGTGAACAGGTAGTTCCCCGGGTGGGGATCTGCGTGCACCGCCCGCCACAGGTACTCCATCTTCAGGAACGTGCGCCCGAGCGTCACGCCCGCCCGCTGCTTCGCGGCGGTGGACGCCGTGGCTGCAAAAACCGAGAGGGGCCTTCCCGCAATGCGCTCCATCGTGAGCACCTTCCCGGTGGACCAGCCCTCGTGCACGAACGGGATCGTGACGTCAGGGTCGCGATCCTCGGGTCGTCCCTGGGTGAGCAGCCTCCGGAAGAACTGGAGGTTGGCGGCCTCCTGCCGATAGTCGAGCTCCTCCTGCAGCCGGGCGGTGATCTCGGCCCAGATCTCGTCGACCTCCGCGCGGTCCCGCTGGAGCACTCGCCCGGCGAGGAGCATCGTCTTGAGCGCGCTCATGTCGGAGCCGACGCTGTCTTCGATGCCGTCGTGCAGCACCTTGACCACGACCTGCGTGCCGTCGGGCAGGACCGCTCCGTGGGCCTGGCCGAGGGAGGCCGTCCCGACGGGCTCCTCGTCGAAGGTCTTGAACAAGGAGCCGAGGTCGCCCCCCAGCTCCTTCTCCACCCGGCGCCGGATGTCGATGAACGGCACGGGCTCGGCCTTGTCATGGAGCCGCCCGAGCATCGCGCGGGCCTCGGGGGGCATGTTGAGCCCATCTGCGACCTGCGCCACGGCCTGCCCGACCTTCATCGCGGCCCCCTTCAGGGAGCCGAGGTTCGTCACGATCCGCTCTGCGTTCTCGACATGCGCCTTGTCGAGGCTCTTCTTGCGCCCTTCCTCGTCCTGGAAGATCCCGGAGATGCGCTGGGTCAGGTAGGAGCCCCCCACGCGTGTGGACAGGCTCCCGAGCTGGGCGAGTCTAGAGAATTTGCTGGCCATCGCCGCTCTACAGTGTTTGGTGACTATCTACCGGCCCCGAGGATAGCCACCCCGATGATCCCGTCACCCGCCCACCACCCGCTCGCGCAAGCCAGGCTTGACCGCTTTCACACGGCGATTGTACAGCAGGTCGCTGATGCGATCGCCACGCACCCGATCGTCGTGGTCGGCATGGCGTGGAACCCGAACTGCCCCCGTGGTGTGAAGGCGCTCGAGGCTGCCGGGCACAAGGTGGAGTACCTCGAGTTCGGCAGCTACGCCTCGCAGTGGCGGGAGCGGCTCGCCATCAAGCTGTGGTCGGGCTGGCCCACCTACCCGCAGGTGTTCGTGAAGGGTCAGCTCATCGGCGGGGCCGATCAGGCCGAGGAGATGGTGAAGTCGGGCGAGATCACGAAGCTGCTCCAGCCGTAGGTCGAGCGCCTCCGCCCGGCGTTCGAGCCATGGCGTCAGGCCCTCGTGGCGGGCCCCGCTGCGTCAGGGCAGGCGGCCGGGGCCGTCGCTGCCGTCCACGAGGGCGCGCACGCCGAGGAGCGCCCCGCCGATGTGCTGCACCGCGTCGATCTGGACGTCCAGATCGTAGGGCCCGTCGCGAAAGCCGCCGAGCAGGCGGTCGGGGCGGGAGAGGAGCGGGGCGTCGCCGGGCTGATACTGGCAGCCAAGGAAAAACGCACCATATTCCAGTGCGGCCTCCTTCAGGGCAGGGGAGCCGGTGTCCCAGGCCCGTGCCACCACGGCCTCGGCGGCCCCTCCCGCGGCCCCGGCGGATGGGGGAAGCCCGGCGCCGCTCGGGGGGGCCTCCAGGGCTTGCAGCGCCGCATAGGTCCGGCAGACGCCGTCGGGCCCGGCGGTGTCGATGGTTGGAGTGTTGCGGGCCGTCGCGAGGGCATTCACTGCGTGGATGCCGTGCGCGGCGAGACACATCCAGTGCTCGTCGCCCACCCAGAGCGGGTGTGAGGTCTCGTACATGCCGGCGACGTACCGACTCGCGCGTTGGAGGGCCTCGATCGCAGCCTCGCGAAAGGGAAACGACGAATACGACGGGTCCGTCCCTGACCGCGCGATCGCCGTGAGCGCGAGCATGACCTGGCCCTGTCCGTAACTATTGGCGTCGTCCTCGACGAACTCGCCGGTGGCGGTCCAGATCTCACCGCGAGCCTTGCCGTCGGGGCCGACGCTCGCGATCACCTGCTGCCGCCAGCCCGGATCGTCGGCGATGCTCAGCGTCTCGACCGCGAGCACCGCGAGCGCGGTGGTACCGATCCAGGCGCGCCCGTCCTTGCGCGTCGGATCCAGCACGAAGGCGCGGCCGTCGGTGGTGTGGCCGCTCACCTCCTGCAAGTGGCCGAGGGCGAGAACCGCGGACTCCCGGGCCGGGGTGTCGTCGAAGGCAGTCGCGACACGCGCGAGAAACCAGGCGGTTCCTGCGTGACGAGGGTAGTTGTAGCCCGGGCCCGACTCGCCGCCCGGGCCCTTCACGATGTAGGTGAACTTGCCGCCGGGGAGCTGGTTGCGCTCCAGGAAGCCGGCGCCGGCCTCGATGGCGGCATCGAGGTTCGCCGGGGTGAGCGGGGGGGCTGGGGTCCAGTCGCGGTCGAGTTCGCCCGCGTCCTCGCCCGTGCGGACCAGCCAACTCCTCACCCGATCGGGCTTGAGGCGTACGACCGGTACCGGGAACCCCGGCACGACCTGCTTCCGGGAGGAGCGCTTGAACGCTCCGGAGGTGCCCTCGCCTGGCCGCGCGTCCCTCCCCGGGGCGATTACATAGGCGCCCGCGGGGCCGCGCCACGGCCCCGTCACCGGGATGCTGACCACCTTGCCCTCGCGGACCGTGCGGGCGTTTGGGCCCGCAGTAACTGCCGCGATGGCCTCGCGGGTGGACGCCTCCTCGGCGGGGAAGCGATCACTGGGCGACAACAGTGCGAACCAGCAGACCGGCAGCAGGAGGGCTCCGACCCACCCCGGACGGCCGGCCCGCGCCGCGAGCCACACGAGCGGGACCACCGAGATGAGGGCGGGGCCCCACGTGCGCACCGACTGCGCTGCGGAGAGGGGGGAGAGGGCGGCGTAGACGCAGGCTGCGCTCGTGCCCAGCCACGCCGTGAGCCCCCACGCGGCGATCGTGAGCAGTACGCCGGGCCAACGCGCCCACCCGCGGAAGCTGCGCTCCGGCGCCAGACCGAGGGCGGCAGCCACCGCGAGGACGCCCAGGAGGCCCACCGCTGCGCCCTCCACGACCTGGGCAGCCTGGGTGTCCGTCTCCACGCCGAAGTTCGCGGTGGCTGCGTAGGAGCCCGCCGCGCAGAGCCCGAACGCGGTCGCGGCCCCGAGCACCAGGAGGCCGGCTCCCACCCGTCGAGCGCGCCCTGGCCCCGTCAGCCCGAGGCTGCCCGCCGCTCCGAGCCAGAACACCGGGTGGGCTTCGATCGCCAGGACCACGTGGGTGGCGAGCAGCAGGGCCGCGAGGAGGAGCCGCGCCGCTCGCGGGCCGGCGGGTCTCAGAAAGCGACCACCGTACCGCCCGAGATCTGCGGGATGATGCCGGTGTTCTTCGTGCCGGGCTGTGTATTCTCGAGGTTCTTGCCGCTCATGATGCCGGCGGCGAGGTTCAGGTTCAGCCCGAACGCGTCGGCCACCATGAAGTCGGCGCCGACCCGCGCCCGGGCACCGATCGCCACGTCGAAGTTCGCGGAGTACGGGGTGATCGTGAGGTCAGCACCCACGTAGGGGCGGATCCGCGACTGCGTGACCTTGTACTGGAGCCCGAGGTTCAACGGGAGGATCGTGTTCCAGGGGTGGGCGTTGATCTCGGCGGGGGTCACGTTCTCGTCGCTCGCCATCTGCAGGATGACCTTGTCCGAGAGCTCGCGTTGCGTCGAGAACCCCTCCAGCCCCGCCTCGAACATCACCTTCGAGCTGATGGGCACGGTGAGCTCACCGCCGTAGGTCACGAAGTTGAAGTCGTAGTACCGCGAGTATCCGATGCGCGCTGTCACGCCGATCCCGGGCTTCTCGTCGCTCCCCTTGGAGTGGGTGCTGTGGGAGCTGTGGGTGTCGCTGTCCTCGTCGCTGTAGCGGGACTTCGAGGAGCTGTGCGAGCCCTCGTCCAGGTCGCGGGAGCTCGCGCGGGAGGAGCTGCGGGAGTCCTCGTCGTCATCGCGCGTGCTCGAGGAGCGGGACTTGCTCGAGGAGTCGTCGCTGTCATCGCGGGAGGCGGTGTGCGACTTGCTCGGCGTGGGGCTGTCGAGATCCTCGTCGTCGTCGGACTGGCTGGGAGCGTCGAGGTCGAAGTCGTCCTCGTCGTCGCTGCTCGTCGTGTGCGAGACGGCTGTCTTCGAGGGCTTGCTCGAGCTCGAGGGCTCGTCGAGATCCTCGTCGTCATGGGACGTGGAACGGGACGACGAGCTGGTGGAGTGGGAGGAGGAGCTCGACGAGTGGGAAGGCGGCGGGGAGCTGTAGTCCTCGTCGTCTGCAACGGGGTCCTCCGCCTTCGGGTCCTCCTCGACCTGGATGGAACTCGCGGCCGAACCAAAGGAGAATTCCTCCTCTGAAGCCGCCGGCTTCGAGGCCGTGGCGGTCTTCGCGGCAGCGGCAGCGGCGGCGGCTCGGGCCGCAGCATCCGCCCTGGCCTGAGCGTCGGCCCTCGCCTTGGCATCGGCGGCTGCCTTCGCGGCTGCCTGCGCCTCGGCTGCAGCGCGGGCGTCGGCGTCTGCCTTCGCCTTCGCGTCTGCCGCAGCCTTCGCCTGTGCGGCTGCGGCTGCCCGAGCCTTCGCGTCGGCATCGGCCTTCGCCTTTGCATCGGCCGATGCCTTCGCCTGTGCGGCTGCGGCAGCCTTCGCTGCGGCCTCCTGACGAGCGTCCTCGGGGTCTTCCTCCTCGGTGAGGTCGCCCGGTCGGATGTCGGTCGCCATGCGCGTCTTCGCCGTGGTGCCCGAGGGGTTCGAGCCGCCGATGGTCAGCTCGTCGTCCTCGCTCTCGGTGAACGAGGTGGGCACCGCGTCTGCGGCTGCCGTGGCCTCGGCGTCCTGACCGGTCGTGAGCTCCTTCACCCACGTCCCCGCCTTGTCAGCGAGCACGGACGGTTCAGAACCGACGTCGTACGTCTTCTTTCGGACGATCGCGTTCTTCTTCACGTCGTAGTACACGAGGTAGACCTGGACGCCGCCGCTGGCGCCGGGGCCGACCGACCCCGTGACCACGGCGTCTGCAGCGGCGCCCTTGCCGATCCCCTGCAGGCAGCTCGTGCTGGCGAGGCATGCCGCGTTGAGCGTGCTGGGGGCCTGGGCGAGCTCGTTGACCGTGTCGAACGCGCCTGAAAAATCAAGCTCGGAGGAGACGAGTCCGGTGATGTTGTTTGTGATCTTGCTGTCCACGCCTTTCGCGACGAACGGGGCGACGACGGCAGTGCCGCCTGCCCACGCCGCGGACGGCAGCACGAGACCAAGGACGAGGGGGAGTTTCTTGGACCAGGTCGCCATACGTTCCTCTCTCCGGGGCCGGATCCCGGGCGGGACCCTATGATACCAAACCCGGACGGCGGCGCATAATGCCACATTCCGGCGAAGTTTGCACCTGTCTGCACGCAGAATGCACGTTTTCGTGGTGGCGATCCGCTCCGAACCGGGGCAAAAGGACCCCCATGCAACGTCCTTCCCGCAGCCAGGCGCTGCCCCATCTGCTCGGAGCCAGCGCGGTCGGAGGCGCTGTCTTCGGCCTCGCCGAGGTGGCTCGCGTGCTCGGGGCCGCACGGCTCTACCTCTCGACCCTCGACACCGTCGCGTTGCTTGCCCTCGGCACGATCACGCCCGCCCTGCTCGCCCTGTGCGTCGTCCCGGTGCTGATCCTCGTCCCGCCGCGACCGCTCGGGCGGGAGCGCTGGCTCGGGTTCGTGGGCGGGCTCACGCTCGCGGTCCTGGCCGACATCGGCGTCTGGTGGTTCAGCGACCCGCCCCCGTTCCAGGATCCGCTGCCGCTGCAGGGCAACCCGCTCGCGTTCCTGGTGGTCGCCGCGTTGGCGGTGGGCCTGGGGTTGGCGATCTGGCGGTTCGTCCAGGGGGCTGGACGGGTTGCCGGCGCGATCGCGATGCTCTCGACCGGCCTCCTGATCTGGGCGGCGTCTGCCCGCTCCGTGCCTGCGGCGGCGACCGAGCCCCTGCCCCCCGGCGCCCCGAACGTCCTGCTCGTCACGCTGGACACAACCCGCGCGGATCACATCGGCGCCTACGGGAACACGATCGACACGCCCGCTTTCGACCGGATCGCCAAGGACGGCGCCCTGTTCCTCGATGCGAGCGCTGTCGCCGCGGTGACGGGCCCGAGTCACACCTCCATGCTCACCGGCTCCGGTCCGTGGGACCACGGGGTGCTGCTGAACGGGATCCCGATCCCGCAGGACCGGACCCTGCTCGCCGAGGTCCTGCACGATCGCGGCTGGTCGACCGGCGCTTTCGTCAGCAGCTACGTGCTCGACGGGAGCCACGGGTTCCGCCGGGGCTTCCAGGTGTACGACGACGACTTCGGCTCCTTGCCGGGCGCCCAGTCGTTGCTGATTCCTCGGATCTTCGCGATGTTGGAGCGCCATTTCCACCCCGACGAGGAGCTCGAGCGCCGCGGTGGCGACACCGTCGACCATGCCCTGACCTGGATCGGGGATCAGCACGGCGCCTGGTTTGCCTGGGTGCACCTGTTCGACGCCCACGGTCCCTACGAGCCCCCGCCGCCGTTCGACACGCGCTACTACCAGGGCGACCCCCGCGACCCGGCCCACAGCAGCATGAGCCAGGTCAAGAACGTCGCGGCGTACCTGAAGAAGAGCCTCGAGGGGATCACCGACGTGAACTACGTCACGGCGGAGTACGACGGCGAGATCAGCTACGCCGACTCGCAGCTCGGGCGGCTGCTGGACGCTGTGGACACGAAGAACACACTGGTGGTCGTGATCGGCGACCACGGAGAGTCGCTCGGCGAGCACGGCGTGTGGTTCAACCACGGGGATGACGTGTACGAGGCGAGCGTTCACGTGCCGTTCGCCGTGCAGTGGCCGGGGCGCGTCAACGCCGGCGTGCGTGTGGCGAAGCCTTTCGAAGGTACGGATCTCGCGCCGACCGTGCTGGCGCTCGTGGGCGTCCCCAGGGCCCCGAGCATGACCGGACTCTCCGCCGCCGGGTTGATCGGCGATTTCGAAGGCGACGGGCGGATCGAGGCCCGCTCGTTGTGTTTCGACCGCGCCGCGAACGTCGCGGGCCGGGAGCGCGGGGAGATCACGAAGCCGAAGTGGCGCATGGCCGCCTTGCGGGGAGCCAGCAGCCGCTACGTGCAGCGGGAGACCGGC
Source organism: uncultured Pseudomonadota bacterium (assembly GCA_903875225.1). Classification (GTDB taxonomy): domain Bacteria; phylum Myxococcota_A; class UBA796; order UBA796; family SXON01; genus CAIUMM01. The sequence goes on from CAIQVJ010000058.1 coordinate 63,592, forward strand.
GCCGGGCCCGAGTACTTCGACCTCGCCAGCGATCCGACGGGCGAGACCGACGTCTACGCGAACGTCGCGTGCTCGACGCCGGGAAAGCAGTTGCTCGAGATCCTCGATGCACATGCCCGGGAGCTCTTCCTGTCCACCGCGACCGAGCGCAGCGCCGGCGACGTTGGCGAGGCCGAGCGCAAGAAGCTCGAGGCGCTGGGGTACCTCTCGGGGACCGAGGGGGACGCCGGCGCTCCCGCGGCGACTCCGGTCGACCTCACGCAGCCATGCCCGACAGGAGCCGCCCCCGCTGCTCCGGCGGCCCCCGCGCCCGTCGCGCCGGCGGCGGAGTGAACGCATGGTGATCGAAGAGAACCCGCTGAAGGATGCGTACCGCAAGGTGGTCTGGGGCCCGTGGCGCGCGCTGCTCGAGAGCCTCCCGCCCGGGTGGGAGTACCGCGCGAACCGGAGGGTCGGGCTCGTGGTGGGCGCGCTGGCGGCCAGCAAGATGGGACAGGTGCGCGCGAACCTGGAGCGTGGCCTGGGGCGGCGTCCCGATGTTCCTGCGATCGCCCGCGAGACCATGGGGACCCATTTCCTGAACCAGTACGCGAGCTTCGCATTCGGGCGCATCACCATCGACAATTGGGACTCGTACCTGCGCTTTGAAGGCATCGAGCACATCGAGGAGGCAGCGCGCAGCCGGCGTGGTGTGGTTCTGCTCCATCCCCACATGGGCCCGGCGCAGCTACCGCTGTGCGTGCTGGGTGTGCGCGGCTACCGTGTGCACCAGATCGGGGGAGGGGAGCCCGCCGTCGAGAAGAGCGCGACCGGCCGCTGGGCGACGCAGCTGCGGCATGATCTGGAGCAGCGCATGCCCGTGACCCTTCACCAGGGCGGGGGCTACCTGAGGGCGCTGCTGCGCGCGCTCAAGGAGGGCGAGATCGTGCTGACTGCTGCTGACGGTACGGGCGGCGGCAAGGAGATCGGTCGACGGTATCCGCGTGAGGTGCTCGGGCACCGCATCGGGGTGCCGGTCGGCGGGTTCTACCTGGCTGCGCGGAGCGGCGCGGCGCTCCATCCGCTGCACACGGTCCGCGACCCGGAGCATGCAGGGCGCTGGCTCTCGGTCATCGGGCCGGAGGTGAGGCTGCCGGAGGCACCGCTGGACGACGTGCTCGAGTTCGGGGCAGACTGGACGGCGCAGTATCTCTCCGACGTGCTCGCCCGGCACCCCGGCGAGTGGCACTTCTGGGACGGGTTTCAACCAGGCGGACTCATCCTGTGAGCAAGCTCGTTCGTCTCTTCCTCTGGTCGCTCGCCGTGTCCATGCTCGGTTGCGCTGCTGGAGCCTTTGCCGGCAGCATGATCAACCCGTTCTTCTTCGACGCTCCCTGGCTCGTGCTGGTGCCGATCGCCTGCGTGGTGATCAGCGTGCGCCACCCGCCGACGCGGCTGGTGAACGCGCTGGCCGCTGTGCTCTCTGCTTTCGCGGTCGCCCGCGTGCCCCGCGGACCCGCATCCCCGAACCTCTTCGTGTTCGGCGTGGACGGCGCGACCTTCGAGGTCATCGATGCCCACGCCGACGTGCTCCCGAACTTCACCGCGCTCAAACGCGACGGCTCGCGCGCCGTGCTCCATTCCGTGGACCCGATGTTCTCGCCCCTGCTGTGGACCACGATCGCTTCGGGCCGCACGCCGGACGAGCACGGGATCAAGGGATTCCACGTGCACTCGAACGACTGCAAGGTCGCCCGGTTCTGGGACATCGCCGAGGAGAAGGGCGAGACGATCGGGCTCTACAAATGGCTCGTCGACTACCCGCCGCGGGCGTTCAAGACCGGCGGCTTCTGGGTCCCGAGCTGGCTCGCGCCCGATGTCCAGACGTCCCCGCCCGAGCTTGCGGTGGTGAAGGAGCTGGAGCTCTCGAAGCGGCTTCGTCGAAAACAGGTCGCGGCCAAGCAGGGCCCCGCTGCGATGGCCCTGGGCCTCGTGAGGGTCGGCGTCCGGCTCTCGACGCTGGCCCGCGCAGTCGCGTGGTCGCTCGACGAGAAGCTCACGCACCCGGATCTCGTCACGACGAACGTCGAGATGCAGAAGCTGCGCGGTTGGGTCGACCGCGATGTCTACGTCGCCCAGGTGTACAAGACGAAGCCCGCTCTCGCCAGCTTCACGTACTACGCGACAGATGGCCTCGGGCACCTGTACTGGGACAAGTACGCGGCTGCAAAGCCCGGCGAGGTCACCCCTGTCCTCGCCGCCTACATGCAGGCCGACGCGATCCTCGGGGACATCCGCTCGATGATGGGCCCCGACGCCCGACTCATCGTCGTGAGCGACCACGGGTTCAAGGCGATGGACGGGACGGGGCTCGCGGGCCAGTTCGCGCCGCTCACGGAGGGCCTGCGCGCGCGGATGGGCACCCTGCTCCCGGCGGCAGGGCCGTACGACGTCACGAAGGTCGGTCACAAGCTCACCCTCGGCTTTGGCGACGCGTCGATGCGCGACGCTGTGCGCACAGCAGTGCTGTCGCTCACCGATGCCGCTGGCCAGCCGTTCTACAAGACCGAGGACATCGAAGGAGCCTCGTCCACGCTCGGGCTGACGCTCGCGGATGAGCAGATCACCGCGGAGAGGCTCAAAGTCGAGACCGTCGGGGGCGAGCCGATCACGAACTACGTCACGCTCACCGATGCGTACACCGGCACCCACAAGTATGACGGTGTGTTCTACGCCTACGGCAAGGACGTCCCCGCCGATCAGCAGCTGCCCGAGGTGCCGCTGCTCGACGCCGCGCCTACGATCCTGGCGGCGGCGGGGCTGCCCGCCGCGAAGAACATGCCCGGAAAGGCACAGATCTTCTCGGAGCTGCCCCGCGTGGACTCGTGGGACGCGCTCGTTTCCAGGCTGCAGTGGATCGACGTGGGAGAGGGGCAGGGCGTGAACGAGGACGCCCTCAAGGCGCTCGGCTACATCGACGCCGGCCCGGCAACCCCGAAGTGAGCTGCCCATGCGCATCCTGATGACGGCGCGCCGCTGGCCGCCGGACGTGCGCAGCGGCACCGAGACCGTGTTCGAGAACCTCTGGCTGCAAGCCCGGGCCGCGGGCCACGAGGTCCGGCTCGTCGTGGGCTTCAAGGGCTCACCCGCGGGATTTCCGCCGGACGCAGTGCCGGTGGACCTTCGAGGCCGGGGCCCGATCCCGTACGTTGCGATGGAGCGGGCAGCGCTGTGGGAAGCGCGGCGTTTCCGGCCGGATGTCGTGCTCTCGAACTCGATCGAGATCCGCGTTCCCGGTGTGCGCAACGTGGTGATCGTCCACGACCTGAACTTCGGCGCGGCGGGCGAGCGGACCGCCTCCCATCGCGCGCGTGAGCTGCTGTACCGGGCCCAGGGGCGGTCTGGTGCACACGTCGTCACAGTGAGCGATGCAACGGCCAGGCGGCTCGCCGCCATCGGGGTCGCCTCCACGGTCATCCACAACGGCGTGGACATCACCCGGTTCACGCCGCACACCCGTCCGCCCGACGGCGTCGTGCGCTTCGTCTACCCCTCCCGGATCCTGCCCGGGAAGGGCCAGCACGTGGCCCTCGACGCGTTCGGGCGCCTGCGGCCGGACCAGCGCAGGCGTTGGGAGCTCACGCTGGTGGGCGCATCCGCGGATCGCATCTACGCAGACCAGCTCCGCGTGCAGGCGTTTCACCTGCCGGTGCGCATCGAGCTGGACGTGCCCGACATCGCCCCCTGGTACCAGGATGCCGACGTGGTGCTCTTCCCCACGCGCATGGAGGAGGGGTTCGGGTTCACCGCGGTGGAAGGGATGGCCTGCGCGAAGCCCGTCATCTGGAGCGAGCAGCCCGCCATCCGCGAGGCGACCGGCGGGATCGGCATCCCCGTGCCGATGGACGACGCCGATGCCCTGAAGCGCGCGATGCTGGAGCTCGGCGAGGACCCGGTGCTGCGGGAGCGGATCGGGCGGGAGGGGCGGGCGTTCGTCGAGCGATACGCGTGGGGCGAGGTGTGGAAGCGGTACGAGCGGGTGCTCGGCCCGTAGCGGCGCTCGGACTAGTTGCCGGGTCGGCGTGGCCTGCCCGGGCCTCCGGGGCGCCCCGGGCGCACCCCGGGTCCAGGCCCCTTCGGTGCGTTCGGATTCGCCCCATCCGGTCGGATCGGGGTGCCCCGCTCTGCGGCCTGGGCGTGGGCGGCTGCGGCTTCCTTGCGCAACTCCACCGGGTCGGGCGGGCGCGGCATGGGGGCGCCGGGGATGTAGTCCGTGCGCCAGGGGATGGGGATGAGCTCGTAGAGGTGCCGCAGGGGGCTCACCCGCACCTCGATGTACATGTCGCGCAGGCGCACCATCTCGGCGACGTCGGACTTGTGCCAGGCCACATACCAGGCGCTCGCCACGAGGTCGGCGTCCACGAGCAGATCGTACGACGACAGGATGGCGTCGGCGGCTTCGAAGTCGCCCTCGTCGGCGAGCACGCGCACCCGGATCGCGTCGCTGTCGTTCGTCTCGTTGTTGCGCATCGCGCGGCCCTGAAGGATGTCTCCGGCCTGGGATGTCTCGCCCTGGCGGCGGACGGCCTCGGCGTTCACCATGCGCGCCATGCCCGGTCGGCGCGGTCGCTTGATCCCTCGCATCACGCGACTCACTTCCACGGGGTCGTCGCAATCGAGCCAGCTCTGCCCCTGCAGCCCCCACAGCGTGCGGGCCGTGTTCCTGTCCGTGGGCCACTCGCGGGCGATGAGGTCGAATTCGCCGAGATCGCCGCGGCGCAGTGCGAGCACTGCCCGGGCAAAGAAGCTCGCGTCGCGGTCGTCTCGTGCGACCACCAGATCGTCCAACAGCTTGTCGAGGTCGTCGTGCTGGCCGTTCGCGTCGAGCGACAGCACCAGGTTCGTCAGCGCAGTGGTGTTCGTGGGATCCCGCTCCACGGCAAGCTGGCTGAACGTCACGGCGTCGTCGGTGAGCCCGAGCCTTCCCGAGCACACGGCGGCCGAGAGGGCGACTTCGCTGGAGAACGCCTTCATGCCCACGTAGGGCCAGAATTCCTGGAGCGCGAGGTCGCAGCGTCCGAGCCGGGTGAGCGCGCGGCCGAGCCCGAGGTGGGCCGGGACGGAGTCGGGGTGCGCGGCGAGCTCCTGACGGAAGGCATCCGCTGCCTGTCGGTAGTTACCCTGTTTGAATGAGCTCTCTCCGATCCCCTGAACCCGCTTGTGATTCTGGCCGTCGAGCGCGCCGGCGGCGGCGGGCGTGGCAGGGGAGGCCGGCGCCGCCACCCCGAGCGGGATGAGGCCGAGGCCGAACAGGAGCGGGAGGACCTTGATCATGGCTGCTTCGGGGCGGGGGAGGGCCCGGGGGCGGTCGGCGCGGGCTGCGTGGGTGTCGACTCGGTCTGGTTGCCGATGGGTTTTCCGGTGGTCGGGTCGAGCTGGATGATCGTACCGCCCTTCTTTGCGGCCTCTCGTACACGCGCCTCGTTCATCGCGTTCGCCTTCTGGTAGATCACGTAGCCTTCGTCTTTCTTCCCTTCCTTGGCGAGCAGGTTGGCATGGAGCAACAGGATGTCCGGATCCTCGGGCGCCAGCTTGAGGGCGATGTCCACGGTCTTGCGGGCGCCGACATAGTCGCCGAGGTTGAAGAGGCACTGGCCCAGCTGCCGGTGGGCGTCGGGCTCCTTCGGCAAGCCTCGGGCGATGGCCTCGGCCTGGGGCCGCTGATCGAGCCAGCGCTGATCCTCGCCGTACAGGCGGGAGAGCAGGCGGCGCGCCATGATGTTGCCGGGGAAGTCCTTCACCTCGGCTTCGAGCAGCTTGTAGGCGTCCGGTCGCGCACCCGCGCCGATGGCCAGCAGCGCAAGCTGGGACCGCGCCGCACGGCGCGGTGTGGGACCGCTCACGGCCACGCGCAGGTACTGCTCCGCCTTCTTGAAGTCCTGCTTTCCGAGCCAGTACTGGCCGAGGAGCGCGCTCACGCCGTAGTTGAGCGGGTTTTCCTCGCAGTACTTCGTGGCCTTGCCCAGCGCCTCGTCGGTGCGCTTGAGCTGGAAGAGCGACTGCACCTCGATCTCCTGGGCCGGCGCCCCCTTGGGATCGAACGCCAGGGACTTCTGGGCGTACTCCAGCGCCTGTTCCGGCTGGCCCTCGCGCACCGCCATCGTGGCCAGCGTAGCCCACACCCGCGGGTCGTTGCCGAAGGACTGGCAGTCGGGCTCGTCCGTGGCGCAGGTCCTGGTGAGGTCGTGGACGTAGTCCCGCGCCTCGTCCAGCCGGTTCATGCGAACCAGCAGGTTCACCCGTCGCATGCGGAGCTCGAAGGCGTCGGGCTTGAGCTTGACCGCCTCGTCCACGAGCGCCAGGGTCTCCTGGGGCGTGTGGGCCTTCGCGCCGGACTCGAGCGCGGCAAGCTTCCGGAAGAACTCGGTGAAGTCCTTGGGATCCTTCAGTTGATCGTAGTCGACCGCCCCGATCGTCGGCGATGTGTAGCCGAGGGCGGCGAGCTGCGCCTGTGTGTCGGCGTCCATCGTGATCCCCTTGCCGTTCGGCGGGGTGGCGTTCTTGTCGGCGAGGAGTTGCTTGAGCCGCTTGACGTCGTCTGGCCGGGCATCCGCGAGGTTCGTCCTCTCGCCGGGATCGGTCGTCAGGTCGTACAGTTCGGGGCGGGGCGTGTCGATCAGCTTGAGGGTGCCCTGGACGACCATGCGGTGCGGGGCGATCTTGAACCGGTCAGCCAGCTGGTACGTCTCGGCGTAGGGCACGTCCTCGTCGCCGGGCTGCGGCTTGCCGTCCAGCCCCTCGGGCACGGGCAGCCCGAGCGTGTGCAACAGGGTCGGGGTCAGATCGGCGGTCGACACGGGCTTTTCGTACACGCCGGGAGTGATCCCCTGGCCGGACAGGATGAAGGGCACGTGCTGCGTCGAGTTGTAGTTGAACAGGCCGTGGGTCAGCTCCTCGTGGTCCCCGAGCCCCTCGCCGTGGTCGCCGACGAGCGCCCAGAGCACCCGTCGCCCGGCGAATGCGTCCACCACGCGCTGGACCTGGTCGTCGACGAACGCAAGCTCGCCGTCGTACGGGCGCTCCTTGTTCTCGCTGGCGTAGGGCTCGGGCGGCCTGTACGGGGCGTGCGCGTCGTAGAGGTGCACCCAGAGGAACACGGGCTTGTCCTCGGGCTGGGCGGCGAGCCAGTTGAGCGCGTCGTCCACGACCAGGTCCCCGGAGCGCTCGGTGTGCCAGTAGTTCTTGTCCTTCTTGTCGTCGTCCTCCGGCATGCTGTCGTAGTATGCGTCGAAGCCCTGGTTGAAGCCCCATTGCCGCGTGGTCACGAACGCGGCGACGCTGGCAGCCGTGGCATACCCCGCGTCGTGCAGGTGCTCTGCAAGGGTCGTGAACTTGGGGTCGAGCACGTTGTCGCCGTTCGAGCGGATCTGGTGATGGTACGGCAGCAGGCCGGTCATCAGGGTCGCGTGGGCGGGGATCGTGAGGGGCAGGGGCGAGAACGCGTTCTGGAACCGCAGGCCGGCCGCAGCCAGCTTGTCGATCGTCTCCGTGTGGGCTTTGTCGTACCCGTACGCGCCGATACGATCCGCGCGCGTCGTATCCAGCGTGACGAGCACGACGTCGGGTAGATCCGCCGGTTTTGGAGCTTTCGGTGCGGCACCGGGATGCTGGGCCGCATCATCAGCCCCCGAGCACGCTGCCAGACCGAACAGGAAAAAAGGGGCCAGCGCGGACGAAGGACGATGCACAGGCAAAAGCGCTCCACGGAACGTGGCCCCCTACCCATGACGCCCCCGTTGGGCAAGACACGGGTTGTCATGAGGCGCGCAAGCATTAGAGTCTGCGCCCGAGGAAGTCCATGGATCCGTACAGCCTGCTCGAGCCCATCTCCACCCGCGTGCGTGATCCCCTGTCCGGCCGGTCGGTCTGGGTCGCAGGGATGATCCAGGACGCGCGGTTCGACGGCGAGGTCCTGAAGTTCGTCCTCGCCGTCAAGAAGGAGCACTCGCCCGAGGACCGGAACCGCCTGAGGGAAGCCGTCCTGCGCGGACTCGCCAACGCGGGATGGGACGGCGAGGTGCACTGCACGCTCCGGGTCGAAGGGTTGACAGCTGCAGCAGCCCCGCCTGCTCCAGCTCCGCCAGCGAAGGATGCGGTGCGTGGCATGTCCGGGCCCGGGATGCAGCCTCACGGGGGCCCCATCGCCAAGGCCAGGCTCGAGGGCGTCAAGCACATCATCGCCGTCGCCTCCGGCAAGGGGGGCGTGGGCAAGAGCACGGTCGCCGTGAACGTGGCCGTGGCGCTCGCCCAGCGCGGCGCGAAGGTGGGCATCATGGACTCCGACATCTACGGTCCGTCCATCCCGTTGATGCTGCACGCGACGGGTCGCCCGATCGCGAATGAGCGGAAGATGATCGTGCCGCTCCGGGCGCACGGCGTGGAGTGCATGAGCATCGGGTTCCTGGTCGACGAGAAGGAGCCGATCATCTGGCGCGGGCCGATGGTGATGGGCGTGGTGAACCAGTTCCTCAAGGAGGTCGACTGGGGGGAGCTCGACTACCTGGTCGTCGACATGCCGCCGGGGACCGGCGATGCCCAGCTCACGATGATCCAGGCCGTGCCGATCTCGGGCGGCATCATCGTCACCACCCCCAACCCGGTCGCGCTCCTGGACGCCGTGCGGGGCGTGGAGATGTTCCGAAAGCTCGACGTGCCCGTGCTCGGCATCGTCGAGAACATGAGCTGGTACGACGTGGGCGGCGTTCGTGTCCACCCGTTCGGCGAGGGCGGCGGCGTGAAGATGGCAGCCGAGTACGGCGTGGCGCTGCTCGGTCAGGTGCCGCTGAAGGACGCCATCCGGTCCGGCGGCGACACCGGTCGCCCGGCCGTGCTCGATGGTGAGGGCGTGTTCACCTCCATCGCGGCGGCGATCGAGCGGGTCCTGCCTCGGTGAACCGGCCAACGGACACCGGAACCGCGCTGGTGGACCGGTTTGGCCGGCTGCACACCTACCTCCGGGTGAGCGTGACCGACCGGTGCAACTACCGGTGCACCTACTGCATGCCGGCCGAGGGCCACGTGTGGTTGCCCCGCAACGAGGTCCTGAGCCACGAGGAGATCGTCCGCATCGTCACCGTCATGGCGGGGAGCGGGCTGCGCCGTGTGCGGCTGACCGGTGGCGAGCCGCTGCTCCGGCGCGGGATCACGTCGCTCGTGGCGGCGATCGCCGCGGTGCCCGGGATCGACGACGTGTCGATGACCACCAACGCACACGGTCTCGCCGAGCTTGCCGGGCCCCTGGCAGCGGCTGGTCTGCACCGGGTGAACATCTCCGTCGACTCGCTCGATCCGGCGCGGTTCGCCCGGCTCACGAGGGGCGGCCAGCTCGGTGCTGTGCTGGCAGGTGTGCGGGCGGCGCACGAGGCCGGTCTCGGGCCGATCAAGCTGAACATGGTGGTCATGCGCGGCGAGAACGACGACGAGATCACGTCGATGGCGGCGGCGTGCCTGCCGGGTGGCCTCCTCGCCGGCGCGGAGGAGACGGTGCTTCGCTACATCGAGTACATGCCGTTTGCGGGTCGGTGGCACGAGAACGTGCCCGCTGGAGAGATCCGGGAGCGACTCCGCGCGGCCGGGCATCTGGAGGTGGACGCTGGGGACCTGCCAGGGGTCGGTCCGGCGACACGGGAGCGGTGGACGCCGGCTCCCCGCGAGTCCGCGCCGGGCGCCTCGGCCCCGAGTGTGCGCGTGGGGTTCATCGCCCCGCTCACCGAGCATTTCTGTGCTCGCTGCAACCGGCTGCGGCTCCTGGTTGACGGCCACCTGCGCACGTGCCTCGGCTACGAGTCCACGCCGTCGTTGCGCGACGTGCTCAGGGGGGGCGCCACCGACGACGCACTGCTCGCTGCGATTGCCGACATCGTGTCCGGGAAACCGGCGGGCCATCTGGCGGAGACCGAGGGCGGGACGGCGTTCGAAGGGGTGATGACGTCGATCGGCGGGTGAGTCGGATGTGATGTGTGTCAGGCCGGATCGGTCGGACTACTCCGGGGCCCGCCATCCCGCGGCCCAGTCCGGAATGGCGTCGCCTTCCATGGGGTGTGCGATGAAGAAGCCCTGGGCGTGGTCGCAGGCGGACTTCCGGACGAGGTTCCAGTCCTCAAGGTCCTCCACCCCTTCGGCGACGGCTGTCATCCGCAGGTCGTGCGCAAGCCGGCAGCTCGCATCGAAGATCGCCCGCGACGAGGTGTTGTGGCCGGCAGCGTGGACGAACCCGCGGTCGATCTTCAGCTCGTCGAAGGGAAAGTCACGGAGCTGGCCCAGCGAGGAGTGGCCGGTGCCGAAGTGATCCACCGCGAGTCCGAAGCGCTTGAGCTTGACCCGTGCGAGGATGTCGAGGGCGGTCGAGGGGTCCCGCATGATCCGGGTCTCGGTCACCTCGAGTACGATCATGGCCGGGGCGATGCCGCGAGCTTTGGCCTCGCTCGCCACGATGTCCGGAAACCGCAGGTTCGAGAGGTTGTCCATCGACACGTTCACCGCCACGACGAGATCGAGCCCGGAATCGCGCCAGTCCTGTGCCTGGTCCAGGGCCCTGTCCAGCACGCGGAGCGCGAGCGCGTCAATCAAGCCGTGCTCCTCCGCAGTGGAGATGAACTGGTCGGGGAGCAGCACCCCCAGGGTCGGGTGGTGCCAGCGCACCAGGGTCTCGACCCCGGAGACCATGCCAGTCCGCACGTCCACCTTCGGCTGGTAGACGTTCACGATCTCGTCTCGCTGGAGCGCGAGGCGGAGGGCATCTGCGCCCTGGAGCGCAGCGATGCGCTTCGGCGCGTCCCGCCACTCCGGATTGTCGAGCGCCCTCTGAAGATCCTGCGGCGCCACGGGCTTCTGCAAGCCCGCGAGGACGAACAGGCCGTGGGCCGTGCCCAGCAGCGTGGCGGCCTGGAGGACACGCTCGTCCTCGGCGCTCAACAGGATGATGGCTCCGGTGAACTTGAGCCGGGCGAGGTGCCGGAGCACCTCGACGCCGTCCATGCCGGGCATCTGGAGATCGCACACCACGAGCGTGAACGCCCCGGGGTCCTGCTCGACGACCCGCACCGCCTGTGCTCCCGAGGAGCAGGCGAGTACGTCGTCGAAGCAGAGGCTGTGCAGTTGGGCCGTGAGCAGTCGGAGCGCGAGCGGGTGGTCGTCGACGATCAGGATCTTCAAGAGGGGTCTCCAACGCTCGGTCGGTGATCGCCGGGAAGGCTGACGGTGAACGCGGTCCCGCGACCGACCTCGCTCTTCAGGGCGATGGTGCCGCCGAGCGCCTCGACCAGCCGGCGGGTGAGCGCGAGACCCAGCCCGGTGCCGGCGAATTTACGGGAGCGCCCGGAGTCGAGCTGCTGGAAGGGGAGGAACACGCGCTCGAAGTGGTCTGGGGCAATTCCGATGCCCGTGTCCGACACCGTGAGCCGGGCGCCGCCGTGCTCGTCGACGAGCACCTCCACCCCGATGGCGCCGCCGTCCTCGGTGAACTTGATCGCGTTGGACCAGAGGTTGTAGAGTACCTGCTTCACCCTGCGTCGGTCGGACCACACCGCGGGGAGCCCGGGCTGTACGTTGCACTCCAGGGTGAGCTGCCGGCCGGCCGTCAGGCCCTGCCCCGTAGCCACGACCTCCCGCGCGAGCGCCCCCAGGTCGAACGGCTGGCGCTCGATCTCCATCTGCGCGGCTTCGATCTTGGAGATGTCCAGCAGATCGTTGATGAGCTGCAGCAGGTGGCGCGCGCTCCCGATCACGTCGGTGAGGTATTCGCGGTGCTTGTCCGAAACCGGGCCGGCCTGGCCGTCCACGATGAGCCCTGTGAAGCCGAGGATCGCGTTCAGCGGCGTGCGCAGCTCGTGGGACATGTGCGCCAGGAATTCGCTCTTGAGCCGATTCGCCTCCTCGGCGCGTCGGCTTCGTTCTTCGAGCTCGAAGGCCCGGCGGCTCGAGTCCTCGAGGGCCCGGCGCCGGGTCACGTCCTGGATGGCCGCGACTGTCCAGCGACCCTCGGGCAATTCGATGGAGCCGAGGGTGATCTCGACCGGAAACTCGGTGCCGTCCCGGCGCCGCGCCGAGACCTCCCGCGGGACCATGAGGCGGGCATGGTCGGAGGGTCGCGTGGCGGTCAGGCGCTGTGCAGCGTGGGCCGCACGGCACGGCACCGGGACGAGCATCTCGACGCTCGAACCGAGGAGCTCGGCTCGGGGGTAGCCGAATGCTGACTCCGCCGTGGCGTTGACCATCTGCACCCGCCCGGTCTCGTCGGAGACGAGCAGGCTCATCGGCATGGTCTCCAGTACGGCGCGGAGTTGTTCCTTCGCGTGGCTCAGCTCCGCGACCCGGGCCGCGATGTCGCGCAGCAGGAGCGCGTTGTCGAGGGCGATCCCGGCGCGGTCGGCGATCTCCGAGGCCAGGTCGATGTCCGTAGCGGTGTACGCGCGGCCGGGGGAGTGACGGGTGAGCGTCAGGACACCGAGGCAGCGGCCTCGCGCGCGCAGTGGGACGCAAAGCACGCTGGTCGGCGCGCATCGGCGGACGACGGGCCGCAGGTGCGCTGGCGCTCGGGCGATGAGCTCCTCGGGGCGGGTCACCGCGACCAGGAGGGATACCCCGGTTTCGGCGACCCTCGCGGAGATGCCCTGGCCGAGGTTGAGACCGGGGATCGCCAGCAGCACCTGGATCTCACCCTCGAGCCCCCGGTCGGGCGAACGTATGGCGGTATCCGTGTGCGAAGCGAGGGATGCGACAGGGTCGTTGAGCGTGGCCAGCCCCACATCCCCGATCGCCTCCGACGCTCGGGATGCCAGGACGTCGAGCAGTCCGGCCACATCGTGCCCGACCACCGCGAACTCTGCGGAGAGACCAGCCAGGAGTTGGCTGCGCCCAGCCGCACGTGCCTCCGCCTGGCGGGCCTGCAACTCCCGGGTCATGTCGTGGAAGACCAGCACGACCCCTCGCGTCGCGCCGTCGCCGCCACGGATCGGGGCCGCCGTGTCGCCGACCGGGCGCTCCTCGCCCCCGCGGGCAAGGAGCAACCGGTGGTTTGCCAGCCCGGTGTCGGCCCCCCTCCGAACCCGGTCCAGCGGCGACTCGAGCGTGGCGCGGGTGTCGGGGTCGACGAGGTGGTACACATCGGAGAGCGGCCGGCCCCGGGCGTCGGCCTCGGACCAGCCGGTGAGCTGCTCCGCCACGAGGTTCATGCGCGCGACACGTCCCTCCGGATCCGTGGAGATCACGGCGTCGCCGATGCTGTGCAGCGTGGTGGCGAGCTCCTTCTCCCGCTGCGCCAGCCTCGACTCGGCGCCCAGCCGGACGAGCTCGGAGCTGTTCAGCCTCCCCAGCATCCCGAGCGTGAGCCCCCCCGCGCTCACCATCGCCAGGAGCACCCCGCCTGTGGCGACCGTGCCCTCGTCCACCCACTGGCCCCGGATTGCCTCCTGGGCGCCCCACCCGAGGGCCAGCGTCGCCCCCAGGATCAGCGGCAACGCGCGCCGCGCCGCCGCCCCCGCGGTCGTGTCGCTCGCCAGCAGGCTCCCCAGGCCGCCGGTGGGGCGGGAGGCCGCGGAGGCGAGGCTCGCGATCCCGAGCCCGAGAGCCGTGTTCAACGCGACCGGGGTCTCCATGCCGAGTCGGGACAGCACGTCGAGGCCCTGGAGGTAGCCGGAGCAGGCGACGAACGAGACCGAGGCGACCAGGACGAGGCACATGTCGGCCAGGGGACGCCAGGCCGTGTCCATGAGGGGCAGCGCGATGCCGAGGCAGAGGAAGCTGATGGCTGTGGCCTCCGCCATGCGGCCCGGCGCGCCGGCCACGCCGGCGGTGGGTGGGTCGTGGCCGAGGAGTTCGTCGATCCCGAGGTTCACGCCGAAGAGGTGCTGGGAGAGCACCAACCCGGCCACGGACATGACGATGCTCCCGAACACCAGATCTCCGCGGTCTGGCCGGGCCGGGCGACGCATCAAGGCCGCTCCGTACAGCACGAAGAGGAGGGCGGTGTTCACCTTCATGCCGGTCGCCGCGGGGACCATGCTGCGCAGGGCCGGGATGTGAAGGAGCCAGCCCAGCAGGGCGCTGGCCCCGAGGGCCGCGAGAAGGCCGCCGCCAAGCCGGGAAGCGGCTCGAAATCGGGAGTGCAGTGGAGTGTCCAGGTTCCCCCCAAGCGGCGTCGGCGTCAACGATTTGACTGCGACGCCATAGCCCGGGCCTTCCGAGTCCCGCACTAGGGGCCATCCCGTAAATTCGGGCAAATAATGGACGATCGTCATGTTTTCGGAGCAGCGTCGAGCGATGCCCCGCGGGTCGGCATGGAACCGCTGAACGGATGTACAAAAAAACGGGTGTCCATGCGAGGGTTGCGTTAACGGATGTGCAAGGATGAGGGTTCATGGAGAACGAGCAGAACGAGATCCTCCAGCCGCGGTTGTGGTGCAGGAACGGCTGGACCGCGAGGGTGGTCAAGAACGAGGATGACGACGGGTGGGCCGTGGAGATGACCAGACTGGGAGACGCCGAGCCGGTGCTGATCGCGCCGTGGACGATGGGCAGGGACAAGAAGAACCCCAAGCCCCTCGATCAGGCCGCGTTCACCACGTGGGTGAAGACGGCGAGCGAGGTGGTCCGTCGTCACGAACACAGCGCACGGGCGCGGCTTCACCGCGAGGGGGCTTGCACGCTGAACGATGGGCGCCGGGTCCGGGTGTCCCACGACATCGCGCCGGACGAGGACGATCCGCACGCGATCCTCGTGGTCGTGGACGACCAGACGGACCAGGAGCTCCGCCGGGGTCGAGTCTCGCCGGGCATGCGATTGAACGAGCGGACGGTCGAACGGTTCCTCACGACAGGGGAGGGGTAGATGTCGAGCCTGCGGGACGATCTGGTGCTCATCGGCTGGCTCTCGAAGCTCGCTCCCGAGTCGGTGCTGCACCCCGAGGCCGGGCGCTGTGCAACGGCTGCGGTCCGGGCCTTGTTCCCCAGCGAGGAGTCGCTCGATGACGCGCTCGCCAACGCACTCCGGCGGTCACTCGCGACGGTGCTCGTCGAGCAGCCCCGCTGGGTCCTCCACCAGCCGGAGGTCCTGAACGATCGCGCCAGGTTCCGGTTCGCGCTCGATCACACCGAGCCTGCGATTGTCGCGCTGCAAACGCTGGTGGGGAGCTTTCCCGCGCTGACGGTGGACGCCGCGCGGATCGCTGCGCTGCTCGTCCCCACGTTCCGCGTGCAGGCGCGGGACATCCTGCCGCACGACGATCGTGCGGGGCTGCTCGCCGGGGTCGCGGCGCTCTCGGCACTTCTCACCGTCGCGCCGGGCTCCGCCCAGATCGGTCGGGAGCTCGCGAGCCTGCACCAGCGACTCGGCAACACGGCGCAGGCGTCCGAGCTGCGAGGCCCGGACGACGCGCAATCGACCCTCGACCACGCGGACCACGCGGCCGCGATGGGCGACATGGCGCGCGCGAAGGAGCTGCTGGCCCGCGCGCAGATGTTGTTCGCGCGGTCGGGGATGCTCGCCGGCATGGCGGCGGTGAAGCGCCGGGAGGCCGCGCTGTTGGGCCCCGCGGAGCGGATGCCCGCGCTGTTCGAGGCGCTTGCCCTGTCCCGCGACGCCCGCGACGACCATCGGGGGCAGGTCGAGGGGCTGGAGGACCTGTCCCGGGCGTTCTCCGAGCAGGGCCGGATCGGGCCTGCTGTGGCTGCGCTCGGCAGGATGGCCAGGCTCCACCGTGGCGCCGGGGAGGCGCTCGGAGAGGCGCGCGCGCTGCAGCTCAGCGGCCGACTGCTGTGCGAGGCCTCGGGCCCCGCCCGGGACGCGGGGGCGGGCATGGTCATGCTCCTCTGGGCGGCCGACATCGGGGGCAGCCAGGACCCCGTGCTGGCCGACCTCACGCGGCGATACATCGAGGGTTTCCAGTACACGCTCAGTGATGTCGAATTCTCCTCGATAGAAGCTATTTTCGAGCGGCCGCGTGAGCAGGTGGTGAACGAGGCGTATGCGCTGTATGAGCATCGCCACAAGGAGGAGTTGCCTTGACGCTTTTCGAGAAGATCGCCGCCCGCCTCGTCCCCGCCGAGATCCTGTACGAGGACGAGCACACCTTCGCCTTTCGGGATCTGCACCCCGCGGCCCCGACCCATGTCCTGATCGTGCCGCGCAAGCCGATCCCGAAGCTCTCCGAGGCCACCGACGACGACGCGCTGCTGCTCGGTCGTTGCCTGCTCACCGCGCGTCTCGTCGCCGCGCGTCTCGGGCTCGACGAGGGGGGATACCGTGTGGTCATCAACACGGGGGCAGACGCGGGACAGTCCGTGTTCCACCTTCACCTTCACCTGCTCGGTGGCCGTATGCTGGACTGGCCTCCGGGGTAGTCCGATCACCCGGCTTGGCGCCGGATCGCTTACCCTCCCGCGAAGCCCGGAGCCGCGCGTGTCCCAGCCGTCAGAGTCGCAGCCGTCAGCACCTTCCAGGGCCACGCCGCCGGGGGCGGGCTGGGCCGTGTTCGTGCTCACCATGATGAACCTGCTCAACTACATCGACAGGTACGTCCCGAGCGCGGTGAAGGACCTGTTCAAGGTGGATCTGAAGCTCACCGACGCGCAGACGAGCCTGCCGCTCTCGGCGTTCGTCCTGGTGTACATGCTCGCGAGCCCGGTGTTCGGGGCGCTCGCGGATCGGCTCCCCCGTACGAAGCTCATCGCCGCGGGCGTGGCGTTGTGGAGCCTCGCAACCGCGGCTGCTGCCTTTGCCGTCGACTTCTGGAGCTTCCTGTTCGCGCGGGCCCTCGTCGGCGTGGGCGAGGCTGCGTATGCCACGCTGGCGCCACCCCTGCTCTCCGACTTCTACAGCGCGGAGAAGCGCAATCGCGTGTTGACCTTGTTCTACGTGGCGATCCCGGTGGGCGCCGCCATCGGCTTCACGCTCGGCGGGCTCCTCGGAGCGACCTGGGGCTGGCGCGCCGCCTTCCTGATCTGTGGAGTCCCCGGTGTGTTCGCCGCGGGCGCCGCGCTGTTCATCCGGGATCCGGGGCGCGCCCCGCACGAGCCTGCCCCGGTGCAGACCACCTGGCCCGAGGCGATCGGCAAGCTCCGGAAGATCCCCACCTACGTCTACGCAGTCGCTGGCTACACCGCAGTCACCTTCGCGGCCGGTGGTATGGCGGACTGGTTTCCGGTCTACCTCTCTCGCGTCCGGGGCATGGAGACCGCCGCCGCCGGCTCTACGGTCGGCATGGTCACCGTGGTGGGTGGACTCCTCGGGACGGGGCTGGGCGGTCTGGCCGCCGAGCGCCTGACAGGTCATACGCGCCAGCCGCTGCTCGCGGTGTCTGCCGTCTCGATGGTCCTGGCCGCCGTGTTCGCCCTGATCGCGCTGCTGGTGCCCGGCGTCTCGATGTCCATCGTCTGTATCGGCGTCGCGCAGTTCTTCCTCTGGTTCTACAACGGCCCGATCAACGCCCTGATCGCCAACTCGGTGAGCGCCGACCTGCGCGCGCGGGCGTTCTCGCTGTCCATCCTCTCCATCCACATCCTCGGCGATGCAGTGAGTCCGCCGATCATCGGGTTCGTCTCCGACCAGGCAGGCTCCCTCGTCCCAGGGGTGCTCCTCGTGCCGGTGTTCATGGCCATCGGCGCGGCGATCTGGCTCCGCGGCTGGCGGGTCGTTCCGGAGCTCGAGTGAACCTGCGGGCAGGAGCCCGGGGATGAGCGCGCTCGAGGTCGTGACCGAGCGCCTCCTGGCGCTGTACTACCCTGTGCGGGAGCTGCGGGGCGCACCCCCGAGCGAGGGGGTCTACATCGTGGTGTGCAACCACCCGAACGGGCTGCTCGACCCGTTGCTGGTGCGCCTGCTGTTGCGGCGGCGGCCAGGGTTCCTGGCCAAGAGCACGTTCTGGGACAACCCGCTCGGACGCTGGGCGATGGAGTCGTCCGGCGCGATGCCCGTGTACCGCGCACAGGAGGCCGACACGTCGAAGAACGAGCGGACGTTCCAGCGGTGCCGGGACCTGCTCAAGGGCGGGCGCTGGCTCGCGCTCTTTCCCGAGGGGACCTCGCACTCGAGCCCCACCCTGCTCGCGCTCAAGACGGGCGCGGCGAGGATCGCCCTCTCGACGCTGGCGGAGGCCCCGGACCTGCCGCTCCGTGTGCTGCCGATCGGTGTCTTCTACGAGGACAAGGCGGTTTTCCGCTCGCGGGCGGCCGGCACCATCGGGGCGCCGATCCCCGTCGCCGATCTCCTGGCGGACTACCGGGTCGACCCTCGGCGCGCGGTCGATCGGCTCACCGAACGGATCGAGCAGGGCCTCGGCGCCGTCGTGCTTCAGGGGGAGACCGAGGAGCTGCGGCGGGCGTTCTACGCGGTCGCAGGGTGGGTGCAGGCCCGCGCCGGGACCGCGGGCGGGGCGGCGCCGAGGGGGGACGTCGCGGAGCGTGAGGCTCGCGCCCGGGAGCTCGCCGAGCGGTGGGCGGAGAGTGACGACATGCACCGGGGCGCTGCTGTCGCGGCGTTCCAGCAGTTCGAACGGCGGATGGCGGAGCTTGGGGTGCAGGACCCCCTTGCGGTGCTCGACCCCGATCCGCCGAGGGTCCTGGCGCGGACGCTCGGCTTGCTGGCGCTCGCGCCGATCGCCGCGGTGGGCGCCCTGCTCGGCTGGCTGCCGTACCGGGCCGTGCGACCGATCGCGTCCCGGATGGCGCGGGGCAACACCGACGTGGAGGCGACGCTCAAGGTGCTCCTGGGGTTGGTGGTGATGACGTCGAACTACCTGGGGATCGCGCTGGTGGCAGGCCTCGCGGCCGGGCCCGGCTGGGGCCTCGAGCTCCTGATGGTCGGGCCGCTCTCCGGGTACATGGCGCTACGGTTCGACGAGCGCTGGGCGCTGCGGGTCGAGGCGCTGCGCGGGCTCTGGCTCGCGCGCGACGCCGATGTGCGCGACGCGATGGCACGTGAGCGGGAGGCGCTGGTGCGAGCGATCAGTCCGGCAGCATCACCACGTTGATGGCGTCCTGCGCCGTCTCCGCGTCGGTCTCCCCGCCCGCGATGAGGACGCCGAAGTCGGGGTCCACAGCGATGCCCGGTGTCGCCGCGCGCGCCGCGAGCCCGCCAGCGTCGGCGTTGGCGTCGCATTGCGCGATCGGCGTGTAGCTGTGGTCCGAGGGGTCGTAGATCTCCACGCAGGACAGGCCCTGCCCGACCACCGTCCCCGGCGCGTACTCGTCCGACCCGCCCGCGATCATCACGCGCCCGTCGGGGAGCAAGGCCATGCGGTGCCCGACGCGCCCCACGTGCATCGCGCCCTCTGGCGCCCACACGCCCGTGTCGGGGTCGTAGATCCAGCCATCGGCGGAGGCCGCTGCCGTGGTCTCGAAGTCGAACTGTACGTCGGTCTCCTGCGTGGCGCCGCCGGTGGCGAACACCTTGCCGCTCGCCAGCGTGACCATGGCGAGCCCAGCCAGGGGCACGGGAAGGTCGGAGTCGTTCGTGATGGAGTGCCCCAGCGACACGCGGTGGCATGCAGCGGATGTCGTCCATGTCGCGTATTGCCCGTCGGTCCCCTGGAGCCCGCCGCCGCAGAACAGGGAGCCGGCGTCGCCGATGGCTGCTCCGGCCGCGTCGTACATGGACACGTTGGCGGGGTTGTACGTGTCGCCCGTGGACTTCGCCTTCCGCGTGGCGGGGTCCCAGTACTCGACGGTCGTGTTGATGGCGACGACGTTGGAGGCGTTGTTCTGCGTCCAGCCACCCCACATCACGATCGCGCCCTGCGCATCGACGACGGTCGCCGCCTCGCTTCGGGGTGACGCCAGGCCCTCCCGGTCCGTCAGCGCCTCGAACGTCGAGTCGGCCGGGTTGTACAGCCAGACGCTCGCCGTCACTGCGGTGGGGTCGAGCAGCCCGATGGTCGCCCCTCCGCCGCCGATGAAGAGCTTGCCGGCGTCCTCGCCGGAGGAGATGGTCCCGGTGGAGGAGCCGAACCAGCCCTGCTGGTCGGACCCCGTGAGGTCCGTCCAGGTCGGGAGATCCGCCAGGGTGACCGGAACGAAGTCTGCGCTTGGGCTGGAGATCGAGACCTCCTGGACGATGGTCGAGTTCTTCGTCCATTTCCCACTCGAGTTGGCCCCGACGCCGCCGATGACGTGGAACTTCCCCCCGCCGACGGGGAGGATGATCGGGCCGACCACCGGGTCCACCAGGCTGCCGATCCAACCGACCTGGCCCACCGAGCCAAACAGGACGGTGCTCTCCACGGTCCCGCTCTCCACCGTGAGCGGGTCGGTGATCCCGCGGCTGACGGTGACGTTGCCGGCCTTGCCAGCGAACACCAGCGTGCTGTTCGACAGCGGACCGATGCCCTCGCTCGAGAGCGTGAGTCCGCTCTCCGGTGCGCCCAGATCGAAGTCCTCCGAGGTCCCGTCTTCCGCCACCACCGAGAGCATCACGTCGTCCACGCCGTCGAACGGCGACTGGTTGGTCGGGATGACGGGGGTGATGGAGGCCGTGTAGGCCTTGCCGCTGGAGCCGGAGGCCGGACCGCAGCCCGTGAGGCATGCAGCGAGCCCCAGCAACAGACAAGAGGACCCAGCAGGGAAGAACGGCTTCGACATGCCGGTAGTGTAGCATCCGTGCGCCGGGCCCGCGAACGGGTGACGTTTCCGGAAGACCCGATGTTTCACGGCCCGCTGCTCGCCCCGACCCCGCACGCGTTCACCGGCGTGGCGGACGGCGACTTCCGGCCGGGTCGGCCCGGTCAGCCCGACACGGCCGCCCGGCTGGTCGCCCGGCTCGGCGGCACCGGCGCCCTGCGCATCGTCAACCAGGTACACGGTGCGGAGGTCGTTCATGTCGACGCGATCGACGCTGCGTGGCCGGCGGTGTTGGATGCAGACGCGATCGTGAGCACACGCCCGGGCGTCGTCATCGCCGTTCGGACCGCGGACTGCGTGCCGATCCTCGTGGCCGGACCCGGTGGGGTCGCGGCGATCCACGCGGGCTGGCGCGGGACGGCGGCGGACGTGGCCCGGGCTGGCGTGGCCGCACTGTGCGCCGCCACGGGTTGCCGCGCCTCGGACCTGAGGGCGGTGGTCGGCCCGTGCATCTCGGGCGCGATGTACGAGGTGGGCGCCGAGGTGGTGCCGGCCTGTTCCGGGGTGGCTCCGAGGGGGGGAGCCCCCTGGTTCCACGTCGGACCAGCCGGCCGCGAGCACGTGGACCTGGCGCGACTCAACGCCAACATCCTGGCGGATCTGGGGGTGCAGGTCGACGTGCTCGGCCTGTGCACGGCGAGTGACCGGCGGCTGTGGTCCCACAGACGTGATGGAGAGCCGAGCGGCAGGCAGGTCGCAGCGATCCGATGGGGCTGATGGTGTTGCTGGGCCTGTGGGGGGCGCTCCCGCTCGGGTGCGCGGACGCCATGCTGGTCCCTTTCCGGGACGCCGCACGGGCGTACGACGCGGGCCGCACCGCGCTGGATGCCGGCGACTTCGTATCGGCAAACCAACGCTTCTCGGAGGCGCGAGCCCTGGACCCTTCCAGCGCCACGCTGCCCCTCTGGCAGGGGCGGGCGCTCGCGGCCTCGGGCGACCTGCCCGGGGCGATCCGGGCGGCCGACGACGCCATCGCCCACGACGCCAAGTCGGGGCTCGCCTGGTACAACCGGGCGGCCTGGCGCGCTCGCAGCGGGGATCTCGCGGCTTCGGCAGCGGATCTGCAGCAGGCATTGAAGCTGAACGCAGCCACCGCGTGGGCCGCTGCGCGCGACCCGGACTTCGCGCCGCATCGCCAGGACAGTGCGTTCGCCGGCATCCTCCCCCCTGCCGATCTGCTGGTGGCGGTCGAGGGCCCCGCGGAGTCCGGCTTCGTCGGCAGCGAGCTCTCCGTGTTGTTCCGGCTCACAGGCCCTGCCGAACAGGTCCCTGCGCTCTCAGGTCCGCCCGTGCCCGGCTGCTTGAAGCAGACGCGTATCGTGGAGGACGACGCCATCGGGGAGGGGCCCTCTTCCGGCACGGTGGAGCGGCACGTGCGGGTGTATTTCCGCGCCAACGCGAGCTGCGTGGTGACGCTGGGGCCATTTGTCGCCTCCACTCCGGACGGCGCCACACACGTGGAGGTTGCGGCGATCCCGGTGGTTGTGCTCGGCCCGACGGGCGCCGCCGGGGAGGCCGGCACCCGCCCGGCCGCCTGGGTCATCCCCGCGGGTGTGAGGGATGGGGCGGCCGTCGACGGGTGGAGCGTGCACCTGGGCGGGGAGCGCCCCGCCGGGATGATCACGCTGGAGTGGCGGGTGGACCACCAGACGCGTGAGGTAGGGTGGCTGGCGATCCTGTGAGCGCGCCTATCGGTGAAACCTTCGCTCCAATTCTTCGGGCCCAATCCAGATCGCGACGGGTCGCCCATGGGCGCACACCGAGAAGTCGACGTCGTCCAGATCACGCAGCAGCTTCGCGATGTCGTCGTGCGAGAGGATGTCTCCGGCCCGGATCGAGGTGTGGCAGGCCAGGGTGTTGAGGAAGTGGTCGAGCCGCTCCTGGGGCATCGACGCCGGAGCACCGTCCTGGAGCTCGTCGGCAACGTCGCCGAGCAGAACGTCGATGTCCGCGCGTGCGAGCGGGCCGGGGAGGGAGTGCAGGGCGAACGTGTCGCCGCCCATGAAGCGTACATCCAGGCCCCACGCGAGCAGGGAGTCGACAGCGGGGGCGAGCGCACGGGCGCGGGCCGGCCCGAGTCGCACCAGTCTCGGCGTGAGCAACTGCTGGGCGCCGCCCACCACCGAAGCCGGGTCGCACGTGAGCCGGTACAGCGTGATCCGCTCGGCTGCGGCGTGCTGGTCCACGATCACCAGCTCACCTGCACCTTCGCACAGCAGGTAGGTCCTCTTGAGTTGGCCGATGATCCGGAGATCACGGAAGCGGGCCACCGGGAGGAGGGGACGTTTGGCAGATGTCGAGCCGTGGGCCGGGGTGGCCGGTGCGGGGAGGGCGGCGGGAATTGCTGTGGGCAGCGAAGCAACCGTGGACGCTCCCTCGGGCGACGTGCGAGGAAGGGCGCGGTCCCCGGTCGTGGACCACGCGACGGCCGGCTCGGCCGCGAAGGCGACGAAGGGGCGTGACCGCGGGGGCTCGCCGACGGGTTCGGCGCGCGGGTTCGGCGTCCCGAGCGCTTCGGGGAGGCGCACCTGGGTGGCCTCTCGCGCGGGCTCGGGGGTGTATCGGGGTGCCGAGGCCACGGGGCGCTGGATCCCGTAGTCCTGGAGCGCGGCGCGCAGTCCCTGGGTGACGGCGCTCTGCAGCTCGAAGCCGTGGGCGAACCGGACCTCGGTCTTGGCGGGGTGCACGTTCACGTCCACGTCGCCGGGCGGCACGCGAACATCGATGATGACCAGTGGAAACCTGTCCTTTGGGACGATCCCGGCGTACGCGGCGGTGAGCGCCCGGCGCAGCGTGAGGTCCCGGACGTAGCGCCCGTTCACGTACATCCACGTGGAGCCGGTGGGCTGTGCGCGATGCACCCCGACCGGGCTCAACAGCGCGCGCACCTCCAGGTTGCCGCGGCTGAAGGCAACGGGGATGAGCGCCTCTCCGTGGGGACCGAGCAGGTCGGCGGCGCGGCGACGGGGATCCGAGGTGGGGGCGCAGCGCAGGATCTGCCGTTCCTCGTGGGTGAGCTCGAGGTCCAGGTCCGGCCGGTTCAGGGCCGCGCGGGTCACCGCCTCCACGCAATGCGAAAGCTCGGTCTCGATGGTGCGCAGGAACTTGCGACGCGCCGGCACGTTGAAGAACAGGTTCGCGACCGCGATCTCGGTGCCCGGCGCGCAGCCCGCCTCGCGCACGTCGAGCAATCGCCCGCCCTCCATCTCCACGCACGTGCCGATGTCCGCACCGGCGTCTGTCGAGCCGTCGGGCTTGCCCACGTTGGGGTTGGGACGGGTGAGCAGGGTGAACCGGCTCACAGCCGCTATCGACGGGATCGCCTCCCCCCGAAACCCGAGGGTGGACACGCGAAAGAGGTCGTCGTCCGTGAGGATCTTCGAGGTGGCGTGCCGCTCGATGCACATCATCGCATCGGTGCGGTTCATGCCCGAGCCGTTGTCGATGACCTTGACGAGGTTGCGGCCCCCGGCGCGGAGATGGACCCGGACGTCGGTGGCGCCGGAGTCCAGCGAGTTCTCGAACAGCTCCTTGAGCACCGAGGCGGGACGCTCCACGACCTCGCCGGCCGCGATCTTGTTGATCAGGTGTTCATCGAGGATCCGGACGGGCATCGGGCGGGACTATCGTGGGGAAGGGCCAGCGGGCGAGACCTCGCCGCCGGGACGTGATCCGCCTCGGGATGGGGCGCGACGTCCCCCCGCGGGGTAACGGCCCGAATGCTCCCCACCATCGCTATCGTCGGCCGCCCGAACGTCGGCAAGTCGACGCTGTTCAACCGCCTCGCAGGCACCAAGAAGGCGCTCGTCCACGACCGCCCCGGTGTCACGCGCGACCGCAACTACGCCCAGACCGAGTGGCTCGACCGTGAGTTCATCCTCGTCGACACGGGCGGCTACGATCCTTCGCCGAACGATGCCCTGTTCGACTCGATGCGCACCCAGTCTGACACCGCCATGGCCGAGGCGGACGTGATCCTGTTCCTGGTGGACCGCCAGGCGGGCATCACCCCGGCGGATCGGGAGAGCGCGAACCGGGTCCGCGCCGCCCACAAGCCGGTGATCGTGGTGGTGAACAAGTGCGACACGCCAACGCATGAGGATGAAGCTCACGAGTTCTGGGCCCTGGGCTTCGACGAGCTGGTCGCGGTCAGCGCCGAGCACGCGCGGGGCATCCACGACCTGATGGAGGTGGTCTTCGCTCGCCTGCCCGAGCGGGACTACGCGCCTGTTGTCGAGGTGGAGGGCGAGATCCGGGTCGCGGTGCTCGGGAGACCGAACATCGGCAAGTCCACGCTGCTGAACAAGCTGCTCGGGCAGGAGCGCCACGTCGTCCACGACATGCCGGGCACCACGATGGACTCCACGGACACGCTCCTGGACTACGAGGGCACCCGCTTCCGCCTGGTGGACACCGCCGGGATCCGGCGTCGGGGTCGGATCAGCGATCGGGTGGAGACCATCGCCGTCTCCGCCGCGATCCGCACCATCGAGCGTTGCCACGTCCTGATGCTCGTGATCGACGGGGCGGAAGGGGTGACCGATCAGGACGCCGCGCTGGCTGAGCTCATCGAGGAGCGGGGGCGGGCCGTCGTGCTCCTGATCAACAAGTGGGACCTCGTCCGCGAGATCGAGGATCGCAACGTCAAGGTGTTGGAGGACGAGGTGGAGCGCCGGTTGCCCCACCTCTCCTGGGCGCCGGTGCTCTACATCTCTGCGCTCACCGGCAAGGGCTGTGGCAAGGTGCTCTCCGTCGTGCGCGACGTCTACAAGAGCTTCAACCAGCGCGTCACCACCGCTCGCCTCAACGACTTCCTGCGCGAGGTCGTGGCCGCCTACCAGCCCCCCCAGTTGCACAACCACCCGGTGCGGCTCCAATACATGACGCAGGTCCGCGTTCGCCCTCCCACGTTCACCGTGTTCTGCAACAATCCCGAGGGCGTCGTGGACGGCTACCAACGCTACCTCCAGAACAAGCTCCGGGAGCAGTTCGGGTTCCTGGGAACGCCGCTGCGCCTGCAGATGCGCCGCCGCCGCAAGCTCGGCGAGGAGCGCGCAGAGGTCGAGCTCTCCAATCGGGAGCCCGCGCCGCTCTGGATCGACGACATGGCGGAGGAGGTGGGTGAGGACGACGAGCCGCTGGATGACGTGCTCGCCGACGATGAAGGGCTCCCGGGCGACGCCGACGAGGCCGAGGCCGACGACGAGTTCGATGCCGACGAGGTCGCCGACGACGCGGACGAGGCTTTGGACGTCGACCACGAAGCGGCCGGACCGGACGGCGAGCCGGTCGGCCCGGACGACGAGACCGACGAGCGCTGAGCGGCGGACCGCCGCGGCGCTACGCGCTGAGCGCCTACCGGGTGACCCACGTATGGGATCACCCGGTCAGGGCCTGG
Source organism: uncultured Pseudomonadota bacterium (assembly GCA_903875225.1). Classification (GTDB taxonomy): domain Bacteria; phylum Myxococcota_A; class UBA796; order UBA796; family SXON01; genus CAIUMM01. The sequence continues at coordinate 89,639 of CAIQVJ010000058.1, forward strand.
TTCCCCATGGGCTCAGACGAGGGCTTCGGTCCCGGTCTTCTTGATCGCGACGACGTGCCAGGCGCCACTACGGGCGCTCAGCGCGCGGCTGGCACGCTGGACGGCATCCACGATGTCCGCGCCGAAGACGATGAAGCTGCGCTCCGCGCCGTCTTCGGTCGCCCACACCCGGAAGGCGAACGTTGCGGCGACGGTGCTGGCAGGTGCCGGCGCTTCGACCGCGGCCACGGCGGGTGCGGTCACGACCGGCGCGACCACCACGGGCGCGGGAGCCTCGACGGCCGCCGGCGGTGCCACGGGCTCGGCCACGACCTTCGGGGCGTTGGCGCGCCCGGGGGGGCGACCGCGGCGGGGCTTCTCGGCCTCGGGCGGGGCGACGGCGATCACGGGCGCCGCGGGAGCGGCTACAGCGACGGCGGCCACGGGCACGCTCGGCGGGCGCCCACGGCGGGGCTTCTCGGTCGCCGGGGCAGCCGGTGCGACGACGACGGGTGCCGCGACCTTGCGGGGACGCCCGCGCCGCGGTGCTTCGGTCGCGGGGGCGGACTTCGGGGCGGGCGCGGACTTCGGGGCGGGCGCGGGAGCCGCCGCGGGGGTCACCGCGCGCGGTGCCGGGGCGATGCCACGGCGAACCCGGTAGGCACGCACGTTTTCGAGCGTGACGTTGGCGAGCCGCGCGATCTCGGCGTCTGCCGTCTTGCCGAGGAGGTGCAGGTAGGGCTCCAGGCGCGTGGGCCGGTGGGCGCGCACCCGGACGGCAGCCTGGGGAGCGGCCGGCGGTGCGGCAACGGGTGCAGCAACGGGTGCAGCAGCCGCCTTGGTGGCCGGTGCGGCTGCGGCAGGTGCCGCAATCCGCTCGATGCCGTGGCGCTTGCGGTAGGTGCGGACGTTCTCGGTGGTCATGCCAGCGAGCCGCGCGACCTCTGCGTCGGGTTGGACGCCGAGCAGGTGTCGGAAGGGCTCGAGCCGGGTGGGGCGAGGGGCCGGGGCCGCGCGCTTCGCCTCGGGGGCAGGGGCGGACTGGGGCTGGGCGGCCTTCGGCTGGGCGGCCTTCGGTTCGGCGACCTTCGGCTCGGCGGCCTTCGGCTCGGCGACCTTCGGCTCGGCGACCTTCGGCTCGGCGGCCTTCGGCTTGGCGGCCTTCGACTTGGCGGCCTTCGGTTCCGGGGCCTTGACCTGTACAGCCTTCGGCGGCTCCGTGGCCTTGGCCGGTGCGGCCTTCGGCGCGGGGGTCGGTGCAGCCTTCGGCTTGGCGGTCCTGGCGGCCGGCTTCTCCACAACGGCTGCTGTCGCCACGGTCGCCTCGACGGGCTTGGTGGCGGGCGCGGCAGCATTGCGCTCGATGCCGTGACGCTTGCGATAGGTGCGCACATTCTCCGCGGTCATGCCCGCGAGCCGGGCGACCTCGGAGTCGGGCAGGACGCCGAGCAGGTGGAGCCAGGGCTCGAGCCGCGTTGGGCGACGGGTGCCGGCAGGTGCGGGTTTCGCCGATTCGGCAGGGGGGGCAGGAATCTTTTCAAGCATCCGGAAGACCTCGACTTGTTTGGGATCCACTCCGGCGAGGACGGCGACAACAGCGTCAGACGCTTTGCCGATCATCTCACGGAAGGGTTCAAGGGCAGCAACGATGGCAGGACTGAAGGCAGGGGCGTGACGTGACATGGGGTCGTGCTAATTCGAAATGGGTGGACGAGGGAGGGGGAGGTGTTGCTTGGTTACAACATCCAGCTGAGAAGGACCGCCGCCTGGACCGGCTCACGGTTGGCAGCCTGTGGGATTACCCGGCTCTTTGGCCCGTCGAGCACGCTGTCGGTGACGATTACATTTCTTCGCACGGGTAGACAATGAAGAAACGCGGTCGCCGATTCCATGCGCGCGTCGCCCACCGTCCAATGCCCCAAACCAGCCACGCGATCGGCGTGCTCCTCGTGGCTGTTTCCTCCCCAGCCCTTCGCGTACACGGCGAGGGCGCCCTGTGCAGCAGCATCCGGGTCCCGGGTGAGGGTGAGCCGGGCCCCCGTGTCTCCGCAGAAGCTGCGAGCGCGCTCCACCTCCTCCGGATCGAGGTCGAAACCCTCGGGGTTCGCGATGTGCAGGTCGGCGCCGCCAAGGACCGCGGCCCGTAGGACCGAGAGGGGGACCGCCTGGGGGAGCGGCTTCGGGTGCGGAGCCCAGGTGAGACAGACCTTGCGCCCCTTGAAGCTGCCGCCACCGAGATCGCAGAGCGTGAGTTGGTCGGCGAGGCCCTGGCAGGGGTGCGAGAGGGCGCTCTCGAGGTTCATGAGTGGCGCACCGGCGTGGGCCGCAAAGCCCCGGATCACCGTTTCGTCGCGGTTCGGGCCCTTGGGGAACGCCCGGACGGCGAGGACGTCCGCGTAGGTCGAGAGAACGGGCGCTGCCTCGCGGATGTGCTCGGCGGCAGTGCCGTTCATGACCACGTTGTCCGCGAACTCCATGCCCCAGGTGCCCTGCCCGCCCTGCAGGTGGACGAAGTGGGCGCCGAGGCGGCCGGTCGCCACCTCCATGGACGTGTGGGTGCGCAGGGAGGGGTCGAAGAAGAGCCCCGCGACCGCGCGCCCGGACAGGAGGCGCATCCGCCCGATCTCGAGGCGGTTGGCCCGGTAGATCCGCGCAACGTCGAGCAACGCGGCGGTGCCTTGCGGCCCGGGTTCGAGGCCATCGATGAAACGGGTGCCGCGCCACTGGTCGCGTACGCGGGAAACAGCTGCGTGAATGCGGGATTCGAGGGTGCTCATTTGGATCCGGGCTGTCAGATTGTGGCGTTCAGGGCGGCGGCGAATTCGGTCACCGCCTCGGGGGGCAGGCAGAGGGGCGGCATGAGGCGCAGGACATGGGGATCGTCCGATCCCCCTGCCATGAACCCTGCTGCCCGCAGCCTCGGCAGGATCTCGCGTGACGGCGCCGGGCAGACGATGCCCAGCAGGCAGCCGTGGCCCCGCACCGGCCAGGAAACAAGCTCGCGAACCTGCTGTTCGACGAACCGGGCGTTTGCCATCAGTCCTTCGGACCGCACGATGTGATGGGTCGCGAGGATGGCGGCGCAGGCGAGGGGCCCGGCACCGAACGTGGAGCCCTGATCGCCGGGCTTGACCCGTGTGGCGATCGCGTCGTCCACCAGCGTGACCCCCACGGGGAAGCCGCCGGCTGCGGACTTCGCGCCCGTGATCAGGTCGGCGCGGACGCCGTAGTAGTCCGCCGCGAACGGCGTGCCGAGGCGACCCCATGCCGTCTGCACCTCGTCGAGGATCAGCAGGGCGCCGGCCTTGTCGCAGGCCTCGCGGAGGCCGTGCATGAACTCGGCCGTGGCCGTCGTCATGCCGTTCAGGGACTGGATGGGCTCGATGATCACGGCGGCGACGTCTTCGCCGATCTCGGGCACGACGCCGAACGGGACGAAGCGCGTGTGTCCGAGGCCGGGAGCCGCATAGTCCCTGTACTTCCGGTTCCAGGTCACAGCGAGCGCGCCCGCGGTACGCCCGTGAAATCCGCCTTCGAACGCGATCACCTCGGTGCGTCCGGTGTGGTGGCGAGCGAGCTTCAGGGCGGTCTCGTTCGCCTCGGCGCCGGAGTTGGTCAGGAACACGCGCGTGAGGTTCGACGGCGCCAGATCGACGATGGCCCGACATGCTGCTGCGCGGAGCGGATGGGGCGTGAGGTTCGAATAGAAGGGCAGCCGGCGGGCCTGTTCGCCGACGATCGCGGCCCACAGCGGGTGTGCGTGGCCGATGAGCGAGACGGCGTGGCCTCCATAGAGGTCCCAGTACCACCGTCCGGAGCGGTCCTGCACCCGAGCCCCGCTGCCCGCCACGATCTCGACGGCCAGCTTGTCGAACACGGCCAGCTGCGCCGACTCGTCGGCCGGGCCGGCCGACCACTCGTCAAGCAAATGAGAAGCCTCAAACCTGAACTGTTCGTCAACGGCCTCGGCGCTGGATGGGATCATGCGCGGGTGTATTGCCCGGTTGGGCGCGCCGCAAGCCGCCCTACCGGCGCTTCTGCGCAGCGGCGTCTTCGCTCAGGGTGATGTCGACCCCCGAAACGGGGTCGGTCTCGATGTCGTAATTGTCCTTCGGCGGGTGCCCGGCCGCTTCGCCGTCGGAGGGACCGTTCCCATCGGCGTCCACGTACGCGACAATCTGCACCTTGCCGAGGTTCTGGGGCACGTCCACGGAGAAGGGGCCCGGCGCCTTGAGCGTGAGGGATCCGACGATCTCGGGAAACCCGGCCTTGTCCTGCGCGCGAAGGAAGTCCACCCGGATCGTGCCCTTCTGGCTTCCCGTGTACGTCACGCTGCCGGAGACCTTCACGCCCTTGCCGCCCTCGACCTGGAATTCCACGTCCGGGTGCACGACGACCTTCGCGGGTTCCTGGGTTCCGTCCTGCGGGGGCAGGGGGGCTCCCGCGCCCCCTTCACCGGGGGCGCCGCCGGGCGGGCCGCCGCCTGGACCTCCCTTCGGGTCGCCTCCGGCGGCGCCGTTCGGATCGCCTCCGGGGCCGCCCTTGCCGTCGTCACCAGGCCCGCCCTTGCCTTCGGCGCCGGGGCCTCCCTTGGGGTCGCCACCCTTCTCGGCGCCGTACTTGCCGTTCTCGGGCGCGTCGGCAGGCATCTCCCTGGCGTCGGAACAGGCAAGGAGCATCAACAGCGCGATCATCGGGACCTCGCCGCGGCGTTTATCACACCACGGGACCGATGGCCCCCAGCCCCTCGTCCACCGCGCGCCCGAGCATGAGGTTCACGTTCGCGATCGCCTGCGAGGCCGCGCCGCGACCGAGGTTGTCAATCACGCAGAAGACGACCGCTGCGCCCTGGTGGCGAACCACGGAGACCTGGGCGAACGCGGTGCCGACCACCGCGTTGAGGTCCGGCGGCCTGTCCGAGACGACGAGCAGCGGGTTGTCGGCGTAGTAGCGGCGGTAGGCGTCCAGATCGGCGCCGGGCAGCGGCACCGTGACGAGGATCCCGCGACGGAGGGGGGCCGAGATGGGGACGAACTGCAGCTCCGTGCTCCCGCCCGCCTCGGTCACCGCGCGCAGCACCTCGGGTACGTGCTGGTGCGTGAGCACCTTGTAGGGGCGGAGGTTCTCGGCCCGCGTCGGATGATGGGTACCCTCGCTCGGCGATGCGCCGGACCCGGTCGAGCCTGTCAGCCCGGTCGCGGTGACGATCGGGGGAAGCTGGCGGGCGGCCGGGAGCAGGGCGAGGGCGAGGGCGGTCGCGAAACAACCGGGGTTGGCAACCCGGGTGACGCCCGCGTACCGACCGGATCCGAGCTCCGGGAGACCATAGAGCCACGGCGCCGTGGCGCGTGCGAATCCGTAGGCGGCTGAGTGCTCCGGCTCCGCCAGCCGATGGTCACCCGAGAGGTCGACCACGTAGCCTTCGAGCTGGGGCGCGATCAGGGCGGCCTGACCGTGGGGGAGGCACAGCAGGTGGACGTCTGCCGCGACGGGCTCGGCGCCCACGATGAGCGAGGTCGCCCGGCCGAGTCGGGGCCAGAGGGAGCCGAGCGGCTTCCCCGCGGCTTTCTGGGCCGTGGCCGCGACGAGTCGGAGGCGGGGGTGGTTCAGCACCCAGCGGATGCACTCCGCACCGGTGTACCCAGAGGCGCCGTGAACGCAGACGGAGACGGTTTCCATCCGCGCCTCCTACCCCGATCCCGGGCGCCCATGGCGATACGTGGTGCGTGTGCAGCGCTCCAAACCCGTCCAGGACCACACCTCCGCCTCCGCGGCCCCGCTTTCGGTGACGATGAGCGTGATCGGGTGGGTGCGGTCCCCCTACACCGAGCGGTTCGGGACCCCCCGGCAGCCGCCGGTCACCCAGCAGGTGCTGGAGGATGCCGCGTTGCCGGCCCAGATCGTGCTCCGCGAGGATCTCGCCGAGGCCGCGGCAGACCTTCAGGGCTTCGGACACATCTGGGTGCTCGCGTGGCTCCACCTGAACCGGGGCTTCTCGACGACGGTGTTGCCCCCGCGCGGTCCCAGGGTTCGCCGCGGCGTGTTGTCCACTCGCGCACCGCACCGCCCGAACCCGATCGCTCTCTCCGCCCTGCGGCTCGTGCGGGTCGAGGGGTGCATCCTGCACGTGCACGGCATCGATCTGCTCGATGGCACGCCCATCCTGGACGTGAAGCCCTACGTCCCGTACACCGACGCGTACCCGGACTCTGCCGTCGGCTGGCTCACCGGACTCATCCCGGACGCGCCGGATCGGTTCTGACGCTCACCCTTCACGCCCTCGTTTCCAGGTCGTCACAATCCGCGCATAAGAAGTCGGCCCTCACCCACGGAGCCGACCATGATCCTCGCCCTCGCCCTACTCGCCTGCAGCCCCGAGACCCCCGCGCCCTCGAAGCCCGAAGCCGTCGCTCCTCCTCCCGCGAAGACCGAGCTGGTGATCAAGGGCTCGGACTCGGAGGTGAACGTGGTGCAGAAGCTCGCGGAGGAGTTCATGAAGACGCACGCCGATGTGGCGATCAGCGTCACGGGCGGTGGCTCGGGGACAGGCGTCGCCGCGCTGATCGACGGGGGATGCACGTTGGCGAACTCCTCCCGGGACTTCGAGCCCGAGGAGAAGGTGAAGGCGCTCGACAAGAAGGTCACGCCCGTGAGCTTCGTGTTCGCCACGGATGCGGTCGGCCTGGTGGTCAACCCGAAGAACCCGGTCACGACGGCCGACCTCGCCACGGTGGGCAAGGTGTTCCGGGGAGAGGAGAAGACGTGGACGGCGCTCGGGGGCGGGGCGACGCCGATCAGCCTGTACGGACGCCAGTCGAACTCAGGGACCTACACCTTCTTCAAGAAGGTCGTGGTGAACGGAGAGTACTCGGCCGACGTGAAGCAGATGAACGGCAACGCCCAGATCGTGGAGGGTGTCGCAGCGGACGAGGCAGGCATCGGCTACGTCGCAGCAGGCTACGTGAAGGGAAAGGCGAACGTCAAGCTGCTCAACCTGGTCGTCGACGGCGCGGAGATCTCTCCCTCGGACGAGGCTGCGGTGATCTCCGGGAAGTACCCGCTGGCCCGGCCGCTCTACCAGTTCATGAACGGGAAGCCGACGGGCGCGTTGAAGGACTTCCTGGCCTACGAGGCAAGCGACGCGGGCAAGGCGATCATCGCCTCCGAGGGCTTCTACCCGGTGTTCCCGGACAAGGTCGCTGCGAACCAAGCGCTGCTCGGGCAGTAGGTGGAGGGCGCCTCCACGTACGTGCACCCGGTGACGACGCGGAACCCGCTCACCGGGGGTGGAGTACGTCGGGCGCGAGAGGCCGCCATCCGGGGCGCCTTCACGCTCGCGGCGCTGGTCTCCGTGGGCGTGCTGGTCGGCATCTTCGCGGTGCTCTTCCTGCAGGCGCGGGAGTCGTTCGGCGGGAACGAGGGCATCGCCCAGAGCACGCTGACACCCGAACAGCGCGCCCTGTTCACGGACGTCGAGTTCGCCGCGCTCCCGGCGGTCCCGCCGCCGGCCCCGTCGGTGGGGCGTGACTTCCTCGGCGGGACCAACTGGAACCCGACCGGCGCCACGGCGTACTACGGCGTGTTGCCGATGGTGGTCTCCACCCTGATGGTCACGCTCTGTGCGCTCGCGCTCGCGGCTCCGCTCGGGATCGGCGCGGCGGCGTGGCTCGCCTACGTGGCGCCGCCCCGGGCGCGTGAGGTCATCAAGCCCATCATCGAGGTGTTGGCGGCCATCCCCTCGGTGGTGCTCGGCTTTGTAGGCATCGTGGTGGTGGGCCCCGCCCTGGCGCATGGCTTCGGGCTGCAATCCGGGCTGAGCGCCGCGAACGGCGCGCTGCTGCTCGCCGTGATGGCCCTGCCGACGATCGTCTCCATCACCGAGGACGCGTTGACCGCGGTGCCGAGGGACTACGTGCAGGCTTCCCTCGCGCTCGGGGCCGACCGCTGGCAGACGCTGGTCCGCGTGGTGCTCCCAGCGGCCCAGTCCGGGGTGGTCGCAGCGTTGATGCTGGGCATGGGTCGGGCGATCGGCGAGACGATGACGGTGCTGATGGCGTGTGGCAACGCCACTGCGATGCCCGGCAGCATCTTCGACCCGGTCCGCACGCTCACCGCCACGATCGCGATCGAGCTGGGCGAGACCGACGTCGGCAGCCGGCACTTCCACATGTTGTTCGCGGTCGGGCTCGTGCTGTTCTGCATGACGTTCGCGGTGAACCTCGCGAGTGAGATCGCGATGCGGAAGAGCGGCGGGAGCCGGGCGTGAACCGCAACGAGCGCACCGGGTTCGGGCTGCTGGCGATCTGCGCCGGGTTTCTCGTCCTGCTGGTGGTCGCGCTGGTGGGGTACGTCGTCTCCGGCGGCTGGTCGGTGTTGAGCTTCGGGTTCCTGACCGAGGTTCCCCGGAACGGCATGCGGGAGGGTGGCATCTGGCCGCCGATCTTCGGTACCATCGTGCTGATGCTGATCACCGCGGTGTCCGCGACCCCGCTCGGGGTCGGGTGCGCCATCTACCTGGTGGAGTATGCCCGCGAGGGCTGGCTCGTCCGGCTCATCCGTCTCTCGATCCGCAACCTCTCCGGGGTGCCGAGCGTGGTGTACGGGCTCTTCGGTGTCGGGCTGTTCGTGAATGGCCTCGGATTCGGCCCCTCGTTGCTCGCGAGTGGTCTCACCCTCGGCCTGCTCACGCTGCCCTGGACGATCACGGCCTCCGAGGAGGCCCTGCGCCGTGTGCCCCGGAGCTACCGGGACGGCGCGCTCGCGCTGGGCGCAACACCCTGGGAGGCGATATCGAAGAACGTGATCCCGGCAGCGCTGCCCGGGATGCTCACCGGCATCATCCTCGGCCTCGCCCGTGCGGCAGGGGAGACTGCCCCGATCCTGTTCACCGGGGTCACGTTCTCACGCCCCGACATTCCCCACAGCGTGTTCGACACCTACATGGCGCTGCCCTACCACCTCTACATCCTCTCCACCCAGCACCAGGACATCGTCACGGTGCGCCCTGTCGCGTTCGCCACGGCCACGGTGCTGTTGGGGATCGTGCTGGTGATCAACGGAACGGCTGCGGTTGTCCGGTCGCGCCTTCGCGCTGCCCAGGTCGGGTAGACATGCACCCCGGAGGCTCGAAGTGAAGATCCAGAGCAAGAAGCTGGAGGTGTGGTACGGCAACAAGCAGGCCCTGCACGCCGTGGATCTCGCCATGCAGGAGCACACCATCACGGCGCTCATCGGTCCGTCGGGCTGTGGCAAGAGCACGTATCTGCGCTGCCTGAACCGCATGAACGACACGATCGAGGGCGTCGTGGTGAAGGGCGGACTCCTGCTCGACGGATACGATGTCTACGAGCCGGGTGTGGACGTGGTCGCGCTCCGCCGCCGCGTCGGCATGGTGTTCCAGAAGGCGAACCCGTTCCCGAAGTCGATCTTCGACAACGTCGCGTTCGGGTTGAGGCTCGGCCCACGGATCCCGAAGACGGAGCTCGACGGCCGCGTGGAGCAGGCGCTCACGAGAGCCGCGCTTTGGGAGGAGGTGCGAGACAGGCTCACGGGCTCTGCGTTGGGCCTCTCCGGGGGCCAGCAGCAGCGCCTGTGCATCGCTCGCGCGCTCGCGGTGGAGCCAGAGGTGCTGCTGATGGACGAGCCCACCAGCGCGCTCGACCCGATCGCCACGGCGAAGATCGAGGAGCTGCTGCACGGCCTGGCGGACAGGTACACCATCGTGATCGTCACGCACAACATGCAGCAGGCCGCCAGGGTGAGCGACCAGACGGCGTTCTTCTTCATGGGGCAGCTCATCGAGGTCGCACCGACGGACGACCTTTTCACCCACCCCACGGTAAAGAAGACAGAAGAGTACATCACCGGGAGGTTCGGTTGACCCGCCACACAGACACGCACTACGAGAGCGACCTGCTCAACCTCGCCAGCCACGTCAACCTGATGGGGGCGCGCGCGGAGGGCATGGTCGCGAACGCGATCCGTGCGCTGTTCAACCGGGACGCTGCGCTCGCCCGGGCCGTGGTGGACCAGGACTCGGATCTCGACCAGCTCGAGAAGGAGTCCGACAGGCGCTGCCTGAACATCCTCGCTCGCCGCTCCCCGGTGGGTGAGGATCTGCGGTTCGTGACCAGTGTGTTCAAGGTCGTCACGGACCTGGAGCGCGTGGGCGACCTGGCGGTGAACATCGCAGAACGTGGCCTCGACCTGGCCGCGGGCACCGGGATCCATGCCGGTCCCGAGATCCAGGAGCTCTCTGCTCGCGTGCAGGCCCAGCTCTCGGAGTCCATCCGGGCGTTCGGAGACCGGGATGTTGCTGCGGCACGGGGGCTGCCCGCCATGGATGCGGTCGTGGACGACATGAACCGGCTGGCGTTCACGAGCCTGCTCACGATCGCCCGGAACCATCCCGACCAGATCGACCGCGCTCTCTCGCTCTCGAGCGTGTGCAAGCACCTCGAACGTATCGGAGACCACGCGGTGAACATCGGCGAACAGACTGTGTTTCTGGTCGAGGGGCATGACGTGCGGCACGGCGGATGAGCCAGCGGGTGCTCGAGGAGCAGGTGTACACCCTCGGTCGGGTTGCGTAGTAGCGCTTCGGGTGCGCCGCGATAGCTCGCGGTCACACCGGATTATTTCCATGTCCCTGCTCCTCCTCCTGAACCTCGCCTGCACCTCCAAGTCCGTCGACAGCGACAGTTCCCCCCAACCCGACGGGGATGCGGATACGGACACCGACGCTGACACGGATGCGGACTCCGACGCCGATACCGACACGGACACCGACACGGACACGGACACCGACACCGACACGGACACCGACACGGACACCGACACCGACACCGACACCGACACCGACACCGGCTCCGGGGCCGGACTGTTCCTCCACGCGACGGGCACGTTCGATGGCGCCCCCTTGAACGTCAACTGCGACGAGACCACCGCCACCTACCTCTTCATGGGCGCGCGGACCGATTCGGGCGCGTTGTCGTCGATCAACCTCATCTGCACAGACGTCACGACGTCGCCCGCGTTCGGCGTGGCCGTCTCCGGCCTGGACCTCGCCGTGGGGACCTACACGGCCTGCGCGTACGACCACAGCGTGCAGGTCACCAACGGGACGACCGGCGCGTACGTGGCATGCAGCGTCGATGGGGCGACGTCGTTCTCGCTCGACATCACCGAGTACACGAAGGGCGCCACCGTGACCTCGTGGGCGGGGTCGTTCTCGATGGACGCGTCGAACGCCTCGCACACCACGAGCGTGAGCGGCACGTTCCGCGGCGAGAGCCTCTGCTCCAGCGGGTGTTGAACGCGCGCGGCTGATCGCACCTACGGGGCTCCCGAGTCACCCCCGGTGTCGTCGACGGGACCCTGTCGATACAGGGTCATCGTCCCGACGCCGGTGATGTCCAGGTAGAGCGATGCCCGCTCGTCGGCGAACAGGCCGGTCACGTCGAACGCGACTCCGTTGAGCGCGACCTCGCACCACAGGTCGTCGCCGTCGACGGTCACTCCCTCGATCCAACTGTCCTCGAACTTGATCACCAGGCCCTGGACGACCATCCTCCCCCGGAAGCCGACGAACGCCCAGAGGACGCTCTCCCGGTCATAGAAGGTGACCGTGAGGAACGAGTCGGTGTTGAGCACCCGCACGCCGTCTGCGGGTTCACCGTCTGCGGGGTACCCAACATAGGTCCCGTCGATGATGTCGATGGTCCTGCCGGGGGCAATCGTGCCGGCACCACAAGCAAGCAATAGAATCATGAACATGAAGCACCTCCGTTGTGTGATGCTCCGCTCTGTGCCAAAGACCCTTCTGGCTCATCCGGTCCAGGACGTTCCGTGAGCTGGGGTCCGGCTACTCCGTGTTGATGCAACCTCCGTGCCAGCATTCGCGCGTGGATGTCGGCTCCCCGTCGGCCCGCTGGCTGGCTTCCGGGTGGTCTCCCGGAACGGGTGGGGGTGTAGGGGCTCGCCGAGCGTTCGATATGGCCCACTCCGACCGCGCAGCGGCCCGGTCGTCCATGCGGTCCCCCCTGGTCGTTGCGGACGCTCAGCGGACGATCCTGGACGGCTTCATGAAACGTATGCATTTTGACAGGATTCTTCATTGACTCGGGCTCTCGAACACCTGTAGGATGCCGGCGCAGCGGGAGAAACCAGAACTTGCGTTGAAGTGTGCGTGAGATCGCGACGAGTACACCTTCGTGATCACCGTAGACGGAATTCCGACAGGATTCGATTGACCTCGGATCCCGATTCGTTCTAGAATGGGACCGTCAGACCAGATTCCCCGCGACAGTCGCAAGAAGCGGCGGGCCACAGGCTTGCCGTCCCCGGTGGAGCGCACCGAGGCCGATTTGCATCACACAGCGCCGCACCCTCCACTCGTCGTCCCCGACGGGCGAGAGCAGGGCTGTTTCTCTTTCCAAGCTTGTTCACAACTCAGGAGTCACCCATGTCCAAACCTGGCTACCTCGTCTTCTCGTCCCTGTTGCTCGCGCTCGCCGGTGCAGGCTGCCGTGGAGCGCCCCCGTCTCCGGCAGCGCATACAGTCCCCCCGAACGGGGACTGGATGGCGGAGATCCTGACGCGCACCGGAACCGCGCTCCGTACCTTCCGCGCCCGGTCCGGGGGGTTCGATGCCCGGCACGACGGGCTCGACTATGACGTCTCGGTGGACGCGGGTGGGCTCCGCGTGCGCCACCTGGGAGACGACATCGGGCTCGAATTCCGGCGCTGGGGGCGCGTGGGCGCGCTGCGTGGGGCCGAGGTCGCGCCCCCGACGGTAGGTGGCTGCGGGCATGACGGCGCCGTGCTCCCCGAGGGGGACTGTGCCCGGGAGCTCAGCCTGGATCGGGGCGGGGGAGCGACGGAGTGGGTGGAGAACGCCGCGGAGGGGGTGGAGCAGGGCTGGACGCTCGACACGCGCCCGGACGGCGCCGGACCGCTGCTGCTGCAGGTGCAGGTGGACGGCGCCACACCGACCGCTGTGGGCGACGGCGTCGAGCTCGCCGGCGCGTCTGGGCAGGTGTACCGGTACCGGGACCTCGGGGCCTGGGACGCCAACGGGGACGCGCTGGAGGCGTGGTTCGAGGTGGATGGCGACACCATTTCCATCCTTGTGGACGATGCCGGGGCCACGTGGCCCATCGAGATCGACCCGACGATGGACAGCGTGGAGGACGTCACCATCAGCGGCACCGCCACCTCGGGGTACCTCGGCATCTCGGTGGCTGGCGCGGGGGATGTGAACGCCGACGGCGCGGATGACGTGATCGTCGGCTCCTCCTACGAGAATGCGGGCCTGGGTGCAGCGCGGGTCTACCTTGGCGGTCCTGCCATGGACAGCACCGCGGACGTCACGATCAACGGCACCGCTACGCTTGGCTACATGGGGCGGTGCGTGGCTCCGGCCGGGGACTTGGACAGCGACGGCTATGACGACGTCCTCGTGGGCTCCCCGAACGAGAACGGAGGCCTGGGGGCGCTCCGCGTGTACTACGGCGGCGCATCGATGGACTCTGCAGAGGATCTGACGTTCGGCGGGTCCTCACCGGACAGCACGTTCGGGCGGTCTGCGGCCGGGGCGGGCGACCTGAACGGGGATGGCCACCCCGATCTGGTCATCGGGGCGTTCGGGGAGAGCGACAGCCGTGGCGTTGCGCGCGTCTACTTCGGAGGCGCAGCGATGGACACCACGGCAGACATCACGATCACCGGCGATGCCGCGCCCGGCTACCTCGGGCGCTCGGTGGCCCGCTCGGGGGACGTGAACGGGGATGGTTTCGACGACATCGTCGTCGGCTCCTACCTCGAGAACGCGGAGCTCGGCGCTGTGCGGGTGTTCTACGGCGGCGCCGCCATGGACGGGGTGGCAGACGTGGTGATCAGCGGCGCCGCCGTCGGCGGGCGCATGGGGTACTCGGTGGCTCGGGCGGGTGACCTGAACTCGGACGGCTACAGCGACCTCGTCGTGGGCTCCTACACCGAGAACGCCGGCATGGGTGCTGCTCGCGTGTACTTTGGTGGCCCCTCGATGGATGTCACCGCAGACCTGACCATCGAGGGCACCGCCGCGAACGCCCAGCTCGGGGAGTCCGTGGCCTCGGCCGGGGACACCAATGACGACGGCGTGGACGACTTCATCGTGGGGGCGTTCAACGAGAGCTCGGGGCTCGGAGCCGCCCGCGTCTACGATGGCGGGAGCGCCATGGACGACGTGGCGGACGTGGAGATCCTCGGGACCGACACAAGCCCCGGCCGCTTCGGCTACAGCGTCGCGGGCGCGGGTGACGTGAACCAGGATGGAGGCCAGGACATCATCGTAGGCGCATACAACGAGTCTTCCGGGCTCGGCACGGCGCGCATCTACTTTGGTGTCGCCCACCCCACCGACAGGGATGGGGACTCGGTGCCGATCGAAGCGGACTGTGACGACTCCGACCCCGCCGTCGGCGCACCCTACACCCGTTACGTGGACGCCGATGGCGATGGGTACGGGTCGACGACCGCGGTCACCGCGTGTGCCGACGACGCCGGGTACTCGGACAACTCGACGGACTGCAACGACGCCGACAGCCACCATCACACCGCGCACGGGCGCTCGTGCGAGGACCACCACCACGGCGAGGATCACGGGGGCCATCATGGCGGGGGGGACCATCACGGGAGCCACGGCGGCGACGACTGATCCGTTCGCCGGAGCTATCGGCCGGGGGCGCCTGCTGGTTGGTCCCGGTTGTGTGTCGTGCCACCCCACTCCCGTGTCAGAGCCCCCGCGTCGCGGGGCGTGATCCCCTCCGCGCAGACGAGCGGTCGTTTGGGAGTGAGGTGAGCAGCCACTGAGCCGGGCCTCGCGCCGGTGGCCCGATCCTTGCCAATCATGGGATTGGAGGTTCACATGCTCCACCTTGAATTGGCGGGGAGTCGGGTGCTCCCTGTCCTGGCATGCCTCGGGATGATGGGTTGCATGTTCGATGGGGCGCCGAACGTCGTCCGCCCACCGGTCAGCCTCGCGAGGCTCGTTGCCGCCGGGTCGAGCACGCGGCTTGTCGGCGGCGAGAAGGGCAACGGGTTCGGCGCGGCAGTCGCGATCCCTGGCGACATCGACGGGGATGGCTACGCGGACGTGGTCGTCGGCGCGCCGGGTACGGATGGCGAGTCTCCTGGCGAGGTGTACGTCTTCTACGGCGCTGCCGCGGGGGTCGGGACCGTCGCGCAGACGGTGCTCACCGGGTCCACCGCCGCCGGGGGCCTCGGCGCGACCGTGGGCCCACTGGGTGACGTGAACGCGGATGGGTTCGCCGACGTGGCCATCGGCACTTCGGACGGCCTCGGGGTCTACCTCGGCTCCGTCGCCGGTCTCCAGACGGAGCCGTCGCTGCTCCTTCCCGGGGTGCCCGCCGAGGACGTCGCGCATGGCGACTTCGACTGCGACGGGTTCACCGATCTCGCCGTCGTCGACGGGGCGGCCCTCGTGATGCGCGCAGGGAGTGACGCGGGGCCCTCACCGCTGCCTGGACTCAGGGTGGACCTGCGGGAGTACACGGACTCGGGCTGGACCGTCGTCCTGCACGCATCTGGAGTTGGGGACGTCGATGGCGACGGGTGTGACGAGGCGCTCGTCGACGTGGTGAGCTCGGGCCCCTGGGGGCCGCCCGGGCCGATCCATGAGGGCCTCGTGTTCAGCGGTGGACCCTCGGGCCTGAACGGTGATCTGCTGCTCGAGATGGGCAACGAGTGGGTGCCGGGGGGAGTGCTCGGCTACCTGCGTGCCTCCGGCATGGCGGGGGATCTGGATGGCGATGGGCGCATGGAGTTGTGGGCGATGTGGGTCGGCCTGCAGTCCTCCCAGGCGCAGAAGCAGCACACCGTGAGGGTGTACGATCTGCAGGGCGCGGACTTCGAAGAGACGCTCATGTACTCGATCACCTCCGATTGGGACGGAGGGGTCGTCCGCGTCGACCCCGTCGTGCAGGCCGTGGGCGATCTGAACGCCGACGGCTTCGACGATCTCTACGTCGACTCTCAGATCTTCGGCGGGGCGACAGCCATCCGCGAGATGACCGGCGCCCCCGCCTCGACGTCCATCCAGGGTCGGGGAGGAAGGGTGAACACCGACTGCGCCGACGATGTGCTGTCGCCCACCGGCGGAGAGTCGGTCGACGTGGTGTACGGGATCGCCTACGACGACGGCCTCGGGGGCTTCATCGACCTGGATGGCGACGGGTACGGGACCGCCAAGCGGACCTGTGATCGTCCGTACGTCGAGGACGCGACAGACTGCAACGACATCGACCCGACCGTTCATCCCGGGGCGATGGAGCTGTGCGACGGGCTCGATCAGGACTGCGACGGGGAGGTGGACGAGGAGGTGTGCGGAGACACCGGGGAGACGGGGCACGCGCCGCGCCACACGAACGCTCCCTCCACCACCGTTCCGGGCTGCGGCTGCGCGACCGGGGCCGGCCCTGGCGCCAGCGCGCTGGTGATGCTGCTCGCGGTCCGGCGTCGGCGGTCCGCTTCGCGCGGTTGACCGAGGTGGGGTTTCGCCGGTGTGTCACGCCCGTCGGCGCGGCTGCGGCGCGGGGAGGGGGCCACGTGGTCATTGTCGAGGGATGCAGCTCCGTCCCGGCATCGTCGTCCCTGAAGCCGCGCTCGCTGCGGTCTCCAGGCGCCACCATGTGCTGCGATTGTCCGTCTTCGGATCGAGCGCGCGGGGCGACTTCCGGCCTGACAGCGACTTCGACGTGCTGGTGGACTTCGAACCAGGTGCCAGGGTCAGCCTTTTCGACCTGGCGGACTTGAGGTCCGACCTCGCCGATCTGATCGGGGTTCCCGTCGACCTCGTGACTCGCGGCGGTCTCAAGCCGCTCATCCGGGAACGCATACTCAGCGAGGCCAGGTCCCTGTATGCGGCGTGAGCGGCTGTCTCTGACGGGCATCGTCGACGCGGCTGACGCGGCTGCCCGATTTCTTCAGGGCGTTGACAGGGACACCTTCCTCGGGTCGGAGCTCTTGCAGAGCGCCGTGCAGACATTCCTGTCCTGCGCGTGCAGATCGCCGCGCTGCTCGCTACGCTGCCTGCGGACGGATGAAGTCGGGCGCCCCTACATCCCGCTCCACTTCCCGATTATCTCCTTCATGATCTCGCTCGTGCCACCGCCGATCGGCATGAGGCGCAGGTCGCGACAGGTGCGGACGATGTCGTACTCCTCCATGAAGCCATTTCCCCCGTGGAACTGCTGGCAGTCGTAGAGCACCTTCTGCGCGAGATCGCCTGCAAACAACTTGGCCATGGAAACCTGCAGGGTTGGGTCCTCCTTGGTCTCCATCCGTGCGACCGCCGCGTAATTGAGCAGCTTCGCAGCCTGTAGCGCTGTCAGGTGCTCTGCAAACTTGTGGCGCCAGACCTGGAAGCTGCCAATCGGACGCTTGAACGCCTTCCGGGTGCGCCCATACTCCAGTGCGTCCTGGATGGAGAGCTCCATCGCGCTCGTGGCCATGAGCGCGCCGACGAGGCGCTCGCCCTGGAAGTTCTGCATGATGTACAGGAAGCCGGCGTTCTCGACGCCGAGCAGGTTGCGGCGCGGGATGCGGCATTCATCGAAGTGCAGGAGCGAGCTGTCGACGGCGCGGGTTCCGAGCTTGTCGAGCTTCTTGCCGACGGAGAACCCCTTCGTCTTCGTGGGGAACAGCACCAGGGAGATGCCGGCATGCCCCTGCTCCCCGGTGCGCACGGCGAGCACGACGAAATCGGCGAACGCTCCGTTGGTGATGTAGGTCTTCGCGCCGTTGATGACGTAGTCGCCCCCGTCGATCCGGGCAGTGGTCTCGATCGCGGCGACGTCGGAGCCGCAGTTGGGTTCTGTCACCCCGAGCGAGCCGATGAGCTCGCCGCGCATCGCGGGCTTGAGGAACTCCTCCTTCTGCTCGGGCGTGCCGATCTCGCTGATGATCGGCGTGGAGATGTCGGTGTGCACGAGGATGCTCATCACCACACCGCCGTTGCGGGCGTGCGCCAGCTCCTCCACGAAGGCGGTGTGGAACCACCAGTCAAGGCCCTGGCCACCGTCCTCGACGGGGTAGCGGATCCCGAGGCAGCCCATGCCGGCAAGCTGCTTGATCATCTCGCGTGCGGGCCACTCGCCGGCGTCGTCCCACTCCTTGCGGTGCGGGTACAGCTCCCTCGTGACCCATTCGCGGACGGTCTTGCGGAGGAGCTCGTGTTCGGACTCAAAGGGCGGGAAGGATGTAGTCATGCAGGGAATGTAACGGGGCGGGCAGCCCTGGCCCGTTGACGCTCCGGAGCGCGGCCTGGTCCGGAGTGGATGAGACGGCGGGTGTTCCTATGGATGGCGCGGCTCTCCCCCCCGCGATCGGTTTCTGCCGCGAACCGTTCGGGCAGGGCGCGGCCTCCCCAACCGTCACCACCAGGTGGCCCGGCGGCGGATCCGGTTCGGGAGCGCATGAGCCGATGCGTTCCCCCCCGCGGGGACGCCGCCGCAACGCAGAGCGGTTGCCCGAATCTACTTGACGAGACTCCTGAACACCTCCGGCAATCGCCTGGGCAGCAGGTCCACGTCGTCCAACTGAAGGAACTTCCCCCTCCCGAAGATCTCCTGCAGGTAGGTGCCGGCGTCCTCGCGGGCGTCGAGGCTGATGCAGTGCACGTGCACGCCCGCGCGCGAGACCTCCTGTACAGCCATCGCGGCGTCCTTCACGCCGTAGGTGCCGCGGTAGTCGCCGCGATCCTCCGGCCTGCCATCGGAGACGATCATCAGGATGCGGCGTGCCTGGGGCTGTGTGGAGAGGAGGAAGCCCGCATGGCGGATGTACGCGCCGAGGCGGGTGGCCCCGTTGGCACGGAGGTTCCCGAGCCGCTTGTAGACGGCCTCGTTGTAGGCCTCGGCGAAGCCCTTGATGCGGCCGATGGTGAACTCCTGCGGGTGGGTGTTGCCGAAGGAGTAGAAGGCGTGCGGAAAGTTGAGGGTGCGCAGGCCCTCGGCGAACAGCACCATCGCCTCCTGCTCGAGCGCGAGGATGTTGCCCTGCGTGGAGCCCGAGACATCCACGAGGGTGAGGATGCAGACCTGCTGTTTCTGGCGTTGGAACCGCTTGAAGATGCGGTCGTCGGGCTGCTGGCCCGCGGCGATGTCGCAGACCGCGGCGATCGCGCGGTTCAGATCGATCTCGCTGCCGTCGGGTTGGCCGTGCAGCCACCGTTCCTCCACGCGCAGCGCTTCGAACCTCCGGCGGATCTCCTTGATCTGCTTCTGGTTCGCCTGGACGATGCGGTCGTAGCTCTCCTTCGACCCGCTGTTGCCCTCCGCCTCGATGACCTTCACGGCGGTGAACACGTAGCTGCCGGCCTTGTAGTCCCACTCGTCGTATTCCCGACCCGACTCGTCGGGCTTGAGCACCTCGCCCTCCGCCAGCACCTGCTCGGCCGAAGTGCCCGGGGCCCACTTTGCCTCCGGTGCCTCCTTCTGTTTTTCCTGGTGCTCGTCCCGCAGGGCGCCATATGCCGGCGCCTTGGACTGATCCGGGCCGGAGAAGGCTGCTTTCAGCCGATCCCTCAGGCCGAAGCGCGGTCGCCCGAACCCGCCCGGGTTCACCTCACTCGCGGCTGTCGTCACGCCCTTCTTCGCCATCGCGGCGATCAACTGGCGCAGCGGAAGCTGCCCCTTCTTCCACTCGTTCTCATACGCCACGTTCCGGCCGAGATCAGCGAGGATCCACTCCGGCCGGATGATCCCGAGGTACCAGGGCAGGGGAGGGGGCCCGAGCCGCAGCTTGCGGAAGTGCTCCCGCAACTTCTGGGCTTCTGCGAGGAACATCGCCGCAGCGAGCGTTCCGTCCTTCCACGCAGGATCCTTCGGGCCCAGGGCGTCCACGCGGCGGACGGCCTCGCGCGCCGGGTCGCCTGCGGGGCCGGGCGTCTTCCAGTTCAGGCACACCACGAGCCCATCGTAGAGCGGCAGGAACGCGTCGGGCATGCCGTCCCGCGGCACCTCCATCACGTTCACGCGCATCGACCCCGCCTTCTCGAGGTAGGGTACCCGGGCGATATCGGATTTCAACCCAGGGTATTCATCGCTCCAGCGGCGGAGCACCCAGCGCGCGGCGAGCAGGTGGAAGGCTGAGCGCAGGAGCCAGTCCCTGTGGATCTCCGAGAGGATCGACCGCTCGCGGAGCAGCTTCGACTGGATGAACCCGACCTGGATGAGCCCCATCACCCGGTAGAGCAGCAGATCGGTGACCGGCTCCTCGGGCGCGGGGGCGGCCTTGGGGAGGTACACGTTCACGTTGTCGGTGCACGGGGGATCGCTGTACGCGATGCGGAAGTTGTGCCCGGAGAGCATCCTGAGCAGGGCCTGGAGCTGCTTCTGTACGCGATCCAGGGGCAGACCGTTGCGCTCCCCCGTCAGGGCCTGGCGCTTCGGCTCGGTGTAGAGGAAGTGCGCCAGCAGCGCCTGTTCGGCGTCTTCATCGCTCTCGGCCTCCAGTCCGAGGTCTGCGGCCGAGACCCCATACTCGTCCATCGTCGCCTGGAGCGCGTCGTCGAGACGGGTGGTGGGAGCGGGCATGGGCCGCTAGCCCAGCACCGAGCGCACGAGCTCACGCAGCGCCTTGGTCATCTCCGCATCGTCCGTGAGGGAGTGGACGAGCGTGGCCTCGGCGGCGTCCTTGAGCGTGAGACCGGACTTCACGAGGGAGGCAGCGTACACGAGCAGGCGCGTGGATGCACCCTCGCCCAGCCCGTGACTGCGCAGGTTTCGGGAACCCTGACCGAGCCTGACGAGCGTCGCCGCGAGCGCGAGCTCGCACCCCGCCTCCTTCGCCACGATCTCGGCCTCTACGTCGGGCTTCGGGTAGTCGAACGCCATCGACACGAAGCGCTGGCGCGTGGACTCCTTGAGCTCCTTGGTGACCGACTGGTAGCCCGGGTTGTAGGAGATCACGACGAGGAAGCCCGGCTCGGCTTCGAGCTCCACGCCGAGTCGGTCGAGGGGGAGCACCCGCCTGTCGTCCGTGAGCGGATGGATGACCGTCATGACGTCGGACCGCGCCTCGACGACCTCGTCCAGGTAGCAGATGGCCCCTGTGCGCACCGCGCGCGTGAGCGGCCCATCGCGCCACACGGTCTGCCCGCCTTCGAGCAGGAACCGTCCGGTGAGGTCGGCGGCCGCGAGATCCTCCTGGCAGGCCACGGTGATCAGGGGGCGACCCAGCTTCTCCGCCATGTAGCGTACGAAGCGCGACTTTCCGCAGCCCGTGGGCCCCTTGAGGAGGACGGGGAGGTTGTTCCGGGCGGCGGTCTCGAAGACCTCGACTTCGTTGGCGTGCGGTCGATAGAAGATCATGGCGTGGAAGATAGCCCAGGATGCGGACTGCAGAAAGCAGGCAGCCCCGAACTGCCGTGCATTGTGTAGTCCAGGGCGCGCGCCGCTGCTAGTACGTGAAGCTCACGCCCAGATCGGCCACCACCTGGCTCTGGGTGACCTTTGCCGTGCCGCCGGCGCCCGTCGCGAACTTCATCGAGCGGTAGTCCCACCCTGCGCCCAGCCGCAGGCCCAGGGTGTCCGTGACCCCGTACTGGAAGAACCCGCCCAGCCGCGTGACGCAGGGGAACGGCACGAAGCTCTCGGCGCCTTCGAGGCCGCTGTAGACCTTGCCCTTCTCGAACGCAGCGATGACGGCCACCCGCGCGCCCATCAGCGGCAGGCCGGCAGGCTTGGCCCCCGTGTAGTTCGCCGTGTAGGTGAACACGTTGCCGTTGGTGTAGTGGAACGCGAGGCCGCCCTGCACCGAGAGGGGCCCGAACCCGCGCCGGTACCGCGCGCCGGCGATCACGTCGCGGGCGATGGCGATGCCGGGGGTGTTGAGCACGTTGTACAGTTCCAGGCGCGAGTCAGCGCGCACGTCGATCCCGATGTCCCCGAAGCCCGCGTGGACGGGCCACCACAAGGCGTCCACGCCGAGGCCGGTGAAGCCGAAGCCGGGGGCGCTGTAGCTCGCACCGCCGAGCAGGCCGCCCTGTCCGTTCGCGGTCATCGTGTAGGAGCCGTGCGCGTTTTCGAGGGCCGCGCCGATGTAGAGCTTCTTGTAGTCGGTCGCGGCGGCGGTGGTGTGGGTGCGCACTCCCGGGCTGCCGGCTGTGGCGGGATTGCCGCCGGAGGCTGCGACCGGCGCCGCGACTGCGGCTGCGTTGGAGAGCGTGGGCAGGTCGAGCCGGCCCAGCGCGGACTCTGCCCCTGCGGAGATCGCGAGCGGGCCGTCCACCCCCGCCGGCAGCTGAGCCGCGAACGTGTAGGAGCCATCGTGGTTGTCGGTGATGGCGCCGACGGTGGCGGGCGCCGCGGAGATGGCGAGCTTCTGCCCCGGCACGCCCTTGCCGGTGGCGTCGGCCACGCGGACGTTGACGAGGATGTTGGCGCCCGGCGTGGTGTAGGGGGGCACCGTGCTCACGGTCACCGAGGCGGGCGGACCGGAGAGCGGTGCAGTCCCGGTGCGGATCACGAGGGTCTCGGGCGCTGCGCCGCGCCACCGGTCGAGCAGCGCGTCGATGTCCGGCGGGCCGCCCACGGGGATGACCGGGGAGGGGCCGCTGGCCTGCACGATCGGGGCTTCCGTCCACAAGCCGGCGCCCTCGGCGCGAAGAGAAACCAGCCCCGCCACCTTGCCCGCCCGGAACGTCGTGCGGCCGAGGCCGTGGGCGTCGGTCTTCACCTCGGGCGGCAGGCTCCCGTCCCCATGGGGCACGGAGAGGCGGACGGTGACGTTGGGGACGGGCAGCCCGTACGCGTCGAGCGCGAGCACCGTGAGCGACACTGCGTCGGTGCCATTGGCGGCGACGGTGGAGGTGGAGGGCAGGATGACCAGCCGCACGGGCGCCAGCCCGGTGGCCTCGAGGGACGGGATGCCCCAGACGCGGAGCAGGTTCGTGGTGGCGGAGGTGAGCTTGACGGTGGCGGTGTAGCTGCCGTCCTTGTTGTCCTTCAACGCGCCGATCACGCCGCCGTCCGCGTAGAGGAAGGGTGTGCGGCCCACGACGGCGGCTCCTGCGCCGTCCTTGATGCGCGCGGTCACCGCCATGGAGGTGCTCTTGACCGCGATCTCGGCCGGCTCGGTCACGAGGGTCATGCTGCCGGGGGCGGCGACCACGTGCATCGTCAGCCCGGTCTTGCGGTCGCCGATCGCCGCGGTGAGCACGACGTCTCCGGGGGTGACCGGGGCGGTGAACTTCACCACGAAGCTCTCCGCATCGACAGCAGGTGCGCTGAGCGTGCCGTTCGTGGCAGTCACCGTGGGGGGATTCGCGGTGCTCATGCCGCCCGCTGAGCTCGTGCCCAGGCGCAGGTCCACCGTGGCGCCGGTGGGCAGGGTCGTCCGGCCTGCGAGCCACGACACGTCCACGCCGGAGACATCGGGCAGATCGACGTCCTTCTGGACCCGCGAGGTGTCCGGGTTCACGCTGGTGAGTTGCCCGCGCGGCTGGCGGGGATCGAGATCGACGTCGAACGCCACCTTTCCGGACGGAGCGGCGATCACCGGGCCGTAGGTGCGATCGCCGGCGACGAGCACGTTGCTCGAGCCCGCGAGCGCATCGAAGGAAACCGAGCGGCGGGAGACGATCGGCAGGGTCGTCACGCCCCAGACGGAGTCCGGCGCCGCTGCGTCCCCTGCGCTGATCACGACGGTCATCGGCTTGGTGAGACCCTTCGGCGGCGTGTAGTGCGCTACCCAGGCGCCCCCTCCGGCGGGGGTCAAGGCGTCGATGGCGCCGGCGGATGCGACGACCTTGAACGAGCGCCCATCCGCCGCGATCGCGCCGGTGCTCTGCGGCTGGATGCGGATCGTCGCCGATCCCGAGGCCGAGACCACCGGGGGGTCGACCGTGATCGTGACTCGCCCGGTGTTCGTCGGGATCACCGGCACCGGGATCATCGTGTCCTCGCCGTTCAGCGTGACCTTGAAGTTGACGGCTCCGGCGGCGGTGGCCGCGGCGGGCGTGAACGCGAACGTGATCACGCCGTCCGAGCCGGACACGACGGGCCCGATCTTGCCGCTGTCAGGCTTGATCTTCGCCTTCGTGCCGCCGCCGCCCTCCACGTAGAGCCGCACGGTCGAGGTCGTGACCCCGTCCGCGACGAGCGGTGCAGTGGGGACGAGCACGACTCCGGCGAAGGCGGAGTCCATCCAGATCAGCATCGCGCTGAGCAGCGTGAAAGCAGGCACGTTCTCTCTCCGGTCCCGGCCAGCCTATAGTGCCGACCGCAGCGTGACTACCCGCCGAGCAGCCCGTCCATGTCGCCCACACTGGCGCTCCCGACACTCTCCACCACGACGCCGCGGTCGAGCAGCACGGTGTAGGGGAGGCCGATGCTGCCGGAGGCGTAGGTGTACATCACCGCCTCGTCCTGATCGGCCAGCACCGGCATGGTCAGCCCGTAGGTGTCGGCCCACTCGCCGAGCTCATCCACGGACGGCGTCACCGAATCGTTGTTCTCGATCATGATCTCGAGGAACATGCCGCCCTGGGGGATCCGCTCCTGGTACTCTGCTTCGAGGCCACCGGCCTCGCTCTGGCAGGAGCCTCACCAGAAGGCGGCGAAGACCATGTAAACGACCTGATCGCAGAAGTCGTGCAGCTTGACGGTCTCGCCGAACTGGTCGAGCATCTCGAAGTTGTTGGCGACCTCTCCCTCGGACTGTCCCGTGGCCTCGACGTCGTCGCGGCAGGAGTCGATCTTCCAGCCGTTCTGGTACGGGTGGTCGGTCTCGGCGAGCGGGTCGGTGAACTGGTCGACTTCGTCGCCGTCGTTCCAGCCGTCGCCGTCGGAGTCCGGGTTACCGGGGTCGGTGCCCAACGCTGCCTCGTCGGAGGCGAGCAGGCCGTCCTGATCGCCGTCGGCGTCTGCATCGACCTGCGCGATGCAGCCCATCGCACCGAGCGCCGGGAGGAGGGTGAACGGAAGGTACGCTCTCATGGATTTCTCCTCCGGGTAGAGTAGCACTTTTCGGGAGCAATCGGGTATCCCGAGGGGGAGTTATGTTGCCAAATGTACTCGGAAGCCCTGCTGGACGCCGTCGCTCGCGCGCGGCACGATCTCGGTAAGTACATCGCGTTCCAGGTCCGCTCGCTCGATCCGGGATCTTCCGACGACGACGTCCGGTCGGCGCTGGACGCCGATCTCAACCACACGCGTTCGACTCCGGACGCCACGTGCGCCCAGGTCTGGGCGGGCCTGCGCAGCGTGCTGCTCGATGCCGGATTGAACCCGGGGGAGGTCCATGGCGTCGACGAGGTGATCAGCACCCTCTCCGACCGGGCGGCGCGGCTCGAACACCTGGACTCGGTCGCGCTCGGGTCCACCGTCGCGCTCTCGCTCGCGCTGGGCGACAGGCTCCGGGCCCTGCACCGCCGGCTGCTGTCCGAGCAACCCGCGTGAGCACGCTGCTCGTCATCGACGATCAAGACCGGCACATCGAACTCTGTCGGCGCGCCATCCCCGAGCACACCTACCTCGGGCCCGCCCGTTCCTGGCGCGAGGCAGTCACGATCCTGAAGGCGGAGCGCCGGAACATCGACGTCGTGCTGCTCGACGTCAACTTCGACATCCCACCGGAGCAGCTCCTCGGCCTCCCGCCGGACCCGGACGAGCGGACGCTCGCCCGCGTTCGTCGGCGCCAGGGGCTCGAGATCCTCGCCCGGCTGCGTCGCGCGCTGCCGGATCTCCCCGTGCTGCTGATGACAGCGCGGGAGGAGGTCGATCTCTCCCGCGCGGCCGAGCGGCTCGGCGCGGAGGAATACACCTGGTTCCTCGACGACGACTACGTGGACGCCCGCTCGCTCCGCGTGCAGATCGAGAACATCCTCTCGGCTCGTCGCGGCCAGGAGGCCGAGGGCCCGATCTACTGGGGAAAAAGCCCCACGATGCGACGGGTACGCGCCCGACTGGCGCTCCTCGCCAGGGGCCGCCTTCCCGTGATCCTCGGCGGTCCGACCGGGTCCGGCAAGTCGCTGCTCGCGCGCCACTACATCCACCCACGCTCCGGGCGGAAGGGGAGGTTCGTCTCGCTCGATCTCTCCACCGTCCCGCGGGATCTCCAGGGGGCACAGCTCTTCGGCTCCTCGCGCGGGGCCTACACCGGCTCCGTCGCCGACCGGAAGGGCGCTTTCGAAGAGGCTGACGGCGGGACGCTCTTTCTGGACGAGATCGGGAACCTGCCGGAAGACGCGCAGAAGATGCTGCTTGGCGTGCTGCAGGAGGGGACGGTCACCCGCATCGGAGACACCCAGGACCGCAAGGTGGACGTGAAGCTCGTCGTCGCCACGCACGAGGATCTGGGCGCCATGGTGCGCGAGGGTCGGTTCCGCGCAGACCTCTACATGCGGCTCAACCCCGCGTGCACGGTGGTGCTCCCCGCGATGCACACCCGCCGCGGGGACCTGGTGGGGCTCGTCGCCTGGCTCGGTCGGCGCGCCCTCGGGGGATCCCAGCTCTCGGGTCTCGTCACCGAATACCGGCAGCGGGCGGGCCTGCCTGTCGACGCGCCCACCGTTTTCGCGATCGGGGGAACGCTCCCGCCGGTCACCCCCGGCGAGCTCACGGTGTACCTGCCCGGTCGCTCGCTCGCGTTGCTTCGCGCCTACCCCTGGCCGGGCAACCTGCGTGAGCTGGCGATGACCGTCGAGAACGCGCTCACCTTCACGTTTGCAGAGATGTTCGGCCTGCCCCTTGGCGGCCGTGGCGACCTCGTCCTGGTGCGCCCCAAGCTGGTTCGTGACCTGCTCCGGGCGGTGCGCGTGGGGGGGGAGGCCCCCACGGACGGGGTCACCCTGCCCGTCTGCCTTCGGCCCCAGGAAACGCTGAATGGCGTGTCTGTCGACGTGGAACGGCAGTACTTCACGCGGCTGTGGGAGCAGGAGGACGGCGATTTTGCCGCGATCGCCCGTGTGCTCCTGGGTGACCCCGTCCACGCCCGAAAGGTGCAGCTCCGCTTCAATCAGCTCGGGCTCAAGGTTCGGGAGCTCCGGGGCGGGAAGTAGGTGCTCCTGTGGATCGCACTCGCCCTGGCCGCGCCCGAGGACGCGCTCGATCCGGTCAGCGCACGGTTTTTTGCGCAGGCGACTGCGGACGAGGAGGCCGGCAGGTGGTCCTCCGCCGAGGCCGGCTACAAGCTCGTACACGGGAATGACGCGACCTTTCTCCCCGCGAGCCTCGGGCTCGCGCGGGCGCTCCTGGCCCAGGGTCACGCCGATCAGGCCGAGGCGCTGTACCGGTCGCTCGGCCTCGATCCCGACGCCGTAGAGGCCCTGGCGAGGCTGGTGGAGCCCCGGTCGCCCGCCGAGGCGTTGGGGCTGTGGACGCAGTTGGAGACCCTCCGGCTCGGTGACCCGGGCCCGTGGTGCGCGGAGGCGCGGCTCCGGGCCCCGCTCGACGAAGGGCTCGAGGCGGCGCTGTCTGCGTGGGATCGGTGCGCCGTGCTCAGCGGGACCACCGCCCCCGACCTCGCGCCGTTGGACGTGATCCTCGACGTGCTGGCGCCCGCCGGAGTCGCGCTCGACCCCGACAAGAGCGTCCAGGCGACCGCGCTGCTGGACGACGCCATCCGACGCTGGCCTGCGGTCGAACCCCTGCTGCAACCCCGCCGCGACCGGCTGGAGATCGAGCGCTCGGCCCGGGACGTGGTGCTCGGCGGCTCTGTCGAGCTCTCGGGAGACGACACGGCGCGGATCCGGGAGGCGCGCGCCTTGTTGGTCACGGACCCTGCGAGAGCCCGTGCGATCGCGGAGTCGATCGTGGGGCGCGCCCCCCGATCGGCAGAGGCTCACGCCGTGCTCTCCGACGCCGCCTGGGGGATCGACTGGTCGGATGCCGAGGTGCACGCGCTGCTTGCCCGGGATCTCGATCCCGACGACGCCTCGAACCACCTGCGCGTCGCGCGCATCCTCCACGCCGCCTACGCCGGCCGGCGCGACGCCGAGGCCCTCACGGCGCTCCGGCAGGCAGCTGCGCTGCGCCCCGACGAGCCCGCGATCCTGCTGCAGCTCGCGGAGCTCGAGAGCGCCCGGGGCGAATGGGATCGCGCCGAAGCCGCGCTCGTGCGCTGGCTCCAGATCAACCCCGATACGACGCTCTCGGCGGCGGTCCAGGCCCGGCTGGAAGGCCTGCGCCGCGCCCCTCCGCCAGCGCGCACCCTGCCTCCCGTCACCCCGCCGGGGATCCCCGACGAGGCGCTCGCCGCGTGGCGCATCGCGCGTGTCTACCTCGATCGTGGGGACCTCGCAGGCGCACGGGCCGAGCTCGACGTCGCGCTGGCGAGCGCCCCGAAGGTGCCCGCGTTGATGAACCTCGACGCTCGCCTGCGTCGTGAGTCCGGCGACGTGAAGGGCGCCATCCGGGCCTGGGAGGCCAGCCTCGCGGTCGACCCGGGGCAGGGGGACGTACAGCTCGCGCTCGGGGAGACGCTCGACGCAAAGGGTGAGCCCGAGTCCGCCCTCGAGCACTACCGGCGCGCGGCCGAGGCGGGCGAGGCAGACGCGCATTTCTTCCTGGCGCGCTCCGCCGACACGGTCGGGGACTGGCAGACCGTCCAGAAGGAGCTCCAGGCCTTCGACAGCGCCGGCGGGCATGGTTCCCTGTACGCGGTCGCGGCTGGCGATCTCGCTGCCAAGGCCCACCGCCACGTCCTGACCGTGCGCGCTGTCGGGGCCGGGTTGCTGGTCGCAGTCGCCGGGCTGCCGCTCACCTGGCTCCTCTGGAGGCGCGGAGGCGTGGGCCTGCGCCAGATGCTGGACCAGGCCCCGGGCTCCTGGCACGACGCCGCTCGCATCCTCGCGGCGGTGCGTCACGAGGTGCTCAAGCACAACACGACGGTGCTCCCGGACATCGCCGGGGCCCTCGAACACGGAGACGGCACCTCCTGGGAGGCGTGGCGCGGTGGGGCGGGTGACCTCCTCGCCCGGTTCGACGGGTACGTCGGGGCGCTGGAGTCGCTCGGCGCCCAGCACGGCGTGCGACTCGCTGCCGATCGCGATCCCATCCTGGCGCCGATGCGTGCTTCGCTCAAGGCGCTCGTTCGTGCCTCCCGCCGGGGGCGGGCTCCCCGCCCCGCGGATCTGCGCGCCCACAGCGAGGTGCTCAACGGCGAGGGGTACACCGCCCTGGGCACGCTCGTCACCGAGATCTGCATCCTCCCCGTGACCGCCGAGCACATCGAAAAGGTCTACGCGCGGGTGGCCGCCGAGCCGGGATTCGGAGGCGACACGGCGCCGCTCACGGTCTCCGGCGAGCCGGGGCAGGTCCGGCTCTTTCGGGGAGACCTCGAGGACATCCTCGCGAACCTGTTCCGGAACGCGCTGGCCGCGGGAGCGACGCGGGTTGCGGTGGTCCTGGGGGAGGACAGCGACCCGATCACCGGCCATGCCTGGTTCGAGATCCGCGTGGAGGACGATGCGCCGGGGCAGCTCACCACCGCCATGATCCGCGGTCGCTACATCTCGCGTGGGCTCGGGCTGGCCGTGGACATGCTCAACCGTCATGGTGGGACAATCCGTGTGGATGCCCCCGCGGGCGCGCCCGGAGCCCGCCCCCACAAGGCCGTCGTCGTACAACTGCCCTCGGTGGAGGCAGCGTCCGTGGAGGTGGAGTGGAAGTGACATGAGCGGGCTGGCGGTGGGGGCCCTCGCCCCACAGACAGACCAGACCGGGATACCTTCAGGCGCATGCTGAAGCGTCTGGTCAACCTCCCCTTCGCGGTCGCCGGCAAGGCGGCGCGTGCCTATCAGGCTCGGGAGGACGCCCGGACTGCGGCTGCGTTCGGCCGGGCCGAGGATCCAGGCATGGTGGCGAACAACACCCACGTGCTGCCCGCTGTGAGCACCCCGCGGGATGCTGTCCAGATGCGCGTCGCAGCGCTGGGTGCCGGGACCGTGCATTGGGTGGATGTGCGCGACGAGGCCGAGCGCGACGAGTGGATCGAAGGGGCCACGCACATGCCGATCCTCACGGCGAACGTGCGTGTGAGCGAACTGCCCCCAGACGAGACGGTGGTGGTGTATTGCGACGACGGCGTGCGATCGACGCAGGTGGCGTGCTTCTTCCGGGACCGTGGGATGGAGGACACCTGGGCGCTGGAAGGGGGTCTGGCGGCGTGGAAGGCTGCTGGGCGACCGACCCGGAAGCGAACGTGAAGCGTCCGAGCGGCGCACGCCTCCGCTGGGCGGTGATGGGCGTCGGCTTCATCGGGATCGTGCTCGGGTGCGCCCAGGTGGACACCTACAAGCAGAAGGCGGTCTCGCTCGCCGAGCAGGCCAGGCGCAAGGCCACGACCCCTCCGATGCCGTGCGATGCGAAGGTCCCCGACGATCCTGCGACCTCGTGCGTGACCGGAAAGCTCTGGTGTGGCGCGACGGTGGAAGGCACCACGCTCGGGGGGCACCACGACTGGGACGGCGACTTCTACAACGCGAAGTTCTGTACTCCCGGGGGTGACTATTCCGGTCCGGAGCGGGTCTATGCGCTCGACGTGCCCGAATATACGAGCGCGATCGTGGAGCTGCAGTCCGACTGTGTGGACCTCGACCTGTTCGCGTTCGCCTTCACCTGGTCCAGCGGGGACTGTCCGGGCATGGATCACAACATCCCCAACTGCGACAGCAACGTGGCGAGCGGTGGCGGCGAGATCGAGCTGCAGACCTTCCAGAACCCCGGTGCCTACTTGATCGGGGTGGACGGGAAGAACGGCGAGTCGGGCACCTTTCGCCTGACGGTGCGGTGCGAGGACCTGGCTCGGCGGTGAACGTGGCGATGGTGGATCTCACCGTGGTCATCCCCGTCTGGAACGAGGCGGGCCGTGTGGCCTCGGGCATCGCAGGGTTCTCGAAATTGTGGGGCATGCTCCCGCGAGGCGCCTGGTCCACCGTGGAATGCCTGGTCGTGGACGACGGCTCCACAGACGGGACCGGGCGCATTGCGGAAGCGGCTGCGGGCCCGGGTGTTCGCGTCCTCACCGCCCCGCATCGTGGCAAGGGCGCCGCCATTCGTCGGGGCGTGGTCGAGAGTCGGGGGCGACGGATCCTGGTCGTGGATGTGGACTGGAGCGTGGCGCCGGGGCAGGTTGCGGAGCTGCTGAGGGTACAGGGCCAGGTGGTCTGCGCCTCCCGTGAGGGGCATGGGGCGCGGCGAATCGGTGAGCCCGCGTGGCGCCACCTGCTCGGACGGGGTTTCAACCGGGTCGTGCAGCAGTTCGTGCTGGCAGGCGTTCAGGACAGTCAATGCGGATGCAAGGCGTTCGATCATGAGGTCGCGATGGACCTCTTCGGGCGGTTGACCATCGAGGGGTGGGCGTTTGACGTCGAGTTGTTGACCATGGCGTACGCACATGGCTACTCGGTGCGTGAGGTTCCGATCGTGTGGCGGCACGATGCAGACAGCCGGGTGGGTGTGCTAACGGACGGCTGGGCGATGTTCCGGGACGTGCGGAAGGTCCGTCGGAACCTGCGCGCCGGCGTCTACTTCAACAAGTAGACGTCGATGCCGGCGATGGTGGTGGGGGCCCCCCAGGGCGCGAGGAGGTCCCGGGCGGCCCGATAGCGCGTCTGGCTCTCGAAGTGGGCCTTGTCGACCAGGATGCCGATGAACCCGTCGCTGACGAGCCGGCCGCGGTCCGCCTCGATCCGGGTCGGGTCCTTGACCTCCACCTTGAGGCGACCGTAGGGCTTCTCGGCCGCCAGCAGCGCCGCTGTGTAGTTGTTCTCCTTCAGGTAGCGCGCCGGAAACCCGATCACCTCGTCCGCGATCGGGCGGCCATGGATCAGTTGATCGAGGAAGTGCGTTCGTTGAAAGCGGTCTGTGCCCAGATCGAAATACGGCAGGGAGATGATTGCACCGGGCGGCAGCAGCGTTTCCAACTGGAACACGGCGGGGCTGATCGTGAGCGGGGCGACTGGCATCGGCACGGGCACAGGCGAGAGCCAGATCGTCTCTGTGAGCCAGACGGCGAGGGCCAGCGGCCCGAACCCCACGCCCACGCGCCGCTCGATGGCGTCGACCCCGAACGCCGCACATACGGCGAGGCCGAGCGCGGCCGGGATGGCGTAGCGGAAGGGCTCCTGGAGCAGGGCCGTGCCGGGCCAGAACCGCAGCAGGCCGAGCCAGACCGGGTTGTTGGCGGTGGGCGAGGCGAGCGTGAGGGTGATGGGCGTGAACGGGCCTATGGAAGCCGCGACGCAGAACAGGGTGACCCCCCACCACATCCCGACCGGCAGGCGGCGGCGTTGGAGGACGACCGCAGCGAGCCCGAGCGCAAACAGGCTCAGCCCCGGCGAAAAAGCCCGGTAGTAGCGGCTTCCGGCCTCCCGGGAGAGCAGCTTGTCCTTCCCGACGGCGACGTAGTCCGAGAGGAACGCTGTGTACCGATCGCGGTTCGCGGGCGCGAGGTAGGGAAACGGCGCGACGTTGCGCGTAGCGGCGATCATGTCGTCCGACATCTGGCTGTCGTCGGCCGTCATGAGCTGCCGCATTCGCAGTGCATAGGGCCCCGCCACCAGGGCGGAGGCGAGGATGACGGCCCCGAGGGCTCCAGCGACTCTCCCCCAGGGCGCGGGGGTGGGGGCTTTTGTCGTGCTGGCGCCATGGGTGCGCAGCATGTTCACGAACGGGATCAGCGGAAGCGCGACGATCGAGAAGACGACGGCGTTGTAGGGGCACGTCACGAAGCCCAGCCCGACCCAGGCCCCCGCGACCACACCGTCACGCCAGCCCGTGCGAAGGGAGGCCAGGCCCGATCGCAACGCGAGGATCCAGGGCCAGAGGTTGAGCATGTCGGTCACGGCGCCGGCCACGCAGTACATGAGCACGACGGGGGTCAACGCGAAGGCGACCGCGCCGTGGAGTGCTGCCCATCGCGACGGGACCAGCGTGCGCAGGAGCGCGCGCATCGCGAGCATGTTCGCGAACAGCTGCGCGTAGATCAGCGTGTTGTACGCCCATACCCTTCCGAGCGCCGGCCGAAGCAGCGCGGTCACGAGCGTGCCCATGGGGTCCGGGTTGTTCAGGCTGCCGGCGTTCGGCCAGCCGATCGAGTCGATGCGCCCCCCGAAGAACCCGTCACGCCAGAAGGTCTCGAACACCCACAGCTTCACCGGCACCTCGGAGTGCACGTCCGCAAGCAGGGACCCGGGCGAACCGGCGAGCGAGAGCAGCGGCAGGGCGGCGCACACCGCCAGGAGGGCGAAGTCCGGCTGGAACGCTGCCCGGGTCGCTGCGCGAAGTCGATCCAGCATCGTGGGGCGGACCCCCCCGCCTGTCGGAGCTACCAGCCGGCCACGAGCTGGCGCGGGTTCGCGAACGCTGTCAGCAGCACGCGGGCCTCGAGATCAACCCACAGGAGGAACTCTCCCTTGTCGGTCACCCCATGAGCGACGGCGAGCTGGTTCGGAGCGGCGTGGGTCAGGCGTTGCAGTACCAGCGCGGCGCCCACTGCATACTCCACCTGGTGCGTAGCGAGGAAGCGCGCGCGGTGGGAGCGCCACAGGGCGGTGAGGCTCTTGCGGTCTTCGGCGAACATCGCGTTCGCCACGTAGACCTGCGCCCCGGGCAGGTTCGACCCGAGCACTGCCTGGACGACGTCGCCGAGCTGATCCTCGGTCACGATGGGCGCGGCGAAGCTCGGGGCCGGGGGCACGGGGGCCGGCGCCACGGGCGCAGCGGCGGGCGCAGGAGCGAGGGTGGGCGCAGGCGTCGCGGCGGGCTGGGCTGGCTTCGACGCCGCAGCGGCCTGGGGGGCCCTGGCGGTGGCGGGCGTCGGGGCGGCGCTCTGTTCAGCCTCCTGCCGCCGGGCGGCCTCCATCGCCTCGAGCGCGGAGAGCTTGCGGGTGGGCGGGGGCGCAGCCGCCACGCCGCGCACCACGGGCTTGCCCTCGGCGGGCCTGGGTTCGGCGCGGGGGCGCTCCTCTGCGGGGGGGCGCGCCGGGGCAGCGCCGGCCTTGGCCACAGCAGCCTTTGCGAGCGCCTTCGCGAGCTGGCGGGGGTCCGGGCCCGAGCTGGGGGAGGGCGGGAGCACCGGCGGCGGCATGGGCCGACTCACGGGCTTCGTTGCGCGCAGGTGTCCGGGCTCGGGCGTATCGCTGGGGCCCGAAGGGGGGTCCGTGGGTTGCGCAGAGTGAACGAACAGGCTGGAAAGCGGGTCCTTTTTCGGGGGGTTCTGCGTAGACAACTGGAACGCTCCTCAGTGGCAAGTCAATGTGCGCCGGAAAGGTCCGGACGGCGAGTCAAAATCCAGTCAGGGCGTGGCATCCGCGGCGTCGAGACGCCGGGTGTAGAGCGCTCGCCAGCGCTCGGGCGCGGCGCGGGCGAACGGCTCCAGGACTGTGCGCGTCTCGGGGTTCGCGAGGCTGGTGGTCAGCACGGCAAGCCCGAGCCCGCCGAAGTCCTCGTCGGTGAACCAGGGGGTGACCCACCCGATGAAGCGGGGGTCGGCGGGGAAAAGCTCGGTGAGGCAGCCCGCCGCACGGAGCGGCACCCAGGCAGGCGCGATGTCGGTCACCGCGATGGCGTGCAGGGTCGCCGCCAGGTCCGGATCGGCTGGCAGCGCGGCGCAGGGGGCGGGATCCCTCGCGCGGAGCGCATGGATCACGGGGTTGTCGTTGGTGAGCACAGGCTCGTCCGCCCACGCGGGGCCGGGGCCGAACAGGGGGAGCAGCAGCGACAGGGTGGACAGCATGGCTAGTCAACCCCCACGTAACGTTGCATGATCCCGACCTGCCCGTCGGTGAGCTGATCCTGTGCTTCGCAGTCCGTCATCGACGTGCACACGGGATAGGGGAACATCAGGTTCGTACCCAGCTTCTCCTCGCACGAGCCCATGTCGGTGCAGTCGTTGGTGTCCTCGACCGCGTCCCAGTTCTGCCAGCCGTCCTCCACCGGATGGAACATCCCGAGGTAGTGTCCGGTCTCGTGCGCCATCGTCTCGCCGAGGATGCCGATCTCGCCGTCCGAGAATTTTCCGTTCGCGCCGGCGTGGGCGATCCAGGAGATCTCCACCGCCGAGATCTCGGTCGGCACGATGGGCCCCGGGATGGCGGCGGCCTCTCCGTACACGTACGCGTCTCCCGCGATGAGGTCGCCGACCACCATGAGCAGGGAGTAGTCGGCGTGCTCTGCGAGGAGGGTCTGGTACTCCGCAACGCCCTCGTAGGTGTCGGGCAGGGCGGGGTCGACGTCGATGTCCGCGTATTCGACCGTCAGGTCCACTCCCCACTTCGCGTAGAGCTCCTGCCAGTAGGCGACCCCGCGCTCGATCGCGTCCACGACCCCGTCCTGGTCCCTCACCCCGGTGCAGTACGCCAGGATTGCGTGTACCGAACCGGAGTCCAGGGCGTCGTCCTTCCGGTACGCGATGGTCACGTCCACGTCGGTCTTTCCATCGTAGTTGTAGGTGCGGTCCAGGGTGTCGCCGGCAAGCGTCCAGATGCCGGGCTTCATCACGCCGTCCTGCGCCCGGATCGGCCAGTTGAGGGTGCTCACGTGCTCGGCCCCGTATACGGCCTCGGTGAGCGAATGGTGTCCACCGGCCCAGTCCTCCCAGTCCAGCGCAGTGTTCCCGTCGGGATCGATGAGCTGCTCCGTGCCCACGATCCCGTTCTTGTGATCGGAGAGCACGATCTGCACGCGTTCACCCTCGCGGACCTCGAAGTCCACGTCGAACAGTCCGTGGTTGTTCGACGTCACCGTCTGGGTCTCGACGCGGAAGGTCTCGGGAGGGTTGTCCCCCGTGTCGTCACCGTTGTGGTGCGTGCCTGCATGCTTGCACCCAGCCAGCAGGCCCATCAACGTAATCAACAGGAGGGGGCGTGGGGTGGTCACCCGCGCCACGTATCTCGCTCAATCGATGACGAGCACTTCGTCGCGGGAGACGGCGCGCAGCAGGTCGGCGAGCATCGACTGCTTGCTCTCGTCCTCCTTGTACACGTCCTTGAGCTGCCCGATCAGGTCCTTCGCCCGCCGGAAGGCGCCGACCAGGTCCCCGCTCATGTCGGTCTCCGAGTCGATGAACAGGAGGCAGTCGTTGAAGCTGCGGCCCTCTGCCCACATGGCGCCGAAGGGGATCATCTCCGGGCACCACGTCACGCCGAACCCGGTGATCCGCTCGGCCTCCACGACCGTCTTGCTCATCCGGACCTTGTTGGCGTCGCGCGCGGCGTTGAGGGCCTGGCCCTGCAGTCGGGCGCGTACGCGTACGTTCCGCCCGAATTCCTTGTTCACCGCGCACAGGAGCCCGAACAGCGTCGGTCCTGAGAGGTCCTCGAGCGTCCCCGAGAGGATGAGCTCGGTGACGAAGATCTCCTCCATCTGGATGTGCGTGAGCACCTTCGCGCCCGCGTTGAACGTGAGGTCGGGCGCGAGGTAGCCGATCTCCACCAGGAACCGGATCCGGCCCTCGAACTCCATCCAGGAGCGGTTCTCCACGTCTTCTGCGCGCCGCTCGAGCTTGTGGATGTCCTTCTCGTGGCGCTTGGCGGTCTTGTCTGCCATCGCCTCGAGCTGCCCCCGCATGCGCTCGACATCGGCTTCCATGCGGCGGGCTTCGGCCTGCCGCGCGAAGGAGAGGAAGCTGCGCTCGACGATGTCGCGCACGCGATCGAGCGTGTTCCGGCTCAGCAGGTTCACCACCGAGTTGAACGAGAGCGAGAAGCTCGATCGCACCGGTTCGGGTTGGCCCTGCAGCAGGCGGTGCAGCGGTTCCCGGATGTCCCCCCACTCGCTGTGGTCCACGCGGATGACCACGTGCCCCTCGGTGTCCATCCCGCGCCGCCCGGCTCGCCCTGCCTTCTGCAGGAACTCCCGGGTGGTGAGCGGGCGCATCGAGATGCCATCGAACTTCTTGAGACCGTCGAAGATCACCGTACGCGCGGGCATGTTGATTCCGAGGGCGAAGGTGCTCGTGCAGTACAGCACCCGCACGAGGCGCCGCTCGTAGAGGTCCTCCACCAGCGCCTTGACCATCACGTGGCACCCCGCATGGTGCCACGCCACGCCGGCGAACAGCGCCCTGCGCAGATCGTCGTCGATCAGCTGCGGGTGTTCCTTCTCCAGGGCCCCCACGATCGCGCGCACCTCGACGCCCTGCGCCTCGTCGAGCAGCGAGTTGCCCTCGAGCCGCTCGGTGAGCGATCGCGCGTTCTGTTCGGTGAGCTTTCTCGAGAACACGAAGTACAGACAGGGGAGTCCGGCCGCCTGCCACACGGCGTGCACAGCATCCGAGTGCCGGGTGGTCCCGCCCGACGACCGGCCGCGGCCGCGTTCCCCGCGCCCATCGCGGCTCTTCACCGGGGGATGCTTCTTCAACCACCGTTCGTGCTCGGCATCGAACTGGTTCGGCCGCACCATCCCGGTCTCGACGCTGTACACCCAGAAGTCCAGCGGGACCGACCGCTGGTCCTGCCGGATGACGACCATCTCCGTCTGCCGTACCTCGCTCATCCACGCGGCGAACTGGGCGGCGTTGGAGAGCGTGGCGGAGAGGCCGAGGATCTGGACCGTCTTGGGCAGGTAGATCAGCAACTCTTCCCAGACGGTGCCGCGCTCGCGGTCGTCGAGGAAGTGGATCTCGTCGATGATCACGGCGTCGAGGTCCTTGAAGGCCTCGTCCTGCAGCAGCATGTTGCGCAGGATCTCCGTGGTCATCACCCGGCACGGAGCGTCGCGGCGGATCACGAGGTCGCCGGTGAGGAGCCCGATCGCGTCGTCGCCATGGACCCGGGTCCAGTCGCGGAACTTCTGGTTCGAGAGCGCCTTGATGGGGGCTGTGTAGATCACCTGGCGCTTGCGGGTGAGCGCCCGGTCGACGAGCCAATCGGCGATGATGGTCTTGCCGGTGCCGGTGGGGGCACAGACGAGCACGGAGGCGCCGCGGTCGAGCGCTGCGATGGCATCGGCCTGGAAGGGGTCGAGCTCTAGGTTCTGGAATTTCATGTGGGGCGGCGGTTAACGGGTTTGGTGGCTTTGGGCCCCCCCGGGTTACGCGCCCGGCCCCTGGAGTCCCGCTGATGATCACCCGCTACAGCCGTCCCGAGATGGTCGCCCTCTGGACCCCCGAAAGACGTTTCGAGATCATGCTCGAGGTCGAATTGCTGGCCTGTGAGGCCATGGAGTCGCGGGGTGAGGTGCCCCCTGGCACGGCGAGCATCTGCAGGGAGCGGGCGGCGTTCGAGATCGAGCGGGTCGACGCACTGGAGCGCGTGCTCAAGCACGACGTGATCGCGTTCCTCACCAACGTGGGCGAGCACATCGGCGAGCCGGCCCGGCACCTGCACAAGGGGATGACGAGCTCCGACGTGCTCGACACCGCGCTCGCCGTGCAGTTGCGCCAGGCCGGGCTCCTGATCCGCGCGGAGCTCACGCGGGTGCTCGACGTCCTGCAGCGCCGGGCCCGCGAGCACGTCGACACGATCTGTATCGGCCGCAGCCACGGGATCCACGCCGAGCCGGTGACGTTCGGCTGGAAGCTCTGCCTCCTGTGGGACGAGCTACGCCGGGGCCGTGAACGGCTCGACCACGCGATCGCCGACATCAGCGTGGGCAAGATCTCGGGTGCAGTGGGCACCTTTGCGCACGTCCACCCGGACGTCGAGGCGTTCGTCTGCTCCCGGCTGGACCTCTCGCCGGCCCCCGCGTCGAACCAGGTGGTCCAGCGGGATCGCCACGCATTCTTCTTCACCGTGCTCGCGTTGATTGGCACCACGATCGAGAAGATCGCCGTCGAGATCCGCCACCTGCAGCGCACCGAGGTCCTCGAGGCCGAGGAGCCCTTCACCCCGGGTCAGAAGGGCTCTTCCGCGATGCCCCACAAGCGGAACCCGATCCTGTCCGAGAACCTCACGGGGCTTGCCCGCGTGCTGCGGGGGTATGCCTTCACTGCGATGGAGAACGTGCCGCTCTGGCACGAACGCGACATCTCGCACTCCTCCGCCGAGCGCGTGATCGCGCCAGACGCCACGGTCACCCTGCACTTCATGCTGGGGCGCCTCGCGGGGCTCCTCGATGGGCTCGTGGTGTACCCGGAGCACATGGTGCGCAACCTCGAGTCCTCCGGCGGCCTGTTCTACAGCCAGCGGGTGATGCTCGCGTTGGTCGAGTCCGGGCACTCGCGGGAATCCGCCTACGGCCTCGTCCAGCGGAGCGCAATGCGCACCTGGGCCGAGGGGATTCCCCTGCTCACGTTGCTCCTCGCCGACCCCGAGGTGGCGGGCTTGCTTGGAAGCGAGCGGCTCTCCGCCCTGTGTGACCCGGCCTGGTACGTGCGCCACGCCCGGGACGTGCAGGCGCGCGTGTTCGGCGCCTGAGATGCTCGAGATCTCCTTCCTGCGGCACGGCCAGACCGAGTATTCGCTGGCCAACTGCTTTTGCGGCTCCATCGATCCGCCGCTGAACGAGACCGGCGTGCAGATGGCCGAGGCGTTCGGTGCAGGGTGGCGCGGGCACGGATGGGACGCGATCTGGTGCTCGCCTTCGCTGCGCACCCGGCAGACTGCGGCGCCCCTGGCTTCGGCGGTGGGGCTCGAGGTGAAGGTCGACGACGGGCTCCGGGAGATCGCGTACGGAGAGTGGGAGGGGCTGCCCCATGCAGAGGCCTGCAGCCGGTGGCCGGAGGACTACGCCTGGTGGGCCGCCGACCCCGCGAGTCGGGGGACTCCTGGCGGAGAAACGGCATTCCATGTGGCGGCTCGCGCGGCCCCGGTGCTCGAGCGCCTGCGCGTGGCCCACCCGGACGGGAAGGTGCTGGTGGTCTCCCACAAGGCGACGCTGCGGGTGCTGATGTGCGCGTTGCTCGGGTTGGACGTGCGCCTGTTTCGCGAGAGGTTGGGTCAGCCCGTCGCGTCCCTGTCACGCTTCGAGTTGACGAGCAAGGGCGCCCGGCTCGTGATGCTGGGCGACGTCTCCCACCTGCCGCCGGAGCTGCGCCGGGGCGAGGGGACCTGACGATCCTGGGCGGCGCGCTCGCCCGGCAGGGGGCGCCGAACCCGCAGTCGTCCCGCCGCTCCACCTCGACGTGGCCGGCCCTTGCTTCGGGCCGCCAAGGCGCGTATTCTCTGCGAAAGCCGTGGTGCCCATGCTGACTTCGCTCCTGCTCGTCGCCCACACTGCTCTCGCAGGCGCCCCGGTGGGGTTCACGCCTGGCGTCGAGGGGCAGACCGGCTTTGGTCCGCCCGTCGCAGATGCCGATGGCGCCTGGCTCGCGCTCACCCGCTGGGACCGCGCGGGGCTCTGGAGCCTCGACCTCGGGTCGCATGTGCTCCGGCCGGTCTCCGACGCGCGCGGCGCCGGGTTCCACCCCGTGTGGGACTCCCGGCTCGAGGGCCACGTGACCGGCCCGTCGCTCGAGCGGAGCCTCTTGTTCAAGGCGGTGTACTCCGAGGAGACCGGTGGTCGGGCCCCGGGGCAGTACGCGATGGAGTGGCGTCCGGATGTTCCGGGAGTCTCCCTGCTCGGCCAGGGGGCCCACGTCGGGCAGCCCACGCGCAGCGGTTCGCTCGGCTCGTCGATGTGGACGGGGCCGAGCGCGGTCCGCTTCACGAACGAGCCCGCGTGGCGAGCGCGGCTCGCGGACATCGCCGATGTCGACCTGATCGACGCTGACCCCGCGGGGGAGAGGGTGGCGTGGGACGACCCCGCCGGGGTGCTGCACGTGCGCGACCTCACGACAGGCGTGACCCGCGCGCTCGACTCTGCAGGCCGCGGGAGCCACCCGGCGTGGAGCCCCGACGGTGCGATGATCCTGCACCACACCGCCGATGGCATCGTCGTGGTCGACGCCCAGAGCGGCTCTGTCGTCGCCGTGGCTCGCGGCCGGGACCCCGCCTGGGTGCCCGACACCCACACCGTGCTCTTCGCCTCTGTGCAGACGGGCGACGACGTCGGTCCTGGCGCGGCGCCCAGCCCCTATGTCGTGCTCTCCTCCACGTTGCAGGCGCTGGATGCCGACTCGGGTCGGACCCGCACGGTGCTCGCCGACCCCTCGGTGCACGCCCGGTACCCCACGCCGCTGGGGCGCACGGGTGCCGTAGCCTTCGTGGACACGATCACCGGGGATCTCTGGCGGCTCACCGACTCGGGCCGGGTGCGTCTGCTCGCCGCGAGCGAGGTGGACGCCGCAGCGCCGCCCCCTCCGCCGTCCAACGCGCGCGTCGAGGTCGACGTGCCCTACATGCACCAACTCTGGGACACGCCGGACGACTTCAACGGCGGTTGGTCCTGTGGCCCCACCTCGTGCATGCAGACCCTCGCAAAGTGGTCCGTGTTGCCGAACGCCGACATCACGTGCTCCTGGCCGAGCGCGCACACCAGTCACTGGGGTTGGTACATCCCCAACACCTACTCCTTCAACGGCTACACGTACGACGTCTGGGGAGTCGCGGCAGGCGGCGATTGTCAGGGCGCACACGGCTTCATCTGTCGCGAGTACGGCGGGGCGGTCTGGGCCTACATGACCGCCTTCATGCAGCAGCACGGCGTGGATTCCCAGCAGCTGAGCGCCGACTTCAACAACGTCGTCTCCGAGGTGAACGCCGGCTACCCGCTGTACGCCTCGGTGGACGTGCTCGGGTACGGCCACATCATCTCCGTGCGCGGGTACGTCACCCAGGATGGGGCCCCGATCCATACGATGGTCGTGAACGATCCCTACGGGAACGCGGGCACCGGGGATTGGGGCAACGACGACGGGGAGGACATCGTCTACGACTGGCCCGGCTACAACAACGGAAACCTCGAGATCGACGTCTCCGCGCTGTTCTCGGCGCATGGCACCGCACCCCCGGACCCGGACACGGGCACGGCTCCGGTGGACACCGGAACGCCCCCTGTCGACACGGGGACGGTCACCCCGCCGGCGGACACCGGGAACCCCGGCACGCCCGACGGCGATGGTTCGAGGGCGATCCCACCTGCCGGACAGCGCGTGATCGTCGATGGGATTGGCGGTTGCCAGACCGCCCCGAGGGGTGTTGGGTGGGTCGCGGTCGTGGCCGGGTTGGCGTTGGTGCGGCGACGCAGGGGGCGCTAGTGGCGCATTGCGAACATCCTGCCCCTGTTCAGGGTCGGCCCTTTCAGGCTTCAGGCCCGTCGTCGACGGGAGCCGATCGGGCTGGGTGAGCCCTTGCCTCGCCCCCGGCGAACGGTTTCAAGACGCAACCGTTCTCGCAGGGCGGCGCCTCGCCCCCGGCGAACGGTTTCAAGACGCAACCGTTCTCGCGGGGCGGCGCCTCGCCCCCGGC
>CAIQVJ010000059.1 GCA_903875225.1 uncultured Pseudomonadota bacterium
CCGGGACCGGTCCGCAGGAAAAAGGCGTTGGCAGCGTACTCGCGGCCGGCGTCTTTTTCCGTTCGGCCGGGGGGTTTGGGGGGCGCGAGCCCCCCGGAGCCGGTACTGCCGGCGGGTCGGTCCGCAGGCCGGTACTCCGGCCGGGACCGGTCCGCAGGAAAAAGGCGTTGGCAGCGTACTCGCGGCCGGCGTCTTTTTCCGTTCGGCCGGGGGGTTTGGGGGGCGCGAGCCCCCCGGAGCAGGTACTGCGTAATATTTTTCGCACCTGAACACTGACTCTATAGTCACTTTTGAAAACCGGTGGTACATATCCTCCATGGAGTGCCCCGCGATGTTCACCCGGCGCCGAATCATTCAAGCTTCCACCTCCGTTCTTGCGGCAGCAGCCCTTACGGCGGGGATTGGGTTCGAGGCCGTCCGGCTCGCCCCTGCGGCTCCGGGCTCCTCGTGTCTCTCGGCACGGGAGCTGGTGCTCGTCCAGGCGCTCGCCGAGAGCCTGTTCCCGCCAGGGAGCCCCCTGGGGGTCACGGCCGTCGGGATGGATCTGGCCCCCGAGGTGGACGAGCTGATCGGGGATCGGCTCGACCCCGTGGTCACCCCCGTGTTCCGTCACGTGCTGCAGGCGCTCGACGACGGCACACTCCTGAGCCGGGGCACGCGGTTCGCGGACCTGCCGCTCGAGGCACGCATCGAGGTCATCGCCGCGTGGGCCGAACCGGGCGTGCTGGCTCGCCGCATCATGTACGACGCGCTCCGGACCATCGTGGGGATGGTGTTCTTCTGTCGGCCCGAGGTGAACGCAGTGGTGGGCTGGAGCCCAGCATGCGCTTCGCAGACGCGCCTCGGGGCGATCTCCACCAGCAGGCTCGCCTCCAGCTACGCTGCTGCAGGAGGTGTGCAGTGAGGCTGAACCCGGGTCGGAACCGCTTCGAGGAGTACCCACCCGGGGGGCTCGAGCTCGAGGCCGACGTGTGCGTGATCGGTAGCGGCGCGGGCGGAGCCTCCGCAGCGTGTGCGCTCGCCGAGGCCGGGCTCACGGTCGTGCTGGTGGAGGAGGGGCGCAACTGGCAGCCCGGGCAGTTCGAGCCCACCGCCAGCTGGGCGTTCAAGCACCTGTACGCGGGTCGGGGAACCCGGGCGACGCGCGGAAACTGCGTCATCCCGCTCGCCGGGGGCAGGGGAGTGGGCGGGAGCACGCTGATCAACAGCGCGATCTGTTTCCGCACGCCCGAGCCCGTGCTCGCGGACTGGCGGCAGAACCACGGCTGCGAGCACTTCGACGCCGCGTGGATGGAAACGTGCTTCGACCGCATCTGGAAGACGATCGGGGTGACCGTCAACCCGCCCCAGTTCCAGCGGGAGAACAACCGCATCTTCAAGCAGGGCGCGGACGCCCTCGGGCTCAAGGGGCAGTGGATGGCGCGGTCGGCGCCGGGGTGCACGGGCTGCGGCACGTGCAACCAGGGGTGCCCGACCGGCGGGAAGCTCACCGTCGACCGTTCCTTCCTGCAGCTTGCCCTCGATACCGGACGCGTGGGTGTGTACGGCGACTGCCGGGTGGAGGGCGTGGAGACCGTCGGGGATCGCGTGGTGGCCGTGACCGGTCGCACCATCGAGCCCCAGCACTATGCGGCCTCGGGCACGTTCCGGGTGAAAGCGGGGAAGTTCGTGGTGTGTGGGGGGGCGATAGGCTCGCCGCGCTTCCTGATGGCGAACGGGCTCGCGGCCGGACCCGTCGGGCAGAACCTGCGCATTCATCCGACCGCCTACGCGCTCGGCCGGTTCGAACGGGAGATCGTGCCGTGGCACGGAGTCACGCAGGGCTACTACGTGGATCTCTGGGATCGCGGCTTCCTGCTTCAGACGTTCTCGATGCCCCCCGATCAGTACTACCTCTCCATCCCGTTCGGCGGAGACGATGGACTCACCGTCATGCGGGAGCTCCGCCACTACGCCTCCGGCGGTGTCGTGGTGCACGATCAGGACTCTGTCGGCCACGTGGGGCCCTCGGAGCTGGTGTACTGGATGGGGGACGAGGACAAGCGGCGTCTGCTCGCCGGCGTGCGTGAGGTCGCGAGGGTCTACTTCGCTGCCGGCGCCACCCAGGTGATCGCAGGCGTACACGGCGTGCCGATCCTCCACTCGCCGGCGGACATCGACCGGCTGGTGGTGGACGACGTGGCGGCCGTGGAGCTGGGGCTCTACGCGAGTCACCCGATGGGAACGTGCCGCATGGGCGTGGACCCGGAGACGTCGGTCGTGGATCCGGCCGGCCGGGTGTGGGGCTGGAGCAACCTGCACGTTGCAGACGCGAGCATGTTTCCGACCTCGCTCGGCGTGAATCCGCAGGTGACCGTGATGGCGATGGGGCTCACGGTGGGCCGGGAGATGGCGCGATCCGGCTGAGGAGCCGCGAAGGCTGTCGGCGGTCGCGTGGGGTGCGCGGTGGGGACCTTGGTGCCTCGCCCCGGAATCGGGTTAGCCCCCCGCCCCCAAACCCGGAGCCCCCATGTCCACGAAGAGCACGAACATCACCTTTCACGGCGCGAACGTCACCCAGGCGGAGCGCGAGGCCGTCCTTGGTCAGCGGGGCGCGGTCATCTGGCTGACTGGCCTCTCGGCGAGCGGCAAGAGCACGATCGCC
Organism: uncultured Pseudomonadota bacterium; assembly: GCA_903875225.1. Taxonomy (GTDB): domain Bacteria; phylum Myxococcota_A; class UBA796; order UBA796; family SXON01; genus CAIUMM01. The sequence continues at coordinate 2,645 of CAIQVJ010000059.1, forward strand.
CGGCGCGCGGAGCAGCTTCTGCTCGAGCGTGGCGTGACCGTCTACGTGCTCGACGGCGACAACGTCCGGTTCGGCCTCAACAAGGACCTCGGCTTCTCCCCCGCCGATCGCACTGAGAACATCCGCCGGATCGGCGAGGTGGCCAAGCTCTTCGCCGAAGCCTGCACCATCACGCTCACGGCGTTCATCTCGCCCTACCGCGCCGATCGCGACGCCGCGCGCGCGATCATGCCCGCAGGCACGTTCATCGAGTGCCTGGTGGAGGCGAGCGTCGAGGTGTGTGAGCAGCGTGATCCCAAGGGCCTCTACAAGAAGGCCCGCGCCGGGCAGATCCCCGAGTTCACCGGGATCTCGGCCCCCTACGAGGCTCCCGCCGCGCCCGAGCTGGTGCTGCAGACCGCCGAGCTGACCGTCGACCAGGCCGCACAGGCCATCGTGGACCACCTCCAGGCCAAGGGCTTCATCAAGTAGGCCGCGGCAGGGGCTCACGGGCGGCCGGCTGCGGAGCCGGACCGGGAGCCCGAGCACGGTAGCCCGCCAAAATATCCTGAAGACAGGCGGAGGGCTGGGCGTAGTTGCGCCGGCCCTCTCTGTTTTCGGGGCGCCCCCCTCAAATTCCACCCTCTCCGAGGACCCCATGACCCCCATCTCCCGCCTTGCCCGTCTTGCCGTGTTCGCTCTCCTCCCCACCGCGGCGTTCGCGACGCCTGGGAAGGCATTTGATCCGGCGACCGACACCTGGAGCCGCGATGCGATGGAGGATGGCGCCCGGGTCGTGAAGGATGGCCCGCTCCCCTCTGCGTTTCTCGGGGACGTATCCGGGATGAAGCCGTTCACCGGCGCGCACCAGGCCTGGTTCGCGGACGGGTTCCGTCTGAGCAGCTACAACGCGGTGGTCCTCTCCCCCTGGACGAACAGCCTGGGGCGGTACCACGTGACCGGGCAGGAGCTGCTGAGGCGGGCGCTCGGGGACTCGCTGAACGCGCTGAAGGCGTGGAAGGGGAAGGTGATCGCCCCCCAGCCGGGCGTGGCGGCGACCGGTGGCGACTTCACGATCTACGGGAACGTGCACCAGTTCAAGAACACGGCGAACGACGTGGAGTACGTGCTGGAGTTCATCGGCGTGGACAGCGCCGGCATGGTGCAGTTCAAGATCCAGGACATCGTGGGCTCCTCGGGCACCGCGGGGATCGCGGTCGCAGGGGCCAGCGCGCTCTCGAACAGCAACGGCAGCCTGCTCTCCGCGGGTGTGGCGATGGCGATGGCGATGCCCACGGATCGGGATCAGTTCGCGTTCTACGAGCTTGCGGCGCAGGAGATCGAACGTCGCGTCCCCAGCTCGATCTACACGGCCGACAAGATGCTGACCAAGGGCAAGGGTGACGTTCCCCACTCGCCCGCGGTGGCGCTGACGATGGATCGGGCGGGACTCCAGGATGCCCGCGCCGAGAGCTTCGGGCCGACGCTCGCGGCTCAGGTCGCAGGGTATGTCGCCGTGGTCACGGATCCGAAGGCCGATGAACACGATCGCGCCGACCGCCTGCGGGATCTCGGCAAGATCGGCGCGCTCGCCGCCGTGCCGGTCGCCATCGCGATCATCCAGGACGACGAGGCGGACAACGGCCTTCAGGAGAACGCCGCCTGGGCTCTTGGCGAGATCGGCCACCCGGACGCGCTGCCCGTGCTCGAGACCGCCAAGGGGGTCGACAAGTTCAACGTGAAGGCCGCCATGGACAAGATCAACGAGTACTGATTCGCATCGGGGGGGCGCCGCCTCGTCGGGGCGGTGCGCTCGGCGGAGCGACAATTCGTGAACCCCCTTTGCGTGGCTCTCGCGAGCCACCTGCCCGGGGCCTCGTTAGTCGGCGAGGATGCGCGCTTTCCCCACCTCTGCGATGTACTCGGCGTTGGCCCTGCTCGCGGGCTGCTACCTCTCTGCCCTCAAGCAGGAGGACCCCGTGCCCCGCGATTGTGAGACGCGCACCGCGTACTACCAGGACGCCGATGGCGACGGGTATGGGAACGAACTCTCCGTGGTGATGGGGTGCAGCGCCGAGGATGGCTGGGTCGAGGCGGCAGGGGACTGCGACGACACCGATCCCGCGCGGGCTTCGGACTGCACGCAGGACACCGGCTCGGACACGGGGGCCGACACGAGCGGCGCCGACACTGCTGGGGCCGACACGAGCGGCGCCGACACTGCTGGGGCCGACACGGGCGGCGCTGACACTGCCGGCGCCGACACCGCGGGGGCGGACACCGCCGCCGCCGACACGGCCACGGACACGGGCGCCCCGCGACCTGCCGCATCGCGCGGAGCCGGTGAGAGCCGCGTCTCCTGCCCGCCCGGCCAGCGTTGCTGATGCCCGCGGCCGAAGGCGTGGAGCTGCCCGCTCCGATCGAGCGGAACGGACCCTCTGCGATGCTCGAGACCTTCGGGCCGCTGTGGTACGTGTCGGGCCTCTGGTTCTTCTCCCGCAACCTGCGGATGGACGACCACAGCGCGGAGCGTGTCCGCAAGGCCGCGCTCCGGGGTCCGGTCGTGTTCGTGCTCCACACCGAGTCGCGCGTGGACTGGCTCGCGCTCAACCGCGTGCTGCTGGACCGGCGCCTGCCCCTGCCGGTGTGCGCCAACGGGGTGACGGGTACGCCGTTCATGCCGCTGGGCGCCATGTGGCGCACGCTCACGGGCCCGAAGCTGCAGAATCCGCTCGAGAACGGCCAGATGCTCGCGGCGATCGTGGCCGGGCAGCCCGTGTGCGTGTTCCTGGCCCCGCGCCGGGACCTGCGCGACGTTGCGATGCTGCTCGACCCGGCGGGCCGCGAGGCCCGTGACGAGGTCGATCCGGTGCGGGTGCTGTGGGATGCCCAGAGCCGCACCACCCGACCGGTGCAGGTGCTGCCGGTGGTCGTGATCTGGGACCGCGCACCGGAGCCCGCCCGCACCGAGGTCGGCCGGTTCCTGCTCGGCACCGAGGACAGGCCCGGCGCCTTCGGCAAGATCCGCACGCTCGCCCGCTCGCAGGGGGGCGCCATCGTGCAGGTGGGGGAGCCGGTGGTGCTCGCCGATCAGATCCAGGTGTTCGCCGGAGAGACCGAGGCGCGCCGTGCGCGTGCGCTACGGATGGTGCTCAGGCGCTATCTCTACCGCGAGTCGCTCGTGGTGAAGGGCCCGCGGTCGCGCCCGAGCGGCTGGGTTCGTAAGCAGGTGCTGCAGAGCAAGGAGGTGCGGGACCTCGTACGCAGGGAGGTCGCCGCCTCGAGCAGGACGGAAGAGCAGGTGGTCCGAAAGGTGGTCCGGACCTTCGACCACATCGCTGCGCGGTTCAGCTACCCGGCGGTGCGCTTGGCGGCGTTCATCACCCGCCAGATCTGGAACCGCATCTACTCGGGTGTGGACGTGCGCGAGGTGGACATCGAGCGGATCCGCGCGGCACTCAGGGCGGGAACCCCGATCCTGACGCCCTGCCACCGCTCCCACCTCGACTACCTGTTGATCAGCTCGCTGTTGCACGACAACGACGTGGTCATCCCCCACATCGTGGCCGGGGAGAACCTCTCGTTCTGGCCGCTCGGCGCGATCTTCCGGCGGTGCGGGGCGTTCTTCATCAAGCGCAGCTTCGCCGGCGACCGGATCTTTCCTGTCGTCTTCGAGCGCTACGTGCGCGAACTGGTCCGGATGGAGGTGCCGATCGAGTTCTTCATCGAGGGCGGCCGCTCGCGGACGGGAAAGCTGCTCCCACCGAAGCTCGGCGTGCTCTCGATGGTGTTCGACGCGGCGCCGGACGTCCGGCCGGACCACGAGGTCACGTTCCTGCCGATCTACATCGGCTACGAGCAGATCGCAGAGGAGCAGGTGTACGCGCGGGAGCTCGCCGGAGCGGGCAAGAAGAAGGAAGACGTCGGGCAGATCGTCAAGGCTGCGCGGGTCCTCACGCAACGCTACGGCAAGGTGTACCTGCGGGTGGGCGAGCCCTACACGCTCAAGGAGGCGCTCCTTGCCGCCGGCACCGACGCGCAGAGCTGGCCCGCCCTCTCGCACGCGCAGCGTCAGGAGGCGCTCCAGGGCACGTCGGAGGTGCTGCTGCACCGCATCAACGCCGAGGCCCTGGCGCTCCCGACCGCGATCGTGGCGATCGCGCTCCTGGGGCACCCTCGCGCCGGTGTGCGCCACGCCGAGCTTGTCGCCCGGGTGAGTCGCACCCGGCAGTTCCTCGCGGCCGCGGGTGTGCGCGAGGGGGGCGGGGCGGACCATGTGTACGCGATCATCGAGGAGGCGGTGGCGAGGTTCGCGCGCGGGCGCCTGCTCGTGCGCCTGGAGGCCGAGCACGACCGCGTGTACCGCATCGTGCCCGAGGGGCGCACGACGTTGGAGTACTACAAGAACACCGTCCTCCACGCCTTTGCCCCCGCGGCCTACGTCGCTGCCGCGGTCCGGGCGATCGGTACGGACGAGGTGAACCGGGCCGAGGTCCGCTCGCTCTTCCGGATGCAGCAGTTCCTGCTGCGGCACGAGTTCGTCCTCGATCCGAACCTCGACACGGACATGCTGGAGGCACGTGGATTCGCCGCACTCGCAGCGTACGGCGCGCTGTCCGAGGACGGAAGCCACGTCGTCGACCGCGCCAGGGTGGGCGAGATCGCGAATCTCACCGCGAACTTCCTCGAGTCCTACCTGCTCGTGCTGCGCGCGGCCGACCGCGGCGACGGCATCAGCGGGCTCGACCCGAAGGCGCTCTCCCGGGACGCGTTGACCTTCGGAAAGACCCTGCTCGCGGTGGACGAGATCTACCGGCCCGAGGCGTTGTCGATGCAGAACCTCGACAACGCGGTGCGCGCGTTCAAGGAGGAGGGCGTGCTCCGCACCGACGCGGGGCGGTTGCACATCGTCCGGGAGCCGTTCGACACGTGGGTCGCGACCCTGGAGCGGCTCCTGCTGGTGCCGGTGCGGGACGGGTCGAGCAGTGGGCGTTGACGATCTTTTCACAGGCCCCTCGGGTGACTCGGGCGCCGTCGATCCAGCGACCGCGCTGCGCTCGGTACGGCTCTGGTCCATGCTCGCGGGGGCCCTGAACTATGCGGCCTTCATGGCCGGACTGGCGATCCTGTTCCTGCGCGACGCGGAGCTCCCGGATGGGCTCCTCCGGACGATCTGGGTGGGCTGCGCGCTTGGGAGCCTGCTCGCCGCCCCGGGAGCCTTCGTGAGCATCTGGGCGTGGATCCGCGCGGACGAGATCCTCAAGCAGGCGCGAACCGGAGCGTTGCCGGAGGCGGTCGGCGGGCCGGCGTTCCGCGCGCGCCAGCAGGCGTTCGTGCTGCTCGGGGTCTCCGCCGTGTCGCTGGTGGTGCAGATCGTGGCGCTCCAGAACGTGCTCGGGGCCACCGGCGCGCACCAGTGAAGGAGCCCAGGCGCCCCGTCAGACCGTGAGCAGTCCCTTGCGCATGGCGCGCGCGACCACGTCGGTGCGGCTCTGCGCGCCGAGCTTGTGGATGAGCGCGTTCACGTGGAACTTCGCGGTGTGTTCGCTGATCCCGAGGCGATCGGCGATGATCTTGTTCGGATGGCCCTCGGCGAGCAGGTGGATGACCTGACCCTCCCGGGCGGTGAGCTGGGGCCCGGCGGAGTCCCCGAGCTGGTCCGTCACGACGAAGCCGAGCGCACATGCGCGCAGGGCCGCGATGAAGCGCACGAGGCCGATGTCGTCGCGTACGCCGTCGCGGAGCATGGCGCCGCGCGCGCCCGCCTGGAGCGCCGCCCGTCCCTGGTCGGCGTTTCCCACGAGCGCGAGGGCTGGGGTCTCGGTACCTGCGTGCGTCCGGAACTGCCGCAGACCGATCTCTTCGCTGCGGCCGAAGTCCCATGCGTAGACATCGGTCGGAACCGAACTCACGAGGTCAGATGGGGACAACCCGCCGGTCACCCGGGCTCCTGCGTTCCCGGTGAGCAGCGCAATCAACCCGCTGCGGGTGGGGGCATCTTCAGCCACCACGAGGACGGAGACGGCGTCGAGAGAGTGCAGCGGAGCGACCATAAGAAATGGGGTAGACACCGGGGTCTCTGCTGGCAAGCGGGGAGGCGGGGATGGGAGCGCACCCGGGGGTTCACGCCCCCTGTTTCCGGCTTACGTTGGGGCATGGTCGAGCTCGCCGACGCACACTTTCTCCACCCCCCCAGGCCGCTGGAGGCGCTTGTCAGCCCGGCGCTGGCCGAGCCGAGCGCGATGGCATGGAGCGGGGAGGAGCTGCTGGTGGCCGAGCGCGAAGGTGCCGTTCACCTCGTCGAGCCCAGCTTCGGCTCGCGGCGCCTTTTCCGGGCGGCATCCGACCCGGCCCGGCTTGCGATCTCCCCCATGTCGTCCGCGGGCAGGCGCGTCGCGATCCTGAGCCGGTCGGGGCAGCTGCGCGTCCATGAACTCGATGGTCGGCTGGTCTGGGAGCATGCCACCGGGCTCATCGCCGGCGTGCAGCTCGCGTTCGGCGCGGGCGGGCTGGTCCTGGTGGGCGACGCCGAGGATGCCCGCCGCGTGTTCGTCTACAACGTCGACGGCCGCGTCGTCGGGCGGGCCCGGGTACCCGCCAGGACGGTCGCACTGCCCCAGCCCTCCGGCCTGCCGCGGCTCCTCCGCAGCCTGCTCACCGGGCTCAGCGTGCTCCCCTGGGGGGAGCGCTTCGGATCGGAGCCCTCCACGGGGCACCACCTCTACGTCTCCTCCGGGCATGTATTCGGGGTGGCGTCCGGCGGGGTCACCCTCTGGCGCAAGCCCGAGGCCAGCGGCTCGGCCGGCGGAGATGCCGTCACCGTGAAGCTCTACGACGTGACGAACGCCGCGATCTCGTCAGACGGCGAGACCCTGGCCCTGGCCACGCGATCGGGCGGCGTCTCGGTCACGGTCCCCCGGCCCGGGGTCGCGCGCACGAGCCCGGGCAAGGTGGGGGCGCACGATGCGCCGGTCACGGGGCTCGCTTTCGCGGAACGGGGCCGGTGGCTGGCGAGCCTGGCCGAGCGGGTCTGGATCTGGAGCTACTAGAAATCTGGAGCTACTAGAAAAGCCCTGGCCAGGTCATCGCGGCGATGATCCCCATCCCGACGACGGGCGCGTGGGCGACGACCGTCACCTCCGCCTTCTGCCCCTCGATCACCACGCGCTTGAGGTTCCCGAGTCGCCCCTTGACCGCGAGCACCAGCAGTCCGACGGGGATCCCCAGGAAGAGCATCCAGACGGTGGCACGGAGGGCGGGGACGGGTCCCAGCAGGGCGCCCGCGGCCATCAGCATCTTCACATCGCCGGCCTTGATCGCTCCGAGTCGCCAGGGAAAAAAGCAGGCGGCCATCGCGGCCAGGATGCCGGCCGGGCCGAGCCAGAAGGCCCCCAACGTCCAGTGTGAGAGCACGATCCCGATCGCCATCGTGGGGAACGTCAGCCAGTTCTTGATCTTCTGCGTCGTGAGGTCGGTGTAGCAGGCGATGGCGATCAAGAGGCCGACAGCGATGCGCTGGATGAGCTCAGCGTTCAAAAGTCGACCCCGATCTTGTCCGCGACGTCGTTGACCACGCCGTTGGCCCACGGGAGCAGGTCCGGCGCGAAACTGCCGGTGACGACCACCAGGCCGATGAGCAATGCGCTCACGACCAGAAGGATCTCGGCCGTGGAGCCTGCCGGCGCATCAGTAGGTGGAGACGATGCCATAGAACCCCCGGTGCGGAACCGTGCCGTCGGATGTGTAGAGGTCCGCCGCGTAGCCGGAGCCGCTCACGACGCGCCAGACCGTGTAGTACCAGCCCGCATTCGCCGTGACGTAGTAGTCACCCGTGTCGCCGTCGATGGCGAGCATGAACGGCGACCAGTCCTCATCGGTCCACTCCTCCTGCGCGGTCCAGGCGGAGTCCTGCAGGTTGAACCTGTAGATGTAGTAGGAGCCAGTGGTGGCGTCGACCCCGGGGCTGTACCACCCGCCGCCGTCCTTGTGCGCGCCCGAGTTGGTGTACACCGCAGGATTTTCCAGATCCTCCTTGGCGAGCAGCGTGAAGGTCCCATTATCGGGTTCGTACGTCGCGAAACCACCGAAGTAGCCGAACAGGCCGACCTCGCCGGTCTGGGGATCCACCGCGAGGCTGTACGCGGCGATCTCGTGGTCTGCAGGCGAGTAGAGGTCGCAGGTCCAGGTCGCCACCTCGGTCACGGTGCCGTCGGGCGCGATCGCCTGCAGGGCGCTCAGCGTGGTGGCGTAGATCGTGCCGTCGAGGCCCGTCGCGATGCCGTACACGCCGAAGGGGTAGGCTTCTGTGTCCTCCGAGAAGTCGAACAGGTCCGTACAGGTGCCGTCGCGCGCCACCGTGGCGATGGTGGTGTACCCGTTGTTGATCACCCAGCCATCGGTGCCGTCGGAGAGCGGACCGGCCGCGTGGTCGAGCCAGAGCGGGTAGCAGTCGTTGTCGAGGGTCACCTCGTCCTGCACGCGGCCGATGGTGTCGAGGTGGAAGATCGAGCTTGCACCGTCATCGTTGCCGTAAGCGACGTCCACCCCGGACCACGCCTCGTCGATCCGACCGTCGCAGTCGTTGTCGATGCCGTCGTTCACGTCCTCGCTCCGGGCGGGAGAAGCGTAGACGTTGTTGTCGTCGCAATCCCCCTCCTCGACGGTGTAGCCGTCGTTGTCGAGGTCTCCATCCGTGTCGGCGGTGTCGTCCCTGCCGGTGTCGTTCGGAGCCGTGTCGCGGGAGTCGACGGCGGAATCGTCTCCATCAGGTTGAAAGCCGAGCTTCTGCCCGCAGCCGGCCAGGAGGACGAGAGGGAGGGCGAGGGAGGGGCGCATCCGGGAATAGTAGCGTGCGGCGGAGCAAAGCGCGCGTGGGTGACGCTCGCCTCGCGTCACGGACAGACGACGCCGTCTCCGGCCAGCGTGTACGTGCCGCTGTCCGAGATGAACGCGCCGTCGGCGTCGGTGAGCTTCACGTACGTGTTGTCCGCGAGCACCGCGACCACGCTGACAGGGCCGTCATCGAAACCGTCCAGGGTGAACCGGCACTCGAGATCCTCACAGGGGATCAGGAGCGGTCGCTCGTTGATCTCCATCTGCCAGTGGCCCTCCCCGTCCACCGGCGTGTCGTGGTCGGCTGGTGAGACGATCGTGAGGTTCGTCACGCGCACGGTCATGTCCAGGCAGGTGGGTATCGTCGAGCCGTCTGCGGGGGAGGTGATCGTGATGCAGGGCTGGCCCTCAGGACAGGTGCTCGCGCTCGAGTCGTCGGCGCCCTTGCCTGCGCAGGCGAGGAGCAGGAGGCAGGGGAGGAGGCGGTGGTGCTTCATCGGCGGGGATGGTCGCACGGCGCGTCGGGGGGTGCAAGCGACCTGCCGCCCTCCGGGCCGGCCGGTTTCTGGATAGGGCCCGGCGATGCGATCGTTGCTCATCTCGTTGCGCGACCCCGAAGACCCGATGGCCGAGCAGGAGCTGCGCTGCTTTCAAGGGACGACCGGGCTGGCGGACCTCCAGAAAGTCCACGCCCGGGACACCGTCCTGGACCACGGGCTGCTCGCCTCTGCGGACACGTTCTTCTTCGGAGGCTCCGGCGCCTATTCGGTGCTCGACAGGCACGGGTGGGTGCGGGGGATGCTCGACTTCCTCGTGCGGGTCGTCGATGCGCGCAAGCCCGCGTGGGCCTCCTGCTTCGGTTTCCAGGGCCTCGCCCTGGCGCTGGGCGGAGAGGTCAACCGCGACGACGCGAGGCAGGAGCTCGGGTGCTTCCTGATCGATCGCGTGCCCGGCCTGCCGGACCGGGTGTTCGACGCCGCGCCCCCGACGTTCTACGCGCAGCTTGGCCACCATGACCACGTCGACGTGTTGCCGGCGGGGGTAACCCTGCTGGCGACCGGCCGCGCCATCCGAAACCAGGCCTTCAAGGTGGATGGAGCGCCCTTCTGGGCGACGCAGTTCCACCCCGAGCTGCGCAAGTCGACCACGATGGAGCGCTGGAACTACTATCGACAGCACTACGCCGGCAGCCCCGAGATCGCGGCCCGGATCGACCAGAGGATGGAGGAGGCCCCGGATACGCCCGAGGCCGAGGCGATCCTTCGTCGGTTCGTGGCGGTGGCTCGCGAGCTGGTGGATGGCCGCGCGTGACCTTGCTCGCGCCGTGCTCGATCGGCGATCTGCTCGACCGCATCACCATCCTGCGCATCAAGGTGCGGCGTTCCGCACCCTCCCAGCGGCCCAACGTGCAGCGCGAGTTGGAGCGGCTGTGCGCCTGCTGGCCCCGGCTCGAGGCCGGGGACGAGCCCGAGATGGCCGAACTGTCCGACGTGAACCTGCTCTTGTGGGAGGTGGAGGACCAGCTTCGCGCGGCGGAGGCGGCGCTCCGGTTCGACGCCGAGTTCGTCACGCGGGCGCGGAGCGTCTACCGCCTGAACGATCGGCGAGCGGCGCTCAAACGGACGATCAACCTGCGCCTCGGCTCCGAGCTGATGGAAGAGAAGATCCATCCGGTGTACCCGTGAGCACTCTCACGCACCTGACGCCCGAGGGCGATGCCCGCATGGTGGAGGTGGGCGAGAAGGCCGTCACGCGCCGCGAAGCGGTCGCAGAGGGCTGGGTGCGCCTCTCGCCCGAAGCGCTGGCGCAGGTGATGGAGCGGCGGGCAAAGAAGGGGGACGTGCTCACCATCGCGCAGATCGCGGGGATCCAGGGGGCCAAGCGTACAGCGGAGTGGATCCCCCTCTGTCACCCGGTGCCGCTCGACGGTGTGGACGTGCGCCTGCACATCGAGCAGGGCGCGATTCGCATCGAGGCGAGCGCGCGCTGCACCGCGAAGACGGGCGTGGAGATGGAGGCGCTCACCGCCGTGACCGCTGCGGCGCTCACGGTGTACGACATGCTAAAGGCCGTGGACCGCGGCATCGTGATCGACGGCGTACGGCTGCTCGCCAAGTCCGGCGGGCGCTCGGGGGAGTGGAAGGCTCCGGGGAGGAGAGCATGATCTGGCTTCTGGTCGCGTGTACACCGAAGGTTCCGGAGACAACAGCCTCGGAGGCGTGTGACTACTGCGGGGGCGAATGCCTGGACGAGACGCAGACGATCGGCGGCTTCCAGCACGTGGATGGCGACGTCGTGTACCCCGATCCTCCACCGACCTCGGGGGATCACAGCGCGTGCTGGACCGACTGGGGTGTTCACGCTGAGGATCCTGGCGACGAGCGCTGGGTCCACAACGAGGAGCACGGCGGTGTCGTGTTCCTGTACCAGCCTGCCGACTGCACTGCGGCCGACAGCGGCGCGGGGAACGACTGTGCATCCGACGTGGACGCGCTGGCGGTGGCGCTCGCGACGGAGTCCGACCCGCGCTGGGTCGTCGCCCCGTACGATCTGTTGCCGACTGCCTGGGCGGCTGTGTCCTGGGGGGAGCGCCGGATGATGGGCTGCTTCGATCTGGATGCGATGACCGGGTTCTACGCAGACCACGTCGGGCAGGGGCGAGAGGACGAGACGGGCGGCCCCCCCTCGACCTGCATGTGACCCGACGCACGGTCGTCGGCCAAAAAGCGACGACGCCCGTAGCCAGAGCTACGAGCGTCGCTTGGGGGAACCCCCGGGGGACTACTTGCTGGTGAGCAGGTAGGCGATCGCGAAGCTGAACAGCGTGAGGGTCTCGGTGAAGACGAGGCCGAGGACCATGGGGGTCTGCAGGTTGCCGGCAGCCTGGGGGTTGCGGGCCATGCCTTCGAGGGCCGCCGAAGCGGTCTTGCCCTGGCCGAAGCCGCCGCCGAGGGCCGCGAGGCCGACCGCGAGGCCGGCGCCGATGCCGGGGCCCATGTTGCCGCCGTCGTCAGCGAAGGCGAGGCCGGTGGAGAGGACGAAGAGGGCGCCAACGCGGGCGGCAGTCTGAAGCTTCTTGTTCATATGAGTCTCCGGGGGGTGAAATGTGAGCGGACAAGCTGAAAAAACAGGCAGGGCTAGTGGCCTGCCTCGTGACCGTGGCCCTCTTCGTGGGCGACGGACTGCGAGATGTAGATGATGGTGAGCAGCGCGAACACGAAGGCCTGCACCGAGCAGACGAGCAGCCCGAGGAAGTACAGCGGGACAGGCAGGATGACCGCGCCGGCGACTCCCAGCAGGTCGGTGCCGAGGCCGCGCGCGATGGCCTGCAGCAGGTGGTCCACGAAGATGTTCACCGTGAGACGCATGGAGAGCGACATCGGGCGGATGAGCAGCGAGACGGTCTCGAGCACGAAGAACACGGGAGCGAGCCAGATGACGGGCCCGCCGAGGTGCTTGAGGTACCCGAGGCCGTTGCGCGAGAGCCCGGCGTAGTTGAACACCAAAAACACGGTGATCGCCATCGCGAAGTTGCTCGACAGGTTGTCGGTCGGCGGACGCAAGCCGGGGACGAAGCCGGAGAAGTTCGCGACCAGGATGAACACGAAGAGCCCGCCGACGAGGGGGAAGAACGCACGCATCTCCTTCTCGCCGAGGTTCGCCTTCATCAGGTCCGCGAGGAACTCGATGATCATCTCGAAGAAGTTGCGCAGCGTGAGCCTGGCGTCGGGCAGGTACTTGTCGGTGCCGGGGCGGGCCATCGCCGCGTTGAGCTTCATCCGCGCGAGGCCGGCGAGGAGAAGGATGAACGCCACGATGGCCCAGGTCGTCGGGATGAACATCACGTCGCGCGGGGTCGCGAGACCGAGCGCGGTGCCGAGGTTGTGGCCCTCCTTGAGCTCCATGCCAGGCAGCAGCTGGAACCACGAGAAGTCGTTCATCGCGCCGCGGGCGAAGTGGAGCGATGCTGCGTGCAGGACGGTTTCGACGAGGGCGGGGATCATCGTTCGACTCCGGAGGACGGGGACATGGCGGGCGGGTGGTCGATCAGCGTGCGGACCGTGATCGCCACCAGGGGGGCGAGCAGGCCGAGCAGCGCGGGCAGGGGTTCGAAGCGGGTGAGCAGCACGTAGAGGACGGCCATCGCTGTGAGGTTGTGCAGCACCAGCCGCCCCATCAGCGCGGCGGGGTTGCCCGAGCAGGCCACGACCAACCCGGCGAGGTTGACGAGCCCACCGATCCCGCCAGCGGCGAGCGCGGCGCCATGCCCTGTCGCCTGCCCGACGGCAATGAAGACCAGCACGGCGATGCTGGAGTCACGAAGGAGGCGGGGCAGCGGGGTCATCAGGAGGGCGTGTCGTCCGAAGGAGTTGCATTACCGCCACCGCGAAGCCGAAGCCGCCTAGCCCGACAGCCCCGTAGGGAGCCGAGCCGAGCCACCGGTCGACCAGCGCGCCGAGCAGGCCACCCGCGATGGTCATGCCAGGCAGCGCTGCGGCCATCGCGATGGTCGACGCGGTGCGCTTGTAGAAGGCTGGATCAAGCATCCGACCTCCGGTGCGCTCGCGGCGGAGCTGCGGTTCAAAGATGCCGACGGGGGGTCCGGCGGGGGGCGCGTGTATCGAATTGTCCGCGCGACGTCAATAGCGCAGGGGGCGAAGGCCCGTTCGTTCCCTCCTTGCAGTTCCGAAGTCCGGTGGATAGTCGATGTGCGAGCGGCGACGTAGCCAAGTGGCCTAAGGCGGTGGTTTGCAAAACCATTATTTCGGCGGTTCAAATCCGCCCGTCGCCTCCAATCTCGCTCGCGGCATGGTGCTCGTTCTCGCGGCATGCCGTTCCAGTGACGCTCCGACGACCTTGCAGTCGTTCATCGAGTGGCGCTCCGCCGCGGCGCCGGTGGAGCGCCCGCTCGCCGTGTTCGTCGATCACGTCGGCGGGCCGCTCGACCTGCTCGCGCGGGATCCGGACATGACGACGTTCCTGAACGACAAGTTCACGCCCCTGCTCGTCCCGGGCTTCGGGGACCAGCCAGGCGGGACCGCGGCACTGTACTCGGCCGACGGCTGCCTGCTCGCCCCGCCGTTCGTCCCGGAGAGCCCGCAGGCCTGGATCGGGGTCGCGAACCAGGTGATCGGGATGCCCGAGGCGTCGGGGCGGACTGCCCCTTTCGCCAGCGCGCGAGACTGTCGCTGACGTCGCTCGCCTTCGCCTTCCGGGCCGGGCGGGTGGCACGCCTCCGCGCTAAGGGGCGCGCCTCACGAGCGCGCGATGCCCAGCACCCAGCCTGCCGACACGAACGAGATCAACGAGTCTGCCGTCATCCACGACTGGAACGTCGAGGGTCCGCACGGAATCAAGACGAAGCCACGGCCGAAGATCGTCGATGAGACGCTGCGCGATGGCGTGCAGTGCCCGTCGGTCACCGATCCGCCTATCGAGGCGAAGGTCCAGATCGTCCGCCTGCTCGCAGGGATCGGCGTAGACGTCGTCGACATCGGACTGCCGGGCGCCGGCCCCCGCGCGGTCGCAGACGTGACGCGGCTCGCGATGCTGATCCGCGACGAGAAGCTCCCCATCGCCGCAAACTGCGCTGCGCGCACCATCGAGGCGGACATCCGCCCGATCATCGACATCTCCCAGAAGGTCGGCATGCCGATCGAGGTGATGGCGTTCCTCGGGGCCTCGCCGATCCGGCTCTACGCCGAGGGCTGGGATGTCGACCTGCTCGAGACCCGCACTCGCAGCTCGATCCGCCTCGCCAAGCAGAACGGGCTGCCCTGCACGTTCGTCACGGAAGACACCACACGCTCCAACCCCGAGACCCTCCGCCGGCTCTTCCTCGCTGCGATCGAGGAGGGTGCAGACGGGCTCTGCCTCTGCGACACCGTCGGGCACGCGACCGAGGCGGGCGTACGCAACCTGCTCGCTTTTGCGCGCACGGTCGTGAAGGAGTCCGGGCGCGACGTGCGGCTCGACTGGCACGGACACAACGATCGCGGCTACGGGCTCTCCAACGCTGTCGCTGCGGTGGCGGACGGCGTGGATCGGGTGCACGGCTGCGTGCTCGGCGTGGGGGAGCGTGTCGGAAACACCTCGCTCGATCTGTTGCTCGTGAACCTCAAGCTGATGGGCTGGTTCGACGGCGACCTCTCGCGGCTCGCGGAGTTGGTCGACCTCACCTCCGAGCACACCGAGGTGTCGATCCCGGTCAGCTACCCGGTGTTCGGCAAGGACGCGTTCCGGACGGGCACGGGCGTGCACGCCGCGGCGGTCATCAAGGCCATCAGCAAGGGGGCCGACTGGCTCGCGGACCGCGTGTACTCAGGTGTGCCCGCCTCGTGGTTCGGGCGGCGGCAGGAGATCGAGATCGGGCCGATGGCGGGCGACTCGAACATCATCTTCTGGTTGCGGCAGCGCAAGCTGGATCCGGCGCCCGCGCTCGTGGCCGCCATCCGCGAGAAGGCCAAGAGCACGCCGCGCATGCTCAGCGAGGAAGAGGTCTACGCCGTGGTGAACGCGCTGGGCTGACCGGGTGGGGGGCTGATCGATGCTACGATCCCCCCGAGGGTTCTCGATGTTCTACGCGCTCGTCTTCGGCCTCTCCGCGTGCGGCCAGGAGTGCGGCGGCATGAAGGGGCCGGTGTGCGTGGACGCCTCGCCGTTCGTCCGTCTCGACGACACCGGCACGGACCCGCACCCGTTCTATTCGAGCGCGGGCGGCTGGACGGAGGTCACCACGGCGTGGTGGCACACGTGCGGGGTCGAACGCGGCGGCGCCGTGCGCTGCTGGGGGGCTGACGACAACGGGGAGACGGACGTCCCCGACAACGGGCAGTCCTACCACGGGCTGAGCGCCGGTTGGTTCGACACCTGCGGGATCTCGTCGGGAGGCTTCTTGTGCTGGGGCGGCTCTGGAGGCCTCGGCGTGTTCAGCGGCAGCCCCCATGCGTTGAGCGCGGGGGCCTACACGGTCTGTCAGCGCGAGGAGAGTGGCCAGGTCACCTGCGTGGCGCTCGCCAGTCCAGGCGGGCAGCACGGGCAGAGCGATGCACCCGAAGGGTCCTTCCGTGACGTGAGCGCCGGCCAGATCCACACCTGCGCCGTGGACAGCGCGAGCAGCGTGCAGTGCTGGGGGGCCGGCAAGGGCGAGGGCGGAGAGTACGACTTCGGACAATCCACGCCGCCCGTCGGAACCTTCGTGCAGGTGAGCGCGGGCGATTGGCACACGTGCGCCGTGACGACGGACAGCAGCGTGGTGTGCTGGGGCAACGACACCGCCGGCCAGGCCTCGCCGCCCGCGGGCGAGTTCGTTCAGGTGAGCGCCGGCCACTGGCACACCTGCGCGCTCGACACCGCCGGTGCGATCCACTGCTGGGGCAACGACGACAGCGGCCAGTGCAGGCCTCCTACTGGCACCTTCACGCAGGTGACCAGCGGGGGAGACCACGCCTGTGCGCTCGACACGGACGGGGTGGTGCACTGCTGGGGGGACAACGCGGATGGTCAGGTCATGCCGCCGTAGCGCTACCCGTGTTCCGCCACGCGAAGCCCGCACGGCTCCTGCGCCACCCGGCTGTGGCCGTCCGCGGAGAGCCGCGGGGCCCAGGGACGTGTGATAGCGGGACAAGGAGGGTTTTCCGATGCTCGTGCTGATGGTCGGCTTGGCCGGGTGTGATCACGAGTGTGGCGGGATGCATGGGCCCGCGTGCGTGGACACGTCGCCATCGGAGACGTGGACGGACACCGGTCCGGCCCCGCACCCCCATTACTCCAGCGTTGGCGGCTGGACGGAGGTGAGCACGGGCTGGTGGCACACCTGCGGGATCGATGGCGACGGCATCACGCGGTGTTGGGGCTGGGACGGGAACGGGGAGACCGATGTGCCGGACGACGAGCTGTCCTTCTCCAGCCTCGCCGCAGGGTGGTACACGACCTGCGGGATCACCTCGGGGAAGTACGTGTGCTGGGGCTACCCGGGCGGGATGTACGAGGCGGGCACCGCCCAGAACGAGGCCATCTCGGTCGGCCAGTACACCGTGTGCGAATACGCGGCCGACGGACGCGCGAAGTGCTCCTACTTCGGTCCTTCGGACGACGACTTCGGCCAGAGCGAGGTGCCGGACGGGAACTACACCGACGTCAGCACCGGCGGGTACCACACCTGCGCGGTGAACAGCGACGGCGCCGTGGTGTGTTGGGGCGCGGGCAAGGGCGAGGGCGGGACCTACGACTTCGGGCAATCGACGCCGCCGACGGGCACCTTCGTGCACGTGAGCGCGGGCGACTGGCACGCCTGTGCGCTTGCTGCGGACGGGAGCATCACCTGCTGGGGGGACGACGCAGCGGGCCAGTCCACGCCGCCAGACGGCGTGTTCGTGCAGGTGAGCGCAGGTCACTGGCACACGTGTGCCATCGACGCCTCCGGCGCGGTGGTGTGCTGGGGTGACGACTCCCTGGGGCAGTGCAGCCCGCCCGAAGGCACGTTCACGAGCGTGACGGCGGGCGGCGACCATGCCTGTGCGCTCGACACGGACGGCGTCGTACGCTGCTGGGGCGACGGCTACGACGGCGAGACCATGCCCCCGTGAGCTACTCTGGCTGCAGGACGTCCAGGCTGCACAGCTCCCACGTCGTCTGGGGGGCGTCGTCCTCTGACAGGCGCCGGCTCCAGAGGACGCTTTCGAACTGCGCCTCGTCGAGCAGGGTCGAGGAGAGGATCACGTCCATGGTCGCGTAGGGCACACCCGTCGGAGGGGGATCCATGCTCACACTGAGGTTCACTCCGGGCTTCTCGGACCACGCGCCGACGAACCCGGTGATCGGCCACGAGCCGTCCAGTTCGAGGGTGCCCCCGAGCGGGTAGGAGGTGCCGTGGGCCGAGGAGCAGTCCTCCGGCGACTGCTCGCTGTCCCAGCAGGACTCAGGCTGGCTGACGTTCAACTCCAGTGAGAACGGCTGGCCAATCAGGCTGCAGGTCTCGAGCACCGTGTCCTGACCGACCTCCGTCGTCTTGTTGGAGACCGTGCCGGTCCACGTGCCGCCGATCATGGCGTCTACATCCGGGGTGAGCGCGGTGAAGTCGACCGGGTCGCCCTGGCCGAACACCTCGCACGCGCAGGTGGCGGGATCGCAGCCCGCGAGGAGGGTGAGGGCGGGGAGGGAGAGGACGGCGATGCGGGTGAACATCAGGGTTCCGGGGTTGCCGGAGAGCGAAGCAAGGACGGTGCCAGCGGCGATGATCGGCGTACTACCGTTTGATATCGGCACCAAGGTGGTAGAGCCGCGGCGGGAGTGTCGCGGTCTTCGGGGCGACTGCTGCGCATCGCGGCGACGCGCCTGCCTGCGCGGAGGGTCGGCGGTTCCGGCGCTTCGGGGGACGAGCCGGGGCGGGGCCCGTGGCGTGCCCGCCAGCCGGATCAGTCGTTCGCGCCGCGCGGGAAGGTGCAGCGTCCCTTGTCGACGGTGCAGGCGCATTCGGACGGGTCGTAGCCCTGGTCGAAGCCGTCGGCCGCGCACGCGCCCTCTGTCGAGGCCATCTGGACCTCGCCGTGCTCCGCCCAATCGCTGCAGCTCGTCGTGAAGCCGGGGTACGACTCCGTGTGGACCGAGTCGCCGTCCCGCCACTCGGTGACGCAGGTGACCACCACCTCGTTCGGGCCCGTGCAGGCCAGCAGCGCGAGGACGAAGATCACGCCTTCGGCGCCACGATCGCGATGTGCAGCTCGTCGAGCTGCTTCTGCGTGACCTCACCGGGCGCGCCCATCAGCAGGTCCTGCGCGGTGATGACCATGGGGAAGGGGATGACCTCGCGGATGTTCTTCTCGTCCGCGAGCAGCATGACCATGCGGTCGATGCCCGGCGCGAGTCCGCCGTGGGGCGGGGGCCCGTAGTGGAACGCGCGGAACAGCGCGCCAAAGCGCTTCGCCACCTCGTCCCGGCTGTACCCCGCGATCTCGAACGCCTTGACCATCAGCTCCGGCTGGTGGTTCCGGATGGCGCCCGACGAGAGCTCCACGCCGTTGCAGACGATGTCGTACTGGTAGGCCAGGATGTCCAGCGGATCCTTGCACACCAGCGCCTCCATGCCGCCCTGGGGCATCGAGAACGGGTTGTGCGAGAACTCGATCGCGCCGGTGTCGGGGTTCTTCTCGTACATCGGGAAGTCGACGATCCAGCAGAAGCGGAAGATCCCGGGCTCGTGGAGCTTCAGATCCTCGGCGAGCTTGTTGCGCAGGCGGCCGAGCACGGTCTGGACCTTGTCCTCCGGTCCGCCCATCACGAGGATGGCGGCGTTCTCCGCGTACTCGGGGAGCGCACGCAGGGTTGCGACCGCGCTCGCGTCGAGGAACTTCGCGAGCGAGCCCTTGGCCGTGCCGTCGGCCTGTGGGACCGCCCAGGCGAGGCCGTTCCCGCCCTGGGTCTTCACGAACTCGACGAGCGCGTCGTAGAACTTGCGGGATTCACCGCCCACGTTCGGAACGACGAGCGCGCGGTTCACGCCGCCGTCGGCAACCGCGGTCGCCAGGAACGGCACGGCGGTCATCGCGCCTGCCACGTCCTGGATCTCCATGCCGAAGCGCAGGTCGGGCTTGTCGATGCCCCAGCGCCGGAACGCCTCGCGGTACGCGATGCGCGGGAACGGCGCCGGGACCTTCTTGTCGCTGAAGTGCTCGAACATGTCGATCATCAGGCGCTCGATGGGCGCAAAGACGTCCTCCTGCTCCACGAACGCCATCTCGACGTCGAGCTGGTAGAACTCGCCGGGGGAGCGGTCCGCGCGGCCATCCTCGTCGCGGAAGCACGGGGCGATCTGGAAGTAGCGGTCGAACCCGGAGGTCATCAGGAGTTGCTTGAACATCTGCGGCGCCTGCGGCAGCGCGTAGAAGCGGCCCGGGTGGATGCGCGACGGCACGAGGTAGTCGCGCGCGCCCTCGGGCGAGCTGGCTGTGAGGATCGGGGTCTGGAACTCGAGGAAGCCGAGATCGTGCATCTTTGCACGGATGTAGCTCACGACCTTCGAGCGCAGCACGATGTTGGCGTGGACGTTCGGCCGGCGCAGGTCCAGGAAGCGGTTCTTCAGCCGATCGGCCTCGGACGCGTTGATGTTCTGCTGGATCGGGAACGGCAGCACGTCGCTCGCGGCCAGGAGCTCGAACGACGAGGCGCGCACCTCGATCTCGCCGGTCGCCATGCGTGCGTTCGAGCCGCCGTCGGGGCGGGCCTGCACGGTTCCGGAAACGCAGATCGTGCTCTCCACGCGCGTGTGCTTGACGGCCTCGTAGAAGGGATCGGCAGGATCGACGGCGATCTGCGTGGAGCCGTAGTGGTCGCGCAGGACCAGGAAGAGGATCCCGCCGACGTCGCGCACCATGTGCAGCCAGCCGGACAGGGTGACGGACTGGCCGATGTGCTCGGCGCGCAGGTCGTTGCAGGTATGGGTGCGGTAGCGGCTCATGCGGGTATCCGGGAGGGTGCCCGGGTAACCTGCGGTCCGGTTGCGGACACCGCCGCTTTTTCCTACGCCGCGACGTACAGGTGGAGTTCGCTGGCAGGCACGGGCAGGACGCTCGTGTACGTGATCGAGCTTGCCGCGCCTGCGTCGAGCTCTTGCCGCTCGTGGCCGACCTCGCCCGAGAGCATCAGGGAGCTGTCGATCTCGGTCGCGACCTCCACCCGCGACTCCGCGACCTCCGAGCCGGCGACTGCGCGGTCCAGCCCCATCGAGAGCTGTCCGCCCCCGGCCCACTCGTAGGTCTCACCGAAGAAGTGTGCTGCGATCTGCCGTTCGGCGTCCAGCACGGCGTCCTCCCCGCTCTCGCCGCAGGTGTCGAACGTCGTGGCGCCGTTCCCCATCGCCGACCAGATCGCGCCGGTCTCCACCCGGAGGCTCCCCTTCGCGACCATCGTGGTCCTCACCTGCGCGCCATACTCGTCCCCGGGCCTGTCCACGAGCTCCGCGAGCGCGGCTCGCTGTGCCTCGTCCTCGATCGGGCGCTCGATCGAGCGCACCATCGCCCGATCCGGCACGTCCGCTGCTGCCAGCACGCCGCCGCGGTCGCCGCCGGTCAGCAGTTCCAGGAGCAGCTCGGCAGCGCTCGGCAGGGCGCCGGCCTCCAACCAGGTGCTCGAGGACGCCTCGCCGGCCTTCGTGCTCCAGCACAGGAAGAAGCGGGCGGTGCGCGGGTCTGTGACGGTGTCCCTCGGGATCTCGAGGCGGACGCCGACCTCGCCGCCGAATTCCGCTGCGGCGTCGACCAGGCGCGGGTCGTCGAGGAGCTCCTGCATCAAGCCCCAGTCGAAGCCCGCGGTGACCCCGCCGCTGATCGTGGCGTGCGAGTAGTAGTGGTCCCCGTCGAGCCCGTAGCCGAACGCGACACCGACCTCGGCGCCGGCCTCCGCGCCGATCCCCACGCTCCCACCTGCCTCGGCCTGTGCCCCGACCACCTGGTCCACCGCCCACGTGTCCGGCGCGGTCAGGCTCTCGATCAGCATGTCGATGCTGCGAACCAGCGCGTCCAGGCTCGGCGAGCACGGCGCCCCTGCCAGCATGCCGTCCATCGCGTCGGTGTCGAGCTCCCAGCCGGCCTTCACCTGCCATCCCGCAGAGACGCCCGCCCCGACGTCCACGCCGATGCCCACGTTGACGTCTGTGCCTTGCTGCGTGTCCGGCTCGATGGCCGCCAGGGACGCGTTCAGCGCTTCGAGTTCGGCCGGGAGCTCGACGTCCAGGCCAGCGCGCAGCTCCCCCTCGAGCTCGACGCTGAACCCGTGGTCGGTGCGCTCCGTCGCGACCTCGCCTCTCAGCTCGCCACCGGCTTCCAGCATCACGCTGGCTTCCCCGCCGACCGCGATGCGCCTGTCCATCGGCCAGAGGAGATCACGTACGGAGTCGACCATCTCGGGCGCCTCGCGCGCGACGTCTTCCAGGGTGTAGTGCGAGAGCCAGCGCTGTGCAGGGGCCCGCTTCGGGTCGGCCAGACAGGTGGCCAGGACGCCCGAGAAGTCGATGATGCCCCAGCCGACGAGCGCCATGTAGGCGATGTCGTCGTCCTGCTCGTCGAGATACCGCTGGCTGTAGTCTGCAGTGAGCCCGGCATCCTCGAGGGCCGCCTGGTTGCCGTACGGCTGCGGCGCGACCGCGGTTGAGGCGCTGGTGGTGGGGGTTGTCGTCGACTGGGTGGCGGTGGTGACGGACTGGGAGAGGGACACGGGCGGGCTCCGGGGTTCTCCGGTGCCGGCGCAAGGCGCGTGCCCATGGATCAACGTGCGGTTTTCCCGGGGTGCGCCGCTGACCTCCGTCAGTGACGGTTGTCAGTGCCCGACGACGGCCGCCCGCGTTCGTGAGCACCGGGAGCCAGCGCGCCGAGCGCTGCTAGAACACGCTGCCCAGGCTCACGTGCAGCCGCGCCCAGTCCTCTCCCCGCGCCTTGATCCACGCCGGGTTGAAGCCCACGTCCACCTGGATGGGGCCCACGGCCGTCGCCCGCCGGAGCCCGATGCCCGCGGACCAGCGCAGCGCCGGGTCGCCGCCGTGCGCGGCGTCGAGCGTCATCGACGTGGTCTGCACGAGCGGCGAGAGCCACCACACGTTCCCGAAGTCGGAGAAGAGCGCGACCCGGGTGGCAGACCAGCCGGAGAGCCCGAAGACGTCGAGCGGGACGGAGAACTCGACGGTGCCCACCGCCATGGCGTCGCCCCCGGTCGTGACCCAGCGCCCTGTGGAGGTGCGCTCGGCGTAGTCGAGGATCGGGTCCAGGGTGTTCGGATACGCGATGTTCTCGTTGCTGACGAGGTTTGCGGGGCCCAGCGTGTCGAGCGCGAAGCCGCGGAAGCTGGCGCCGCCGCCGCCCTGGAACCTGTCCTCCACCGGGAGCACCGAGGTACCGTCGGGCACCCAGGCGGCGCCGCTCCGCAGCCGCAGCAGGAACGCGGGTTTGCCGACGGGGATGAGCTGCGTCCAGCTCCCCTCCGCCCGGAGGTACACCTGGTCGCCGAACAGGGGATCGGTGACGACGAAGGCGGCGTTCCCGACCCCACCGCGCGTGGGGTTGAACGGGTCGTCGCGGAGGTCGAGCAGGAAGGAGAGGTCGAGGCCGGACTCGCGGCGCAGCGAGCTTGGGGTGATCGGCGAGGGGTCGACGGCGTTGGAGACCCCGAGGGGTCCGAGCCACGGATCCCCCTCCACGAGTACGCCGGGGTCGACGTCGAGCAGTCGACGCCACTGCACCCGGTAGTCTGCGCGGATCGTGGTGGAGGGGCCGATCTTGAGCGAGAGGCCGGCCGCGACGCCCGAGCGCGCGAGGCGCCAGTCCGGGGCCTGCTCCTCTGCGCCGAACAGGATGTCACCCGTGACCGACTCACCGCGCCCGGGCACGTGCGGGGCCTCGTAGTGGGCGGTAGCCCGGTAGGTGGGGTTCGAGAGGTCGAAGGTCCAGCCGTCACCCTGCCACCCGATCCCGGTCTGCCCGTAGAGCGTGAGCGTGTGCGCGATGCCGAACAGGTTCCGGTGCCCCGCGCGGGCAAAGATCCGCAGGCCCTGGTCCGTGGCCACGCCGCCGCCCACCTCGGCGTACAGGTTCTTGCGCTCCGACACATCGATGAGGATGTCCTTCACGCGATCCTCGTCGCCCACGGCCTCCACGCTCACCCGGTCGAAAACCCCGAGGTCATACAGGCGGCGGCGGATCTCGGAGATGGCGTCCGGGGTGATCGGGTCGCCCGGCTGGAGCGCGATCTCGCGCTCGATCACGAACCGCTGGGTTCGGGAGTAGCCGCGGATCAGGATGGCGCGCAGGTAGACGATGTTTCCCGGGGTGACCGTCACCGTGAGGTCGGCGCGCGTGCCGTCCGCGGAGAGGGAGAGCGCGGTCGTCGCGTCTGCGTTGAGGTAGCCGAGGTCGCCGTACCGATCGACGAGCTTGCGGGCGCGCGTCTCGATGGCGCTGGGGTCCACCGGGTGGCTGACGAGATCCTGGTACAGCCCCGTCGCGTCGTCCTCCATCTCCGGTACGCCACCGTTGATGGTGAACCCCGCGAGCCAGGCCCGGGGCCCGGGGACCACGTGCACTGCGACGTCCTCGTGCCGAAGGCGCCCTGCTCCGCGCGCCGTCAGCGCCGTGCGCTGGAACGTGGCGGAGAGGTACCCTTCCGCGCGGTAGAACTCGCGCAGGGCGCCGAGGGCCTTGTCCACGGCCTCGGGCGTGACCTTGCCGCGCTCGAAGCCGTCGCCCGCCTCCAGGAACGCGCCGCGGAGGTACTTCTGCGTCCAGATGCGGTCCCCGTCGGGGGAGTCGAGCGCGCCGGGCGGCCCCTCGAACGTGATGTGCCCGAGCCGGTGGCGGGGTCCGATCGCGCCTGTCAGGCCGAGCTTCACGTTGTCGGCGTCGGTCGCGACGGCGACCTTCACGTCGGCCGTGAGGTGGCCATCGGCCCGGAGGGCGGTGTTGAGCGTGTCCGTGGCGTCGGCGTCGAACGTGCGGGTGAGGCGCACCCCGTCGGCCAGCTCCAGTGCGTCGACGACGTCGCGAGGCCGCACCCCGGTCGCGCCGGGGTCGACGGTCCATTTGCGGCGCCCATCGATGAACACGGCCCCGGCGCCGTCCTCGCCGACCCCGATGGACACCCGCGCCTCGTAGTGCCCCGCTCGGGGGCCACCCCGCTTGCGTGCAGCCGATGCCAGCGCCTCGCGCGCCGCCTGCAGCCTCGCATCCGTGTAGGGGCGCCCGCGCCGGACACCGTGGCGCACCAGGATCCAGCGCGCCTGCCAGGCGGGGATCGCGTCGTCCACGTGCAGCTTCAGCGAGGTGATGCGGTTCGCCGCGCCCTCGTCCACCTCTATGCGAACGTCCACGCCATCGGGTTCGCCGCTGGAGTCCTCGCGCCCGGTCGCCACGATCCGCGCCTGCGCCCTGGGCCAGCCGCGCGCAGCATAGGCATCGTGCACTGCGCTCGCGAGCGTCTGTACGTCTTCGGGAAACCACGCACTCTCGCGGTTGAGGTGGATGGCCGCCTGCAGCTCACGACCTGGGAGGTGGGGGTTGCCCGCGATCCGAAGCGAGTGGATCTCGTCCGGCGGGTAGATCCTGTAGTCCACATGCACTGCGGGGATGGGCTTCCCATCGGCGTCGAAGGCCGGCCACTCCTCGACGTCCACCTCCACCTGCACGATGTGGGCGACGCGGTACAGCATCGCCAGGTCCTGTCGAACGTCCTGCGGGCTGTAGCGGCCGTCCTGCCTCACGCGCAGCAGCGGCTCCAGGTCCTCGTCCGGCAGGCCACCTCGCCCGGCAGACAGGGTTCGCAGCGCGATCAGCTGGCCGGTGTACCGTGTGGGCACCGGGTCCTCCATGTTGAGGTCCAGCCCCGCCTCGACCGATGGCTCGGCCTGGGGCTCGGGATCCTCCGCGTGAGCCGAGCGCAGGAGCAGCAGCGCGAGGAGCATCAGTCGCCCTCCACGCGGAGCTTGAGGTCGAGCCCGTAGGCGGCGCCGATCGCGGGCAGCGTGCGGCCTTCCTGCTCGGTCGCGAGCCAGGCCGAGAGATACAGTCGCTGGGCGATGCGCCGCTCGATGCTGGCGTACCAGTCGCGACCGAGGTTCTGGCCCAGCGCGGTCTCCACGGTCACGTCGAAGCCCGCGACCTGCTTCTGCGCGACCAGCCGGAGGTCGGACGAGAGCGTCGGCGTACCGCGCTCGGTCACTCCGCTCACGAGGTTCCAGCGGTCGACCACCAGGAACGATCGGGACAGTGGAGTCTGCCCCAGCAGCAGGTCGCCCGTCTCCGCGAGCAGCGCGGTGCCCAGCCCTCCGTAGCGTTCGAGTTCGTCGCGGGTGACCCCGAAGAGCAGCAGCGCGTTGATGTCCGCCTGCGAGAGGTAGGGATCGGACGACGTGGTGGTGCGCCAGTCCGAGAACGGTCCGTTGACCAGGTAGTTCACCCGGTAGTCCTGCTCCTGACTGCGCACGTCGGTCTCGAGCATCACGTCGAGATCGGGATCGAAGGTGAACGGATCGACGTACCGGATCTCGGCGCGGTGGATCTCGAACTGGCGGTCGTTCAGGTAGATCTGGCCGCCGGGCTCGAGGCGGATCTCGCCGACCATTCCGGGTCGGGCCGTGTCGCCGATGATCCGGAGATCGCAGGTCGCGTCGGCGTCGGCCACGTTGTTCCGGAGCTTCAGCGTCGGCTCCAGCGGCTCGTCCTTCGCAGGCCGGGTGTTCACCACCAGATCCATGCCGAAGTAGTTGTCGTTGGGATCCGGCGCGGCTGCCGTCAGGTGCTCCTCGCGCAACGAGACGACCATCGCCTCCCAGTCGATCCGGTCCCGCCACTCGAGGTCCGTGATGTGGATCTCGCCGCTCAAGAGCAGGCCACCGACGGGTCCATCGAAGGTCAGCCGGGCGTTTCCGCGCATCGGCGGCAGGTAGTCGAGGTACTGGATGCGGGAGTCCGTGAGCTTCCCCGCGAGCGAGTAGCGGGAGGGGACCCAGTCCACCGCCTCGATCCGGGACGGCTCCCCGACGAACCTGCCCCCCCCGACGGCTGCGCTCACGTTCGCGAAGGTGTAGGCCCGGGAGGTGGCGGAGAGCTCAGCCTGCACGTTTTCGAAGGTTGCTGGAAAGTACCCTGTTCGGAAGGTCGCATTCTTTATGCGCGCGCCGATGGTCACGAGGTCGGTGGCGGTGTTGTCCACGCGCACCGTCAGGTCGGCGAGCCCCCGGGCATCCTGCAGCTCCGGGACGATCGCGCGGAGCAGGTCGAGGTTCAGCTTGCCGCCCCCCTCGAAGAGCACGGGCGGCAGCGAGGAGTCGGTCCCGGTAGCGGGCGCGGCGCTGCCGGCGAACTTCAGGCGGGTGCCATCCGGGCTCGCGAGCACGACAGGCGGGAGGGAAAACGCCCGTTCATGCAGCGAGAAGGACCAGGGATCCTCGTTCTGGAGCACGTGATCGCCCCAGGCCAGGCGTACGGACTCGAGCGTGCCGGCGATGTCCACCGGCGTTGGGTGATCGCCGAGCTGGCCGGCGAGATCGAGGGTGCCCGTGAGGTTTGCCGCGATCGGGGTGCCGTCGGGCGCACGCGGATGGAAGTACGAGAAGGGGAACTCGTCGAACCGGGCGTGCAGCACGTAGGGCTGCTCGCCACCGAGCCCCAGCGTGCCGTTGGTGGTGCCCGCGCCGCCGAGCAGATCCCCCGTCCACACGAGGGTGTCCGTGTCGGAGTCGGCGCCGTGATGGGTGGTGTCGAACCGGAAGGTCGTGTCGGCGATCGGCTCTCCGAACACGTGGACGTGCCGGAGTGCGAGGCGTCCGCGCGGCTCCCAGTCGTACAAGGTGCCGCCGACCTGGGCGTCGAGCTGCACATCCCCCGTCACCCCGTACCCTGCGGCGTGAGCGAGCCGCTCCACGGCCATGCCGTCGCTCAGGATCTCCATGTTCATCGCGAACCCGCGCTTCACCGAGCCTCGAGCGCGCAATGCCTCGGTGTGTCCAGGGGCACCCGGCCTCTGCAGCCGCAGGTCCTGCAGCGTGAACTCGCCGTCCACCATGCTCCCGTGGACCGTGCCGCCGGTGATCGGTTCGCCCCACAGCGTCCCGGCGCCCACCGTGAACGAGCTCGGCCCGTCCAGGTTGTACGGCGTGCCCTCCAGCGTGATCTGGCCCTGCATCACCGCATCGAAGTCGCCCAGGTCGACGAAGATCCCGGTCAGGTCCCTCGCGTGGCCGTCGGTGACCGTGATCCGGGTGTTGATTCGCTCACCGTGCATCAGATCGATGCCGAATTGCCCCTCGTAGGCGGTCGCGCCGAGCCGGGCGTCGATCTCGTCGAAGTCGAGGCGCTTCATGTCCGAAAAAAAGGTGGCGGTCATCGTGTCGGCGAGCGCAAGCCCGAACACGACCACCCCTTGCCCCTGGACCGTGCCGGTCGCGCGCAGGTTGTCGTACGGACCGGCGAGCACGCCATGGACCGCTGCGATCCCGTCCAACCCCAGATCGTTGAGCGGAGCGAGCCAGGAGAGGTCGAGCTGGGGGATGTCGACGTCGACGCGGAGCGGGCCCCGCGGCATGAAGCCGATGTCGGCGACGACGTTCCCGTGTGTCGGTCCCGCCCGCAGTTGGTGCGCGTTGAGGACCATGTGGTCCGCTGTGATGACCATGTCGCCGACGAGTGAGCCTCGTGGGACCGCGATGAGCGTGTCGTGCTTCTTCCACACCGGGGCATCGCCCACCTCGAGGTCGGTGAGCGCGATCTCGAAGGGCCCCTCGAGGC
This sequence comes from uncultured Pseudomonadota bacterium, assembly GCA_903875225.1. Classification (GTDB taxonomy): domain Bacteria; phylum Myxococcota_A; class UBA796; order UBA796; family SXON01; genus CAIUMM01. Next base: position 30,721 of record CAIQVJ010000059.1, read on the forward strand.
GGAACGGAAGGATGCTGCCGGTCACGCTGGTGTCGACGTCGGCCTGGAAGTTCACCCACGGCGTGGGCGCCACGCCCACGTCGGAGAGGATGTGGGCGAGCGACACGTTCTCGGCCCGGACGGTCCCGGCGAGCGTGAGATCGGCGAGGTTGACGTTGGCGTCGATGCCGAGCTGCCCGGGGCCCCAGGTCATCTGGGCGTCTTCGAGGAAGAAGTGGGGCGGCCGGGATGTGTCGCCCAGGTCCACGTGCCAGGGGCCCAGGATGTCGCCGAACGACCGGGGTACGCCCGCGTGCAGCGTGAGCCCGTCTACCGCGACCATGCCTTCGACGACCGGCTTCTCCGGCGTACCGGAGAGGCTGGTGTCGAGGGAGACGATGCCCGAGGTCCATCCCTCGCGCGGGCGGGATGCGATGTCGGCAGGGAGCCCGGGCGTGAGGGCGGCGAGGTCGAGCCGCGTGGAGAGATCCCCCACCAGCCCGTGCCCGAGCCAGACGTCGATGCCCCCGTCCACCGTGAGCAGCGCCTCGTTCGTCGTCCTCCCGTCCCGTCCCGGGGCGAGCCGGATGTGAACGTCCGGAAGAGCCACGCGCTTCGGCGTGAGCAGCACCTCGCGGAACACGATCGGGGCCTCGTGCACGTCGAGGTTTCCTGCGGCCACGCGCAGGTCGCCGAGCGTGACGTCGGCCCGGTCGGGCCCGACGGGGGTCACGTCGACGCCGTCGACGTCCACGGACCAGAGCGTGCGGACCTTGTCGGAGCCCTCGACGTGAAAACGACCGGACACGATCTTCAACTCCTTCCACGGGAAGGTCGACAACGGCTCCTGCGTGGACCCCGATCGGTCGAAGAGGGTGGTCGTGTCGCGGAATTCGCGCAGTCCATCCGGGTCCACGTGGAGCGCCACCTCCGGTCGCAGCAGGGTGATCCGCTCGAGCACCGGCACGCCGAAGCCCGGGAGCGGGCCCGCCTGGCGGTCCCAGCCCAGCGTGGCCGTGACGGCGTCGACGTGGGCCAGGGTCTCGTTGGTGGCGGGGTGCGCGATGTCGATGCCCTGCAGGGAGATCCGTGTCGGGCCGATCACGAACCGGGTGACCGTGGCACGTTCGCCGGTGAGCCCCTCGATCGTGGCCTCCAGGAGGCGGCAGACCCCGTCCGACGCGGCCTCGGAGCGGATCCCGGCGATCACCGCGAAGAGGCCGATGGTCGGCCACATCAACATCCAACGCAGTCGGGTACGACGGGCCATGAGTGCACCCCATTAGCCGCTTTGCGGCACGTGGGGCCTCGGATTCGTCGTCGGCGGGAGGGCTCGGCACCACCCCGCGACCGGGCGGGAAACGACGCCGTCGGAGCGGGCGAGGTTGCGGGATGGGCGCGTCCGGTTACACATGGGGCACCGCGGGCGTAGCTCAGTTGGTAGAGCACGAGCTTCCCAAGCTCGGGGTCACGGGTTCGACCCCCGCCGCCCGCTCCATTCACCCAGAAGCCACCGGAAACCCCGGTGGCTTCTCGCTTTTTGGAGTGTTTTTCCTGCGTCGGGACCCGGGAGCCGTTAATCGCGGCGGGTGACCTCCTCTTCGCCCGGCGAACCCGACCTCTCCCCGCTCCGCGCGCTGGTACGGCTCGACGAGCGCCCGAGTGAACGCAGGGCGCACGCGCGCGACCTCTGGCCCCGCGGCACGCTCAAGCTCGCCGTGGAGCACGACCCCGGTACGTCGCCGATGGCGGTCGCGTTCCCGAAGGACGACGCCGAGGTCGCAGCGTGCCTCCGGTTCTGCTCGGAACGTCGCATCCCGTTGGTGCCGTGGGGTGCGGGCAGCGGGGTGTGTGGAGCCGCCGCGGGGCGGGCCGACGCCATCGCCCTGGATCTCAAGCTCCTGCGGCAGATCGGACCGGTCGTCGACAGAGGCGACCACGGCGTGGTCGAGGTGGGCGCCGGCGTGCTGGGCCAGCACCTCGAAGATGCGCTCGAGGCGCAGGGCTGGGCGACGCGCCACAGCCCCAGCTCGATCTGGTGCAGCACCGTCGGCGGCTGGGCGGTTGGGCGCTCGGCCGGCCAGTTCTCCTCCCGCTACGGCAAGTTCGAGGACATGGCCCTCGGGCTCCGCGTGGTCACGCCGACCGGGAGCTACGGGACAGGGGAGTGGTTCGATCCGGGCAACGCGACCAGTGGCGGCCGCGACCTGCACGAGTGGGTGCTCGGGAGCGAAGGCGCGCTCGGGATCGTGACCCAGGTGCTGACGCGGGTCGTGCGGATCGCGAAGGCCCGATGGCTGCGTGGGTACAGGTTCCACTCGCCGGAGGCGGCGTGGAGCGCGATGCGCGCAGTGCTGCAGGCCGACCTCCGGCCGTGCGCGGTGCGGCTCTACGACGCGGTGGACACCAAGGTCGCCGGGAAGGGCACGGTCGGGAAGGTCAAGCAGGGCTCCGCGTGGCTCGACGCGCTGCGCGACCAGCTCGAGCACACCCCTGCGCTGCGAAAACATGCGTTGTCGTTGCCGCTGGCGCTGCCTCGGCTGCTCAACGGCATCGTGCAGGGCGTCTCGGGCGACTGTGTGCTCATCCTCGGGTTCGAGGGCGAGCCCGACGAGGTCGCAGCCTCCTCGGAGAAGGGCCACGGGCTGGTGCTCGCGGGCGGCGGGATCGATCTCGGCGCCGAGCCCGGCGAGCACTGGTACGACCACCGCCACGAGGTCTCGTACAAGGTTTCCCCGATCTACAGCCACGGCGGTTTCGCGGACACGATGGAGGTCTGTGCGCTGTGGTCGAGGCTCCCTGCGCTCTACGCCGGGGTGCGGGCGGCCCTCGGGCGGTACGGGCTGGTGATGGCGCACTTCTCGCACGTGTACCGCGAGGGCTGCAGCATCTACTTCACCTTCGCGGGGCGTGGTTCGGTTGCGGTCTATGATGCAGCCTGGACCGCAGCGCTGGCAGCTGCGGCCGCCGCCGGAGGGACTGTCGCCCACCACCACGGGGTGGGGCAGCTCAAGCAGTACGCCGCCGGCCGGGAGCTTGCTGGTGTGGCGCCCATGTTCAGGGCGCTACGTGCGGGGATCGACCCCAACGGCATCCTGAACCCGGGCCGGATGTTCCCGGAACAGGCCGTGCCGGAGCCGGCCCCGCCCGTCTACGACATCGATCCCATCAGCCGCGTCGCCACGTTGCCCGCGCAGGAGTCCGCCGAGCTTCGGGACGCCCGCCTCGCCGCCGCGGGGTGGCGGCTTCGTCATCCCACTCCGGGGCCGCTCGCGCACGACCTCTCCCGCGTGGCGCCCGACGACACGCGTGTGCTGGGTGCGTGGGCGAACGTCGATGGGAAGCGGATCGGGCTCCTGCCCGTCCCCCGCAGTTCGGCCGGGCCCGACCCCCGTCGGGTCCTCCCGGCAGGGAGCTACGAAGCGCTGACGGTGCCGGTCTCGCCGATCTCCGGAGCTTCGTGATGGACAGCATCGAGTGGGCCACCTGCACCTTCTGCCCCAGGCTCTGCCGCCACGTCTGTCCCACCGCAGTGGCCACGGGCCTGGAGTCTGCGACGGCAACGGCGATGATGGCGGCGGCCTGGCTGGCTGCGGAAACCGGTGAGGCGGCAGACCCCGAGGCCCTGGCGCTCTGCCTCGGCTGTGGTGCTTGCACCCGGCACTGCAAGCACCACATCCCGGTCGCCGAGCGGCTCGACGCCGCGGCGGGTCGACCGTCCCTGACGCGGGCCGATGCCGCGCTTCCCCCCGTTGGCGGGCCGGACGCCGACCCGAACCGGTTCACGACCTGCTTCGAGGGCTCGGTCGGCGCGCCGCACCAGCTTGCCTGCTGCGGACGACGCGACGGGTTCGCGGACCGGGAGCCGGCTGCAGCCCGGGCCGTCGCAGAGGAGAACGTGCGCTTGCTGAACGGTCGCGCGGTGAGCTGCAGCGATCCCGAATGTGCATCCTGGCTCCGCAAGCATGGGGCAAACATCGTCGAGGAGGGGTCATGAGCGATCACGGTGCGAGGAACGAGGGCGAACGGCTGGTGGTGATCGCCAACCCTCGGGGGGGCGGTGGTCGGGCGGGTGCGGATCGACCGGGCGTGGAGGCCGCCGTGGCGCGCGCGTTCGCGAAAGGGCGCGTGGTCTGGACCGAAAGCGCTGGCCACGCCACGCAGCTGGCACGATCCTTCGCCGAGTCTGGAGAGGTCGACATCGTGGCCGCGCTGGGTGGGGACGGCACCTGCCACGAGGTCGTGAACGGGTTGTTCAAGGACGGTGTCATCGTGAACCGGGGCGTGGTGTTCTCCGTGGTCCCGTTCGGGACCGGTGGAGATCTCGTGCGGAGCCTGCAGATCCGCAAAAACCTGAAGGACGCGTTGTGGACCGTCAGCACGGGCATGACGCTGCCGCTCGACGTGATCAAGCTCACGTTCCCGGCGTCTGCGGACGGCGTGGCACGCACGGAGATGTGCGTCAACGTCGCGGGGTTCGGCATCAACGCCATGGTGTGCCGGATGGTGAATGGGTCCTCGAAGCGGTTTGGCGGCACCGCCACCTTCCTCGGCGCGATCTTCAACGCGCTCGGCACCTTCGTGCCCCAGCCCGTGGACTGGAGCTGGAACGGGCCCTCGGGCCCCGGTCAGGCCACGGTGGAGACGCTCGCTGCGTTCGTGGCGAACGGGCAATACTGCGGCGCGGGTCTGTTCGTGGGGAAGGGGGGCTCGATGGCCGATGGGCTCCTGGACGTGTCGGTCGTGCCGAAGCTGCCGTTGCTCACTGCGGTTCGCCATCTACCGAAGCTGTACGCCGGGAACTTCGCGAAGGTCCCGGGTGTGATCCGCGTGACCGCCAACCACGTCGAGATCCGGCGCTCCATCCCCATCGAGACAGACGGGGAGCCTGCGGGCGACACCCCTGTCACGCTCGATCTCCTACCGAAGGCGCTGATGGTGCGCGGGGGCTGGCTGACGCCCCCCGGCGGGGGCTGAGGGGGAGCTATCACGAGGTTCGAACAGGCTGACCTCGCTCCGCTCGCGGTGGAGACCGCTCGATCACATCGCGCCTGACGCGATCGTCGGGCCGTTCGCCGTTTCCGGCCGGGCCTTCCGGTCGAGTTAGAGAATATTAAGAATTTGGGATTTGGTGAAAAACGACCAAAACCGGCGTTTTCACGTTGGCACGCGGAAGCACTTCTGTTAAGGTAGTGAGGTCCTAAGCAAAGGTGTCTCTCATCTTTCACGACAGCCATACGCGAAATGCGCTGCGGCTCACTGATCGACGATGCGACATGCGGCGGTTGGACCTTTTGGACAATTTAGATAGTCACACCAATCTCAGGAGTCTCCAGTGAACAAAGCCGACCTCACCGAGCAGCTTGCCCAGAAGGCCCAGATCGCCAAGATCAAGGCCGCTCAGCACGTCAACATCATCATGGACACCATTCAAGAGGCCCTCACCAAGGGTGACAAGGTCACCATCTCCGACTTCGGCACCTTCACGGTGTCGCAGCGCCGCCAGTTCAAGGGCCACAACCCCAAGAACGGCAAGGAGATCCAGGTCCCCTCGCGCCGCATCCCCGTGTTCCGCGCCGGCAAGGGTCTCAAGGAGTCCCTCAACACGTGAGCCCTCTTCACCGGCGGCTCCGCCGCCGGTGAGCCCCCCGCTCGCGCAAGCGTTCACAAGCCCCTCTCCAGCGCGCTGGGGAGGGGTTTTGTGTGCCAGCCCCCCCCGACCCGCGCCTCGTGCCTTGACATCCTCGCTCCAGGTGAGAACCTTGCCGTGAGCGGCACGTCTCGTGGCCGTCGGTCCCCGGTCCTCGGGGTGCCGAGAAGGGTGTTTCACCCACGGCGCGTGCTCGGCTTCGGGTCGTGCGGTTCGGAGTCCTGATGCACGTAGGCGAATCCCACTCCCCCGGTCCGAACGTCCGCTTTGTCGCCGAAGCGCGACTACCCTCCCGCTACGGCGATTTTCGCGTGCTCGCGTTCGAGTGCGCTGAGGATGGCCTGGACTACGGCGTGATGGCGCGCGGTGAGCTTTTCGGCGCCGAGAACGTTCCCGTACGGCTGCACTCGGAGTGCTTCACGGGCGACGTGATGGGCAGCTTGAAGTGCGATTGCCGCGACCAGCTGGAGGCGGCCCTCACCTACGTGGGCAACTCCGAGAAGGGTGCCGTCCTCTACCTGCCGCAGGAGGGGCGCGGGATCGGTCTCGCCAACAAGATCCGGGCCTACGCGCTGCAGGATCGCGGTCTCGACACCGTGGAGGCCAACATCGCCCTGGGGTTCCCCGACGATCTGCGCCGCTACGACACGGCCGCGGAGATCATCCGACTGCTCGGGATCCGTTCCGTGGCGCTGCTCACGAACAATCCCGCGAAGGTTGCCGGTCTCGCGCGCGCCGGTATCGCGGTCGCGAGCCACATCCCGCTCCAAACGCCCCCCAATGCGCACAATGCCTTCTACCTCGCCACGAAGAGGGACAAGAGCGGGCACAGGTTGTAGCGGTGCGTCGGCGCGCCATACGCCTGGTCGTGCTGCCGGCCACTGCCGCAGGCCTGTGGTTTGCCGGGCTCGGGGGGGGGCTCCTCGGCGGCTCCGCCATCGGCGTGCTCGAAGCCGGCTGGGTCTTGAGCAGCACCGCGCCGTCGGAGTACCAGGCCGTGTTCTACGGTGCCGTGATCTACGGCCTGATCGGGGCGGTGCTCGGCGCGGGGATCGGCTTCCTGAATGCGCTGCTCGGGCGGTTGGGCGGGCTCGGGCTCGGGCTGGCGTGGTGCCTCGGCTTTTTCGGGGCGGCGGGCACCCTCGCGCTGGTGATCCTGCGGTTCGTCCTCAACCAGCGCTGGTACGGCGAGTCGGGGGTGCCGGGGGCCACGACCTTCGGGATCGCGGCGGGGCTGGCGCTCCTGGGGATCGTCGGTGTGTGGTTCGGGCGCAACGTGCTCACCAAGACCCCCCTTCGCGTGCTCGCCCGTCCCAAGGGCACGTTCACCTTGTGGGTGGCCTGCACGGCGCTCGCTGCGGTCGTCTCGGTCGCGCCGGCACCCGCGGCGCAGGGCGCCATGGTCCCCCACCACCCCCAGGACGGCACCGCAGCCCGGCCGAACATCGTCCTCGTGCAGATCGACGCGCTCCGCTACGACGCGCTGGGGATCTACAACGGGGATCCGAAGGCGTCGCCGAACCTCGACGCCTTCGCTCGCGACGCCGTGGTGTTCGATCAGGACATCGCGGCCGCCTCGTGGACCCGCGCGTCGACGGCCTCGCTGCTCACCAGCGCGCCACCTTCGTCCCACGGCTGTGTGGGCAAGGACGGCGTGCTCGCGAGCGAGAACGTCACGCTGGCCGAGGCGCTCGCCTCGGCGAACTATGCGGCCGGGGGCTTTCCGAACAACGCGAACATCACGGCCGCGCTGGGGTTCGGGCAGGGGTTCGACTGGTACCCCTACACCCCGGAGTACCCGCTGGGTGCCACGGAGTCGACGTACTCGCTCACCATGTACAGCGTGGCCCGCAGGCTCTACGCGCGGCTGCAACCGCACCGTCGGGTCGAGGACTACTACATGCCCGCCGAGACGCAGCTTGCCCGCGCCGAGGACTGGGTCCATGCGCAAGGAGAGGACCGGTGGTTCACGTTCGTCCACCTCATGGAGCCGCACGACCCCTGGTTCTCCCACCCGATCACCGGGGAAGCCTACGGTCGGGCCGAACATCCCAGTCCCGACCCCGCGCTCGAACCCCAGCTCCGGGCGCTCTATGCGGGCGAGGTCCGGCACGCCGACGAACAGCTCGGGGGCTTCCTCGAGCGCCTGCGGGCTGCCGATCTCTATGATGACGCGCTGATCATCGTGACTTCCGACCACGGCGAGGAGCTGCACGACCACGGCGGGTGGTGGCACGGCGCCACCCTCTTCGACGAGCAGATCCACGTGCCGCTGATCATCAAGCTGCCCCGCAACGAGCGGGCGGGCACGCGCGTTCCCTGGCAGGTGCGGGAGATCGACATCCCCGCCACGATCCTCGGGATCGCCGGTGTGGAGCCCGAGCCCGACAGCTGGGACGGAGAGAACGTGTTCACGGATGACTTCGACCAGCAACTTGCGGTCACGCTGCCCCCCGAGCCGGACCCGGAAGTGCCGCAGGGTGCGCTGCCCGCGTGGACGCCACCCCACTGGTGGCAGCTCCCGGCGAGTCGGGAGGCGCTGTCCGAGGAGAACTTCGAGGGGTACCGGATCACGAGCTTGCGTGCCGAAGGGAAGAAGATCGTACAGACCTCGCGCGTGCCCGAGGGCTCCACCCGGCCGTTGGGCGAGACGTTCTACGATCTCACGACCGACCCGCGCGAGCAGACGCCCGCCCCCGACGACCCCGCGATCGAGGGGCTGCGGCTGCGGCTGCAGACCGCCGAGGACCGGGCGAGGGAGGACAGCCGGGTGCCCTCCCAGGTCGGGCCATCTCCGTCGGAGACCGATCTCGCCCGACTGCGGCAGCTCGGGTACGCGGCGCCGGAGTGAGACTGGACCGCGGTCGATGAGCGCGAGGGCGCTCCTGATCGGGCTCGACGGCGCCACCTGGGAGGTGATCGAGGCGCTCGGAGCGCGCTTGCCCAACCTGGTCCGGTTGCGGGAGGAAGGGCTGTGGTCGCGGCTCGACAGCACGACTCCGCCCATGACGCTCCCCGCCTGGTCGTCGGTGCTCACCGGCTGCCGGCCCGGCACCCACGGCATCTACGACTTCACCGAGCGAGCACCCGGCACCTACGCGCTGTCCTTCCTCGACGCGCGGTCGCGGAGGGTCCCGACCCTCCACCGCCTGCTCTCCGATGCGGGGCATCGCGTTGCGAGCATCGCGGTTCCGACCACCTTCCCCCCGGAGCCGGTCGATGGGCTCGTGATCGCGGGGTTCGACAGCCCCGTCGCAACGCGCGCGGAGGCGCGCCACTGTGCGCCCGCCTCGGCCTGGCCGGCCCTGCAGCGCCGATTCGGGGGCCTGCGATTCGCGGACTTTCCGGAGCGTGGGCTCGGCCCCGGTTGGCACGCTCGGGCCCGGGACAGCCTGCTCCGGGAGATCGCCCGGAAGGAGGCCCTGTGCCTGCACCTGATCGAGCGGGAGGACTGGGAGCTGTTCATGGTCGTGTTTGGTGAGTCCGACACGGCGTCGCACCACTTCTGGATGTTCTACGACCCGAACTCGCCGCGCCACCCCGCAGGCGCGGCGTTCGCGGATGCTGGGCGGTTGGCGGGCGCACTCGCCGACATCTACGTGCGGCTCGACGCTGCGGTCGGCCGGCTCTCGCGACACGCACCCCTGGTGGGTGTGGTGAGCGACCACGGGTTCGGGGGGGCCAACGACACCGCGATCTACCTGAACCGGTTCCTGGAGCACCTCGGCTGGCTGCGGTACCGTCCGGGGCGGTCGGGGGACACCCTCGGGGACCACCTGCACGCCGTCGCGCTCTCCGTGCCGGGGATGGAGCGGCTCGTGCGCAGGGTGCCGTCGGGCATGCTCTCGAGGGCCGAGACCCGCGCCCGGTACGGCCCCATCGAGTTTGGGAGCACGCGCGCCTGGTCGGACGAGATGAACTACGCGGCGACGGTTCACCTCAACATCCGGGGGCGCGACCCCGAGGGGAGCATCGAGAACGTGCCGCTCGCCATCGCGGATCTCTCCCGAGAGCTGCTCGGGTGGGAGGTGCGGGGCCGACGCGTGGTCCAGGAGGTCCACGTGGACCCCTACGAGGGCGCGTCCGGCGCGCCCGACCTCGTCCTCACGCTGGCGCTCACTCCGGGCATCGACGGCACCGGCGCGTACTCCTACACGCTGTTGCCGAGCACGCGCGTGGCCGAGGGCACGACCTGGCGTGCCCTCGGGGAGTCGGAGCAGCCGGGCGGCAAGGGCCTGGGCATGAACGGCGCGCACCGCCAGCATGGCATCCTTGCGCTCAGCGGCCCGGGGGTCGCGCCAGGTGAGGTGAGCGCGTCGGTGTGGGATGTCGCCCCGACCCTGCTCGCTGCGCTCGGGCGCGGCGTGCCGGCGCACATGGAGGGGCAGGTGCTGGGCGGGGAGCCGCTCGCATCCCGCGTCGAGGTCCCCGGCCTCGGATCTGGACCGGGAGCGGGCCCACGCTCAGGGGACGCAGCGCGCCTTCGCAGGAGGCTGGCGCGCATCGGCTACCTGTGAGCGTCCGCTAAACAGGATCGCTGCTCAACGTAGCGGTTCGAGGCCGTCGTTGTCCGAGATCGACTCTCGAGCGTCGAGTCTCGATCGGCGAATCTCGACCTTCGAGACTCGATAGTCGATCTCGACACTCGTATCTGCGACTTCA
>CAIQVJ010000060.1 GCA_903875225.1 uncultured Pseudomonadota bacterium
AGACAAGGCCGCTGCAGACGCCGCCGCGAAGCTCGCCGCAGACAAGGCCGCCGCAGACGCCGCCGCGAAGCTCGCCGCAGACAAGGCCGCCGCAGACGCCGCCGCGAAGCTCGCCGCAGACAAGGCCGCCGCAGAAACGAAGGCAAAGGCGGATGCCGACGCTGCAGCGAAAGCTGCGGCCGACAAGGCGGTGGCCGACGCCAAATCCAAAGCCGATGTCGACGCAGCCAGCAAGCTCGCAGCGGACAAGGCCGCCGCAGACGCGAAGGCAAAGGCCGACGCAGACGCAGCGAGCAAGCTCGCCGCAGACAAGGCCGCCGCGGACGCAAAGGCAAAGGCCGACGCAGACGCAGCGAGCAAGCTCGCCGCAGACAAGGCCGCCGCGGACGCAAAGGCAAAGGCCGACGCAGACGCGGCGAGCAAGCTCGCCGCCGACAAGGCCGCCGCGGACGCAAAGGCAAAAGCCGACGCCACCAGCAAGCTGGCGGCAGACAAGGCCGCCGCAGACGCGAAGGCGGCGGCGGACGCAAAGGCAAAGGCCGATGCCGACACCGCAGGCAAGCTCGCCGCAGACAAGGCAGCGGCGGATGCCAAGGCCAGGGCCGATGCGGACGCCGCCAGCAAGCTCGCCGCAGACAAGGCAGCGGCCGACGCGAAGGCAAAAGCCGACGCCGCCAGCAAGCTCGCCGCGGACAAGGCCGCCGCGGACCGCGCTGCCGCAGACAAGGCTGCGGCCGACGCGAAGGCGCGGGCCGATGCGGACAGACTGGCGAAGACGAAAGCCGGGAAGTCGACTGCCTCGGCGGACCACAAGGGAGGGACGGTCGGCTACGTGCTCATGGGCACCGGCGGGGCGCTCATCGCCTCGGGCGTGGCCGTGAACTTCCTCGTGGTCAACTCCGCCTGGGCCGATGGCCAGGCAGCGATCAGCGATCCCAGGTCCGTGACACCCGCGGAGGCACAGGCGATCGAGTCGAAGTTCAACGCAGGGCGCTGGGCGACCATCGCGCTCGTCGTCGGTGGCCTCGCCTCAACCGGCACCGGAGTGGTCCTGGGGCCACTCCACACGTCGCTCACGCTGTCCCCGTTGGGCGTGGGGCTTCACGGCGTCTGGTAGTCGAGCCGCAGCAGCACCGGCGCCCGTAGCGCGCGGCCACCACGCCACACCTCGGCCCTGTCCGACCAGCCGGCCGCGCTCCAGACACGGTTGACGGATCGCACCGACACGAGCGGCAGCCCACGCCAGGCCGAGGGCGCATTCGGGGGGAGGCGCAACGCCCCCAGCCCCGCCTCGGCCAGCCGGCGATCCGTTCGCTGGAAGCTGGTCGGGAACGACCCAGCGCCGGCGACGACCAGCTTGTCCCCCCCGATGGCTTCGGCCGCCGCACCCACGTCAGCAACCTCGGCTTCCAGCTCTTCCCCAAGGGCGGGCAGGTTCGTCACGAGGAGCGGAACCGAGACGTCGAGCCCAGGGGCAGCGAACACAAGCGCCGAACGGCGGCCGACCGGCCACATCCCGGTCTCGCCGCAGAGCGAGAACCCCCCTCTGGCCCACACCCACGTAGCTCCGGGGGTCGAGAGCACTTCACCGCCCGCCTCGGCCAGGGCCCGCTCCACGTCCACATCGGGATCGGTCAGCACCAGCACGTCCGCAACATCTGCCAGGGTGCTGATGGTGCCCAGGTCGTCGGCGCCGGACCACAGCCCGAGGATGAACGAGTCGGGAACGGAGGCATGCACCGCACAGGGGGCGGCCACCGGCGTCGCGCCGGCGTCACCCCGCGCCGCCCACGGGATGTCCAGAGGCGGTGAAAGCCGCGCAAGGATCAAGAGACAGCTCGTGCCGATCGCCGCACCGACGCCGGCCTCCCAACGCCCCCGGGCGAAGCACAGGTGAACCACCCACACGCCGAGGACCGCGGGGAGCGGCTCGGCATACAGGAGCATCGCGCTCGGGACCGTGGCCTCCCGCAGCAGGCCCGCGCCTACCCCGACGACCACGCCCAGCAGGACGAAGGCGAGGGGCAGTGCGGCGCGGCTGGACATCGACGCCCGCGGATCAGGACGCGGAAGAGTCGGAGTCGACGAGGGTCACCGCGTTGACGGAGGCGCTGACCGCATCCTCCTCCGGCCCGCTCGCGCCGATGTCGCTCCCTTCGCGCGGCTCGGCCGCAGGCGGGGCGGCAGCGGCGGCGGCATCATCCGGCGCGGCCTCGGGCGCCCCCCCATCCGGTGAGGCTTCCGCCCCTTCGACGGGCTTGGGTCCACCCTTCCCACGCCGGCGCCGGCTCGTCTTGCCGGGCTCCCGGCGCTCGCCGGGACCGGCGACCCGCACCTCGGGCAACGCGTGCCCGGCCGCCTCGGCCGCCTTCTGCAGCTCCAGCGCCGCGCCGCTCGCCACCAGGGCGGTGCAGCGCTCGATCGCGGCCTCATACCGTTCCCGAGCCGCGGTACCCGGCTGGCTGCGCTCCACGGCCTTCTGATACTCGGGAACGGCCGCGAACACGTAGCCCTGGGCTTCGCGCAGCGTGCCGCGGGCGAAGAACGCCTCGTGGGAGCTGCCGTCCAGGCGGACCGCCTGATCGATGCAGGACTCGGCCTCCGTCCACTGGCCCGCAGACAACGCGATCAGCGCCAGTTCGACCCACGGGCTCGCAGCCCGCTCGTCCAGCTTGGTCGCGCGGCGCAGGGCCCAGGTGGCCTGCTCCAGGTCGCCGCCGGTGCGGAGCAGGAAGCGGCCCAGGTACAGGTGCGCAAGGTAGTTCTTGCCATCCTGCTGCACGGCCTGCTGGAGGACCTCGTTCGCGGCGGCCTTGCGGGCCTCGTCCTCGAGTCCACCGCGCTCCACCATCAGCGCACCCAGGCGGGCCAGATGGAGCCCGTTGTCCGGATCGAGCCGGCGGGCCTCCGCCAGCGCTTCCTCGGCGAGATCGTAGGCCCCGCGGATCAGGTACACCTCGCCGAGCAGCCCGTAGCTGTCGGGCATCATCGGCTCGAGCGCCTGCGCCTCCTTCAGCGCCGCGATCGCGTCGTCCAGCTTGTGCTGGTCGAGCAGGATCCCGGCGAGCCGACGACGGATGCGACCGCTCTCGGGGAAGGCAGCCGCGGCCCGTTCGAGCGTGGCGATGGCCTTGGAACGTCCGGACTTGGCCTTCTCGTTCCAGTTGGCCTCCTGGTGGAACACCTCGGGGGTCGGGTGCTTCTCGGCTTCGGCGAACACCGGCGTAATCTTGTCCGCGCCGGCGTTCATCGCGATCAGCAGCTCCGCCCGCATCAGCAACAGCTCCGGATTGGCCGGGTCCATCGCGAGCGCCTCGTTGATACGCTGCTCGGCCAGATCCGGTCGGGCAGCCTTGGAGCGGATGAGGCCGCGGATGGACTCCAGCGCCGGGTCGTTGTCCGGAAACGGCAGCTTCCACCGGTTTCGCACCTTCCTCGATGCAAACAGCAGGCGATTGCCCTCCTGGGCCAGCGCGAGCTTCTCCTGGCTCTTGTCGTCCAGCTTGGCGGCGGCCTTGAGCGTCTCCTCCCCCAGGTACTCGAGCAGCGCGTAGTCCTCGCGCACGTCGAGCGCATCACGCACCAACGGGTGAACGGAGTAGACCTTCTCGCCGTTCAGTTCGCGCTGATCGAGCAGGCCGCTCGCGAGCAGGTCGAGCCGGGCCTGGCGATCCACGTGGACGCCATCGAAGTCCGACGTGCGGATCGGGAGGTGGAAATGCGCGAGCACCACCAGCGCCACGCGCTGGGCCTCGGTCAGGCCCTTGAGCGCGCGCTCGATCCGGCGACGCAGCACGTCCGGTGCCGCGATGCTCTCCATCGCCATGAACTTGTGGTTCTCCACGAGATCCGCGCGGGTCTCCGGATCCCGCACGGCGACCGCGAACAAGCGGGCAGCGAGCGGATGCCCGTGGATGCGCTCCTGGATGGTGCCGAAGTTCTCGCGGGGGAAATCCTCCACGCGGTAGGCCTCGAAGATCTCGTGCAGCTCGCGGCCATGAAGCCCGCCGAGCTCGAGGACCGAGAGATCCCGCCCTTCGCCCTCGCGATAGAACCGCGGACGGATGGTGGACGTCAACACGACGTGCACCGCGTAGGTGCTCGTGAGCAGCGCACGGAGCAGGAGCTCGAGCCGGCCCTCGCGGTGGAACGTGCCATCCCGGCGCAGCGCGTGCTCCAGTCGGTCGATCACCAACACGCGGTCGGCGAGCTTCTCGTTGCCGAGCACAGCGATCGCCAGCCGTACGAGCTCCACGGGCACCGGGCGGGCCTCGGGATGCCTCAACGCGTCGGCGAGCCGGTCGTCGCCTGCCTCGGTACCGAGCAGGGCGATGCGCGCGAACAGTGCGTCCGCCTCCGACCCCCAGCCCACGGAGAAGTCCGGCAGGCGCTTGAGGTTCGTGGCGAGGGAGAGCGCCTTCTCGACGAGCCAGCGCTTTCCGATGCCGTGCGGCCCGGAGACCACCACGGGCCCGCCATGCTCGAGGAAGCCCGCCATCGTCGCCAGCTCGGCCTCACGCCCGACAAACTGGATGCGGGGCGCGCCACCCGCCTTCTTCTTCGGCTCCTCGGGCTTCGCGGCGGCCTTCGCCGCGGGCGCGGCCACCACGGCGGCGACGGGCAGGCCCTTCAGGAAGTCCTTCCCGCTCTTCTTCTCCTGCTCCATCTTGAGCAGTCGAAGCGCGGTCGGCAGCGCGAACGGGTTGAACGCACGGGCCACGACGAGCAGCCGCGGCTTCTGGGCCACGTTCATGACGAGCTCGGCGAGCGCGTTCATCCCCGGGGCGTCGGACGCATCGGGCTCGAAAAGCACGATCAACCCACCCTCACGAAGCGCGTGGGCGGCAATTTCGGGGGTGATCGCCACGGCTGGGCTGCGGAGCTCGCCGGAGAGAACGACGGCGGGTACGGCGCTGCGATGGCGCAGCTCACCGAGCGTCTCGACGTCCGCGAGCGCGCGGGCTCCGAAGGCGAGGAGGCAACGGCCTTCCTGAATTGCGATTTCTGCACGGCTCATGGGAACGACTCTTTAGGGGCCGGGGCGGTAACCCCGTCGCCCGGACTTGTCATTCGTTAAGGCCCGCCCATGGTTGATGCAGACGATGATGACAACGAGGGCTTCGAGCCCTTTTCGGCGGGGCGCGCGCGCGCAGCGAAAGCACGTGCGAGACCCGCGCGAGAGGCCACGGCCACGGTGGTGGAGATGGTCGGGAGGTGGGTGAGGGTTCGCCTCGACCCCGCGGAGGCGGCCCTGCGCGGGTGCAAGGAGGCGCGTCTGAGGGTGCGCGCGGAGGTCGTGGCAGGCGACAGGGTGTGGATCGAGGACGAGGGGGAAACTGCCGTCGTCGGCGGGTTCCTGCCGCGCCGGACCGAACTGCGACGAAGCGGGAACAGCGGCGTGCGCGTGGTGTGCGCGAACGCGGACGTGCTGGCCATCGTGTGCGCGAGCCAGGACCCGCCGTTCCGGCCCGGGCTGGTGGACCGCATGCTCGTCGCCGCTGCGGCAGCCGGAATGAAGCCCGCGATCGTGCTCAACAAGTGCGATACCGGGATGCCCGAAGAGGTGCTCGAGCGTCTGGCGCTCTACGAACACCTTCATGTCCCCGTCTACCTCCTGTCAGCACTCCAGGCGAAGAACCTCGATGAATTCCGCGATTCCCTCTCGGGCAGGACCACGGTGCTCGCTGGCCACTCCGGTGTGGGAAAAAGCTCGCTGCTTCGCGCGCTGGTCCCCAACGCCAAGCGTGAGGTCGGGTCGGTGGACGAATGGGGCCGGGGTCGACACACGACCACGGGAGCCTGCGCGTTCCAGCTACCCGACGGCGACGGCATCGTCGTGGACCTCCCGGGTGTGCGCGAGTACGGCGTCGGCTTCGTCCTCAAGGAGGAGCTGCGAACCCTGTTCCCCGAGCTCGTCGACCTGCGCTGCAAGTACGCGGACTGCGTCCACGACGGCGAGGACGGGTGCCTCGCGGAGGACTGCTGCGACGAGACTCGGCTCGGGAGCTACCGCAAGCTGCTGGAGGAGTGCGCCTGACCCCGTCGACGCGGGCGACCCTTCGGCCCGGACGTTACTAGCCGTGCCCATGATCTCCCTCCTTCTCGCCAGCCTTCTCGGTTGCACAGCCGCCGTCGTCCACATCCAGCCGATGGATCCCGTGCCGGACGCACACTGGATCCAGCTCGACGACGACGGAAAGGCATGGGACTGCGTCTCGCGCCCGGACGGCAAGAACTGGCACCCCGAGTGTGTGAAGGTGGACTACAAGAACAGCGCCGAGCCCGCGAAGGACTGAAGAGCCGGAGCTACCAGGTGCGGTTGCTGTGGGTCTCGCCGTGGCACTCGCCGCTGCAGGTTCCGCTGCTCCACGTCATCCCTGAAGGCAGCGCCACGTCCAGGGTGCCGTTCACGTGACGAGACGGGTCGACGATCGTGTCTCCCGCGGCCACCGTGTCCCCATGACAATCCGCACACAGGTAGCCCGCCCACAGGTGTTTGATGTGCTGGCCGCCGAGCAGCAGCCACCCACCGGTCCACCAGCTCGCTTCCACCGCATGGCACGTGCCGCAGGGCACGGCGTCCCCCACGGTGACGGAGCCGAGCGTACCGTTGCCGTTTCCGTGACAGTACAGGTTCGTGCAGCCCGACCCTGACCACGAAGCCGCTGCGCTCAGCCCCGCCCCGAAGTTCACCTCGGCCACCCCGGGCGTGTCGTCCCCCACCATGAAGTGCCCCGACGACAACACGTCCGCTGGCCGGGTGTGGCACTGGACGCAGTCGAACGGCGCGTGGATTCCCTCCGTGACGTGCGCGGAGTGGGCGCCGAAGGTCGTGTCCGCATCGACGTCGTCGATGCCCTCCGCCGGGGCACCCGTCGTGTTGTCGGAGCCCCCGTGGCAGAACGTGCACCCGGTGCGCCACCCGTCGTCATGGCACTCGTCGCAGCTCACGCCGGAGGTGCCGCCGCCGAGGTCGTCGCCGTGACAGTCGGTGCAGCGCTCCTCCTGGTACTTCGCAGCGTGACCATGCACGGAGGAGTCCTCGTACCCCTCGGGGTGGTACCGCTCCGGGGGCTGGCCACTGTCCACCGAGTCGCCACAGTGGGCCGCACAGCTGTCGCCCCCGCTGTCGCCACCCTTCGAGCTCGAGGAGACGGTATCGCAGGCAAGCAGGAGGAGTGGCAGCATCACACCTCCAGCAGGATGCGTTCGGGGTTCTCGACGCACTCCTTGATGCGCACCAGGGTCTGCACGGCTTCGCGCCCGTCCAGCAGGCGGTGGTCGTACGAGAGCGCGAGGTACATCATGGGTCGGATGACGATCTGGTCGTCGACCACGACCGCCCGCTTGGTGATGGCGTGCATCCCGAGGATCGCGACCTGGGGCGAATTCAGGATGGGCGTGGACATCATCGAACCGAAGATCCCGCCGTTGGAGATGGTGAAGGTGCCGCCCTGGAGATCGTCGACCGTGAGCGAGCCGTCCCGCGCTTTCTGCCCGTACGCCGCGACCGCCTGCTCGGTCTCGGCGAACGAGAGCCTGTCCGCATGCCGGACCACCGGCACGACCAGTCCGCGCGGCCCGGACACCGCCACGCCCACGTGGAAGTAGTGCTTGTACACGATGTTCGTTCCACGAATCTCCGCGTTCGCCGACGGGAACGCCTTCAACGCCTCGATCGCGGCCTTCACGAAGAAGCTCATGAACCCGATCTTGATGCCGTACTTCTTCGCAAACCGATCCTGGTAGCGCTCCCGCAGCGCCATGACGGCGCTCATGTCCACCTCGTTGAAGGTCGTGAGGATGGCCGCCGTGTTCTGGGCCTCGATCAGGCGCTCGGCGATGCGGCGCCGCAG
Organism: uncultured Pseudomonadota bacterium; assembly: GCA_903875225.1. Classification (GTDB taxonomy): domain Bacteria; phylum Myxococcota_A; class UBA796; order UBA796; family SXON01; genus CAIUMM01. Next base: position 7,857 of record CAIQVJ010000060.1, read on the forward strand.
GTTCGACATCGGCACGATCTCGACGGGCTCGTCCCCCGTGAGCAGCGGTGCGGCGGCGACGGCCCTGGCCGCGGGAGCCGCGGGAGCCGCGGGAGCCGCGGGAGCCGCAGGAGCCGCAGGAGCCGCGCTGCCCGGCGCGGCGGTCGGGGGAGCGGCCGGAGCCGGGGGCGGCGCCTGTACATCGGACCGGGTGATGCGCCCCCCCTTTCCGCTGCCGTGTACGGTGGTGGCCTCCACCCCGGCGTCGCGCAAGGCCTGGCGCACGGCGGGCCCTGCGGGTCCTGCCGCCGCGGCTGTCGCCGTCGGCGCCGCGCTGGCAACGACAGGGCCTTCGGCGATCCGGGCGATGGGCTGCCCGATGGCGACCTCGTCGCCTTCCGCCACGAGCAGCGCCTCGATCACCCCGCTCACCGGCGACGGTAGCTCGGCGGTCGCCTTGTCGCTGTCGATGGTCGCGACGCCCTCGTCCACGCGCACAGTGTCGCCCGGCTTCTTGAGCCACTTCGCGACGATCGCGGTCTTGACGGACTCACCCATCGACGGGATGACAAGGTCTACAGACACGGCGGACTCCAAAGGGTGGCCGCGCCTATCAAGAAACCGCCGCTTGCGGCGCCGTCCACTGCGGCCCTACCGCTCGCGATCCCCCCGCCACCAGGCCAGGGAGACAGCATCCCGGGCAGTGAGGCGTGTGCGATCCCATGGCCGGGTCCACGCGGGCGAGACCACGGGAAAGGGGATCGGATCGAAGCCGTAGACCCGCGCGATCCGCAGCGAGCGGGCAATGTGGAAGGGCTCCGTGACGACGTAGATGCGGGGCCCCGGGCAGAGGCTCACGCTGTATGCAAAGTTACCATCTGTATTCCTTGATTTCTCCTCCATCCGGATGGCGTCCGGGGGCACGCCCCGTTCACGCAGGATCCGCGCTGCGACCACCGCTTCACCCGGGGGTTGCTCGTGGGAGGAGCCTGTCGTCACGATCACCGGAGCCACGCCCCGGTGAAACAACGCGGCCCCCGCCTCGGCACGCGCCCGCAGTGATCCCGAGGGCTCGCCACCGGGCAGGAGCCGGCACCCGAGGACCACGATGGCGTCGGCCATCTCGGTGGAGTCCGCTCGGAGCGCCGCACCGGTCCGAACCTCGGCCAGGGCTCCCGGCAGGTACCGGACGAAGCGTACGAGCAGGTCGGAATCCCAGCGATGCACGCCCCCCCTATAGCCGGAAGTGCAATTCACGCAGGCACCGATTTGCACCGTCGGCCCGCGATAGGAGCGCGCGACATGCCCATCATCGAAGTCTCTGGGTTGACGAAGACCTACCGTGTGCCCGTGAAGGGCGAGGGCCTTGGGGGCTCGATCCGGTCCTTGTGGAGCCGCGAGTACAAGGACGTCGAAGCCGTGCGGGACATCTCGTTCCAGATCGACAGCGGCGAGCGCGTCGGCTTTCTGGGCCCCAATGGCGCGGGCAAGACGACCACGCTGAAGATGCTCTCCGGCCTCCTGCACCCCACGTCGGGGAGGGTGACGGTCGCAGGGTTCACCCCCCAGGATCGCGTAGTCGCCTTCCTCTCCAGCATCACGCTGGTCATGGGTCAGAAACAACAACTGCTCTGGGACCTGCCACCCCGGGAGTCGTTTGCGCTCAACCGCGCGATGTACGGCGTGGATCCCGTCCGATACGCACGGACGCTCGACAGCCTGGTGACCATGCTCCGGATCGAGGCTGTGCTGGAAAAGCCCGTTCGGAACCTGTCGCTCGGCGAACGCATGAAGTGCGAGCTTGTGGCCGCACTCCTGCACGAGCCGTCCGTCCTGTTCCTCGACGAGCCGACGATCGGGCTCGACGTGGAGATGCAGGTTCAAGTCAGGAAGTTCATCCACGACTACAATCACGACACCGGCGCCACCGTGATCCTCACCAGCCACTACATGCAGGACATCGCCGCGCTCACGCCGCGGCTGCTGATCATCGACCGGGGCAGCTTGAGGTACGACGGGAAGCTCACGTCGCTCGCGGAGAGGGTGGCCCCCGAACGGCGGATCGTGGTGAAGGGCGGACCTTCGGAGCTTGGCGAGCTCGGGTTCCAGCGCGTGGAGGGCGACATGGTGGCGAGCCTCTCCCCCGAAGGGACGAACCAGCTGCTCTCCCGCGTGCTCGCCCGCTGGCCCATGGTGGAGGTCTCGGTGGAGAGCCCGCCGCTCGAAGAGGTGATGGCGCGCTACTTTCGTGAGGCGACCTGACGTGGCGGAGGCCCAGACGAGCCTCGGGATCCTGTGGCGCGCGCTCCCCACGCTCTGGCGGGTCGCGGTCGCCGGAATCGTGGCCTACCGCGCCGAGATGGTGATCTGGATCCTCTCCGCCACCCTGCCGCTGGTCATGCTCGCGCTCTGGGACGCCGCGGCCGCGGGCGGGCCGCTCGAGGGCTTCGGCCAGGTCGACTTCGCGAGGTACTTCGCCGTCACCATGGTCGTGCGCCAGCTCACGGGAGCGTGGATCATCTGGGAGCTCAACTACGCCGTGCGCAGCGGCTCCCTCTCGCCGCAGCTGCTCAAGCCCGTGAACCCGCTGGTCTACAACCTGTTCGAGACCATCGCCGCCATCCCCTGGCGCCTGTTCGTCCTCGTGCCAGTGTGCGCCGGGTTCCTCGCCTGGCGTCCCGAGATCCTCTTCGTCCCCCAGATGTGGCGCGTCGCATTGTTCATGGTGAGCGTCGTGCTCGCGTTCGCGGTGGCCTGGCTGGTGCAGGCACTGTTCGGAGCGCTCGCGTTCTGGTTCGAGCAGGCGATGGGCATCTACTCCGTGCACTTCGCGTTGTGGTCGTTCTTCTCCGGCTACATCGTGCCGATGGCCCTCCTCCCCTCCTGGGTGGCCGCCCTGGCGCGCTGGCTGCCATTCTACGCGAGCCTGGGCGTCCCGGTGGACGTGCTGCTCGGGCGGGCCGGACCCTGGGAGGTCGGGGCGCAGATCGGGTGGGTCCTCCTCCTGACGTTCGGGCTGCAAGCGGCCTGGACACGCGGCGTACGACGCTATGGCGCGGTGGGCGCATGACGCGCTCGGCGCCCGACCCCCGTCCCGAGCCGAGGCTGCGGGAGGTGCTGCTGGCGCTCGCGCGTGTGGCGCTCATGAACGCGCTGCAGTACCGCGAGGGCTTCCTCGTGGAGTTCCTGGTCGGGAGCGGAAACGTCGTCGCGATCCTGCTGCCGCTCGCGGTGGTGTTCGGCAAGTCGTCGACCGTCGCGGGCTGGACGTGGGACCAGAGCCTGCTGGTGACCGGGTTCTTCCTCCTGACCAGCGCTGTGATGGGCGGGTTGGTGGAGCCCAACCTGGGGGCCGTGGTGGAGGGCATCCGGCAGGGTCAGATGGACTACCTGCTCGTGAAGCCCGTCGATGCACAGCTCGCCTCCTCCCTGATGCGGATCGCCCCGGCGAAGATCTGGGACGCCCTCTCGGCCGTGGTGGTCATCGCCTGGGGGCTGCACGGCACCGGGATGCCGGGCCCCCTGGCGCTCCTCGCCTGCGGGACGATGCTGGTTGCCGGCCTGATGGCGATGTACAGCCTCTGGCTCCTTGTGATCTGCCTCTCGTTCTGGTTCGTCCGGGTCGACAACCTCCGCTACCTGCTCGGGGCGGTCACCGACGCCGGACGATGGCCCGTGGACGTCTACCGCGGGGTCGCGCGCATCTTCCTCACGGTCGCCGTTCCCGTGGCGCTGGCCACCAGCTGGCCGGCGATGGCGCTGCTCGACCGCCTGGACGGCGCGCTCATCGCACAAGCCGTGGCGGTGGGTGGCGGCTCGATGCTGTTCTCGCGCTGGGCGTGGAAACGTGCGCTTCGGAGCTACTCTTCCGCCAGCAGCTGAGCTGGTGGCGGCCCCCCGGCGGGGACTTCCGGGGCGCCACTGCTGTATATTCCCGCGGCTTTCCCCGAGCGTGCATGTCCACTCCCGTCCCTGACTCCGAGCAGCCTGCATTCGAGCCCCCCGAGGGCCTCCCCGATCTCGCCACCTTCCCGCCCGCAGAGCGCGAGGCGGCGTGGCGGAAGTACTACTACCAGGGGAAGGACGTCCCGCAGCTCACCAGCCGCGCGGTGATGATGGGCGGCCTCATCGGCATGCTGATGGCGTTCTCGAACCTGTACACCACGCTCAAGCTGGGTTGGGCGTTCGGAGTGGCGATCACCGCCTCGGTGCTGTCCTACAGCATCTGGTCGAGCTTCATGAGCCTCGGCCTCGTGAAGAACCGGATGACCATGCTCGAGAACAACTGCATGGCCTCGACAGCGTCCGCTGCCGGCTACTCGACGGGTGGCACGCTCGCGACGGCCGCGGGCGCGATGCTGCTCATCACGGGCGACAACGAGCGACTCGGCTGGGTGGCCACCACCGGCTGGGTGTTCTTCGTGGCGCTGCTGGGTGTGTTCCTGGCCATCCCGATGAAGCGCCAGATGATCAACGTCGACCAGCTTCCCTTCCCGTCCGGTATCGCCGCGGCCGCCACGCTGCGCAGCCTGTATGCCGAGGGCGAGGAGGCGGTGAAGAAGGCGCGTGCGCTCATCGACGCGCTCGTGGTCGGCGGACTGTGGGGAGTGCTGCGGTCGTTCGCTGTCATCCCCGACACCATCCCCTTCGGCGGCTCGCTCGCGATCGGGCCGACGTCCAAGCTGGCGACGCTGAGCGCGTGCGGCGTGGCGTTCGAGCCCAGCATGCTGATGACCGCCGCTGGCATGATCATGGGCATGCGGGTGTGCTTGACGATGCTGCTCGCCGCCATCCTCAACTGGTTCGTGCTCACCCCGCTCGTGCTGCACATGCCGAACTGGGTCGACATCAGCCCGGCCTGCGTGGATCTGCACAACTGCAAGACGTTCATGGGCGAGATGGAGGTCTCCCTCGGGGCCGACGGCGAGCCGATCTCGATCAAGGTCACCCGCTGGAGCCTGTGGCTCGGCACGTCGATCCTCGTGACCTCCGGGCTCACCAGCTTCGGTCTCGGCTGGAGGACCATCGTCAGCGCGTTCACGTCCTTCGGCAAGAAGGCGGAGGCCGGAGAGGGCACCGTCGACAACTCGGACATCGAGGTGCCGAACATGTGGATGGTCTACGGGCTCGTGCCCATCACCATCGGGCTGGTGGCGGTGTGCTGGTTCTCGTTCAAGATCTCGCCGTTGCTCGGCGTGTTCTCGGTGGCGATGAGCTTTGCCCTCTCCCTCGTGGCCGCCCGGGCGACTGGCGAGACGGACACCACCCCGATCGGCGCGATGGGGAAGGTCACGCAGCTCACCTACGCGATCCTCTCGCCCGGAAACGTGACGGTCAACCTGATGACCGCGGGCATCACCGCGGGCGCCGCAGGCTCCTCGGCCGATCTCCTGACCGACCTGAAGAGCGGCTACCTGCTCGGGGCGAACCCGCGTCAGCAGTTCATCGCACAGTTCGTCGGTGTGTTCTTCGGCACGCTCGCGGTCATCCCCGCCTGGTACCTGCTCGTGCCCAACCAGGCGGCGCTGCAGGCGTTCAACCCTCCCGCCACGAACATGTGGTTCGCCGTTGCGCAGGCCCTGTCCATCGGGCTCAAGGTCATCCCGACGAGCGCCCGCTACGCCATCGTGATCGGCGCGCTGGTGGGCACCGCCCTGCCGTTGATCGAGAAGGCGTATCCGAAGGCGCGAAGCTTCCTGCCGAGCTCGATGGGGCTCGGGCTTGCCTTCGTGGTCACCTTCCAGAACTCCCTCTCGTTCTTCATCGGTGCGCTCATCGCCAGCCGCTGGGAAGCCCGCAACAAGCAGTCTGCGGACACCTACATCGTCCCCGTGGCTTCCGGGCTCATCGCAGGCGAGTCCCTCGCAGCCGCGGGGTTCGCCGTTGCGGTCGCACTGCTCGACATCCTGCACGACAAGCTGTACTTCGCGTACCACCTGATGTTCTGAGCCCGGCGAGCGCCGTGCGGTGCCGCGCCGTGGGTCAGTAGTAGGTCACGGACGCGGAGGTGATGGCAGCCTCCGCGCTCGACGTGGCGGTGTACACGACCAGGGTGTCGTCGTCATCCATGTCCCCGTGGCCGACCAGAGTGTAGTCGCCTTCCACAGCGTCGACCTGGTAGTTTCCTCGGAGCGGCCCGCTGGGGAAGTAGCCGAGGTCGTTCCAGGCGGTCGTCCCCACCCATGTGTACAACGATTTGTTCAGCTCGGCGTCGGACCTGGGTGCGACCGGCACCGACTGATACACGTCGAAGCTCGCCACATACGCTGCCTCACACGTCCGGATGCCGTCGATGGTGATGGGGATCTCCGTCCGCCTGGCCTTCAGCTGCATTTCGATGTAGTTCGGCACCGCGATCGCCGCGAGGATGCCGGTGATCGCGACCACGATCATCAGCTCGACGAGGGAGAAGCCAGGGGAGGCGCGGCGCATGTGAGCATGCTCCAAGGAGGGATACCAGAGCAATATATATGCCAATGCGAGTTCACCGCCATCAATCGACCATGGGACACTGCAAGTCCCGCACCGTCCCCCTCCACATGACCATACGCGTCACATTTCCCCAAGATTGCGCCGCTGAGTGTCACCTGCTGGCCGGACGTCCGGGATGATCGAAGCGCGTCTCGCAGCCGAGCGGACACTGGCGGCCCCCGGGTTCACCGCGTTCCGCGTTGTGGGCCTCGAACCCCTGACGACCTCCGCTGCGCTCGACCGGGCGGCCCTGGTCTACGCCGCCGACCTCGCCTGCTACCCGCGCCCACTGCAGGTCTCCTGGGCGAAGCTCCTGTACCTGTGCGCAGGCTTTCCGCAGGGTGTACGCCTGTACCTGGGTGAATTCGGCGGTGTCTGGCACCCGGTCGGGTACGCGGCATGGCATCCGATCGCGCCTGGGCTGCTGTCCTCGCCCTGGCCAGCGGTGGTGCCCATCTCGCACCTCCCGACGAGCGCGGCCTACCTGTACAACTACAGCGTCATCCCGGCTCTCGTGGGGAGCCCCACCGCCCGCTCCCTGATGCAGGCCCTGCACCGCGAGGTCGAGGGCATCCCTGTCCTCGTCGCAGACACCGTGTCCGAACACGGACGGCGGGCGGCGATCCGCTGGGGCATGACCTTGCGGGAGCGGCGAGAACGGGAGGGTGCGCCCTGGGAGCTGTGGGCGCGCGGGTGAGCCGCTACCTCAGTCGCTGTTGCAGGTTGCAGGCAAATGAGTCTCCCCCCCGGCACGCGAGGTCCGCATCCGCCTTCGCCGCGGGCATGTCACCGAGCTTGGAGTTGGCATCCGCCCGCATCCCCAGGGCCCGGGCATCGCCCGGACGCAGCTCCAGCAGCTTGTTGAGCGCCTCCAGCGCCTGCTTGTCCCGCCCCGAGTGCAACCGTGCCCAGGAGAGTGCCTCCCAGGCGTCGGCGCTCCCGGGTGCCAGCTCCACAGCCTGCTCGAGATCCGCCACCGCGCGCTCGGCCTCGCCACGTCGGCCGTTCGCCTTTCCACGCCCGAGCCAGGCCGCCGGGTTGTTGGGGTCCAGCGAGACGGCCTGCTCATACTCGGCCATCGCCGCGACATAGTCCGACTTTGCATAGTCCTCGTCCCCTCGCGCCACCGCCTCGATGGACTTGGCGGGGTCGTGCGGCATCTGCGCGGTCGGCGGTCCGGCATCCACGGTGAACGCCTTCCCGTCGTTGTCGCCCGAGGCCCCCTTCGCCGCCCACATGTCGTCCTTCTTCACGAGCTCGACGGTCACGATCCGCGCGCCCTTCGACGAGGTGATCACGTGGTACAGCCTCGCTGTGCCCGTACCGTCGAGTCGGGAATCGACGTCGCCCCACACCAGCGGGTTGATCTGCGCGTCGTCGCCCACCTGCGCGCGAACGGCAGGGCTCTTCTTCAGGAATTCCACCGACACCGAATAGGCCTGCGTGTTCCTGAGGTTGACGACACGCATGGTGGCCCAGCCGAGGCCGACGAGCGCCACAAGCACCGCCCCACCGCCGAGAACGGTCAAGCCGCCGAGAATCCTGGTCATCTTCGCCATCCGCGCAGTCTACTCTCTTGGCGACGCCTACGCGGGATAGGGCGGCTGCATGGCCGAACGCGAGACCATCCTGGTGATCGATCCGAGCGATCCCGCCGGGCGCATCGCCCGGGTTGCGCTGCAGCTCGATGGCCGCGCGGTGCTGCACTGCGCCAACGCACAAGAGGGGCTGGCCCTCGCCCAGCAGGTGCAGCCGGACGTGGTCGTCGCGGCCCTCGACACCGTGGATCTGCCCGGCCTGCGCATGGTCGAGGCGCTGCGGTCCAAGAACCGGACGCTCCCGGTCATCGCGCTCGCCGGCACAGCCACGGTGGAGGGCGCAGTGCAGGCGCTGCGGGCTGGCGCCGCGGACTACATCGGGCGTCCCATCTCGCCCGGGCTGCTCTCCCAGAAGGTGGTGCGTGCCCTGCAGGAGGTCCGGGCCGCCCGGCAGTTGGCGAGCGCGCGCGCGACCGCGAAGGACCGCTACGGGTTCACCCAGCTCCTCTCGCAGTCGCCGAAGATGACCCGGGTGTTCGACGCCGTCCGGTCCGTCGCCGGCACCGACGCGACGGTGCTGATCCGGGGGGAGACCGGCACCGGCAAGGAGCTCGTGGCCAGGGCGATCCACGAGCGGTCGCGGCGGCGCGAGAAGCCGCTGATCGGGGTGAACTGCGGCGCATTCACTGAGACCTTGCTGGAGAGTGAGCTCTTCGGCCACGAGAAGGGCAGCTTCACCGGCGCGCTGGGGCGCCGACAAGGCGTGTTCGAGATGGCCGACGGCGGCTCCCTGTTCCTCGACGAGCTGGGCGAGACCTCGCTCTCGGTGCAGGTCAACCTCCTGCGGGTGCTCGAGGACATGACGTTCCGCCGGGTGGGTGGCACCGAGTCCGTGAAGGTCGACGTGCGCATCATCGCCGCGACCAACGTCGCGCTGGAGGTCGCCACCAAGGATGGGCGGTTCCGCGAGGACCTCTACTACCGGCTCAACGTGTTCCCGGTATTCCTCCCGCCGCTGCGCGACAGGGTCGAGGACATCCCCCTGCTGCTGCATCACTTCCTCCAGGACGCCGCCGAGGAGTACGAGTTGCCGATCCCGTCCGTCACCCCGGAGTCGCTCGACCGCATCGTCGCCTACCGCTGGCCCGGCAACGTGCGCCAGCTACGGGCGATGTGCGAGCGCTGGGTCATCCTCTGCAACGGCGCCGCGCTCACCGTCGATCTCATGCCTCGGGAGCTCGCCAACTCGCAGGACGCCGCGAGTCCGACGGGCCTCTACATCGACGACACCATCCCGCTGCCACAGCTCACCCAGCGGTACGTCACGCAGATCGAACGGGCGTACCTGCACAAGTTGCTGGCCCGCAACCACGGGAAGCTGATCGAGACCGCCGAGATGGCGGGGATCACCCGCCGCACGCTCTACACCCGCATGAAGGAGTTCGGCCTGGACGTGAAGGACTACAAGTGACGCCCGGAAGTGCCCGACGAGTGTGACGCCGTCGACGGACTGCAGCTATCGGACCCGGCCGCGACCCCGAATTCCGGATACCCGTGCGCCATGGCCCTCCCTCGCGCGTTCTCCGGCGTCCAACCCACAGGTCGCCTGCACCTCGGCAACTACCTCGGCGCCATCCGGCCCTGGGTGCAGCACCAGCACGCCCGCGAGAACGTGTTCTGCGTGGTCGACCTCCACGCTCTGACGATCCCCGAGGTCATCGAACCCGCGAAGCTGCGCGCCAATTGCCGCGGCGTCGTTGCAGCCTTCCTCGCCAGCGGCATCGATCCCGCCGTGTCGAGCATCTTCATCCAGTCCCACGTGCGCCAGCACAGCGAGCTCTGCTGGGTGCTGAACTGCGTGACGCCCCTCGGCTGGCTGGACCGGATGACCCAGTTCAAGTCCAAGGCCGAAGGCCGTGAGACGGTCGGAGCGGGGCTGCTGGACTACCCCGTGCTGCAGGCAGCGGACATCCTCCTCTACGACAGCGACGTGGTCCCCGTGGGCGAGGACCAGAAGCAGCACATCGAGCTTGCCCGGGACGTCGCGACGCGCTTCAACCACCTGTTCGGCGAGACCCTCAAGGTGCCCGTGCTGTCCGTACCCCCGGCGGGCGCGCGGGTGATGGGACTTGACGAGCCGACGGTGAAGATGTCGAAGTCGATCGCCGAGATCCGGCCGAACCACGCGATCAGCATCGACCAGGATCTGGGCCGCGCACGCAAGGCCATCATGAAGGCGGTCACCGATGCCGGCTGCGAGTACGACCCCGAGAAGGCGAGCCCCGGCATCCTCAACCTCATGGGGATCCTCTCGGCGATCGGGGGCGAGCCCGTCGCGGGGATCGCAGCCCGCTACGAGGGCCGAGGCTACGGCTATCTGAAGGCCGAGGTGGCAGACGCGGTGGTCGCCGAGCTCACCCCCGTCCAGGCCGAATACCAACGGCTGATCTCCAACCCCGACTACCTCGACGGGATCCTCGACGGCTCGACCGCAAAGGCGCGGGCCATCGCCGAGGGCGTCATGGCGAGGGTGCGCGACGCGGTCGGGATCGGGTGATTCAGGGAGCTGCCTTCGGCAGCCCCAACACGTAGCAGGCGCCCCCGGGGTACCCCTTCTTGCGGGTGACCCCGATCTCCCACATGTAGTCCGGGGCAACGAGATCCCCCGTGAGCTCCCGGAGGTCGTCGGGCGTGTAGGTGCGGGCGTTCGAGGCGGTCCCATCCCATGCGATCAACGGCGGCAGCACGGGCACCAGATAGGTCAGCGCGAGTTGCCCGAAGGACAACGGGCGGACGAACAGGGTGACGACATAGGTCATCAGGAACCCGAAGGGCAGAGGCAGCCACCAAAGGAAGCCGGGACCTGCGTTGTCGCTGATCTCGAAGACGCAGAGCGCACGACGGCTCACGAATGCGTCGTTCAGGATCCGGCGTGCGACATCGACGGGCATGTGGTGAAAACTGCCGATCATGGTCCGCAACCCGACGAGATCGCCGGGCACGGCGCCCGCATCCACGGGCTCCTCCCGGTACGCCACCGGGCCATTCCCGGCGTTGATCGACGCCATCGCCGACCGGTTCGGAAACTTGTCGGTCAGCGTCACGCGGGTGAGCAGCCCCGTCGCGAGCAGACGGTGGGCCACCGCGGGCAAGGGTCCGCCGGCCCCCGAGCACAGGTCCACGATCGCGTCGGCGTGGGACTCCCGAAGCGCACGGTCCAGGAGGGGGAACAGCAGATCTTCCGTTCCGAGCAGCCTGTGGAACGCGATCAGGTAGTTCGTCATGTGCTGCCGAAGCAGATCCGGGAACCAGGGCTGGTCCTCGAACTCGAACAATTGCCTCCGCTTCACGGCGCCGGCTCCTCTCCCGTGGACGCACGCGTGGTTTCGGGGGGCGGGAGGAGCGCCACGAACTCCGGGGGCAGGGTGGTCGCGCTCCGGGTGTCGAGGTTCATCATCACGAAGGTGAGCTCCGCGTCGCAAACGAGCTCATCCTTGCCCTCGGACGTCTTCCGCCAGATCTCCTGCCGGATCCGTCCGATATCGCGACGTGCCGACAGCGGTGCTGCGGTGACCCGCAGCTTGTCGCCGTGCCGGCACTCGCGCCGGAACTGGATCTGGACCCGCAGGATCGCTGGCGCGATGCGCGCGTGCTGGATCATCTCGGGGATGGGGAACCCGTAGTGCTCGGCCCAGCTGAACCGGCACCACTCCATGAACTCCAGATAGCAGGTGTGATTGACATGCCCAAACATGTCCACGTGGGATGATTGGACCGTTACCTCGATGCCGGTGAATGCGCTCATGGCCCGTGCGTAACGCATTACGCGGTCACCCACCGCAGTCCGGAAAATCGCCCTGGTGCGTAACAGAGTACGCACTGATGTGTGACATTCTACGCGGTCGCCAAGACTGAAGTCTCATTCATGCAATGGAACTGACCGGTCAGTCGGTCCCGCAAAACTGACCCGACTGACTAAAGATTAGTGTAAATCGGCACTTGGCCAGACCGGACACCTGTGCTACCTGTGGACATCCCGGTGCGGCACCCGTCGTGTCTGCCCCAAACAGGAGCCGTCGATGTCGCAGGTTTCCAACTCTTTCGATCCCACTTTCGACCCCTCGTACTGCCCCGCCACGATCGTCGAGGCCCTCAAGCGCAACGCGGTCTACGAGCAGTATGGCTATACGTTCCTCGACAATGCGCTCAAGCCCACGCGCTACAGCTACAAGCAACTGTGGGCAGCCTCGGAGGCGCGTGCGCGGCTCCTGATGGCGCGTGGCTATCAGCGCGGCGAACGGGTCGCGATGGTGCTCGCGAGCCCTGAGGACTTCACGGTCACCTTCTACGCCTGCCTCATCGCCGGCCTCGTCCCCGTTCCGATGTTCCCGCCGCTCTCCTTCGGCAAGCTCGACTCCTGGGCCGACAGCGCCGTGGGCATCATGCAGGTGGCCGGTGCGAGCCTGCTCCTCACCGACAAGCAGCTCTCCAACGTGCTCTGGCAGGTCATGCCGAAGGTCAAGACCCTCCGCGACCTGCTCACCGTCGACAAGCTCGACGACGTCGCGCCGAGCACTGCATCACTCCCCGTGATCACGGCCAACGACCTGGCCTTCCTGCAGTTCACCTCGGGCTCCACGTCGGCACCCAAGGGCGTCATGGTCACGCAGGCGTCGCTCATGGCGAACTGCTTCGCCATCTCGTCCGAGGGCATGAGCTTGCGTCCCGGCCAGGACGTCGGCGTCTCCTGGCTCCCGCTCTACCACGACATGGGTCTCATCGGCTTTGTCATCACCCCGCTGATCGCGGCGGTGGACATCGTCTTCATCCCCACGATGGCGTTCGTGAAGCGACCCAACGTGTGGATGCAGGTGATGCACGACTACAAGGCGACGCTCTCGTTCGGGCCGAACTTCGCCTACGCGCTGGCCGGAAAGCGCGCCAGCCAGAAGGAGATCGCGACCTGGGACCTGTCCCGCGTCCGGATGCTGGGCTGCGGCGCGGAGCCGATCAACGCGCAGGTCATGGCCGAGTTCGTCGAGGCCCTCGCTCCGTGTGGACTTCCCAGCGGCGCCATCATGCCCGCGTACGGCATGGCAGAAGCCACCCTCGCCATGAGCTTCCGCAAGCCCCTCACCGAGCTCAAGGTCCTGAACGTGGACGCCGACGCGTTCCGCGCCGAGGGGGCGGTCACCGCCCCGAAGGATGATGCCGTCGTGCTCTCCTTCGTGAGCTGCGGCAAGGCGTTCGCACAGCATGCCCTGGGCATCATCGACACGGATGGCGTGCTGCTCGGCGAGGGGCGAGAGGGCGAGATCGTGTTCCGCGGACCGTCCGTCACCGCTGGCTACTACAAGAACCCCGACGCCACGGCGTCGTGCTTCCGGGATGGTTGGCTGCGCACGGGTGACCTCGGCTTCCTGCAGGACGGCGAGGTCTACATCACCGGCCGCTGCAAGGATCTCATCATCCTCAACGGCCGCAACCACCACCCCCAGACGATCGAATGGGTCGTCGCCGAGCTCGACGGCGTGCGGCGCGGCAACGTGGTGGCGTTCTCGCGCCCCGGCCGGGCGAGCGAGGAGCTCGTGGTCGTCTGCGAGGTGAAGACCGATGCGGCCGATGTCGTAGAGCGCGTCACGCGCGCGGTCGCCGACCAGCTCTCGCTCAAGGTGAGCGAGGTGGTGACGCTCCGGGCAGGCCAACTGCCCAAGACCAGCTCCGGAAAGCTGCAACGCCGCAAGACGCGCGAGATGTTCCTCTCCGGCGAGCTCGCCACCCAGGGCGACCGCACCCTCGGGAGCAGCGGGGAGAAGCTCACCGTTGCCCGGCACGTCGCGCGAGGCATCATCGGACGCGTCTCCCACAGCCTGTTCGGCAACCGCACCCCGAGCGCCCCTGCCGCGACGGAAATGCGCGACGGCGCGCTCAGCGCCAAGTAATCCGGGCAGATCGCTCCCCCCGCGCCCGGTCCAGATGGGAGCGTGGAACGCCGATTTGCCACACGGCAACGCACTTCGACCACCGCCCCGCCGGGCGATGAGTACCGTCAGTTCGGGTTAGCGGCGGCCTGACCCCCACGCTCCAACGGCGCCAGCCCACGAAAAGGACATGAAATGCAAGCTATCGACCTCATCAAAGCCGCCATCCTCGAAGTGGACCCCTCCAAGGCCTCGAAGCTCGCGACCGTGAAGCCCACCCAGGAGATCCGGGAGCTCGGGATGGACTCCGTTGCGACCATGGAGATGGTGGGGTACCTCGAGGAGGAGCTGCAGGTGCAGTTCAGCGACGAGGTGATGGTCCGCATCAACACGTTCGGCGACCTCATCGCGCTCGTAGAAAAGTCCCGCCCGGGCTAGCCCGCCCCCTCGGCGCACGCGCCCGGCACCCAGCCCCTTTGGGGGCACATCACCCGCCAGCGGGCTGCGCAGCGCTCCCGCGGCGAGGAGCACACCGCATGAAACCCTCCCGTCCCATCGCGATTATCGGCATGGCGTGCCGCTTTCCCGACGCGCCCAACCTGTCCCGATACTGGCAATTGCTCCGGGAAGGGCGCCACGCCTTCAAGCAGCCCCCGCGTGACCGCTGGGACCATGCGGCGTTCTACTCGGAGAACCACCGCGCGTCGGACCGGTACTACGCGCCAAATGGCGCGTTCATCGATGGGATACGGCAATTCGCGGCGCTCGAGTTCGGCATCCCGCCGCGCCGGATCGAGGTCATGGACCCGCAGCAGCGCATCACGCTGGAGGCGGCCTGGAACGCCGTGCTCGACGCGGGGTACGGCCCGAGCGCCGACGCCCGGGCCGTGGCGGGCGCAAAGCCCCTGCGCACGCTCGACAAGCGCCGGATCGGCACCTTCGTCGGGGTGACCGGCACCGAATACCGGACGCTCCTGGTCTCCCGAGCGGTTGCGGGGCTGATGGCCGCAGGAGAGCTGGGCACCGGCACCCAGGACCCCGCGGTGCTCAACGCGATCGCCCAGACCGTGAACCGCGTCGTGCCGACGCGCGCGTTCTCGGCGGCCGGGCTGCTGGCCAACATGGTGGCGGCCTGCGTGGCGCAGGAACTGGATTTCGGCGGGCCGGCCTACACGCTCGATGCCGCCTGCGCGAGCGCGATGGTGGCGCTCCACGACGCCTGCACCTGGCTGCGTGACGGACAGATCGACGCCGCCGTGGCCGGTGGCGTGTACCTGAACCTCTCGCCCGAGAACCTGATCGCGTTCTCCCGGATCGGGGCCATCAGCGCATCGGGTGTGTGCCGCCCGTTCGACGCGCGGGCCGACGGCTTCGTGCAGGGTGAGGGCGTGGGCATGGTGATGCTCAAGCGCCTGGAGGACGCGATCGGGGACAACGACAGGATCTACGCCGTCATCGCAGGTTCGAGCTGCAACAACGACGGGAAGGGCGACGGGCCGATGAGCCCCCGCCCGGACGGCCAGGTCGAGGTGATGGGCACCGCGTGGGACGACGCCGGCGTGACTGCGGACAGCATCGGCTACATCGAGGCTCACGGCACCGGCACGAACGTCGGGGACCGCACCGAGCTCTCGGCGCTGCGGAGCGTGCTCAAGGGCCGCACGGTGGGGCCGGTCAACCTCGGCTCCGCGAAGGCCAACATCGGACACACGATGAGCGCCGCCGGTATCGCCGGGCTCATCAAGGCCACCCTGTCGGTGCACCACCACACTGTGCCGCCGATCGCCAACTGGTCGGAGCCGCACCCCGATCATGGGCTGGACGACGGCGTTTTCGCCCTCGATCGCACGGCGCGCCCCTGGCACTCCGCCACGCCGCGCCACGCCACGGTGTCCAGCTTCGGCTTCGGCGGCACCAACGGCCACATCGTGCTGCGCCAGGCCCCCGAGGGTCGTCCCACGCGGCTGTTTCCCGTGCGCGCGATGGCCGAGGCCGCTCCCCGAGCGCTTGGACACGGATCGGACACGTCACAGCCAGCCGCAGGGAACGAGGGGTTCCCCGCCACGATGCCGCAGCTCGTCGTGGTCAGCGCCGAGACCCCGGCGCTGCTGGTCGCCTACATGCGCGAGCTGGCCGCGACCCTCGCCGACACCCAGGATCAGCCCGGCGCATTCGCAGCCGCGGTGCACACGCTCAACCTCGCGCGCCGCCGTCGCACGATCCGGTGCGCGGTCGTCGCCAGCAGCCTCGACCAGCTGTCCACCCGGCTCGGGAACGCCGCGCGGGCGCTCGAGGCGGACCCGACGCTGCACGGAAACGTCGACCGCGACACGGTCATCGGCACCGGAAACGCCCAGCCCGTGGCCTTCCTGTGCCCGGGGCAGGGCATGCAGAAGGTCGGCCTGCTCCGCGACTGGCTCGTCCTGCCCGAGTTCGCTGCGACCCTGGCCGAGATGGAGGAGGCCGTGCGCGACATCACCCCGCGCCCGTTGCTCTCCTACCTGTACGGCCCCGACGCAACCGAGGAAGCGCTCACCGACACGGCGATCGCCCAGCCGGTGATGTTCACCATCGGCGTCGCTGTCGCCCGCGTGCTGCGCACGCTCGGCGTGGAGCCCGCCGTGGTCCTCGGGCACTCGCTCGGCGAGTTCACGGCGGCCGCGCTCTCCGGGGGTGCAGACGTCGTGGACACACTCCGGTTCGTGGCCCGGCGCGGTGCAGCGATGAGCGCGTTGGCGGGCGACCACGGGGCCATGGCCGCCGTGATGGCCGCCGCCGAGGAGATCACCCCCCACCTTCCGCCCGACGTGGTGATCGCGAACCGCAATCACCCCCGCCAGCACGTGATCTCCGGCCCCACGCCGGGCGTTGAGGCCGCTGTCGCCACCCTCACGGCCGCCGACATCAAGGCCCGCCGCATCCCGGTCTCGCACGCCTTCCATTCACCGATGCTGGAGAGCGTGCAGCGGGACGTCGATTCCGGGCTCGACGACGTCGCTTTCCACGCTCCTACGATCCGCATGGCGAGCTGCATCGCCGAGCGGCCCGCCACCGACGCGAGCGCTGTGCGCGCCATCTTCCGCAAGCATGCCGTGAGCCCCGTCGAGTACGTACGCGGCCTCGGTCAGTGCGACGGCGCGCGGATCTTCGTGCAGCTCAGCGGTGGCGCCACGCTCACTGCGTTCGCCCGCGGCGTGCTCAGCCACGGCGAGAGCATCGTGTCTGTCGCGGCGGAGATGCCCGCGACGCACCCGGGCGACACCGACAACGGCCTCGGGCTGGTCCGGGTGCTCGCGCTGTGCGCGGCGCACGGCCATGGCGTCGACCTCTCGGCGTTTGGCCAGGGCCTCGCGATGCTGCCCCCCGTGCCGCTGCTCACCCAGGAGTACTGGGGCGTGCAGACGCAGGCGCACCTCGTGCAGCTGGCCGGAAGCTCGGGCGCACAGGTTGCGGTCGCGCCCGTATCCGCACCGGTCGGTGATCTCCCGCCCACCGATGACGACGTCCGCGCCCGCGTGTTGCGTGTCGTCGCCAAGGTCTCGGCGTTCCCCGCCGATGCGCTCAAGTCCGACCAGCGGCTCCTGGACGATCTCGGCTTCGACTCCTTGATGGTCGCCGAGCTCGCGCAGAAGCTGACCGAGGACTTTCCCGGGTTCGGCGGCATTCCGCGGGCGTTGTTCGCGAAGAACCCCACGGTGCAGGACCTGGTCTCCCACGTGGAACGCTCCACCGGCGAGCAGGAGATCGCGCTCTCGGACCCGTCCCGCCCGATGCAGCTGTTCGGTATCCACGCCGTCCCGGCCCCCCCGACGGGCCGGCAGGTCGCCTCCGCGCGCGTGCTCGACCAGCCCGCCATCTCCGATCTACGCTCGTTGAAGCCATGTAGTTTCGTCGCGCGCGTGACCGGCGAATCGGCCGGAACGCTCGCCACCATCGGGTTCGTGAAGGCGCTCGCGCGGGAATGGCCCCAGCACAAGGTGCAGGCGGTTCACGGCTCGATGGCCGACGCAGAGCGTGAGGCCTGCCTCGCCGAGCGGGATCCCGAGGTGCTCTACGATCAAGGCGAGCGGCGCGTCCCCGCGCTGTCCCCGCAGTCTGTGCCGCCGACCGAGCCTGGCGCCCTGCGTGGCGAGCGCGTGCTGCTCACCGGCGGGACGGGCTGGCTCGGCCGGGTGCTGGCCCGCGCGCTCCTCGCCGCGGGTGCGGACGAGGTGATCCTGCTCGGCTCCCGGCCCGACGCGGGTGAGGCGCTCGCCGAGCTGGGCGCCCGCGCGCGCTACGTGCAGGCCGACCTCACGACCGAGCCCGGTCTCGCGGTTGTAAAAAATCTCCACCCGACCCGACTCGTCCACGCAGCTGGAACGCTCGCGGACGGCCTGATGGGGACGGTGGAGCCCGCGATCGCTGCCCGCGCCTGGGCGGTGAAGGTCGACGCGCTGCGAAATCTGCTACGCGCCTTGCCCGGATTGCGACGGGTGACGGCGATCGGGAGCTACGCCAGCTTCTTTGGAAACGCGTACCAGACCGAGTACGCCGCTGCCAATGCGGCCATGTCCGCCGTCATCCGGGAAAGCGGCGTTGCAGGCGGGGTCCAGATCTGGGGTCCGTGGGACGGGAGCGACATGGTCGCGACCATCCCGCAGGCCATGAAGCGGGAGATGCGGGAGAGCGGCGTGTGGTTCGTGGACCGCGACCGCGGCGCCGAGGCGTTCCTTGCGGCATTGAACGCCGAAGGCGACGTTGTCATGGGTCTCGACCTGCCCGAGCAGCAACGTGTCGTGGAGGTGAGCGAGCAGCTCACGCCGGACATGCCCTGGCTCGCCGACCACGCGCTCTACGGCAAGCCCACGGTCCCGATGGCCGTGATCGCGGATGAGGCCGTCGGGCTCGGCTCCGCGCTCCTGGGCCCGAGCGAGGTCGTCGACCTCACGCTGTTCGACGGTGTCACGGTGGACAAGCCTGTCACCGTGCGGCACCGGGTCGAGGGGTCCACCTACACGGTGCTCGTGGGCAACCGCACCGCCTGGAAGGCAACGCTGCGCCCCGCGGCAGCGACCCCGGAGGCGCCAACGCCGGCGGCCGCCGGGGAGTCCCCGTCGGCCTGGGACATCGCGACGTTCTACCGCGACCACACCTTCCACGGCCCGCTGCTGCAGGGGATCTGCTCCATCGACGGCATCGGCGAGAGCCACGTCCGCGGCCGCGTGCGCATCGGCAATGCCGCGAGCTGGAAGCTGGCATGGACGTTCTCCCCGCTCGCCGTCGACTCCGCATTCCAGCTCGCGGCCGTCTGGGCCGTGCAGAAGAAGGGACGCGCCGGGTTTCCGGTGCGCGTCGCCCGCTGGACACAGCGTCCGATCACCCAGGTGGTCTCGGCCGACGGCACGCTCGGAGTCATCGGGGTGTTCCGCGACGCAGAGGCGGACAGGTTCCGCGGCGACGTCTGGCTCCTCGACGACAACGGTGCCGTCGTCGGGTATGGCGAGGGCGTCGAGGCCGAGCTGCGGCAGGTGGAAGCCGCGGTACCCGAAGCCCCGCCGGTCCCCGAGAAGTTCTGGAACTTCGGGAAGTTCCCGGAGTACGAGGATCTCGACCAGCGCCTGCAGGCCGCGCTGATGCTGGGCATCGACAACCCCTACTTCAAGACCATCGAGGGCTGCGCCCGCGACACAGTGGTCATCGGCGGGCGCGAGCTCATCCACTTCTCCGGGTACAACTACCTCGGGTTCTCAGGCCACCCGTACGTCGAGAAACGCGTAGGTGAGGCCGTGCATCGCTACGGCACGAGCGTGAGCGCTTCGCGAGTGGCGAGCGGCGAGCGGCCGATCCACGCCGAGCTCGAGGCCCGCCTCGCCCGGGCGCTGGACGTCGAGGCGGCACTGGTCTTCACCGCCGGGCACGCCACCAACGTCACGACCATAGGCCACCTTTTCGGCGCGAAGGACCTCATCCTTCACGACGAGCTGATCCACGACTCGGTGTTCCAGGGCATGAAGCTCTCGGGAGCCACGCGCAGGCCGTTCCCGCATGACGACAGCGTCGCGCTGGGCCGGATGCTGGCACAGCTTCGCCCCCACTACGAAAAGGTCTGCATCATCGTCGAGGGCGTGTACTCGATGGACGGCGACGTCTGTGATCTTCCGGCGTACGTCGCACTCAAGAAGCAGCACAAGGCCTTCCTGATGGTTGACGAGGCCCACAGTTTCGGCGTGGTCGGCAAGCACGGCCTGGGTGTGCGTGAGCACTTCGGCCTGCCGGGCGGAGACGTCGACATCTGGATGGGGACCTTGTCGAAGACCCTGTCCTCCTGCGGCGGCTACATCGCCGGCTCCGGGGTGCTGATCCAGCTGCTGAAGTACACGGCGCCAGGCTTCATCTTCTCGGCGGGCCTGACCCCTGCCAACACTGCGGCCGCGATCGCTGCGCTGGAGCTGATGGAGCAGGAGCCCCACACCGTCACGAAACTGCAGCAGAACGCCGCGTACTTCTACGCCGAGTGCCAGAAGCACGGACTCGACAACGGGCCAGCCGCTGGGGAGAGCGCGGTCATCCCGGTCATCGTCGGGAACTCCTTTCACGCGCTGCTGCTCTCCGATGCGCTCAAGAAGGCCGGGATCAACGTGCAGCCGATCCTCTACCCAGCGGTGGCAGACAACGCCTCGCGGCTCCGGTTCTTCCTGTCCAGCCTGCACAGTCACCAGCAACTGGCGCACACGGCCGAGACCGTGGCGAGAGAGCTGGGACGGATCCGGGCCGCGAACCCGGTGTGACCGGCGTCGCCCCCTGGGAGCGGCGCGGGCGGCGTCCGCCTCGGGAGGCTGCCCCCCCGCGTGGTCACCACTCCCCGGACACCCGGAAGGCCACCGGAGAGACCTGCATCTCGATCGGCTCCTCGAACCGCCCGGCGATCACGCGGGTCACCCGGGGCGAGGCGAGGCCCAGGCCAGCGCCCACCACGGCGCCGACCGCCACGTCGCTCCAATAGTGTTGTCCGGCCTCGACCCGTGCGGTGCCGACCAGCGCGGTGCCGAGGACTGCCACCCCGTAGCCGAGCCCGACAGCGACGGGGCTCCGGGCCGGGCCAGAGTACATGTCGACGGCAGATGCCGCGTAGAACAGGTTGAACGCGGTGAGCTCCGTGTGCCCCGAGAAGAACGACCAGCAGTCGTCGCGGTCCGCACCGTGCAGGCTTCGACAGCTCGAGCCCGACGGCTGGTACCCCTGGTTCCAGGTGTAGGGCCGGGGCCTCCCCGCCTCCATCTTGACGATCTGCGCCGCGCCGAGGGCAACGGCGAGCCCGCTCACCCACGCGGCGGCCGGCTCGTACCGGCCCCCTCCCGTCGGGTTGAACAGCGTGTACGCACCCGCCGCGCCCCCGCCGACCACCAGGCTGCCGACCGTCCCCACATCGCTGAACATCTTCCACCCGCAGATCGGCTCCGCGTTGCCGGCGGCGCGCGCCTGATCACAGTTGGTGAGCGGAGACTGGAGGTCCAGCCCCTTCGGCGCGCCCCAGCCCGACGTCGGCGACTGGGCGCTCGCAGCGGCGACCAGACCGAGCAGCGGGACGAGCATGGTCAGATCGTCCCGAAGTAGTTCGCGACAGCCATGTCCCAGGCCTCGGGGGTGGCCAGCGCAGGGGTGCGCTCGAAGCGCGCCTGGTTGGCGATCTGTTGGAGCAGGTCCCGGGGCTGGCAGAACCGCATCGGGCGGTTGGCTTGGTGATAGTGCCGGAAGACGAGATCCTCCGCCGCCCCCGCCGGGAGCTGGACGCCGAGCTGCGGCGCCATCATCTCCACGAGCTGGCAGAACTCGTCGGGCTCGGGATCCACGACCTCCACCTTGTACGGGATGCGCCTGAGGAACGCCTCGTCCACGAGCTGCCGGGGCTCGAGGTTCGTCGAGAAAACGAGGATGGGATCGAACGGAGCCGTGATCTTGCGGCCATCCGGCAACTTCAGGAAATCGAGCCGCTTCTCGAGCGGAAAGATCCACCGGTTCAGCAGGATCTGCGGCGGCGTGCGCTGTCGCCCGAAGTCATCGATCACCAGCGTGCCGCAGTTGGCCTTGAGCTGCAGCGGAGCCTCACAGATGTTGGTGAGCGGGTCGAGCTGGATCTCCAGCATCTCAAGCGTGAGCTCACCCCCCGCGACCACCGTGGGACGCTCGATCTTGATCCAGCGGCGATCGAGGCGCTCGGCGGCCGTGAGCGGCTTGAAATCGCTCTCGACCTGGTTGTGCGTGGCAGGATCGTAGACCTTCACCAGGTGGCCGTCGATCAGGAGCGTGTGCGGGATCCAGATGGTGTCCCCGAAGCAGCGGGTGAGCCGCTCGGCGATGCTGGTCTTGCCGTTGCCCGGCGCGCCGTGCAGGAACAGCGCCCGGCCGGACGTGATCGCCGGCCCGATTCGCGCCAGCAGCTTCCTGTTGATGAGCAGGTCCTCGAACGCGGTGTCGAGGTCCGCGGGTGTGAGATCCCGATGGCTCGGAGACTGCTCCTTCACGCTCTGCAGGTACTGCTCGAACGGCACGGGAGCTGGTCCCACGTAGGCGCACACACGCTTGTAGTCCTGTGCACGCGCACGGCCCAGATCGGTCAGATCGTAGACGAAATCGCCCACGTTCGTCGACGTGCGGTGCTGGACCATCTTCTGCTGCTTGAGGTAGTCGAGCAGCTCCTTGATGAGCGGGGTCGTGATGCAGATGTCCGTCGCGATGTTGCGCCCCGACTCACTCCCGACCACCAACAGGTAACGAAGGACGATCTGCTCGATGAGCAGTGGATCGGTGCCCGTCTCCTCCCAGGTACGGGGCTCGCGCGGCTGAAACCGGGACATCGTCGGCATGCTCATCAGCCCCGCGGACGGCGAAGGGCTCGGGGCGAGCCCCCCCCCGGCGAGCGAGACGGTGATGGCGGGGCCCGAGGACTCCTCGGCTCCGAACGCAGCGCGCGGAGTCGGCGCGTGCCGCGGCGTGAGCGGGATGTTCGAGCGCGGCAGGGGCTCGACCTCTGGAGGGCGAGACGGCACCGCCTCGGGCCTGGGACGGTTGAGGGCCAGGGGTTTCGGCCGCGCAAAGCCCTCTGCGGAAGTCGGCGTGCCTGCTGGGGCGGCAGAGGGGCGTTGGGGAGGATCGGTAGGCATGCTCGCAAACGTATCTCTTTCCCGTGCGCAGCCGCCGGGCTAGAGCCCGTCATGGGTCTCTACTCCCGCCTCAAGAACCGCCTGCTCCGTTCCCGGACCCAACCCACCATCGGGGCCGGGTTCCCCGGTTCGTACCAGGAGGAGTGGAACGAGCTCGTGGAGCAGGTCGACAACTACGGCCAGAAGATCGGCGCCGCCGTCGTGCAGAGCTGGGAGGTCGGGGCGGCGGAGCTCGGCCGCACGCTGCACGGCAAGCCCGGGGAGAAGGTGCTGATCGAGCGGTACAGCGACGCGTTGGTGCCCACGCTCACGCCGTTCCAGGACCTGCACAAGAAGACCCCCGCAGCCATGAAGCTCGGCTTCGACCGGGGGGTGGCGTCGGGCCAGATCAGCGCCGCCAGCAAGGCCCTGCTCACCCTCGTGGACGGGCTGGGGCCCGCCGCCATGGAGGGGTGGGCGAAAGGGGTGGCCTACCTCGAGCCGGTCCTGGCCGAATGTTCCGACCCCGAGGGCGCACGCCGCGCGATGCTCGCGCACGGAAGCGCGCTCCAGGCTGCCTGCCAGGCGGCCGAGACCGTGCTGATCGCGGAGCTGGCCCTGGCGCCGGAGCGGGCGTCGTTGTGGGTGGCGGTGACCGAGCCGTTCGACCGGTGGCAGCTCAAGCTGGTGCGGGAGCTGGAGATCGCGTTGACGCGCGCCACCCGGGAGCTTGCCGCCAACGTGAAGGCGCCTGCATAGGGTGACCTCGCTCACGACCCGGGCGACCTGGAGCGCCCTGTCCGCAGCCCGCCTGCGCTTTCGGGCGGAGGAGGCGATGGCCCGCGGTTTGAACCCCACCCGCGTCGAGCCGGTCACCCTGCGCTCCCCCGCCGGCTACCCGCTCCCCGCGCGCATCCACCTGCACGCGAACGGGAGGCCCGGGCCATCGCCGGCTGTGCTGCTCTGCCCGGGCGGCCTCGACGGGCTCGACGGAGGCGAGGGGCTCTCGGTCGTGCTCGGATGCCAGCGACTTGCGCGGGCGGGCTTTGCGGCGATGTGCTGGTCCCCCTCCGGCCGGGAGGGCGCGCCCGGTAGGGAGGATCGGAACGGTCCGCTGCACCAGGCCGAGGCGGCGGCGGCCATGCGTGTGCTGGTTCAGCACCCGGCTGTGGACCCGGATCGCGTGGTGATCCTGACGATCAGCTTCGGGCTGGTGCTGGGCCTGGCTGCAGCGAGCGCTGGCGTTCCGGTGCGCGGGCTGATCGACTGGGAGGGGCCGCCGAGCCGGCGCTGGTTCGTCGCGAGCCGCCTGAACCTGGAGTCCAGACCCGAGGACGATGCGTTCTGGACGGAGCGTGAGCCGGTCCGGAGCGTGGCTCGTCTGACCGTGCCGTACTGGCGGGCGCAGGGACGCTGGGACCACGTGCACGGAGCGGACACCACGTTGGCGCTCGAGATGGTCGATGCAGCGCGAGCCGCCGGTGTACCGGACGTGCGGCTGAACGGAAGGGACACCTGGAGTCCGCCGACCCTCTTGCCCTCGTCCATGCGGGGCCAATCGGCCGCGATGTTGGGGTGGGTGCACGAACTGACGCGATGACCGTCGGCCGTCCCACCGCCCCCGGCGAAGTTGCGGCCCCGCCGAGCGAGGCCGCCACGCACCCTAGATCGCGTGCTCGCCCAACGCCCGCTTGAGCGGCTTGTTGAACGCGAACATCAGCGCCCCGGTCGTCACCCCGATCGCGCAGAGCATGAGGAAGAACATGGTCTTCGTCATGTCGTCGTAGAACGTGCCGATGTAGCCGGAGAGGAAGTTCCCGAAGAAGCTGGACGCCAGCCACATGCCCATCATCATGCTCACGATGCGGGGAGGCGAGACCTTCGTCACCAGCGAGAGGCCGATCGGCGAGAGGTAGAGCTCGCCAACGGTGAGCACCAGCGTGCAGAAGAACGGCCAGAACACGCTGCCCTTGCCGTCGCCGACCAGGAACGCGCCGTACGCCATGACCACGAACGAGAGCCCGAGCACGGTGGAGCCGATCGCCATCTTGCCGACCGAGCTGGGCTCGGTGCCGCGCTGGTTCTGCCACCGCCAGAAGATGTCGAGCAGCGGGGCCATCATGAAGATCATGAACGGATTGAACGACTGGAACCAGTTCGGCGGGATGGCGAACCCGAGGATCACCGGCCAGTTCGTCTGCGTGTCCGCCCACGTCTGCATGGTGTTGCCCTGCTGCTCGTACACGGCCCAGAACGAGATGTTGAGGCCGCACAGCGCGACCAACGCGATGACCTTGACCCAGTCCTCACGGGTGAGCGGGCCGGACGCCGCATTGGTCGCGGCCTTCTCGGCCCGCGGCTTCTCGGGCGCGAGGTACCTGCCTCCGAAGGCGTACATCACGAGGCCGATGCACAGGCCGACGCCCGCAGCGCCGAAGCCCCAGTCCCACCCGTACTCGACGGCGAGCGTGCCACACACGAGGTTGCAGATGAACGCGCCGAGGTTGATCCCCATGTAGAAGATCGTGAACGCGCCGTCTCGACGGGAATCTCCCGGGGCGTACAGATCACCCACCTGGGTGGAGATGTTCGGCTTGAAGAACCCGTTACCGATGATGAGCAGCCCGAGCGCCACCAGGAACAACTGCTGGGACGCCATCACGAAGTGCCCGATCGCCATCACGATGCCGCCGATGTAGACGGACTTGCGCTGGCCGATCCAACGGTCGGCGATGATGCCGCCGAAGAACGGCGTGGCGTAGACGAGGGCCGTGTAGCCGCCGTACATGCTGGATGCGAAGTCCTGCACCGAACTGTGCGCGATGAGGCCGCTCGGCAACTTTGCCAGCAGATCGTAGCCGAGGAAGTGGAACGGGTTGCTGGGGAGCTCCTTCGGGACCTCCGCGCTGTCGGACGGGTAGAGCTTGAGCCCGGCGGTGCTGCACAGGTAGTAGACCATGTAGGCCTTCAAGAGCCCGCGCATGCCGTAGTAGGAGAACCGCTCCCACATCTCAGTGAAGAACAGGATGTAGAGGCCGACAGGGTGACCGAAGAACTGGGGCTGTTTTTCGGGGGGGACGTGGTCCGACAAGCTGGCTCCGGGAGGCCGCGCGAGGGTATCATACTGGCCCGTCCGGGGGGGTACCCCGCGCGCGGACGCAATACCTCCAGCCCATGAAGACCGTTCAGCTCGTCGGCAGCACGACGCTCACCCGCGTGGCGCTGCCCTGGTTCCTGGAGCGCGCCGGTGTGCGCGTGGTGGCCGTGGACGTGGGTGAGGAAGACGAGGCCCGCCCCTGGTTTGCGCCGGTGCGGGGCCTGTGCAGAGAGCTCGGCGTCGCTGTCGGGCGCAAGCCCGCAGACGTGGTCCTCGATCTGGACCCGGACGCTCGGCGGCCGGGCTGCGGAGTGCGGCTCGTCGGGCCCGGCGGCGTGACGCCGGACTTCTGCCGCGCGCTCCTGCCCCGCGGGCTCGGGATCCGGGGCTGGAGCATGGTCTACGGAGATGGTGACGCCCTCTGGTCCAGAGCCGAGATGCAGATCCTGGACGACGACGACGGCGCGCGCCTCCGGGACCGGGCCACCCTGCGCGGCATCGAGGCCCTGGCCGCCGGCTGGGACCCGCCGGACGCCGGGGCGGACGGCGGCGTTCCCCCGCCGCACCCGCCGTTCGCGCCCGGCCGTTTCCGGATGTCCGAGGCGCAGATCATCTGGCAACAGGGTGCCCTCGAGATCCTTGCCCGGATCCGCGCCCTGTGCGGGCCCTACGGCGGCGCCCGCACCCACGTGGGCGACACCCCCGTGGCGATCGAGGCCGCCGAGATCGCCCCCGATGCCGACGCCTCCTTCTCACCCGGCACGATCGTCGAGGTCGACCGCGGCATCGTCATCGCTTGCGGCACCGGCGCCATCCGCGTGCTGGCGCTCCGGCCGTCGTGGCGTCCCCTGCGCGGGGCAGCCGAGTACGCCGCCGAGGTCGGCCTCAGCGCCGGATACCAGCTCACCTGACCGCCAGCGGAGCCCGTAGCCCGCGGCACCCCCGCACACGCCCGGCGATGCTACGCTGCACCCCGAGGTCCACATGGCGGTCACGCTCATCAACCCCCCAGAGAAGCGGCGCGTCTGGGCCGGGATCGCCGAGAGCATGAGCTACGGCGTCTACTGCTTCCCGCCGCTGGCGCTGATGTACCTGCAGGCGAGCATCGAAAAACGCACCTCGCACCGCGCCGAGGTCTACGACGCCATCGTCGACGACATGGACCACCCGGAGTTCGAGGCCGGACTGCGCCGCTACGACCTCGATTTCGTGGGCATCTCCACCTACACGCACTCCCTGCCGGACGTGCAGCTTGCCATCAACGCGGTACGGAAGATCAACCCGAACGCGCACATCTCGCTCGGCGGCCCGCATCCCATCATGTTCCCCGATTACGCGATCGGCCTTTCGGGCGTAGACAGCATCTGCGTGGGCGACGGCGACGACGCGATCGTGGAGATGACGAAGGCGCTCGACGACGGAAAATCGCTGGAGCACATCCCGGGGCTGTGGCTCAAGGACCGGAAGTCCGGGCAGATCACGAAGAACACCGCGCGACGGGAGCCGAAAAACCTGGACTGGCAGATCTGGCCCGACCGGTCCCGCACCCGCTTTCGCGACTACTGGGTCCCCGGCTCCAAGCAGCCTCTCGTCACCACGGCGATCACGTCGAAGGGCTGCCCGCACTCCTGCCCGTTCTGCTTCACCTACAAGAAGCAGTACCGCATCCGCGACATCGACAACATCCTCGACGAGATGGAGCACTGCGTCTCGCTGGGCATCACCGAGGTGTTCTTCGTGGACGATCTCTTCACGCCCAACAGCCAGTGGGCGATGAAGTTCTGCGATGGGATCGAGCGCCGCGGACTGAAATTCAACTGGGGCTACAAGACCACGATCGCCGGCACGACGCGGGAACAGATCCGCAGGTGCAAGGAGGCTGGCGCCACGAAGATCCACTTCGGCGTGGAGACGATGCACAACGACAGCCTGGAGCAGCACGACAAGCACTGCGATACAGACGATTGTCACAGGGTTTTTCGCTGGTGCCGCGAGGAGGGCGTGCGGTCCATCGCCTACATCATGATCGGCGGGCCGCTGGAAAAGACGAAGGCCGACATCGAGGCCAACCTCGACGAGATGCTCAAGTTGGACGCAGACTACGCGGCCTTTGCGATCTACACGCCCTACCCGGGCACCGAGTCCTTCGAACATGGAGCGAAGCTGGGGCTGTACCCGGCGGACTGCTGGGACAAGCTGATGCGCGACCCGCTGTGTGGCATAAAAGTGCCGGTCTGCTGGGAGGAACACCTCTCCCGGGAGGAGCTGCTGGACGCACTGAAGCTCTGCCACCGGAGGTTCTATTTCCGGCCGCGGTTCATCCTCCGGCAGGTGAAGGCGCTCCAGAGCCCCCAGGAGCTCAAGCGTTTGACCGATGCTGCGATCTCGCTGGTGAGGTTGGAACTCACGCGGCCCAACGCACACGAGGCGCCGATCTGATAGCCTGCCCGAATGCTGGTCCTCGCACTGCTGTTCGCAGCCTGCTCCCCGACGACTCCGGGCGAGAATCCGTTCGTTCCGGTCAAGCTGGCGCCCCCCGAGCCGGCCCCGGCCCCCGCCGAGGACGTCTTCGCCGAGCCCGTGCCGATCAAGCTCAGCAGCGAAGACATGGCCAAGGGCACCGTCGCCATCGCCACCGCCGCTGGCGTGGACGTGGACGCCCTCCCGGGTGACGCACCCGTCGCCGCACCTCCGGCTGCTCCTGTCCCCGCCGCGCCGGCTGTCGGCCTCCCGCCGACGACGCGTTGGCCTGTTCGTCTCGTGAGCACGATCCCGCAGGCGCAGCCCCCGCGTGCCGTGCTCGGCCTGCCCTCGGGGGAGGAGATCGTCGTCTCGCCAGGCTCCATGCTCGCGGATCAAGGCCTCGTCGTGGTCTCCGTCAGTGCGGGCAAAGTGGAGCTCGCGCAGGTGGAGCCCGCCGGGGACCACGCGACGATCACCGCGATCACGCTCACCGCACAGTACTGAGCGCTACGCCACGCCCTGGTCCACCCAGGCGAGGAGCGGCCTCCACTCCTCGAGCGCCTTCTTGACCCGCCCCACCGGCTGGTCGAACAGCGTGACGCCATTCTCTGCCGCAGACACGTAGAACTGCGAGTCGGCCAGCTTCGCCACCGCCGGGAAGGTCAGGGCCTCCAGGAACACATCGAGCCGCCTGTCCGCGGGCGTGTCGCGACGCACCCGGTTCCCGACGACCGCGATCGAAAGGCGACCCTTCTGCACCTCCTTGAACGCCGAGACCGTCGTCAGGAACTTCTCGGTGGCCGCCTCGTCGAACGCGCCCGGCAGCACCGGTACGATGATCGCG
This sequence comes from uncultured Pseudomonadota bacterium, assembly GCA_903875225.1. Taxonomy (GTDB): domain Bacteria; phylum Myxococcota_A; class UBA796; order UBA796; family SXON01; genus CAIUMM01. The sequence continues at coordinate 37,292 of CAIQVJ010000060.1, forward strand.
TCCGCGGCCCGGAGGATGTCTTCGAGCAGGCGCTTCTTCAAGCCCGCCGGCACGTCCACGATGACGAACGGGTGCCCCCGCGGGATGTCCATCTCGTCGGCGTCCATCGCGATCGCGTCGATCGTCGGGAGCACGCTCTGGCGGCGACCCACCCAGTGCACAGCACTTTTCTGCTTGTCGAGGTCCACGAGCAGCGGGCGGTGCCCGAGTCGCGCAAACCGCGCCGCGAGGTGGGTCGAGACCGTCGTCTTGCCACACCCGCCCTTCAGGTTCACTACGGCGATGACGTGCATTCCAGGCACGTATCCCAAGCAGCGGGAGACATCGCCTTCTCCGATGTGACAATCCGGGGTCGCCGCTTACCCCGAGATGAACAACGTGACCGGCGCGTGGTCGCTCGACTCGGTGCGCGCGCGTGCGTCGTGATCGATGACCACCTCGATCGGCTTCACGTCCGAGACGAGGTGATGGTCGATCCGCAGGCCCTCGTTGCGGTCGAAGCCCCCACCCCGATAGTCGAACCATGAGTAGGTCCGCTCCTCCGGGTGCAATTGGCGCCAGCTGTCCACGAACCCGAGCGCAAGCAGCGCGCGCAGGTGGTCCCGCTCGGGCGTTGTGCACAACACCTGCTCGTGCCACTTCTTTGGGTCGTACACGTCCAGATCGCCCGGCGCGATGTTGAAGTCGCCGCACACGACCATCGGCAGCCCGCAGCGCTCCTTCTCGGCCTTCACCCAGGCGACCAGCGCCTCCAGCCACCGCAGCTTGTAGCTGTACTTGTCGCTGGCGAGCTCCCCGCCGTTCACCACGTACAGGTTCACCAGCCGGAGTGCAGGCGCCCCTCCGACCCCGAGGAGCGAGCAGGCGATCCCACGCGCCTGACCATCACCGGGGATCGGAAAATCCGTCACCACGTCCACGTGGGGTACCCGCGAGACGATGGCTACGCCATTGTAGGTCTTCTGCCCGAAGGTCGAGACCTGGTAACCGCGCGAGGTGAAGGCCTCGGCCGGGAATTCGCCGTCCTGGCACTTGAGCTCCTGGAAGCAGAGCACGTCGGGCTCGTGCTCGTCGACCCATTCGAGCACCCGCTCGAGCCTCCGTCGGATGGAGTTGATGTTCCAGGTGGTGATGTTCATGGCCTGGGGTCTAACGCGCTCCCCCAACCTCCCGACCCACCCGCCTCCTCGCCGCGAACGGTGCTTACCAACCTTCCATGCTCCTTCTTCTCCTCGCGTGTGCCGGCGCCGAGATCCGGCTCCCCGAAGCCCTGGCCGTCGACTCCCCCGTCCCCGTCGAGCAGACGGGCACGGGCGCCGGGCGGATCGGGGCCAGCACGTTCCAGGACCAGGGCCACCCGCTCCCCCCGTCGGAGGGCAACGTGGGCGACGCCGGACCCGAGTGGCGACGAGCCACCTTCAGCTTCCGGTGGCTGGGCGTCCGTGAGCTCGATGTCACCTGCCTCACCCGCACACGCACGGCCGAGGTCCGACACGTGCTCGCGGTGGAGGAGAGCAGCCTGTCCTGCACGGCGGAGGGTGGCGGGTGGAGCCTCGACGTGAGCGCCCGGAACGAGGAGGTCGGGGGGCAGCTCACGACCGGGGTCGGGGCACCGGTCACGGTCACGGGCGTGTTCGACCTCCAGAACGGGGACCGATCCTCCGGGATCGTCGGCTACACCATCGGAGCCGCCAGCGCGCTCTCGCTCCTCAACCGCCCCCACGTCTGGTATGCCGGAGGGATCCCCCCCTTTGAGCGCGATGCCCTCGGCGCTGCCGCGATCGCCCTGATCAAGTGGCGCGACGCCGGGGCGGCCCTGGCAGGCCACGGGGGGCGGTAGCCGCCGCCTTCGAAACCTCCTTGATATGTCCGGGCGATGCTGCTCCTCATCGTGGCCTGCACTGGACTCCCCGCCTCCCCGGACGACTCCTCCAGCGCCGCGAACGGTGTCCCGCGCGGTGCCATCGAATTCCGCTGGCCACTGCTCGAGCGCGAGTTGTTCACCCAGACCATCGGCGTGGACCACGACCCGACCGAGTACGACGACACGACGGTCGATGGCCTCATCTGCACGAACTACGACGGCCGCACGTTCCCCTGGTGCTACGACGGCCACAGGGGCTCCGACTTCCTGCTCGACGGCGGCTTCAGCCAGATGGACAACGGCAGCGCCACGATCGTCGCAGCCGCTGCCGGCACGGTGGTGGAGGTCGAGGACGGGCACTACGACCGCTGCCACGGAGAGATCGGGGGCGTGAGCTGCGATGGCAACGACGGCATCGCCAACGACATCGTGATCGAGGTCACGGGCGCGGACGGAACCGCATACCGCACCATGTACTGGCACCTGCTGAACGGCAGCCCGATGGTCGCTGTCGGCGACCACGTGGACTGCGGGACGCCACTGGCAAAGGTGGGCTCGAGCGGGAACTCGTCGCAGCCCCACCTGCACTTCGAACTGCAGGCGGAGGACCCCGGCGGCCCCCTGAACGACGGGGTCGTCATCGACCCCTACGCGGGGGTCGAGTCGCAGCCGGAGACCTGGTGGCTCGACCAGGGCAGCGCCGCGGGGTTGCCCGGGAGCGATTGTCCAGCCTGATACCGCCGGATCTTGATCCGGCTCGGTCCTCGGCCGCGCCCGACGCGCCTGGCTGCGTTGGGCCTCCTCGCCTGCCTCGGCAGGCTTCGTCGGCTCCGCCTTGCCAGCCACGCCGGATCCCTGGCCGATCCTTCGATCCGGATCAGCGACCGGCGGTATGATGGGCGGCTATCGCGGCCCGGTCGGGGCCCGGATCAGCCGTCCGCCGCCGCTCTGCCCAGCAGTGGGTTCCGTGGCTCCACACCCGCGACCAGCTGCTCGAAAAGTGCGTCACCGCTCGCCTCGTCCGTGGACACGATCGCCCAGGTGTTCTCCGGGTAGAACCCCACCACACACCCTTCGCTCGGGCAGTAGTCGAGGCACCCCGTCGCAGTGGCCTTCACCCTGCCCTTCAGCCCCGACTTCTTCACCGCGAGCTTGAGCTGCTCCCGCAGGCGCAGCGAGCCGTTCGCCCCACAGGATGCCTTGCCGGTCGAGGGGTCACGCTGGTTGGTGCACACGAGCAGGTGCCGCGTGTCACATGGGGGAGGAACGGGACGGGACATCCTACTTCGCCCCGAGGGCGGTCTCGATCGTCGCCTTGAGCGCGGCGTCGTCCGGGGTGACGGACGGCGGGAAGCGCGCGACCACCGCCCCGGCGCGATCAACAACGAACTTCTCGAAGTTCCAGCTTATCTTTTTTCCGCCGCCTGCGTCGCTCCCCACAAGCCACTGGTAGAGCGCGGTGCGGTCCCCGCCGTTCACGTCGGCCTTCTCGAGGATGGGGAAGTCCACGCCGTAGTTCAGCTTGCAGAAGCTCACGATCTCCGCGTTGGTGCCCGGCTCCTGCCCCGCGAACTGGTTGCAGGGCGTCCCGACGATCACGAACCCCTGGTCCTTGTAACGGGTGTAGAGCGCCTCCAGGGCATCGTACTGCGGCGTGAACCCGCACCGGCTCGCCACGTTCACGAACAGCACCACCTTTCCGGCGAGCGAGGGCAGCGGCGTGCCGTCCGCCTGCACGAGCGCGATGTCCGGGAGCGAGGCGCCACCGGCTTCGGCAGCGGGGGAGAGCGCAAAGAGAGCGACGAGCGGGAACATGGGCACCTCGACCGCCGACCCATACCTCATCCGTACGGTTGCCGCGCGAGGCCCGAAGCCCCCCCCCGACAGGCCATTCACCAGCGCGTGTGACAGGCCACCGAATCGCGCACGAGGGCGGGGCGCCGCCCCGGCGCCGGACATCCCCCGCAGGCCCCGGGTAACAGCCTACGCACCCTGCGAAAGCCCGCATGAATGCTCACTCAGTCGACCAATTCTGCACCCTGCGATAGGACGCGCGACCGGAGAGCCCATGCCCCGCATTTTCTGCCTTCTCCCTGCGGCGCGCGCGCACCTGTCCCCAGCCGTCGTGAGCGCTGGCGGCATCCCCGTGATCGACCTCACGGCCCCCGGACCGACTCCCGTGCCGGCAGGCGCATGGGTGCGCGTGGTCTCCACGGAGGGCAGCGTGCCGGGAACAGCGGGCGTCTACACCCAGGGCGGCGCCCCGGTACCCGGCCGCGAGACGTGGCTGGAGGCGGCGTCGTTCTCCGCGCCGCCGCCGGGTTTTGCAGGCGTGCTCGTGCGGGGCGCGGGCTCGGCCGGCCGCCATGGGGAAGCCGATGTGCGCGACGCCACCCCGCCCACGGGGGCCTGGGCCCTCGACTGGCCGTGGGCGCCGATCGACCTGCCGGCGTGTGATCTGGTCCTCTCCGACGTGCTCCTGGCGACGCTCGCCCTGCCGGCACCGCTCCAGGAGCGCCTCACCCGGATCACGACCGCAGACCTTCGGGATGTGGCCGGCGTGCGCGTCGTCGCATCCCTCGCCTCGCCCGTCGTCCGGCGGCTCGCGAGTGGTGAGGCCCCGGAGGTCGTGGCCGCCGGGCTCTGGTCCGAGGGAGACGCGTTCTCGCACGCCTGGCTGGGCGGCGAGGGCCTGCTGCTCGCGACGGATCTCGCGGCCACACACGGTTCGCTCGAAGCCCTGGTCAAGGCCTACGTGGCCGCGCTCCCCCGGGCAACGCTCCCCCGGGCCGCCCGACCGGCGCCGATCGCCGGAGCCGCAGACGAGCGCTCGGTGAACGAGCCCGTCGCCATCATCGGCATCGGCTGTCGCCTGCCCGGTGCAGCCTCGGCGACCCAGCTCTGGCAACGGCTCGTAGAGGGCTGGAGCGGAATCGTGGAGGTGCCCGCGAACCGCTGGGACCCCAGCCTGTACTGGAGCGCAGACCACGCCGCCGTCGACAAGACCTACTCGAAGATCGGCGGCTTCCTCACCGATTTCACGTTCAACCCGCGCCGGTTCCGGATCCCGCCCTCCGTGGCGCCGCTCATCGACCCGGTCCAGCAGATCGCCCTCGAAGCCGCTGCCGACGCCCTCGACGACGCCGGGTACGGCACCGAGCGCGTGTTCGACCGCGAGCGCGTCGCTGTCATCCTCGGCCAGTCCATGGGCGGGGAGATCACCGACAAGTACGCCGTACGCGTCTTCTTCCCGGCGCTCCGCCGCGCCCTGAGCGAGGTCCCGAACTTCCACGCCCTCGCGCTCGAGCAGCAGACCACCATCCTCGCCGACCTCGAAGCAGCCGTGAAGGCGTCCCTGCCGCCGATCACCGAGGACTCGATGCCGGGCGAGCTCGCAAACGTGACGGCGGGTCGGGTGACCAACGCGCTCAACCTCGGCGGGCCCAACTTCACCACCGATGCCGCCTGCGCAGGTTCGATGGCCGCGATCCAGGCAGCCGTGAAGGGGCTGCAGGACCTCGACTTCGACATGGCGCTCACCGGCGGCTCCGACCGCTCGATGGGGCCGCCCACCTACGTCAAGTTCTCGAAGATCGGCGCGCTGTCGTCCGATGGCTCCCGGCCCTTCGACGAGGGAGCGAACGGCTTCGTGATGGGTGAGGGCTGCGGCGTGCTGGTGCTCAAGCGCCTGCGGGACGCTGTACGCGACAACGATCGGGTGTACGCGGTGATCCGCGGCTTCGGCGCCAGCTCCGACGGCAAGGGCAAGGGGATCACCGCTCCGAACCCCGAGGGACAACGTCGCGCGCTGCGGCGGGCGTACGAGAACGCCGGCATCGACCCCGGAACCGTCGACCTCTTCGAATGTCACGGCACCTCCACCCACGTGGGCGACAAGGTCGAGGTGGAGGCCCTGACCGAGCTGATCGCCGGCAGGCGCACCGTGCCCGCCCGCATCGGCTCGATCAAGTCCAACATCGGGCACCTCAAGGCCGCAGCCGGCTCTGCCGCGGCCATCAAGGCGACGCTGGCGATCTTCCACAAAACGCTGCCGCCCTCCATCAACTGCGTCACCCCCCGGACCGACGTCGATTTCTCGCGTGGTCCCGTGCAGGTGCAGACCAGGGCGGAGCCGTGGACGACCGCCGGCCCGCGGCGCGCGGGTGTGAGCGCGTTCGGCTTCGGCGGCACGAATTTCCACATGGTGCTCGAGGAGTACCGGCCCGGTGAGCCGCTCCCGATCACACCCCAACCCCGACGCACCGAGCCGTCCAGCCCCCCGCAAGGCGCCACGCCCATCGCCGTGGCAGCCCACACCACGCTCAGTCCGGTCCCGTCCCCCGTCGTCGCGCAGGCCGACCGCGGCATCGCAGTGCCCGCCGGCATCTGGGCGCTCTCCGCCGAGACTCCGGAGGAGCTCATCGCCCGTTGCCGGGCCCTCAAGCGCGGCCAGACGCAGGCCTATGAGCCGGATGCCCCCCTGCGCGTGGCGGCGGCGGCGGAGTCGGACGAAGAGCGCGCGATGCAGCTCGACAAGCTGATCGCCACGCTCCAGAAGGGACGTGGCTACGATCTGGTCCGACAGCGCGGGATCCACCTCGAAGACGTGCCCTGCGACGGACAGCTGGCGTTCGTGTTCACCGGCCAGGGCTCCCAGTACATCGACATGGGGCTCGACCTTGCCGACGCCTTCCCGATCGTCGCCCAGACCTTCGCCGAGGCCGACGCGATCATGTTCGCCCAGCTCGGGCGCCCGCTCACGGACCTGATCCGGCGCGACCCCTCCCTCACCGAGGAGGAGCAGTTCGATCGCCTGCGGCAGACCGAGATCAGCCAGCCGGCCACGTTGACCATCGACGTCGCGATCCTGCGCCTGCTCGCCAGTTTTGGAGTTCGACCCGATGTCGTCGCGGGGCACAGCCTCGGCGAGTACGGCGCGGCCGTCGCCGCAGGCATGCTCACTTTTCACGACGCCCTGATCGCCGTCTCGGCGCGCGGTCGTGAAATGGCAGCCGTGAAGCTTCCAGACTTCGGAAAGATGGCGGGCGTGGCGACCAACGTGGAGACCGTCGAGGCCGTGCTCGCCGAGATCCCCGGCTACGTCGTCGCGGCCAACAAGAACTGCCCCACGCAGACCGTCATCGCGGGCGAGTCCGAGGCGGTCGAGGCGGCGATCGAGGCGTTCCGCAGCCGCGGGCTCACCGTCCATCCGCTGCCCGTGAGCCACGCGTTCCACTCCCGCATCGTGGCCCCCGCGTCCGAGCCGCTGCGCCGCGTGCTCTCCGGGCTCGACCTGCGGGAGCCCCGTCGTCGCGTCACCACCAACGTGAACAGCCGCTACTACCCCACGGGCCCCGGCTCTCGCGACGCCGCGATCGACATCCTCGCCCGCCAGGTGGCGAGCCCGGTGGAGTGGATCGCCCAGATCGAGCGCATGTACGCCGACGGTGCGCGCATCTTCGTGGAGTGCGGTCCCAAGCGGGCGTTGACAGGGTTCGTCGTGAACATCCTGAAGCACCGCCCGCACCGCGCGGTCTACACCAACCAGCCGAAGCGCGGCGGGGTGATGTCGTTCCTCGATGCGTTGGCCTCCCTCTTCGCGCTCGGGTTTCCGGTCTCCGCCACCCCCGCGGCCGCCGGCACATGGAGCGACGACAGCCTGTTCTCCGCAAACGAGGCCCGCCGTTCGACGACCGAGACCCTCGAGGCCCGAGCACGGGCCCTCGCCGCGGCTCATGCGAGCGACCAGGTCCACCACGGCGCTCCGGCGATCGAACGCGACATCCTCAAGATCGTCGCGGCGAAGACCGGATGGCCGGTGGAATCGCTGGACGTGGACTTCGATCTCGAAGCCGACCTCGGCATCGACACCGTCAAGCTCGCAGACATCGTCGCGAGCGTCCGCGAACACTTCCGGCTCGAGCACGACCCCAACTTCCGCCTCGGGGATCACCGCACCCTGCGCGCGCTGATCGACTACGCCGGGCAACGCGTCGGCTCCACGCGTCCCGTCGGCGTGCCTGCCAGGCGCCCCGCAGCCCCCAGCACCGAGGGGGGACCCGAGTTCGGCGGGGATGCGGTCGCGCGCTTCCTCACCGACGTCGCACAGAGGGACCTTGCAGGGCTCGACGCGCCCGCGTTCGCCCAGGCCATGCTGCCGGCGATCCAGGCGCTGCTCGCCGCTTCGTGGCAGGCGTTCTCGGGCGCCCGCACCGAGCCCGCGGCCCCGATCGCACCCCCGAGGCTCCTCGCTGCGCCCACCAGCGCCGCGGCACCCGTCCTCCCCGCGGCACCGGCCATCGCCGCCCCAGCAACCGGCGTGGCGGCATCGGCCCCATCCCCGCGGGCGCCGACCGGCCCTGACCTGCGCGCGACGACGGTCGTGTGCTCGGGCGCCTCCCTCGGCCTCCCCGCGGGGACCTCCGTCTTCGCGGACGACAACATCCAACGGATGCTGGCCGGCGAGAACCGGATCATCCCGATCAGCGAGTCCACGCGCGCCGCGATGGTCGCCAAGGACATCCGTCGTCTGGTCAAGAACCCGATCACCGGGCAGGGCGAGTTCGTGCTGGCCGACTCGATCGACAGCGTCATCCAGCTCGCCGGGGTGAAGGCCGACTTCGATCTGGCCCGGGACTACGGCCTCGACCCGACGGTGGTCCGAACCCTCGACGTCACGACCCAGCTCGCATTCGCGGCGGGGCTCGAGGCCCTGCGTGACGCCGGCATCCCGCTGGTCCGCAGCTACCGGGAGGCATCGAACGGAAAACGCGTGGCGACAGGCTGGGTGTTGCCGCCCAGCATGCGTGACGAGACCGGGATCATCTTCGCCTGCGCGTTCCCCGGCTACGACCAGTTCGTCGGCCACCTTGGTCACAACGGGCACACCACCGAGCCCGACGGCACCGAGGCCTTCGACAGGCGGTTCCTGTTCCAGGTGCTCGCGATGGGCCACAGCCAGTTCGCCCAGTTCATCGGCGCACGCGGCCCCAACACGCAGATCAACGCAGCGTGTGCCAGCACGACCCAGGCCGTCGCCATCGCCGAGGACTGGATCCGCCTCGGCCGCGCCCGGCGCGTGATCGTGGTGGGCGCCGACGACGTGACCAACGACCGGCTCATGCCATGGATCGGGGCAGGGTTCCTCGCCGCGGGGGCAGCCACCACGGAGGCGAAGGTCGAAAACGCCGCGCTCCCGTTCGACCGCCGTCGTCACGGCATGATCCTGGGCATGGGGGCCGTCGGCCTCGTGTTGGAGACCGCCGAGGCGGTCGCCGAGCGGGGCATGGCACCCGTGGCCGAGCTGATCGCCACGCGGTTCACGAACTCGGCCTTCCATGGCACGCGCCTGGACGCCGACCACATCACCGCCGAAGTGAAGCGTTTTGCGAGCGAACTCCTGCGCCGGACGGGCGAGACCGCAGAGGGCTTCGCGAGCCGGTGCGTGTTCCTCTCGCACGAGACCTACACCCCCGCGCGGGGCGGCTCCGCAGCGGCCGAGATGGCCAGCCTCCCCGCGGCCTTCGGCCCCGCCGCTTCGCAGATCGTCATCGCAAACACCAAGGGCTTCACCGGGCACCCGATGGGCGCCGGGATCGAGGACACGATCGCGGTGAAGGCGCTGCAGTACCGGTTGGTGCCGCCGATCGCGAACCTCAAGGAGCCCGATCCGGACCTCGGCACGCTGCGGCTCTCCACAGGAGGCAGCTACCCGATCGACTATGCGCTCCGGCTGGCCGCCGGGTTCGGCAGTCAGTTGGCGCTCTGCGCGTGGAAGCGCGCGGCGGTCGGCGATGCCCGCGTGCTCGACAGCGGCGCCTACGCGCGCTGGCTCGCAGCAGACGGGATGGACGGGACGGTCGTGGAGCTGCGGCAGTTGCGCGGGGTCTCCTCCGGCGCGCCCCAGCGGGCCACACCGCCCGCCCCCGTGGTGGTCCCAGCAGCCACGGTAGCACCGGCGGCATCCGCCCCCGCGACGCCCCCCTCGACCTCCACGATCACTCCTGACGCGATGCTCACCGAGCTCCTCGCGGTGATCGCCCGCCGCACCGGCTACGAGCCGAGCGAGCTCGACCCCACCTATGAGCTCGAGGCCGACCTCGGGGTCGACACGGTCAAGCAGGCCGAGATCTTCGGTGAGATGCGCGAGCGCCACGGCATCGCCCGCGACGACGCGTTCAAGCTCGCGGAGTACCCGACCATCGTGAAGCTCGCCGGCTACCTCGCCTCCCGTGTGGCTGGCGGTGGCGACGTCGAGCCCCCGCGGGCCGTCGTGACTGCGCCGGTAGCGGCCCCGCCGGTCGCCGCCCCGACCCTGCTCCCCGAGCCCACACCCGAGCCGGTTCAGGAGGCCCCGGTGGTGCCCGTCCAGCGCGCGCTGGCGACCCCCGCGGCAGAAACCGGCTCCACCGTGCTCGACGTGCTGCTCGACGTGGTCGCCCGCCGGACCGGCTACGACGTCGCCGAGCTCGACCCCACGTTCGAGCTGGAGGCCGATCTCGGCATCGACACCGTGAAGCAGGCCGAGATCTTCGGTGAGATGCGCGACCGCTTCGGTATCGGCCGCGACGACGGCTTCAAGCTCGCCGACTACCCCACCATCGAGAAGCTCGCGGGCTGGCTCCAGTCCAAGGTCCCCGCCGCCCCGGTCGCGCCCCCCGAGCCCGCCCCCTCCGAAGCGGAGCCCGTCCTCGTCCCCCGGCCCCCCGGCTTCGACATCGACGCCTCCGTGGAGCACTTCCTGGCGTTTGGCGACGGCGACGCCCTCTCTCCGGCGCTGGACTTCCGGTCTGTGGAGAGCTCACACCCCCTGGACCTGCCGCTCCCCGCGGAGATCGAGCCGCTGGCCGCGGAGGAGGCCCCCGAGCAGGCGCTGGAAGAAGACGACGATCTGGGTTCCCCCGGAGCGGCCCAGACCCGACTCGCCGGCGGGAGCATGCGCCAGGGCATCTCCCTCACCCCGCGGGCAAACCCGCTCGTGGACCGCGTCCCGGACCTCGCCTCCTTCGACGACGTCCCCACGCCTGCGAGCCTGCCCGGCGCCAACAATCGCGAAGCCCCCGTGCCCGCGCCCGTGACCGTGGAGCTGCCCGTGGGCGCGGAGTCCACGGACGAGACCCCGATCCCGCCGCCGTCCGCCCTGGCGGTCGATGGGCCCCCGGCGCCTGCGAAGTCGACCGGTCGCAAGACGAAATCTGCCGCTCGGCGAGCCACCACGCCCTACTCCCTCCCCCCCACGACACTCGCCCCGCAGCTGTTCGAGAACACCCCCTTCGGCCTGCCGGAGAGCTTCCGGATCCGGCGGCCCTTCCGCGTACCCAGGGTGCCGATGGGCACCCCGGCAGTGGCCGGCCGCAAGGTCGAGGTGCTCGGCGAGGGCTGGCTGGCTGTCGCCCTGCGGATGGAGATCGAGCGTCGCGGCGGCGTGAGCGAGCTCCCCGACGGCGTGCTCCCGGACTCGGTGATCGACGCCGGCGCCTCGCCGCTCGAGGCGTTCCAGCGCGCCCGCCAGCTGGCGGCCACCCCGCCCCGGCAGTGGCTGTGTGTGCTCCAGGACTCCACGCATTCAGCAGCACAGGCTGCGAATGTCGCGGCCGGAAACCGCACGGTGCGGGACCAGGGCGCTCGCGCGGGGATCGCGAAGGCGCTCGGACGCGAGTGGGCTGCGTGTGAAGGCCGTGTCGTACGGCTCGACCCGGCGCTCACGCCCGAGCTGGCGGCCCGCGCCGCGCTCGAGGAGCTCGCGGAGGTGGACGGCGCGCTCGAGACCTGGCGCGCGGTGGACACCCGCGAGGTGGGCATCCTCGACACAGATCCGTGGCCTCAGCCCGCCCACCGGATCCCGGAGGACGCCGTCGTCATCCTCACAGGCGGTACCCGCGGGATCACCGCCAGGGTCGCCCTCGAGTTCGCCACCCGCGGGAAGTGCACCCTGGTGCTGGTCGCGCGTTCGCTGCCCGGCGAGAAGCCCCTCGACGAGCCCCAGGCCAAGGCCCGCATCAAGCGTGAGCTCGTGGAGGCCGGCCAGCGCGCCACCCCCAGGCAGATCGACGACGGCCTGAAGCCCCTGCGTGTTGCAGAGGAGGCACGTCGCACGGTCAGCGCGCTGCGGCTGGCCGGCGCGACGGTAGACGTGAAGACCGCGAACCTGGCCGACCCGGCCGCCGTGAAGCAGCTCGTCGCCAACGTGCTCGCCGAGCACGGCCGCATCGACATCTGCGTGCACGGAGCGGGCGTGGAGGAGTCGCGCCCGATCGGGGAGAAGGACGACGCCGCGTTCCGTCGCGTGTACGACGGCAAGGCCGAGGGCGGACTCACCCTGGTGAACGAGCTGCCCGGGACCACGTTCTTCCTCTCGATGGGCTCGATCGCGGGCCGCTTCGGAAACCCGGGCCAGGTGGACTACTCCGCGGCGAACGAGGCCATGGCGCAGCTCTGCCGCACCCGCCCGGAGTCGCTGCACGTGTGCTGGACCGCGTGGGGAGACGTGGGCATGGCCGTGCGAGGCGGCATGGAGGTGCTGCTCACCGAGCGGGGCGTGGAGCTCTTGCCGGCCGGACCGGGCGCCCGCCTCACCGTCGCGCTGCTGGATGCAGGCACCACCGGGGAGGTGGTCGTGGCCGGGAAGCTCGGGGGCTTCCCGCTCCCGGCGCTGCACCCGCTGTGTGACAGCGTGACCTACGAGGGCGACACCGTGATCGTGCGCCGCTCGATGAGCCAGGCGAGCGAGCCGTGGATGGCCGACCACGCGATCGACGGAGTGTGGGTGCTGCCCGGCGTGATCGGCCTGGAGCTGATGGTCGCCGCCGCGCTGCTCGCGTGCCCGCACGGCCAGTACCTCGGCGCCGAGCAGGTGCGCTTCACGGCGCCGCTCAAGCTGCACCGGGAGGAGCCCGTGGAGGTCGAGATCCGCGCGACCCCCACAGCAGATGGTGCTGTGCAATGCTCGCTCGCGTCCACGCGCGTGGCGAAGACCGGCCGCATCCTGTCCACGTCGCACTTCGAGGCCTTGATCCAGGTGGACGACATGCCCATGCTGCCCGCCCTGCCCTCGACGTTCCTCCCCGATGAGCCCATCGCCTCGCGCGAGATCTACCGGCGCTTCTTCCACGGCCAATCGTTCCAGGTGCTTCGCGGTGTCGAGTCTGTCGCGCTGCAGGGCCTCTTTGCCGAGGCTCGGGTGGAGCACGCCACGATCGCAGAGGGGCTCCTGACCGACCCGCTGGTGCTCGAGGCGGCGTTCCAGGCCGCGGGGCTGCACCGGATGGCGATCCACGGGGTGATGGCGCTCCCATCAGCGATCGACGTGCTCGAGCGGCTCTCCCCGGTGGTCGAGGGGGACACGCTGAACGTGACGGTGTGCCTGCGGACCGGCTCGGACGGCGCAGACGTCTATGACATCGACGTAGACGGGACGGGTGGCCGGGTGTTGCGCGTGCGCGGCTTCCGGCTCATCGACCGGGGACCGCTGCCTCCGGGCGACCTCCTCCCGGTGCCCGAGGGCGGTTGGGCATCCGTGGATTCGGCGAGCGTGGTCGAGGCCGCGGAGTTGCCCGAGCGCGACCACAAGGCCATGACCGCGCGCGGTACGCCCCAGCGGCAAGCGGACCGGCTCGCCGGGCAGACCGCGGCGCGGCGCGCGGTCGCAGCGCTGGTGGGACAAGCGTTCGAGATTCAGCGCCTGCCTTCCGGCGCCCCGGTCGTGGTGGGTGAGGACGGGTTGCAGCTCCACGTGAACGTGAGCATCTCCCACCGGAACGGGAGGGCCTGGGCGGTCGCGAGCCCTGCGCCTGTCGGGATCGACGTGGAGGGGGTCGCGGAGCGGTCCGCCGCGTTCCGCTCCGACTGGTTCCGCCCCGAGGAGGGGCTCGTTGGCGACGTCGAGTACACCATCGGCTGGGCGATCAAGGAGGCCGTGCTGAAGCGACTGGGGCTCGGCATGGCGGCGTCCCCGAGAGATGTGGTCGCTCGCAGGGTCGGCCAGAAGTGGACAGTGACGCTGGTCGGCGAGCTGGCGGGACGGGCAACGGGGCTCGATCTCACCGTTCGTCAGTGGACCGAAGACGGGGAGCGTCTGGTTGGCGTGATCGCGAGCCAGGTCCTGATCGCGGCGAGACGAGTCGCGTAGGTGGGGGGAGCGTTCGCCAACCACCGATCGCTCGGGTGCTGGCTCGCGGCGCTCGCCAGCGGCGCGTTTCTGTACGGTGCCGACCTCGACGAGCCTGCATTGCGCGCCGATGAGCTTGTCTACGACGCTGCGGCAGAGGCCGTGCGCCACGGTGACCCGCCTGGATCGGTCCGCGGCTGGTACTACCCCGACAGCCTGGCCCATGCCGCCGCCGCGCTCCCGGAACCGCGCTGGCTGCCGCTCCGCACCCTCGACCTCACCGGCGCCATCGTGACGGCAGCTGTCGCCGCCGAGTCCATGGGCATGCCGCTCGTCGCCATCCTCGTGATGCTCTCCCCGCCGGTCGTCTCGGGAATCGGGGCCGGCAACGTGAGCGGGCTGCTCACTGGGCTCTGCGCGGCTGCCGCGCGTTGGCCACGCGGCGCTGTCGGCCTGCTCCCGGTCGGAGCGCTGATCAAGCCCTACACCCTCGGTTCGGCCCTCGCGGCAGGCCCCGTCCTCGGCGGGCTGACGACGCTGGTAGCCGCGCTGGCGTGGCGTGACGCGACTGGCTCGCGTGCACTCTTCAACCTCGACTCGGATCCCAACTCCTCGCTGGTCCGAGCCCTCCATCAGCTTGGCCTGGCAGTACCCTGGGAGGTGCCGTCCGGCGCGGCGCTGCTCGGGGCGCTTTGGTTTGGCAAGCGGAACCCGGCACGCGCGGCGGCACTTGGCTGGCTCGCGCTGCCGATCGCGTGGGACCATACCGCGCTGCTGGGTTTGCTCGCTGCGGCGCTCGCGTGGCCGAACGTGTGGGGTCCGAGGGAGAAGCTGGCCCTGGTTTGGTGCGCGACGGTGTTCTGCCGGGCCCACTACTTTGCGATTCCCGACGGGCCCGACTGGGCCAGCGGCCTCCTCGGGCTGATGCCTGCAACCGCCGCACTGACGGTCGCCATCCTCGCCCGGCCAGTCCGGTGACGGAGGACCGTCGCTCGCGCGCCCTCGCTTCAGGCTCGCCGCCAGCCGGTGCGTCCGAGGGCTCGAGGCTTGAACGGTTCGGAGCTGCCCCGCTCGCCCTTCTCCTCGTGGCGCTGGTGTATCTTCCGTCGCTCGGCAACGGCTGGGTGTGGGACGACCACGAGTTGCTCGTCGGGAACCCCGCGCTGTCCTCGCTCTCGGGCATCCTCCTGCGCGATGTCTGGGGACCGGCGAACGGCACGACGTCGGACCTGTACCGGCCGCTGGTGATGGCAACGCACGCGATCGGTCAGGCGCTCCTCCCCGGGCCCGGCATCGAGCACGTCGTAAACCTGGTCCTGCACCTGTTCATCGTGGGCTGCGTCGCGGGCATCGCCCAGCGCCTCGGCGCGGGCGCGCGAGCGGCCTGGGTCGCAGCGGCGACCTTCGGGGTCCACGCCGGCGCCTCCGAGGCGGTCTTCTGGGTGACTGGGCGCCACGACCTGGTTCCCTGCGCTTTGCTGTTCGGAGGCTGGCTGGCGCTGCTCCACGAGCGCTCCTGGCTCGCCGGCGCCCTCCTCGCGCTGGCACCGTTCGGCAAGGAGCCGTTCCTGCTCACGCCGCTCTGCGTCGTGGTGTGGGCGGTCGCCGCGCGAAGGCTGGACGTCCGGGCGCTGGCCTCGTCGTGCGCCGGCGCGGCCGCGTACCTGATGACGCGCGGCCTCCTCGGGCTCCCCCTGCCTGCCGGTGCGGCTGGAGGCAACCCGCTCGGACCCATCGGCGCCGGAGCAGCGCACCTCGCAGTGCTCGTCGCCATCCCTGCGGACGCCGCGGTCACATCGCTCTACCACCCCGCGCCCGCGCTCGGTCTGGCGGTGCTGGCGGCCTGCGGGCTGCTCGGGGCGCTGGTGTGGCGCTACCCGATCCTCGCCGCGATCGTCGCGCCCATGCCCATCTGGCTGCCCACCACGCTGGCCTCCGCCCAGATCGGGATCGTCGCCGACCGCTACGCGTACGTGCTCTTTGCCGGTCTTGGGATCCTGCTGTCGACCGTCCTCCCACGCATCGGGCGGGCGGGTTGGCTGGTGCCCCTCCTTTTCGCGCCGATCACGATCCAACGCGGGTTCGACTGGGTAGACGACGCCTCGCTCTTCGGGACGGACCTTGCCCGGGATCCCACGAACCCCCACGCTGCCTTTCACGTGGGGTGGGACCTCCACCTTCGCAAGGGGGACTGCGCCGCGGCAGCACCGCTTTACAGGCTCGCCCTGGATGCCGAGCCGCGCGCAGCCACGAACCTCCAGCGATGCATGGCCGAGGCATCGGATTGGACGGGCGTCCTGGCCCTGGGCCCGCGCACGAACACCCCAGCAGGCGCGATGAATACCGCCCGGGCGGCCAGCCAGCTCGGGGACGCCACGTCCGCGATCACCTGGGCACGGAAAGCGACCGAGCGCGGACCGAGCGACCCGGACACCTGGGTGCTCTACGGAAAGACCCTGGCGATCGCCGGGCAGTGGCCCGAAGCAGCGGCGGCGCTGGATCAGGCCGCCAGGCTGGACCCGGCGAACAGCACCATCGCGTCGCTGCGCGACATCGCAACCCAGCGAGCGGAGCAGCTCAAAACGCCTCCCCCCACGCAACCACCACCCCCCAGGTGACCGTCCCGTCGAAAGCCGGCACCACGCCCACGTCGATCCGAGTGGTGTTCAGGTCCGCCGGAGGCAGCACGAGCCGCACGCCCGCTCCGAAGGACACGTGGGCATCGTCCCGGAACGGGCTCGGGGCCCGGTCGGAGACCCAGGCACCATCGACGAACGCCACGCCCCCCACCGGACCGTAGATCACATGGCGGTACTCGACCTGTGCACCCGCCAGCAGGGGCCCGCGGAACCGGCCCGAGGGGGCCCCCCGCAGCAACGTGCTCCCTCCGGCCGACGGGAGCCGGAAGAACGGGCCGTCGGTCGAGACCTCCCCCAGCACCCGCGCCACCGCCTGACCGGCGCGGTCTGCGTGCTCGCCTCTGCCGACGATCGCCCCCCGCACGGAGGCTGACCCCAGCGCGAACCCCGCCCCCGCCTGCGTCCCGTTCACCTCCCCCCCCACGCGCACGTCCAGCGGGCCGGACCAACGCAGACTCGCCCAGGGGCCCAGCGCGAAACCCCCACCCGTGTTCGGCGGGCGGTCGATCAGCCCGACGCTGGCGTGATCCCAGCGGCCCTCGCCGCCGCCCGCGAGCACAAGCCGGCCCAGCGTACTTGAGAACCCGGCCGCGACCTGCGCGGTCTGCCACGCGTAGACGGCTGCTGCGTCGTCGTCCCCCCAGACCGCTCCGCGCAGGTTCGCGCCGGTGGCGCGCGCCACGAGCGCGAGGTGCGACGGCCGCTGGCTGAAGCTCGCCCCGAGGGCGAACCCGCCGAGCGTGTCCACCGCGCCATCGAGCCCCAGCCGATCGCCGCGGAACCCGAGATCCGGGTGCATGAAGTGCAAACCGACCCCTGCGCCGGAGCCCGGCGCCACGCTGAGCCCCCATCCGAGGACCCAGCTGCCGGGAAATGGGTTCAGGCCCGAAGCCGCGGCCCGGCCCGCGGCCGCTGCGATCCGCTGGTCCGCCGGGGCCCAGCCCGCGAGCGTCGCGAGGTCCGCGGGCACGCGGGTGGGGTCTGCCCCGGCGATCGTCGGCATCCACAGGTCATAGTCGGCCATCGCGACGCGGCACCAGGCCGCTGGCGTGTCGGGCCCCGCGCCCGGGTCGCCATACGCCAGATCTGCGCACCGCCCCATCGCGTTGTCCAACGGGCGCTCCAGCCAGAGCGGCCCCAGGTTCCCCGAGACGGGCAGCAGGCGCACGCGGAGCATCACGTCGACAGCGTCTGCGACGGACCCGGTGCGACCGAGCAGCCCACGCCAGTTCCGAACGGCGAGCGCCCGCTCGCCCCGCACCCAGGCTGCATCCCCGCGCTCGATCTGCTCGACGTCTGCCTCGAGGACAGTGCTCCCCCCGGCGTGGTCTGCGACCGGCTCTCCGGGCTCCATCAGCCGCGCTTCGACCAGTGCCCGAGCGTTCCCCGCACGAGCGCGCCCGCGAGCAGCATCGGCGTCACGGACCTGGGTGGCCGCAGCTCCCCGATCTGGAAGAGGCGCAACGCCTCCGCGCGCCGGATCTTCCCCGAGCTGGTCCGAGGGAGCGTGCCCGGCACCAGCATGATCACCTCGTCGACGGTCAGGTGGGTGGCGGCGCGCACGGCCTCCGCGCATCGGTGCTCCAGCCCCGGCGCGGGATCCCTGGCCTCCACGAACAGCACCAGCCGCTCATGGTCGGCCCCCTCGGGCACATAGCTCACCGCCGCGGCACAGCCGACGCGCACGCCCTCTACCGAGTCCACCGCCTGCTCCATCTCATGAGGCGCGTGCCGCTTGCCCCGCAGCACCACCACGTCCTGGCACCGTCCCGTCACGAAGAGCTCCCCATCGTGCAGGAACCCCAGATCCCCCGTTTCGAGCCACCCCCCCACGATGGTCGCCGCCGTTCGCTCGGCCTGGCGCAGGTACCCCGTCATCACGGAGGGACCCCTCACGCGCACCGGGCCGATCCGATCGAGCGGCGCCTCCACCTCCACCCCCGCCAGCGGGCGCCCCACGCTGACCAGCTCGAGCCCCTCCGCGGCCACGGACACCTCGCCCCGGCCGAGCGCCTCCCGGTCGAACCGCTCCGTCCGGAAACAGCTTCGCGCTCTCGTGAACGTGACCGCGAGGCTCGCCTCGGCGAGCCCGTAGACCGGCGTGAGCGCTTCGGGGCGCAGCCCCCATCGGCCGAAGCGCTCCACGAAGCGGCGCAGGGTGGCCGCGCTCACGGGCTCGGCGCCGTTGAGCGCGAGCCTCCAGTTCGAGAGGTCCACCCCCTCCATCTCCTCGTCGCTCACGCGGTCCACGCAGAGCGCGTAGGCAAAATTCGGCGCAGGCGAGACCACCGCAGCCGAGCGCCCGAGTGCCCGTAGCCAGAGCGCAGGCCGCGCGAGGAACAGCTCGGGGGGGATCAGCGTGAGGCTCCCCGGCTGCAGGAGCGCCGGGAACACACAGCCGATGAGCCCCATGTCATGGTAGAGCGGCAGCCAGCTCACCCCTGCGCGGGAGCGGTGCTCGTCCACGTCGAGGATGACGCCCAGGATCGCCTGCACGTTCTCCAGCACGTTCCGGTGCGAGAGCGCGATCGGCTTCGGGTCCACCGTGGTCCCCGAAGAGAACTGCACCATCGCGATGTCATCGGGCCTCGACTCGGTGTTCACCAGCGAGCCGCGCCCGTAGGCGAGCGCGTCCTCCACCTTCACGCACGAGACATCGGAACGCCGCACATCCTCCCCGAGAAAGCGCCACAACCGCTCGTTGGTGACCAGCAGGCGCGCGTGCGCTGCGCGGAGCATCGCCGTGGTCCGCGCATGGTACTCGTCGAGTCGCCCGAGGCGCACGGGCGGGTAGAGCGGCACGGGGATGGCACCCGCGAGGATCGTTCCGAAGAAAGCGTCGAAGAAGCCCGGCGAAGTGGGAAGGATGATGGCCACGGTCTCCCCCGGGAGCACGCCGTACCGGCGCAGCCCGCCCGCGACAGCCTGCGCCCGGGAGTACACGTCGCCCCACCCGAACCTTGTCTCCGTCTCCCGTCGGTCCAGGAAGCCGAGCCCCTGGCCAGCGCCCTCATGGGCTGCCCGGCGCAGCGCCGCCCCCAGGGTGGTGGGCATCATGACGCCCACCCGGAGACCAGCCACCCGATCCCGACCGCGACCCACGCAAGACCCGCGGCCCCGCGGTAGCACGCCCTGGCAAGGTCCGGTGCGCCGGCGTGGAGCAGACCAGCAGCGGAAACCGCCAGCACCATCACGTAAAAAGCCAGGTGCTCCTTCACCTCGAAGGCCTGCGCCAGTCCGAACGCCTCCCCCAACAACACCCGCTTCACTCCTGCGCGGTAGTCGCCGTAGATGCCCACCCCGCCCGCGAACGTGGCCACCGCAAGAACGCTCGCAGAGAGCGCGCTGCGGGCGCTCGCGGCCGGGGCCAGGGCCGGGTGCAGCAGCGCCGCCGCCGCGAGCACGCCCACGAGGCCGTGCGCCGAGCGCAGCAGGATGAACGGGTCAAGCACGCCGGGCGCTCAGTTCTCGCCGACGAACCGGATGGTGATCGGCGTGATCTTCGCCGCAGGCTTGTCCGCGAACTTCTCCGGCACGTCTCCGGTCGTGTAGTCCCAGTGGCGGGTCTTGCCGGGCTCGATCGGCATGTAGAACTCCTCGGGCATCGGCACCTTGTACGTGGACGCGGTGGCAGGCATCGTCACGGGCTTCCACGCCGCCCCGGAGGGATCGAGGATGCGCAGCTCGATGTTCAAGTAGTTGATCGTCTTGTCCCCGTTGTTGGTGATGTCTGCGGAGAACCCCCACCCATCCTTCGGGCCCTTCGGATCTTCGGCCAGGTTCACCTGCTCGATCTTCAGCTCGGTGATCGCAAGCTTCGGGGTGTACTCGGCGACCGCGAGGCGGTTCTTCGCCTCCTTCACCATGCTTCCATCCGCCTTGGGGTTGTCCGCCACGAACTTCTGCCACCCCTCTGGCGTGTTCACCGCCTGCGCCTCGGCAAGGGCGAGCTTGATCCGGGCATCCGACCACTTCTTGAAGTCCCGCGCCTTCGGAAAGCGCTTCATCACGGCGTCGTAGTCCGCGATGGACTGCGAGGCCTCGGCCTTCGCAGCCATCAGGTCCTCCAGCCGATCCTCCGCGAACAGCTTGTTTGAGCCGGTTGCGTCGGGCAGGGCCAGGTAGGCCTCCCAGGCTTCTGGCGTGTTGGTGGCCTTCGCGTCATCGATCGGATCGTGGCAGCCAAGTGCGAAGATCACGGTGAACAGTAGGGGGAAGGAGCGAAACAGCATGGACGCCTCGGGTTGGTTGCAGGTAACGGGTATTAGCCACCGCCGCCTGCCGCGCAACCAGACGTTCGACCTACTTCAGCATCTGCCCGATGCGCTCCGTCCGGAGTTTCCCGAGGCCGCGGATCGTGCCTTCGCAGCTGTTGAACGAGAGCCAGACCAGCTCCGCCTTGCCGCGGACGTTCTCCCGGGGCACGAACCCCCACACCCGACTGTCCGCCGAGTTGTCGCGGTTGTCCCCCATCACGAAAAAGTGGTCAGCCGGCACCGTGATGGGCCCGTAGTTGCTGATCCCGCCGAACGAGATCCCCTGGGACTGCAACACCGGGTGCGGCATCCCTTCGAGGTTCTCCTCGTACTGCTTCATCGTCTCGGAGCGACAGGTGTTGTCGGTGTAGTCGTAGTCCTGCTGGTACTGGCGGGGCTCTTCCTTCCCGTTGATGAACAGCAGGTTGTCCCGCACCTCGATGGTGTCCCCCGGCTCCCCCACGATGCGCTTGATGTAGTCGATGCCGCACTCCGGGCCGCTGATGAGGCCGAACGACAACGTGTGCGGGATCGCCTTCAGCCAACACGCCGGATCGTCCGACTGCGAAGGCGGGTAGATGAACACGACGATGTCGCCGCGTTTGGGCTCGCCGAGGGGGAGGATCTCCGTCTGGGTGAACGGGATCCGCAGTCCGTAGCTGAACTTGGAGACGAGGATGAAGTCGCCGATCGCCAGCGTCGGGACCATCGAGCCCGACGGGATCTGGAACGGTTCACAGATGATGCTGCGGATGATGAGCACGAACAGGATCGGCGGACCCCAGGAGCCGAGGACCTCCCACAGCCACTCTGCGGACCGCCTCCAGACCGGACCCCCGGGCTCGGGTGCCTGCTCCACCGGCTGGCGCAGGTCGATGTCGAGGCCGCTCATTTTCTACTCTCTCCGGGCCGGCGGCATAGCCCGCGCCGCGGGGGCCTGCGAGTCCGGACGCCCCCCTCCCCGCGAGCCGGGAATCGAGGTATCCGGGTGTGCACATGCCGATCCGACACCGCCTCCGATCCCTGCAGCTCCCCTCGGCCGGCACGTTGTCGCCCGACGCTGCCGCGCAGATCGCGGGGTCGAGGCCCACGCCGGAGGAGATCCGGCGGCGCGCTGCCGTCGCGATCGTGCTGGGATCGGATGACAAGTTGTTGCTCATTCGACGGGCGGCACGCGAAGGAGACCCCTGGAGCGGGGACATGGCTTTTCCCGGGGGCCGCCGCCACCTGGAGGACCCGGACGACGTCGCCACGGCCCGACGCGAGACGATGGAGGAGGTGGGGCTCGACCTTCGCGGGGCGCAGCTGGTCGGCGCGCTTCGCGCCCAGCACTCCCCCGCCCGGCGGCCCGAGATCGCGATCTCGGTGCGACCGTTCGTCTTTCGCGTGGATGAATGGCCGGAATTCATCCCTTCCGAGGAGGTCGCCTCGGTCCACCTCCTCGACGCGCACGCGCTCCTCGAGGCGACCCACCGCGACACGTTCCTGTACCAGGGCTGGGGGGCGCTCCCGTGCCTGCGGGTCGATGGCACCTTCATCTGGGGCCTGACGCTGCGGATGCTGGACGACCTCGCCGAAGCCTGCGGACTCCCGGTCCGGGGCGACTGGCCGGGTCTACCGGAGAAGACGGGATGATGCTCCTCCTGCTGGCCTGCGTCCACACGCCCCCCCACGCCCCGGTCGAGGGAACGTGGAAGAAGGAGTTCGTGCGGCGCGAGGAGATCCAGGCGGGCGGCGACTACTGCTCCTGGGAAGCGGAGTCGCTCACCTACGCAGGCACCCCGCTGTGGTCCGCAGAGCCCCCGGAGGGCGAGAACTGGTGCGGCACGCCGGCGGAGCAATCGCGCTACTTCGACGTCCTGGGCCAGGACGGCCCGTTCCTCTCCATCCGCACGCAGGAGTCCGGCTGCTGCCCGGATCACAGCGACGCGGCCTGCGTCACCTGGAACCTGCAGGCCGGGAGGCCAGCCACGCTGGTGGAGTACGACGAGCGTCGCGCCGCAAAGCGGTGGGCTCAGGCGCAGGCCATCGCCGCGGCCCCGGGCTTTGCCGGCTACACGATCGCCCAGGACGCTTTCGTCGTCGTGCCGGGGGGCCACGTGGCGTTCTGCGCGGCGCCCACCGCCGGAGCGCGGAGCGGCGCGGACATCCGAGAGATCCAGGTCAAGTGAGCCCCTGGTCCCGTCTCCGAGACCTCGGCCGACCCCGGGCGCAGGCATTGGTGCTGTGCGTCGGCCTGCTCATGCACGTGTTCGTCCAGCTCGGTCCCGCGCGGCAGGCAGTCTGGAGCGTGGCGCACGGCCGCGACTTCGCCAGCTACTACTACGCAACCCAGGTGGCCTCCAAGGGCGGGGATCCCTACGTGACGCGCAGCTTGAGCCAGATGGCCAGGTCTGAACACACGCGCGACACGGTGCTGCCGTACTTCTACCCCCCGCCGTTCCTGCTCACCGTCGCGTGGGTGCAGCCGTTCTCCCTCTCCACCGCCTACCGGTTGATGCTGGGACTCAACGAACTGTTGCTCGCCGGCTGTCTCTTCGTGTTGGTGCGGGGGTTCTCGATCCCACTCGGGGTTGTCGGTGCGCTGCTGATCGTGTGGTCACCGATCCCCGACAACGCCAAGATGGGGCAAGCCAACCTGATCGCGTTGTTCCCCGCGCTGCTCGGGCTGTGGGCGGCGCGCACGCGCCCCTGGCTCGGCGGGGTCCTTCTGGGGGCTGCCGCGATGTTCAAGATGAGCCCCGCGCTGTTCCTCCTCTACTGGGCGCTGCGCCGACAATGGAAGCCCTGCGTCGGGGCGATCGGCGCCGCGATCGGGCTCACGCTCATCTCCCTCGCCTACTGCCCGCTCCCCACCCAGGTCGAGTTCTACACCCGGGTGATGCCCGGCTTCGCCAGCGGCGACTACTACGGGCTCACCGTGCCGATCTCGCTCGCGGCGAACCATTCGATCCCGGACATCTTCAACACGCTCTGGCCCGGTCCGAGCAAGACGGCGCTCTCCTCCACCGCGCTGGTCGGGAGCCGGGTCGTCACGTTGGGTGTCCTCGCGCTCTGGGCGTGGCGCGCGCGTATCCCCCGGAGCCCGCTGGCCGAGGCCCGCACACTCGGCGCGTTGACCATCCTCATGGTCATCGTGCCCACCTATGCGTACGAGCACCACCTCGTGTTCCTGCTCCTGCCGGTCGCGGCGTTGTTGACCAGCGTGCAGCGTGACTGGCTCGCCGGGGAGGGATTCCGGCCGCGGCACGGGCTCGCGATCGCGTCCGTCCTCCTCGCGGGTTGGCCCCTCACCCAGGTGACCGAGTTGGTGAACCGGTTGCCACCATCGGCCCAACTGCTCGCCCGGGAGGGCAAGTTCGTCGGCCTGCTGATGATCCTCGGGCTGCTGCTGCTGTCCTGGAGACCGGGGGCGGTCGCAGGAGCGAGCCCGCAGCCGGCCGCGACCGACGACGGATAGCGACCGGAGAAAGACCGGATACCGCGCGCGTTTGCGGATGCCTGATGCAGTTCCTCCAGATGTTCAGGGATCTCGGCCACTGGTCGGTCCCGTTCCTCGTGGTGCACGCCCTCGCGCTCGTAACCGCGCTGGTCTGCGGCCCGCTGCTGGTGTTCGGCCGCCGGGTGCCCCCGCTGGTCCCCGCGGTCGCACTGGCACTTCCGGTGGTGCTCGCGCTCGTGGAGGGCGTGCTCGACGCCGACCTCCACCCCGCACTTGCCGATGCGGACCCCGCGCAGAAGGCGACCCTGCTCGCCAGCGCAGTGGCCAGCGCAGTGACCATGCGGATGTTCACGGGGCTGCTCGTGGTCCCGGCAGGCGGGCTCCTGCTCTGCGCGGCGGTCGCGGGCGTGCTGAGGGGCCCCAGGGCCTTCGGGGTCCCGGCCGTCTGTGGCCTGATCGCCACGCTCGAGGTCGCGTTGGGCGCCACGGACGTGGGGCGCGGCATGGGCCCCGGCGCCATGGGCGTCACGCTGTTGACGATGATGGCGGCGATCCCGCTGGTGATGTGCGGCGTCGGCGTACGCTCGGAGAGGAACGGGCCCGAGGTCGCCGTGGTCGGCGTGCTCAGCTTCGTGGTGCTCACGGGGACCGCGTGGGCGGCAGCGCTCGGGGCCGCCCAGGCCCGGATCTTCGCCACGCTCGCTATGGTAGCGCCCGATCAGAAGGCGACGCTGCTCGGCCAGGGGCTCGCCGAGCTGACCCCGGAGCGGTGGTTCGGCCTGGCGGCCACGCTCCTCGCGTTCACCCCCCTGCTGGCGGTGGCAGTGGCCAGCCGGCCCGGCGCGGCCCGTCTCGCGCTGTTCGGCGCAGCGGCGTTCCTCACGCTCACGGTCGCCGCACATGCGCTCGCAGACCCCTTCGCGCGGCAGGCGGTGCAGATCGCGGCGATCTGGGAGTAGGGGGCGGCGCGCCCCCCCGGCCCGCGGATTACGCTCCGCGGCGTGAACCTCTCGGCATCCATCCGCGGCGTCGGCTACCGATTCACCTCGGTCACCGAGGTGCTCGCGAAGGCCAACCCGCCCAAGAGCGGGGATGACCTCGCCGGGATCTCGGCGCGCGACGCTGTGGAGCGTGTCGCCGCGCGCGCAGTCCTGGCCGACATCACGCTCGCCGAACTGCGCGCCCACCCCGTCGTGCCCCACGAGATCGACGAGCTCTCGCGCATGGTCGAGTCCACGCTGGACGAGGGCGCCTACAGCGCAGTGAAGCACCTCTCGGTCGGGCAGTTCCGCGAGTGGCTGCTCGAGCCGTCCACCACCGGCCCGACGCTGCGGGCGCTGGCCCCGGGGCTCACGCCCGAGATGGTCGCGGCCGCCTGCAAGCTCATGTCCAACCTCGATCTGATGACCGTCGGGGCCAAGTGCGAGGTCGTCGTTCGAGCGAACAACACGCTTGGGTTGCCCGGGCGGCTCTCCTCCCGGCTGCAGCCGAACCACCCCACGGACGACATCGACGGCATCCTGTACACCACCCGCGAGGGGCTGTCCTACGGCTGTGGGGACGCTGTGATCGGCGTGAACCCCGCGACGGACACCCCCGAGTCCACCGCCCAGATCCTCACGCGCCTGCACGACGTGCGGGTCCGGAACAACATCCCCACCCAGCATTGCGTGCTCTCGCACGTGACGGTCCAGATGAAGGCGTTGGACCTCGGCTGTCCGATGGACCTGATGTTCCAGTCGCTCTCGGGCAGCCAGAAGGGCAACAAGGCGTTCGGCATCTCCATCGCGCTCATCGACGAGGCGCACGCCAAGATGAAGGCGATGACCTCCAATCGCGGTCCCAACTTCATGTACTTCGAGACCGGCCAGGGCAGCGCGCTCTCCTCCGACGCCCATCACGGCGCCGACCAGGTCACGCTGGAGGCCCGTTGCTACGGTTTCGCGCGGCGGTACAAGCCGTTCCTGGTCAACACCGTCGTCGGGTTCATCGGCCCGGAGTACCTCGAGGACGGGCCGCAGATCACCCGGGCCGGCCTCGAAGACCACTTCATGGGCAAGCTCATGGGGCTGCCGATGGGCTGCGACGCGTGCTTCACCTACCACGCGCGGATGAGCCAGGACGAGCTGGAGTGCTTGAAGGTGCTGCTCGGCGCTGCCGGCTGCACCTACCTGATGTCCCTGCCCGTCGGAGACGACATCATGCTCAACTACCAGAGCACGTCGTTCCACGACATCCCCTCGGTGCGGCGTTTGCTGGGCAAGCGCCCAACCCCTGAATTCGACGCATGGCTGAACGAGATGGGGATCATGGACGGCCTCAAGCCCGGCGAGCGCTTCGGAGACCCGAGCGTGCTGAAGTGAGCTTCACCCGCGCGCTGATGGAGAACCTTCGCGTCAAGCTCGGCGCGATGGACCCATTGCCGCCCCCTCCGCCGCTCCCGGAGGTCCCTTTCCCTCCGTCGCGGGTCTTCCCGACCCCGAGGCGCCGCAGCGCGTACGCCGAGGCCGCGGCGCGCCACACCACCGCGCTCGTCGGCATCGGACACGTGGGCACGCGCTACGCCACGGACGTCGTGCTGCAATTCCAGGCCGAACTGGCGGTCGCGCACGCGGCTGTCGGCACCGAACTGCCGGAGGATTGGGCAGAGAAGAACGGTCTGCTGCCGCTGCACTCGCGGGTCACGTCACACCGCCAGTTCCTCCTCCGGCCCGACCTGGGCCGCCGCCTCGACGAGGCCTCGCTCGCGCGACTGAACGAGAAGGCCCGCAAGGGCGTCGACATCCAGCCGATCCTCGCCGACGGCCTCTCCGCGGTCGCCTGCATGGGCGCGGGGCTCGCGCTGCTCGCTCACTTCACCCGCGAGTGCGAGGCCCGCGGCTGGTCTGTCGGCACGCCCATGTGCGCCCGGTACGCGCGGGTGTGGCTCGAGGACGAGGTCGGCCAGACCGTGAACGCCAAGGTGGCCGCCATCCTGCTGGGGGAACGCCCCGGACTTGGGACCGGGGACGGCCTGTCCGCCTATCTGGTCTACCGACCGAGGATTGGGTGCAGCGACGGCGACCGCAACATGATGTCCAACATCCATGCCCGCGGCGCTCCCCCCGAACAGGCTGCGCGCCGGCTCGCCGTGCTCGCAGGCGCCATGCTCGACCAGAAGACCTCCGGCGTGCCGTTGAACCTCGCGGGCCTCGATCTCGGCGATGCGGGCGGCGGGGGGTACCGCGCTCCGGAACCCCGCGTGCGGCTCGTCTACGCAGGCGACGCCCAGGACAAGAACACCAAGGAGCGGGCATGATCCTCGATCGCATCGTCCCCCGCATACTGTCGGTCCGCCGCCTGCCCGGTGCCGACCCTGCGCTGCTCACCGCCTACGGGGCAGACCCCGCCCGCCACTTCGCCCTCGGGCTCGTCACCGTCGACCAGGACGACTCCACCTACGTCGCGCTCGACGAGGCGACCAAGCACGCGCCGGTGGACGTCGTCTTCGCGAAGTCCTTCTACGCAGGCTCCTCGCACGCCTCGGGCGCCCTCTCCGGCGAGATCCTGGGCGTGATCGCCGGTGCCGACATGGCCGACGTCGATGCCGGGTTGCAGGCCCTGATCCGTTGCCTGGAGCACGACGCGTGCTTCTACACCGCCAACGACGCCGGCACGATCACGGTGTTCCCGCACGTGATCGCGTCTCTGGGTCGATATCTCTCCGCCCAGGCCGGGCTGCAGGTCGGTGATCCGATGGCCTACCTCGTGGCCCCGCCCATGGAGCACACGATCGGCCTGGACGCCGCGTTGAAGGCGGCGAGTGTGCGCGCTGCGAAGATCTTCCCACCGCCCACCGAGACCAACTTCGCAGCGGCGTGGCTCTCGGGCGACCTGCCGGAGTGCCAGGCTGCGGCCGAGGCGTACGCGGCGGCTGTCGTGGACGTCGGCCGCAAGGCGTGGGACATCGACCGCTAAGGCATGTCCGAAGCCAGCCCCACTGCGCCCCTCCGCTCCCGCCTCGCCGACGCCCTGCGTGTGTTCGGGCATGCCCGGACCGCGCTGCGGATGGTCTACGACCTCGACCGGGTGCTGCTCATCGCGCTCGTCATCGGGCAGGCGCTCGACTCCGCGGGCATCGTGAGCATCGCGTGGGTCGGGAAACGCATCATCGACGCGATCACCCACCCCGCCGCCAGCGGGGATGTGTACACCCGCGCCGCACCGGCCCTCACCTGGGTCGCCGTCGAGTTCGCGCTGATCGCGGCGCGCTCGCTGGTCTCGCAGTCCAACACGTACACCCAGTTGGTCCTGCGGTCCAAGCTTGGGCTCCACGTGAACCTGCTCATCCTGGACAAGGCCAACCGGGTCGCCTACGCCCGGTTCGAAGACCCGGTCTTCATGAATTCGATGACCCAGGCCCGGCGCGAGGCGAGCGCCCGCCCGCTCGATCTGGTCACCCAGGTGCTCGCTCTCACCCGCAACGCGCTCACGCTGGCCGGCTTCGCAGTGCTCCTGTGGTCGCTTGGTGCATGGGCGATCGCCATGCTGGTGGTCACCGCCCTGCCCCCGTTCTGGGCCGAGGCGCGCTTCGCCCACGAGTCCTTCGTGCTCCAACGCGCCCGCTCCCTGCGGTACCGCCGCAGCTTCTACCTCGAGTCCGTGCTGACGACGGAGGCGACGGTGAAGGAGGTCAAGCTTTTTCAGCTCGCAAGCTGGCTTCGCGACAAGTACCGGGACATCATCGAGTCGTTCGAGATCGAGGAGCAGGGGCTCGCAAAGCGGCGTCAGAGCGCCGCATTCGCGCTGGGCCTGCTGGCGAGCGTCGCGCTCTACGGCACCTACGGGTGGATCGTCTCCCGCACGGTCCTGGGCGAGATCACGCTCGGCGCGATGACCCTGTACATGGGGGTGTTCCGGCAGGGGCAGGACACGCTGCGGTCCGCGCTCTCGGCCGTGGCAAAGGCGTGGGAGGACGACCTCTACATGACCAACCTTGATGAGTTCCTCGGCGTGCCCGAGGAGGAGCCGGACGCCGCTGAGCCGCTGCCCGCCGAGGTTCCCGACGAGCACGCGCCGTCGCTCACCCTGGACGACGTGAGCTTCCGGTACCCGGGCAGCACCCGCGACGCGCTCTCGAACATCACGCTCCACATCGCGCCCGGCGAGACGATCGCGCTGGTAGGGAAGAACGGTGCGGGCAAGACCACGCTCATCAAGCTCCTCGTCGGGCTCTTCCGCCCGACCTCAGGCGTCATCCGGGTGGATGGCGTCGACGTGGCGACGATGTCGATGAGCGCGCTGCGCCGCCGCGTCGGCGTCATCTTCCAGGACTTCGCCCGGCTGCAGCTCTCGATGCGCGACAACGTGGGCGTCGGGTGGTTGCCCTCGCGCGACGACGACGTGGCCGTGGGCACGGCCATCACCGACGGCGGTGCCCGCGAGATCGTGGACCGGTTGCCGAAGGGGCTGGAGACTCCGCTGGGCAGGGCCTTCGGAGGCGATGACCTCTCCGGCGGGCAGTGGCAGCGCGTCGCGCTCGCCCGGGCGTTCATGCGCAAGAGCCGGATCCTGGTGCTCGACGAGCCCACGGCCTCCATGGACGCCGAGGGGGAGCACGAGATCTTCCAACGGTTCCGCGATCTCAAGAAGGACCGCACCGCCATCCTGATCACCCACCGCTTCGGCACGGTGCGCATGGCCGATCGCATCGTGGTGATCGACGGCGGCCGCATCGTGGAGCAGGGCACCCACCAGGACCTGATGGCGCTGCACGGGGTGTACGCCCGGATGTTCTCCCTGCAGGCGGAGGCCCTCAAGGACGGGTGATCAGGAGGTCCTGGGGCCCTCCACCCGTCCGTCCGGGTGCCGGGCGAACCGACCCTTGCCCACGGGGTGCACGGGCTCGTCGCTCGGCCAAGGCCAGCCGCCGAATCGCGTGCGTTGGTAGTCGCTGAACGCCTGCTGGATCTCCGCGCGGGTGTTCATCACGAAGGGGCCGTGCTGGGCGACCGGCTCGCCGATCGGGCGCCCCTGCAGCAGCAGGAGCTCCGCAGGCGCCTCGCCGTTCACGATCTCGACCTGCCGGTCGGCCTTCAACAGGACCCCCGTCTTCGAATCGACCCGGCGGCCTGCCACCGTGATGGCGCCGCCTGCAAAGAAGTACAGCGTTCGCGAACTGCCAGGGCGCGCCGCCGGCAGCAGGTGGCGGGCGCCCGCCTCCATCTTCAGCGTCCAGATCGCGATGTCCGCATCCGGTGCGGAGGCCCACGAGTTGGGGGGCGGGGAGAGCGGGACCGCGCCGGGCAGCGCCCCCGCGATCACCGTGAGCTCGGTGGCTCGCCCGGCGTCGTCGGTCGTGCGCACCCGGGGGATCTGCTCGTTCCAGAACATCGTGAAGTACGGGTCCACCATCTTGCTGCGGGCGGGCAGGTTGAGCCAGATCTGGAACAACTCGGCCGGGTTGGGGCCATCGCGGTTGAGGAGCGGGAACATCTCGCAGTGCACGATGCCCTTCCCTGCGGTGAGCCACTGCACGTCGCCGCCGCCGAACCGGGCCGTGGCCCCGAGGGAGTCGGAGTGATCGATGCGACCCTGCCGGACGATGGTGACGGTCTCGAAGCCGCGGTGCGGGTGCTGCGGAAAGCCGGGCACCTCGTCGCCGTGGTACATCCGCCAGCCGTCCTTGCCCTCGAAGTCCTGTCCGAGGTTGCGCCCCTCGAGGCTGCCCACCGGCCCGAGCCGCGAGTTTCCGGCCGGATAGGCATCGTCGTGGTGGGCACAGAACAGGAACGGGTCGAAGGTCTGCCACTGGAAGCCGAGGGGGATGACACCGAGGATGCTGTCTGGGATCGCTTGCACGGAGGCTCCGGATCGCCAACAGTAGTCACCGCGTGAGTGTCGCCCACGGGTTCCCGACGCCCCGGGGTGGAAGGGCTGCCATCCCCCAATTGGCATCCCCAGAAGGACGGCATGCCCCGCCCGCTGGGTTAGCGCGGCTCCGCCCACCGAGGAAACCCAGATGGCAGACTCCACTCTCCGCGACCGCATGCGCTACGCCTTCGACAACTCCATGGCCCGGGGCACCATCGCGCTCATCGGCTGGTTGTCGGTGTTCACCTTCAGTTTCCTGTTCATCTCCGCGTCGATCGTCTGGGTGGCCGGGTGGGTTCCCGAAGGCACGGAGTCGCTCACGCTGCCCGAGACCATCTGGATCGGCCTCATGCGCACCCTCGACTCGGGCACCATGGGTGGTGACGAGGGAAGCTGGCCATTCAAGCTCTCCATGCTGTGGATCACCCTGGGCGGCGTGTTCATCGTGTCCACCCTCATCGGCGTTTTGAACAACGGGATCGAGGCGCAGGTCGACGAGCTCCGCAAGGGCCGCTCCCGCGTCATCGAGCGCGACCACACCGTGATCCTGAACTGGTCGCCCCACGTCTTCTCGATCCTCGGCGAACTCGCGCAGGCCAACGCGAACCGCAAGAACCCCTGCGTCGTCATCCTGGCGGACAAGGACAAGGTGGAGATGGAGGACGCCATCCGCGAGCAGGTCGGCGACCTCGGGAACACCAAGGTCGTGTGTCGCACGGGCACGCCCATGGAGCTCAACGACCTCGACCGCGTGTCTGTCCAGACGAGCCGGTCCATCATCGTGCTGGCCACCGAGGGCGCAGATGACCCCGACAGCGACGTGATCAAGGCGATCCTCGCGATCACGAACGGCCCCAACCGCCGCAAGGCGCCGTACCACATCGTGGCCGAGATCCAGAGCCCCGCGAACGTCGAGGCCGCACGGCTCTGCGGGCGCGACGAGCTCGAGGTCGTGGTCGCGGGAGACCTGATCTCCCGGATCATGGTGCAGACATGCCGCCAGAGCGGCCTCTCGGTGGTGCACATCGAGCTGCTCGATTTCGGCGGCGACGAGATCTACTTCCAGGAGGAGAAGGGCCTCGTGGGCAAGACCTTCGGCGAGGCGATGCACTGCTACGAGAGCTCCACACTGATGGGCCTGCGCACGGCCGACGGTCGCGTGGTGATCAACCCGAGCATGGAGACGAAGATCGGAGCAGGAGACCGCGTCATCGCCATCAGCGAAGACGATGACACCATCAAGCTCTCCGGCGCGAAGCTGGAGATCGACGAGTCCGCCATCCGCGTGACCGACAAGGAGACAGCCGCCCCCGAGACCACCCTCATCCTCGGATGGAACTGGAAGGCCCCGCGGATCATCACCGGGCTCGACGCCTACGTCGCCCCCGGGTCCACCATCACGGTGCTCGCCGAAACCGCGGACATCGAGGACGAGATCGAGCAGATCCGCGCCGACCTCAAGCACCAGGTGCTCACGTTCGTCCGGGGCGAGACCACGCATCGCCGCACCCTCGACGGGCTCAGGCTCACCGAGTTCGACCACATCATCGTCCTCTGCTCCGACGCCATCGACCCCCAGCGCGCCGACTCCCGCGTGCTCGTCACGCTGCTGCACCTTCGCGACATCGGCGAGAGGCTCAAGCACGACTTCTCCATCGTGAGCGAGATGCTGGACGTGCGGAACCGGGCGCTGGCCGAGGTCACCAAGGCCGACGACTTCATCGTGAGCGAGAAGCTGGTCAGCCTGATGCTCTCGCAGGTCTCCGAGAACAAGGAGCTCAACGCCGTGTTCGACGACCTGTTCGACCCCGCCGGCTCCGAGATCTACGTCAAGCCGGCTGCCGACTACGTCGCGGCGGGCACACCGGTCACCTTCTACACCGTGGTCGAGGCCGCGCGCCGTCGTGGCGAGATCGCGATCGGGTACCGCATCTCCGCGAAGGCCCGCGACGCCGCGGCCCAGTACGGCGTGAAGGTGAACCCGAAGAAGTCCGAGAAGGTCACGTTCACCGCGGCAGACAAGATCATCGTGATCGCTGAGGATTGAGGGTGGGCGGCCTTTCGGAGCCGGGATCCGGGTCGGGATCCACCGGGCACCGGCCGTGAACCGCGGGCGGGTGGCCGGCTACGGGACCGGCAACCCCAGCAGCTTGGCCCGGATGAGCGCGATCGGGATCGGCCCCTCGGCCAGGAGCGCGTCGTTGAACGCCCGCTCCGAGTAGGCGTCCCCCTGCCGTTTGCGCACCTCTTCCCTCAGGTCGAGGATCTCGGACTTTCCGGCGAAATACGTGATCAGCTGGGTCGGCCAGTTGATCGATCGGAGCACGTCGGTGTCCGGCACCGCATGTCCTTCCTGCGGCTGCGTCTTCCAGTCTGCCGCCTGCTGCAGCGTCCACGCACCGGTCTCGATGTTCACGTCGTAGAACACCCGTCGGATGCGGCTCTTGTAGGACCGCAGCACGCGGGCGTGGGCGGTGTCACTCGGTCCGAACCCGCCCCCCTCCCAGAACAGCTGCTCCGCGTACAGCGCCCAGCCCTCGACCGCGCTGCCGTCCTGCAGGATCGAGTGGATCGGATCCATCCCCCGCAGCATGCTCAGCTGGAGGTGGTGGCCCGGAACGCCCTCGTGCACGGCATAGGGTCCAAGCCCGGAGAGGTCCTCCCGAGCGGCGTCCATGACCCGGTCCGCCCGCTGATCCTGCGTCCAGTCCGGGTTCCAGTGCTCCACGTTCCACCACCCTTCGCTCCGCGCGCCGAATGCCAGGGGGGGGTTCATGCTCCCGCCGTCGCCGGTGAGCGGGACGAGCGCAGCGGGGGTCTCCCGGGCGCGCATCGCGGGCATGGTCTCCGGCACGGTCAGGACGTTCATCGAGCGCAGCGCCGCGAGGTTTCGCGCCACGACGTCGTCGTACAGCTTCAGGAAGCCCGCCTTGTCGAGCGCCGCAGCCCGGCCGGACTCGGCCTCCGTCGGGATCAAGGGTTCGTCGAAGGAGAGCGTGCCCAGCTGCTCGTCCACCCGCTCGAGCTCGTCGCCGGCCCGGGTGAGCAGCTCGGCAGGGGTCCACGGGAGCAGCAACAGGTGCTGGAACTTCCACGCGTAGCTGTCGGCACCGATCACGGCGAACTCTGGCAGCGGCGCGAGATCCCGGGCAGCGAGGGCGGCGCGGCTCGCGCTCAGTGCGTCCACGGCGGCCTTGCGCTCGGGGCCGTCCGGCAGCTGGTTCACCGCCACGGCCATCCCGTCGAGCAGGCCGATTCCCGTCGTCACGTCCCGCTGCGTGGGTGACGTGACCTGCTGCTGCATCTCCGCGAGCATCCCCGGCAGCAGCGCCGCGAGCCGGACCCGCAGGTCCACCCGATCCGGCGCGTAGGTCGTGAGCGAGATGAACGCGTCGGCGACGGGCTCCAGGTACTCCCCGTACCGGTGGGTCCAGAACCGCTCGACGGTGAGCTTGTGGCGCGCGTCCTCCGCGTTCGCCTGGAGCCAGCGGGCGTCGATCTGCTGGTCGATGTCCCAGGTGCGCCACGGGAGCTTGTCGAGCGCCGCGAGATCCCTGGCGAGTCGCGCGTCCTGCTTCTTCACCGCTTCGGGCGTGTAGGAGGGGACCACGATCGCATCGTCGAAGAGCCCGATGCTGGACGCCAGATCGGGGTTCAGGGCCACCCTGGCCTCGATGATGTCGCGGGCGATCCGCACGAGGCGCTTGTCACCCGGGATGGGGATCGTCGCGATCCGCGGACCCGGCTCCGGCGTGGACCCGGCGAAGGCGGCGGGGATCAGGGGGAGGGCGACGAGAGCGCAGAGGACGAGGGTGCGATGGGTCATCCCGGCGAGCGTATGCCGGGGCAGGTCGCCTCACCCCGATCGGGGGGCCCACTCCACGACCACCTTGCCCGCTCCGGCGCCGGTCTGGAAGCGGGTGAGCGCCTCCTTGATCTGGTCGAACGGGTAGCTCGCCTCGATCCGGACATCGAGGGCGCCCGCCGCGGCCTGGCCCGCAAGCCAGGCGAGGTCGGCGGCCAGGGGCTTCACGGTCACGAACTCACAACGACGCGACGAGAACAGGGCGGCCAGCTTGCCGGTGACGAGCGATCCGCTCGGGAGCAGCGTGACGTACGCGCCCTTCGGACCGAGGATGCCGGAACACTCCCCGTAGGAGGAGGTGGAGGCGGCATCGAGCACCACGTCGAACCCCTCCCGGATGGAGCTCAGGGCGGTCACGCGGTAGTCGACCGCATGGTCCGCGCCCGCAGCGCGTACGGCATCCATCTTGGCGGCACTGGACGTGCCCCACACCTCGGCCCCCATCGCCTTCGCGATCTGGACGGCGATCAGGCCGACCCCGCCGGAGGCCCCGTTCACCAGCACGCGGCCGCCAGAACCGCCAAGGGTCAACCGGCCCTTGTCGCGCAACGCCTGCAGCGCGGTGGAGCCACCGGTCGCCAGGGCCGCAGCCCTGGCCGCGGAGAGGCCGGCGGGGCGCAGGGCGACCGTGTCGCTGCGCACCGTGACGAACTCGGCGAACGAGCCCCAGACCGTCGATCGCGCGTAGGGGACGAAGCCGAGCACGGCGTCCCCGACGCGCCGGTCGGTGACCCCCGCGCCGACCGCGTCGACGCTGCCCGAGAAGTCGTAGCCCACGACAAGCGGCGTGTGCTTGCTGTGCAGGAACGCACCCCCATCCTTCCACGCCAGCACCTTCAGGTCTGCGGGGTTGACCGCCGCAGCCTCGACCCGCACGCGCACCTCCCCCGCGCCGGGCTCCGGCGTCGGGATCTCCTGGATCGCCGAACCCTCCACTCCGCCACCCGGACGACCACACAATGCACGCATGAAGTACTCCAAGAAGCACACGGCCTATCCCATCTCCAGGGCGCCCCCCACCACGCGCATCACGGCAGGGTGAGGCCGATCGTCGAGGCATTGGGAGCCCATTCTCCGGGGCGCCAGACGCCCGGGGTCAGGTGCACCGGGGTGGGCGCACCACCGACCACCCTCACGGTGGCGTCGCCGGCGTAGTCCACTTCGAAAGCTCCAATTCCAACGGCGTCGGAGAAAGCGCCCACCGGGAACTGGCCAGGAAGCTCCAGCACGAGGGCGGCCCCCTCCACCGGCTTGCCTGCGGCCGAGACACGAACGAGCAGCGTGGAGATGCCGCGTCGCTCCGGGTCCACCCGTAGCTGGGGAATGCCGGCGGCGACGATGGCGTCATGGATCTGGGCCCGATCCTGCGCGACGTTCGCGGAGCGGTTGATTGCGGGCAGCACCAATCCATCCCCCGTGGCGACGTTCGCGGCGAACACACGGGCGAGCCTCTCGGCGAACGAGAACCCCGGCGCATCGGTCGTCACCCAGGGGAGTTCTCCGTAGAACGCCGTCTTTCCCCTTGGGATCCCGCGCGGCGGCAACGTGGGCTCCGGGAAGTTCGAATTCTCGTGCTCGTCGAGGACCGGCAGGCCGTCCACCGCGTACTCCGGATCGTGCGGATGCCCATCCTGGAGCGGCGCCTCGATCGTCCAGAGCAGGATGGAGGGGTGCGACCGGAGCGCGTCGCGCGCAAGACGGTCCCCGGCGTCCACGAACGCCTGGTGCTCGGCGCTGTCGGGGACCTCGACGGCACGGCCGCCCTGCACCCGCTGCCCATCGCAGCGCGGGGTCAGGACGATCGGCAGCCCGAGCTCGTCGGCCGCATCGAAGAACCATGGGGGCACGACCTCCCCGTGCAGCTCGGCAGCATTTGCGCCCTCGGAGGCCAGGACCCGGGCGCTCCTTCCCAGGGCGTAGCGATCGCCGATCTCCGAGACCGAGAGCCGACTCGCAGCAACATACGTTCTGACCCCGTTCACGTAGAGCCCGTCCGCACGCGGCTCGGACGCGCGCAGCCCGATGCGCGCCTGCCGCCTGGCGCCCTCCCCGGCGTCGGCCGTGACCGTGTAGAGCCCGCCCGGATCGGGCCACCGCGGACCGGTCCACGGCGCGGTGGCCCTCGCCATGCCGTCCTCGCCCACCACCCCCGTGAGCGTGAGCGCCGTGGCACCGTCTCGCACCAACGTCAGCGCGACGGATGAGCCGGCCTCGACGCCAACGGTCCAGGCGCTCGCCTCCACGGTCGCCCCGGCGTCGATCAGCCGCGCCTCGACCCGCTCGATGCGCCGGGCGGGCCCGAGCCGGAGCGTGATCGCTCCCCGCGCCAATTGCTCCCCTTCCCGTGGCATGCCCCAGACCCACCCCGAGACCGGCTGGAGCGTGCTCCCCGGGAGGATGTTGTCGGGCGCCGGCCCCTGCACCGCAAAGGACAGGACGTGCTGCCCCGACTTCAGGCGGTCGGTGATCGGCACCCGCGCCGGCCAGAGCCCGCCGGTCGCCTGTCCCACCTCGACGCCATCGAGAGAGACGTGCACCCGCCAGCCCGTGGCTGCGAGCTCCAGCTCCGCCGCACCGCCGGACCACTCCACGGGCACCGTGATCGTGCGGGAGAACGGCGTGTCGGGCACGCCCCGGGCCGTGGGGAGCTGCACCGTTCGCGTGTCCGAATGCCAGGCACCGTCCAGTCGCACGTCCAGCGCGGCGGGCGGGCGGGTGCAACCGAGCAGGAAGAGAAGGATCGGCACCGCACGCCCCTAACGCACGCGCCGGTGGCGGATGGGCCGGAAGACACCAGGCAGGGTCCGGCGGACCAACGGCCGGCGCCGCGATAGCCGCGATTCCGATGTCCACATCCTCGCCTGCTGCGGATCCCACGCTCCGGCCCCTCGCGGCCGTGGCGTTCCTCCTCTCCTTCTCGCTGCTCCTCTACGAATTGCTGCTGACGAGGCTTTTCGCCGTCGTGCTGTTCGCGGACTTCGCGCACCTGGCCCTCGCGCTGGCGCTGTGCGGGATCGCGGCGGGCGCGCTCGCCCAGCACCTGCGTCCCTCGCTCGTGCCCGATGAGGGGCTCCTGCCTCGCCTGTCCACCCTTTCGCTGGTGCAGGGCGCGGTCACGCTCCTCGCGGTGCTCGCAGTCCTGCACTTCCCGGTGTTGAAGGACTTCGAGACCCCTCCGGACTCGTACCAGGACCGTTCCTACCTCCGCGACAGCCTCCTGGACGGCTGGTGGTTCGCCGCGTTGCTGCCGATGCTCGCGGCCCCGTTCGGGGTCGCCGGGCTCGTGTTCGCCGGCCTGTTCCAGCGCCGGAAGGAGCACATCTCGAAGCTCTACGCGGCAGACCTGCTCGGGGCCGCCGCAGGGGCCGCGATCTTCCTGCCCGTGCTCGGCGTGCTCTCCGGCCCGGACGTCGTGTTCGTGGTCATCCTCGGCTGTTCGGTCTCCGCGTTCCTCGTCGCGCGTGCCGGGAAGGTCCCTGTCCTGCTCCCGGCGCTCGTAGGGCTCGCCAGCGTCGTGCTCATCGGCGTCTCCCTCAAGATGGAGGTGCTCAAGATCCGGCACGCGGCGGGCTTCGCCGAAGAGGAGATCGTCTCGACGTTGTGGACGCCGCTCACCCGGCTCTCGGTGCTCGAAAAGCCGGGACATGCCTACGTCCTGCTCGACAACTCCTCTGCCTCGGAGGTCGTGCGGACAAAGGCGGACCGCACCAAGCGCGCCGCAGAGGCCAACCGCGCGCTCGTCTGGCAGCTCGTCCCTCCGCCCGCGCACGGTGCGATCCTCGCGGCCTCGGCCGGCGTAGAGGTGGCCGTCGCCCAGTCGTTCGGGCACACCAACATCGAGGCGGTGGACATCGCCTCCGAGATCTTCCAGATCGTGGCCACGCGCTGGGCCGACAGCGAGGTCAACCCGTACACCCACGGCGACACCGTGCGGGTGCACTCCGACGGGCGCGCGGCGATCCTGCGCTCCACGCAGCCCTACGACGTGATCCAGATGGTTCACGCCAACCTCTGGTCGTCTGCCGGCCTGCTCTCGAACGTGTGGTCACCCGCGCTGTTGGAGACGACGGATGCGTTCGAGGACTACTTCGAGCACCTCACGCCCAACGGGATGCTGTCTTTCGGCAAGGGATCCCAGACCGACGAGATCGTGCGGGCGTGCGCGACAGCGCTGGCGAGGCGTGGAGTGAAGGACGCGTGGCGCAACATCGCCTACGCCGAGGGCACGAGCCGGGTGCTGCTCGCCCGGCCGCGCGCCTGGACCGAGCCCGAGCAGCAGGCCCTGGCAGCACTCCTCCCGAAGTACGGCCTCCGGCTCACGCTCGACCCCGCGGCCACCGGCCCCACGCCCGCGTGGAAGAAGCTGATGAAGGACCCCGCGATGACCGACGACCACCCGTGGCAGGACAGCCCGGCGATCGTGGCGGCAGCGCTCAAGGACGCGTGGAACCACGCGAGCG
The DNA here is from genome assembly GCA_903875225.1 of uncultured Pseudomonadota bacterium. Lineage (GTDB taxonomy): Bacteria > Myxococcota_A > UBA796 > UBA796 > SXON01 > CAIUMM01. The sequence goes on from CAIQVJ010000060.1 coordinate 76,776, forward strand.
GGGATACCGAGCAGCCCCTGGCGGTGCTCTGGCGATCGATCGTCATCCAGTGTGCGGTCGTGGTGGTCTCGGGCCTCCTGCTCCTGGCGCTGCCCTGGGCCCTGCGCGGGCGTAGCGAGATCGCGTCGTTGACAGGCGCAGGGGCGGCGCTCGCGTACGTGGCCTGCCTCGGCTACGGCTACCTCGCCGTCGAGACCGTGCTCATCCACGCGCTGGTGCTTTTCGTGGGGCACCCCACCTACGCCATCACGGTGGTGGTGCTGGCGATGCTCGTCTCCTCGGGCGTCGGCAGCTTCATCGGGGAGCGGGTCCCGGTGTCACGGTTGCGCTGGATCCTCGTCGCGATCGTGGTCCTCGGGGCCATCCAGGCGTTCGTCATCCCGCCGATGCTCTACGCCTACGCGCTCACCTGGCCGCTGCTGGCCCGGTGCATCGTCACCGGGCTGCTGCTCGTCCCCCTCGGCTTCGTGATGGGCATGCCGTTTCCGATGGGCATGCGGTCCCTGCCCGACGCCGGCCGGCCCCTCGTACCGTGGGCATGGGCGATCAATGGCTGGATGTCGGTCGTCGCGAGCCTGGGGACGATCCTGGTCGCGCGCATGTGGGGGTACACCCCCGGGTTCCTCGTGGCGCTGGGAGCGTACGTGCTCGCGGCGCTCCTCGCCGGGGCGATGGGCAGGGTGCGGGTGAAGGGGTAGGCGAAGCGGGTTATCTTCTGTCAAACCGGGTAGTTCATGCTCCTCCTCCTCGCGCTCGCCTGCGGCCACCCGAAGGACGACACCAGCCACGACTCGGGGACCGACACCGGCCAGGATTCCGGCCAGCTCGACACCGCAACCTGCGTCGACATGGACGGCGACCTCGGCACGCCCGAAGCGCCAGGCTGCGCCGGTGCAGGCGGGGTCTGCATCGGGGACCAGGCCGCCTGTGGAGCGGGGACGCTGCAGCCGGACTTCGACAGCGAGTGCACGTTCGACGACGGCTCCGGCTTTTGCTGCGTGCCGCCCGAGCCCGCGGCCTCGGGCGACTCCTGCGCCGCCAGCGGCGGGGTCTGTGCACCGATCGCTGGCTGTGGCATGACCCAGGGGTGGTACACGCCAAACGGGGGCGAGTGCACCGATCAATACGGCGTGGGCGCGATCTGCTGTGCGCCGCACGACGCCTGCGAGGGCTGGGGCGTCGTCTCCTGCTGTTCGAACGACGGCACGGCCGCCTATGTCGCAGAATGCGACCACGGCACGCTCGGCTGCTCTGTGGGGCAGACCACGCTCGGGTGCGACGACGACTGTGCCGCCTACGGCGATTGACCGGAGGCACCGGCCCGACAACGGATGGGCCCCCCTCCGAAAAACCGGGCCAAGAGGCGGCGCATCGGATAGCGCCGTGCGAATCCGGAGATTCTCATGGAAGGCATCGTCATTCTCGCATTTCTCATGTTCGGTGGCTTTTTCGGCCTCGTCCTCCTCGGAGGATGCTTCAACATCGTGGGGCAGGGCACGGTGGTGGTGCTCACACGCTTCGGCAAGTTCGCACGCGTGCAGCGCGCGGGGTTGAACTTCAAGCTGCCCATCATCGAGAGCACCGCCAAGCGTCTCTCGCTGCAGAACCAATCGGTCGAGCTCGCCTTCCAGGCGATCACCTCCGACCAGGCCAACGTCCATTTCAAGGCGATGTTGCTGTACTCGGTGCTCAACTCCGACGAGGACACCATCCTGAACGTGGCGTTCAAGTTCGTGGACGAGCGCTCCTTCATGATCGCCCTCACGCGCTCCGTCGAGGGCTCGGTCCGTGCTTTCGTCGCCACCAAGAAGCAGCAGGACATCCTGGCGCTCCGTCGCGAGATCATCGACTCGGTCAAGGACCAGCTGGACCACGCGCTCGCGAGCTGGGGCTACCACCTGATCGACCTGCAGATGAACGACATCGGCTTCGACGAGGAGATCAGCAAGTCCATGGCGAAGGTCGTGGCGTCGTCGAATCTCAAGGCCGCGGCCGAGAACGAAGGCCAGGCGCTGCTCATCACCAAGACCAAGGGTGCTGAGGCCGAGGGCAACGCGATCAAGATCGCGGCCGAGGCCGAGCGCCAGGCCGCCCAGCTCCGCGGCCAGGGCATCGCGCTGTTCCGCGGCGAGGTCGCCAAGGGCATGACCGAGGCCGCGCACGAGATGGAGAAGGCCAACCTCGACGTGAGCTTCATCCTGTTCTCGATGTGGACCGAGTCCATCAAGCACTTCGCCGAGTTCGGCAAGGGCAACATCCTGTTCCTCGACGGCTCGCCGAAGAACATGGACGAGACGATGCGGCAGATGATGGCGATGAACCGCATCGCGCCGATCCAGCCCGTCAAGGGGTAGGCCCCCGGCCATTCGCCCCGTCGCAGGCCCGCGTTAGGCGCCGCCCATGCAAATCGCGACCCTCGCGAACCTCGTCTCAGCCACCACCGTGCTCGTCGCGGTGGTGTTCGGCAGCCTCCAGGTGCGACAGATGTCCAAGACGCGGGCGCTGTTCACCTCTGCAGAGCTGGTCCGCACGATGCTCACCGCCGAGTTCGCGCACAACGTGCGGATCGCGCTGACGCTGCCCGACCACGCGGACCCCGCGCTGATCGTGCAGAACCCCGAGATGTCGGCCGCCGTCCTCCAACTGGGGCACGTATTCGAGAGCATCGGGGTGCTGGTCTACTACCGCATCCTGCCGCTGCACCTCGTGGACGACCTGATGGGCGGGTACATCCGGCAGATCTGGCGGAAGGTACGGCCCCACACCGAGATCAAGCGCAAGGAGCTGGGCATCGTGAGCTACGGCGAGTGGATGCAGTGGCTGGCCGAGCGGATGGACGAGTCCCCGAGCCCGGGCAAGATCGAGGGCGCGCACCTCTCGCACCGGAGGTGGAGGCCGTGATCCTGCTGCTCCTGGCGTGCACGGCGAACCCCGACGACACGGGTGCCGAGCCGCTGGTCTTCCCCTACACCTACACGCCACAGGCCGACCTGCAGGACTACGAGGAGGTCCGGTTCGAGACCGAGACCTGGGACCCGCTCGTCGACATGGACCAGACCGCGCTCTACGTCGAGAAATCGATCCTGCATCGCCCCGGCGCGCCCGTCGAAGAGCTCGAGCACTACGACCGGATGCGCGAGAGCATCCCTCCGCTGGGCTCGGGAACCCAGGTGGACTTCGTCGGCGACGTGATGTGGATGGGGGCGAACTGGTCGCATTTTCTCGACCCCGCGGCCGCGATGCTGGACGGCGACCTTCGGGTGGGGAACGTCGAGACGCCCATCGACCCCGATCAGCCGACCGACAAGGACGCGCTGCCGCTCTACGCGTTCAACGCCCCGCCGGAGATGCTCGACGGGCTCCCGCTCGACGTGGTGCAGCTGACCAACAACCACACGATGGACATGGGCAACGACGGGGTGACGGCCACGATCGGGCAGGTGGACGCGCGGGGGTTCGCGCGCACTGGCGTGGACACCCACGCGCTCGTCGACACCGCGGACGGAGGCAGGATCGCGTTCCTTGCATTTGCATGGGGCATGAACAACCGCGTGGATGCTCCGGAGCGCAACCTGCACATCGTGCCGTTCGGCCACCTGGACGAGGACATCGATCTCTCGAGCGTAGAGACCGCAATCGAGGACGCGCGGACCGACGGGGCCACCTCCGTCGTGCTCCTGCTGCACTGGGGCTACGAGTACGAGTACTACCCGGATCCGCACTTCCTGGTGCTCGCGCGGCAATTGATCGCGATGGGCGCCGATCTCATCGTCGGTGAGGGGCCCCACGTGGTGCAGCCGCCCGAGATCTGCTCCGTGGACTCCGGAGAGGCGCCCGGGGTCGGGACCTGCGTGATCGACGACGGACTCGGAAAGCCGCGCACCGCCGCGGTCCTGTACAGCCTCGGCGACTTCGGGACGACACTCGAGACCCTGCCCTGCAAGACCGGGATCGTCGCCAGCGTGACGCTCGACCCGGATGTGACCGGGCTCGGCTGGCAGGCCGAGACGTCCACCGGCGGCGCCGATGGCACCGAGGTGGTGCCCACCGCTCTGAGCACCGACCCCGACGTGATCGAAGAGAACGCTCGCCTTGACGCCCTGCTGGGCACCGGATGGAAACGATGACCGAAGCCGTCGCCACGCGCACCCTCTCCCCCTCCGCCGCCCGGATGCAGGCCCGCGTGAACCGCCCGCTCCTGTTCGCCGGCTGGTCGCTGATGAAGCTCCCGAGCGCCCTGTTCGCGGGCGTGCGCCTGGAGAGCCTCACCCCGGACCGTTGCACCACCTCCGTGCCGTACGGCTGGCGCAGCCAGAACCCGTTCAGGTCCACGTATTTCGCAGCCCAGGCCATGGCGGCGGAGCTCTCCACCGGCGCGCTCGGCCTGCTCGCCGTGGAAGACGCCGGGGTGCCAATCTCGCTCCTGATCACCGGCATGGCCGCGACCTTCGGCAAGAAGGCCGTGGCCCGGGCGACGTTTCAGTGCGAGCAGGGCGCGACGGTCTTCGAGGCCGTGGCCGCCGCGAAGGCGACCGGTCAGGCACAGACGTTCGTGCTCAACACGGTCGGGAAGATGGCCGACGGGCAGGAGGTGAGCCGGTTCGCGTTCACGTGGTCGGTGAAGGTGAAGCGGCGGCCCACCGGCTGAACCGACGAACCTTCGGTGACGTGCACGTCACGATCCGGCAACGGAGGGATCCGGCCCGCCGTACCCGCGCCCCCAGGCCGAACGCCGACCACGTCCAGAGCCCGCAGCCTGACTGCATTTCCTCACGGAAATTCGAGCAGCGCCCACGGCTACACGGACGCGGACCACCAAAACCCGGCATTGGCTGGATGGCACAAAACGTGCAAAAACGGATGGCGCAAACCCGTTCCACCCTCCCGGAGATCGCCCGATGCCCCTGCTCCTCGCCCTTGCCCTCGTCCACTCCGTCCACGCTGCCGACGCCACCGACCCGAAGAAGGTCGAACTTCCGCCGGTGAAGGTCGGGGCGCTCGTCTTCGCGCACTACGGCTACAACCTCACCGATGGCGCAGGCAGCGCCAACTCCTTCGACCTGGACCGCGCGTACCTGAGCGCCCAGTCCCAGATGACCGACCACCTCGGGGCCAAGTTGACCCTGGACGCCGGCCGGCTCGACGACACCACCGCGGACACCAAGATCCGGGTGTTCGTGAAGAATGCCTGGCTGGAAGCATCGAGCGGCAAGGAGATCAAGGCCCGGTTCGGCGTGGTCGACACCGGGTACGTCCCCTACGCAGAAGCGTTCATGGGCGGGCGGTACATCTCCAAGTTCATGGCGGATGATCAGAAGATCCTGTCCACCGCCGACATCGGCATCAACGCTCAGGGAGAGGAGGCCGGCGGTCTCGTGTCCTGGCACGCAGCCATCCTGAACGGCGAGGGCTACTCGAAGCCCGAGGCAGACGCCGGCAAGACCGGCCAGGCGCGGGTGTCCGTCAACCCCCTGGCGAAGAGCGACAAGCTGGCGCTCCCGATCACCGGCTTCGTCTCCTACGCGATCCCCCCGAAGAACGGCGATTCCGTGCTCGTCTACGCAGGCGCCGTCGGCGTGAAGGTGCCGCATGTGCTCGGCTGGTTCGAGTACGTGGGAAAGAGCACGGCCGGCGTGAGCAGCGGCGGCTTCTCCGCCACAGTGAGCCCCCGCATGCCGAAGTACGGGAGCCTGATCCTGCGCCTGGACCGCGTGGATCCCAACTCCTCGGCCAGCGGCGACTCGTTCATGAAGATCATCGGCGGCGTGAGCCATGACTTCCTCGAGAAGACCTCGGTGGCGCTCACCTACGAGCGCACCCAGCCCGAGGTGGGCGATCCGTCCCACGGCATCTTCGTCCACATGCAGGCTGGTTTCTAGCCCACGACGGCTGTGCGGCGCGCGCGGGGGAAGTGCCCCCGCCCGCGCGAGCTCCGCCTCACAGCGACCGGAACCACCGCCGCGAGTACCACCGCCACAGCAACACGCCGAGCAGCAGCACGAGCTCGGCGGTCAAGCCGAGCCACGCGCCCACGGCCCCGAGCCCCGCCGACCGCGCGAGCAGCACCCCGAGCGGGAGCTTCACGCCCCACGCGAGCACGATCGACGCCTTCAGCGTGAACCGGGTGTCGCCCGCCCCATCGAGGGAGAAGTAGGTCACCGTGGCGACCGCGTCCAGAAGCTGGAAAGCAGCAGCGATGGCCAGGAGGTGTCGGGTGATCGGCGCGACGTCAGCCGCAACGTGGAACGGTGCGATCAGCGCGTCGGGGAACGCGAGGAACGCGAACCCACCGAGAGCCATGACGGCCATGGCAGAGCGTACGCCCGCTCTCCAGGCGTCGTGGGCATCCTCCGGCCGGCGCGCGCCGACCGACTGACCCACGAGCACAGCCGTGGCCTCGGCGATGGCGAGCCCGGGCAGGAAGCTGGTCATGAGCACGCGGATCGCGACCACGTGCGCAGCAAGCTGCACGTCCGAGATCCCAGCGAGCACACCGGTCAGGGCTGTCCAGGCCACAAGATCGAGCAGGCGCTGCACGCCGATCGGAAAGCCCAGGCGCGCAGACTCGGCCAGGAGCACACGGTGCGGGCGCCAGGGCGCCCCCCGAAGGCGCGGAGCAGCCACGACCAGGAGCCACGCTGCGGCCACGGACATGGCGATCACGCCCGCCCATGCCGCGCCTGCGATCCCGAGCGCGGGGATCGGTCCGAAGCCAGGTACCAGCAGCGCATCCAGGGCGATCCACAGGACGTGCGAGGCGACGTTCGCACGCATCGGGGTCACGGTGTCCCCGCGGCCCTCGAACCAGGCAGTGAGTCCAAGCTCGACGAGCGCCAGGGGCGCCGCGAGCGCCCGGATGCCAAAATAGGCCTGTGCCAGCGCGGCGACCTCGGGGGAGGCCCCCATCACCCGAAACGCCCAGGGTCCCAGCGCCGAGGCCATCGCGACCAGCGCCCCGGCGATGCCCGCGAGCCAGAGCGCCTGCCAGCCGAGCGCGTCCGCCGTGCGCAGCCGACCGGCGCCGACCGCCTGCGCCGCCGCCACGCGAACGCCGCGCATCAGGCCCATGGGCAGGGAGAGGAAGAGCCAGGTGGTCGTGACGGCGAGGCCGATCGCCGCGAGCGAGGATGTCCCGAGCCGCCCCACAAAGATGGCGTCGGCGGCGGACATCAGCGCGTAGCTCACCATCGAGATCATCACTGGCCAGGCGAGCGCCATCACGCGCCGCGAGGTCATGGCGCCCGGAGGCGCGCCTGTTGCAACAAGGAGAGACATGAAAACCTCCGACGCCCGAAGGCGGCGGCGCGCCGAGGGCACGCGGACTCTGGGTGACGTGGGCGCTGGGGCGCACACGTGGGACGGGTTCGACGCCGTCACGGGGTCTGGGACTCAACGCCCGGGATCAAGCCTGCGAGGCGGGCTCACACCGTGACGACGAACGTCTCCATTCCTGGGATGGTTGCGCCGTACAGAGGGACGTACAGCTCGGCAACCACGCGATCTTTGGGGGTGCAGGTGCTGTTCATCGTTCGACTCCAGGCGGGCGGGAAGACGCCCACATGACTGATATCCGGCGTTCGATCACGCAGCAACAATTCGTGACAAGACCCGGTCGGCGCGACCGCCACCGCGGCCCCTCGGCGAAACCTGTTGCGCCCGACCGCACCTCCGGATAAGCTGCGCGCGTTCGACGTTCCCGTTGGGGAATCGCCAAGTCTGGTAAGGCACTGGGTTCTGATTCCAGCATTCGAAGGTTCGAATCCTTCTTCCCCAACCACACCAATCAACGCCCGCTTCTCGGCAACGAGGAGCGGGCGTTCTGGCGTTTGTTGGCGGTGGAGGCGGGTTATTGGAGTTCGAATCCCAGATGCCCCACCCGTCGGCCGGCGGCTCCGCGCGGCCGGCCCGCTTGACGATGTCCGCGGTGATTCCTACGTTGTTGGCGGTTTCCGGCTCGCGGCGCGGCGCGCTTTCGGCGAGTCGCCCGTCCGCGTCGGCTTGGCGTGAAAGACGACGCCCGTAAGGTACCGCAGGTCCTCGTCCGCGGTCACCAGCGGCACGCCGAGATGCTCGGCAATCGCGAGGATCACGGCATCACCTGCGGCCAGCTTGTGTTGATGTCCGAGCTCTGCAGCGCGACGAGCAGTCTCGGCGGTCACGGGGGCAGCCACTCCCCGGCTGAGCACAGCAGCGTATTGGAGAGCGCGGTCCTCGCCGAGCTCGCGGAGCGCCCAGCGGTACACCTCGTACTCCACGATCGCCGGGACCACGACGGCATCGTCCCCCTCGATGTGCGGCGCGAACTTGTCGGCGTGTCCCTCACCGCTGAAGTAGGCCAGCCACCCGCAGCTATCGACGATCACCCGACTCACTTTTCGCGGTACTCCGTCGTATCCGCGCCTGATGCAGAGCCACGCAAGGTCCGCACATCAACGGCCGGAACCAGAACGATCATGTTGCCCTTGGCGACGACATCGTATTTCTGGCCAGCCTTCGCACCCACCGACTTTCGGGCTCCCGCAGGGATGTGGATGTTCCCGTCGGACTTCAAGATGGCGTTGGACATGACCGTGACCTCACGGACTAGTATCGCACGCCTGGGTCGACGATGCTCGTCGCCGGGGCGGCACCCGGTCCGTGACCGCGCACTTGCACCTCGACACGGCCGGCACCGCCGCCAGCGCGATATGTCCAGTGGGCGTTTGATGGTCCGGCACCTGGCCCCGACGGGTCCCTACCCCCGTCGCCGTAATCACGAGCTTCAACTGCTCCATTTGCACCCTGACCTCCGGTCCCGGTGCGACACAGAAAGTTCGAACCTCATCCCACAGCCCCAACCACACCAATCAACGCCCGCTTCTCGGCAACGAGGAGCGGGCGTTCTGGATTTTGCGGGCGGGGGTCGATGGCGGCTGGTTGCCCTCGACGCAAGGAACCTGCAATCCCGCGCCGCCTCTCCCCACTCAGCCCCGCAGGTCCTGGAAGACCTTGACGTTGGCTCGGGCGAGCGTCTCGAAGCGCTCGACGTCGCCGGCGGTCGCGAAGTCCCGGCTCGGGAGCCAGTAGCCGGTGTGCGTCGACGCCCAGAGGAGAAGCCCGTCCGGGTAGCGAACCACCCGGCTGAAGGTGGTCCAGTCCCCGGTCCAGTGGGTGCTCGCTCCGTCGCGCCGAAACCCTTCGTCCGAGAACGTCCAGTGGACCTCCAGCGCGACCTCGGGGTTGTCACGGAACGTCCGGCGCAGTTGGCGACGCCCGACGAAGATCGCCAGCACCGGCGCCAACGATATTCCAAGGAACAACGAAATGAACTCGCTGCCTGCACCACCCATCCAGAGCAGCGGAGCGGTCAGGAGCATCATCAGGCTGCTGGCCGCGAAGAGCCGCCAGGTGTCACGCTTCAGGCGCTGGTGCACGGCCATCCACTCGGCCTCTGTCCAGGCGGTTCGAACTTCGACTGGTGCCACGCCGGTTCATGCCTCCATGGCTGGGTATCACGGGGCGGGAGGCGCCTTTCCGACACGCTGGAGGACGCCGCCTCGTTCAACGAGGGGTGGCAATACGATCCGTCGATGCTTGCCGCGGGAGGCCTCGTGCCCCCCCCCGACCTTCGCCACGACCAGAATCGTGCCCAGGTCGGATTCGAAAGGTCCAGTGAATCCTTGACAGTTTCTTGAAGGATCCGCTGCTCAGCGTACAAATCTCGTCAGCAAAAAGGGCCCGGGTGACGTTTTTCAGCCACACGCCGCCCGCGCCCGACCCATCCAGACCCACGGCAACCCGGGGCACGCATGTCCCACCCCAACAAGCAAACCTGGGTTTTCTTCAAGCACCACCCTGGAATCGCGCTGGCATCAATCTTGCTTGGGCGACGATGGAACCGGAGATTGCCGCCATGATTCTACGCCTTGACTGGGAACGCGCCGCGCTGGGTGACGGATCTGGGCGGCGGGCATCCGGGCACTCCCCCTGGGCCCGGAGGCCGCTCTGGCCCGCGGGCTCGGCGGCCAAGGGCTCATCTACCGCGGGAGGCCCGGCGAATCCGATGCCTGCTGCGAGTTCTGGGAGCCAGCCCGGGGGGTCGCCGGTGAGGCAGGGTTAAATGGGCCGGGTGAACGAAACGACAATGCCCCCCCTGACGAAACCCGGGCTGGATCTCACCGGGCCGGGTGCCCAGCCGACGCACCTCCGTGACGACGCTGGGCATGCCCTCACCCTCGACACGCGGGAGTCGGACGCTGAGTGGGTCGCGGAGAACAGCGTGGGAGACGCGCTCATGGACTCCCACCACCACGGTTTCTTCGAGCTTGTGGCGCGGATGGAGGATGCACCCGAGGCCGACGCACTGCAGGTCGTGAGGGAGCAACTGGCCTTCCTGATCCAGTACGTCGACTTGCACTTCGGCGCCGAGGAGGCCCTGATGCAGCGGGTCGAATTCGTCGGCTTCGAGGCGCACCGCCGGGCCCATCAGGTGTTCCGGGAACGGCTCGAGGTCGTCCACGGCCGCCTCGGGGATCGTGTCACGGCATCGGAAGCGCAGTCCCTGCGAAATTCGATCCGATACTGGTGGATCACCCACATCCAGCGCGAAGATGCCCAGTACGCCCCGCTGTTGAGGGCGCGACGCTAGGTTCGGGCGTGCTCATCGCCGTGCTGATCGCCTGCTCGAGCCACGCCCCGGGCCTGGCGCCGGATCTCGGCCAGGGTGTCGTGGTGGCGGACGCAGTCGGCGGGGTGTGCGTCTCCGTGCAACTGGACCGCTGGAACCCGGATCACCGCGCGACGATGGTCGCCGCGCTGCAGAGCATGGGGGTCCGCGAGCTACGACACGATCTGGTCTGGAGCTACGTGGAGCGCGCGCGGGGGGAGTACGACTGGTCGACCGAGGACTCCTGGGTGGACGCCGCGAGTGGGTTCGAGGTGATCGCGATGACCGGGTACGGGAACCCGTGGGCATCGTCCGACCCGGCTGCAGACGACTACTACCCGCCGGACGACCCCGCGGACTTCGCCACCTTCGCTGGGCTGGCTGCCGCGCGGTACGGCGAGAGCATCGACCGTTACGAGATCTGGAACGAGCCGAACTCCGGGTTCCGGTTCTGGAAGGTTGGTGATCCGCCTGCGATCTCGGGCGATCCGGTGGGGTATGCCTCGCTCTTCGTGCCCGCGGCAGATGCCATCCATGCGGCCCGGCCCGAGGCGGAGGTCGAGGTCGGCGGCACGTTCTTCCTGCCGACCGGCATCATCGGCGGCGCAAACTTCGTCCGCCAGGCGGCGAACTCAAACCCTGCTTTTCTGCAGTCGGCGGACGCCGTCGCCTACCACCCGTACACGACCTACCCGCCGCGCGTGGGCCCGGAGGACGACGAAGGCGACGAGGAGCCGATCTGGCAGATGCAGGCCGACATGCGAGACGCCAGCGGGGATGCGCTCCCGCTGGCCGTCACCGAGGCGGGCTGGCCGTCCTGGGGCACGGTGAGCGAGGACGATCAGGCCGCGATGCTCTTGCGGGGCTTCGCCCTGGCGCAGGCCGATGGGGTGAAGGACTACTGCGCATACACACTCGAAGACTTCGAGGACACCGACAACCCCGAGGGCGACTTCGGCCTCTACCGGTACGGCGCGACCGAACGAAAGCCCGCCGGAGACGCGTGGGCCTCGATCGGGGCGAACATCGACGGGATGGACTGCAATGGGCGCGCGGAGGAGGCGCTCGGGCTGCCCGACGGGGTCTTCGCGGTGCGCTGGTCGTCGGACAGCGGGACGGCGACCCTGTTGTGGACGACCGCGGGGGAGCAGAAGGTGACCGTCCTGGCCTCCACCGGGCTGGCCGGGCCGGAGACAGTGACGGTGAGCGAGACTCCGGTCTGGGTGCGCCAGTTGCCGCAACGGTTCGAGTAGACAAAGCGCGAACCTTTCCGTCGGGCCGCTGTCATTAGCCATGAACCCGGAGAAGTTCATGGTGCCCCATCGCATCTCGTCCCTGCTTTGCCTTTTTTCCGTAGGCTGCTCGACCCTGTCGGGCCCCGAGAACGACCCGACGAGGGGCGAGGCCCCGCCCGCAGCGCTCCAGGAGGCGCATGAGGACCGCGCGCGCCAGTCGGAGCCGGACCCGGGGAGCCCCCAGCCCACGGTGGAGCGCCCCGCGATGGAGAAGGCGCGCGGGGACAAGGCGCCCGGGAAGGTCCCGATGATCCAGGCGCTCGGGACGACCGGCGAGGGCGTGAAGAACCAGCTCGCGAACGACCAGGGGCTCCTGGGCGCGCTGGCCAGCCAGTCGGGCGCGGATAGCGGAGTGGGACTCAGCAGCGGAACCCTTGGACTCCGCGGGGGAGGGCTGGGCGGCGGCGGTGCAGGCTACGGCGCGGGCGGCATCGGGGTGTTGGGCACGAAGGGCCGCGCAGGCAAACAGGACCTCCGCGACCCCTCGAGCGCCGAGGGCTACCGGAACGCCGGGGTGAACCCCTCGACGCTCACCGTCGACGACGCGCTCTCCACCTTCGCGACGGACGTTGACACCGGCAGCTTCACGCTCGCACGGCGCATGCTCCTCGAAGAGCAACGGCTGCCGGACATGGACGGAGTGCGCGTGGAGGAGTTCATCAACTACCCGGACTGGTCCTACCCCACGCCCACGGACGACTCCCCGGTCGGCGTGAACCTGGAGGTGGCGCCGAGCCCCTGGCAGGGTGGGCACCACCTGCTCCGCGTCGGGCTGCGGGCGCGTGACATGCGCGGCGACCGCGATCCAGCGAACCTCGTCTTCCTCGTCGACGTCTCCGGATCGATGAGCGGCCCCGACCGCCTGCCCCGCGCGCAGGCCGCGCTGCACCAGCTCGTCGACAGCCTGAACGGCAACGACTCGGTCGCCCTCGTCACCTACGCAGGCTCCACGGGCGTCATCCTCGAACCGACGCCTGCCGACCAGAAGTCGAAGATCCACGCCGCGATCGACGGGCTGCAGTCGGGAGGCGGCACCGCGATGTCATCGGGCGTGGACCTGGCCTACCAGCTCGCCCAGCGCTCGGCCCGGCCGGGGCGCGAGAACCGGGTGATCGTGCTCTCCGACGGCGACGCCAACATCGGCCGATCCACTCCAGAGGCCCTGCTCGCGCAGATCCACGAATACGCGGGCCAGGGCATCACGCTCTCCACGATCGGCTTCGGCGTGGGGAACTACCAGGACGCCATGATGGAGCAATTCGCCGACAAGGGCGACGGGAACTACTACTACGTCGACTCGTTGGCCGAGGCGAAGCGCATCTTCACCGAAAACCTCGCCGGCACCGTGCAGACGGTCGCCCGGGACGTGAAGGTCCAGGTGGAGTTCAACGCGGCAGCGGTGAGCTCGTGGCGGCTCATCGGCTACGAGAACCGGGATGTCGCCGACCGTGACTTCCGGAACGACAAGGTGGACGGCGGAGAGATGGGGAGCGGCCAACGCGTGACCGTGCTCTACGACCTCGTGCTGGACAGGACCCCCGAGGGCCCGCTCGCCACGGTGAGCTTTCGCGCCAAGCGCCCGGGGCAGGACGCCGCCGCGCGCGAATGGCGGACCACGCTGGACGCGTCGAAGGTCCACGAGGACTTCGCCTCCGCCTCGGTCGACTTCCGCGCGGTCGTCGGCATGGCGGGCTTCGCCGAGATCCTGCGGCACAGCCCGACGGCGCAGGGACTCACCATGAACGCCGTGGCCGGCATCCTCGAAGGCGCCCGCCGCGCGGGTCGCGAAGACGGCGAGGTGGAGAAGATGGTGCAACGCGCCCGCGCGCTCTGGGGCTGACCCCGCGGTGGGTCGCAGCCGATCTCCCCGCTGGAGCCCTGCAGCAGCTCACCTGCCGGAGCGGATCCTGAGCACCAGGGCTTCCGCCTCGGCCAGGGTGGACGTGCGGCCGACGACCAGCCGTTGGCCATCCGTGACCAGCTCGACCTTCCAGCTCGCCGTCCGCGTCGGCACCACCACCTTCGTGACCTCCAACGCCACGTCCTTCACCGCATACGTGCGGATGGACGGCAGCCCGCGGCCGGCGATCACCGTGACCATCCCATCGCCCAGCCGCACCTCGTCGCGGGCGTATCCGAGCGTGAACCCCGCGATCCCGAGGCCCAGCCCTGCGACCAGGCATACGAACCCCCAGAACACCCCGCTCGGTCCGTAGCGGCCGATCTGGTCCACAGCCGCCGCGAGGAACCAGGGGCCGACGGCCAGCGGGATCAGCGCGAGGCCGAGCGCGACGAACCCGCCGTCACTCTCGAAGATCACCTCGCCGATGGGCAGGGGGCGCGCCCAGCCGGCGAGCACGGACGCTCCGGCGACGCACCAGAGCCCCAGCACACCGAACGCCACGACCGCGGGCGGACCCCAACCGGTCAACGTCGGGTACACCCCTGCGAGCTTTCCGGGCGGAAAGATCGCCAGGCCCACGAGCGCGATGGCCCCGGCAAGGCAAAATACGGCCGTCAGGCCCAGATCAGCTCCGCGCATCGGTCAAGACAGGCATTCCATCGGTCTATCTCTGTCGGAGTGGCGGCGGCGGCCGACCGGAGACCGGCGGCGCCGGTTAGCCCCCCGCTCATGTCCACACCCCTCACGCTCGCCGTGCTCGGCGCCACCGGCGCAGCCGGCGACCAACTCCTCGCCTCGTTGCACGGCTCGCCGCTCGTGACCGGCCCCGTGCTGGCCTTCGCGGGAAACCGTCGTTCGCCGCGCGTGGACACCGCCAACTGGGGCCCCGGGAACCTGCCGGTCTACCCGATGACCGCGCTCCCGGACCACGCGCCGGATCTCGTGTTCTCGTGCCTCCCCGGGGAGGTCGCCGCACGCGTACTGCCCGGGCTCATCGCGCGCGGCATCTACGTGATCGACGTGGGGAACGCCTCCGCGGGCGTCCTGGACGTGCCGCTCGTCCACCCGGGCGTGATGACCGCGCTCCCTGACCGGGCGGTGCTCGCTGGAGCAGTACGCACCCCCTCGGCGCTCGGGTGGGTGCTGGCGAGCGTGCTCGCGCCGCTGGCGGACCTCGGGGCCACCACGGTCACGGCGACCGCAGTGGAGGGAGCGATCCGTCGCGGCAAGGCCGGGGCCGAGGAGCTCGGCCAGCAACTGTTGGCCAACTTCGCGGGAAATGAGCCGCCCCGCCGCGTGTTCCCCGATGGGCTGGCGTTCGACGTGCTCGCGGAGGACGTCCCCAGTGACGAGTGGTCCGCGGCGGAGCGGTTGGGCGCAGAAGAGGCCGCCGAGCTCGCCCAGATGCCGCCCGAACACGTGGCGCTGACGACCTGCACCGGAGCGCTCTTCCAGGGGGTGATGATGACCGTCCACGTCCGCGGGGTCACGCTCGACGCAGCCGAGCAGGCGCTCGCCGAGCGAAGCGGCAACGGGACGGTGCTCCGGGCGGTCGCCAAGTCTGCGCGGCTCCATCCTCGCGCCGTCGCCGGCAAGCCCGGAGTCTCCTGGGGGCGGCTGCGAGCGGATCCCGGGGGCGACGGGGTGCACCTGGTGGCGATCGGTGACAACCTCGCCGGGGCCGCAGGTGCCGTGCCGATGCTGGTCGCGGACTGGCTGACGACTGCTGGCGTGCTCGCCCGAGGGCAGTCATGAGCACGCTCCTCGCGCTCCTCCTGGTCCGGCCGGCCTCCGCCGAACCCGACCACCTGGCGGCCCAGTGGACCGTCGCTTCGCCTGCCGACGTCGCGCTCTCCGACAGCCGTGACTACGCAGCGATCCTGGGCACGGGGTTCACGCTGCTCGATCTGTCGACGTGGTCGACGACCGCGGTCGCCGTGTGCTCCGCCGGGGGCGACCCTGTCGGCCTGACCGCGGGCACGGGCAGCTTTGCCTCGGCATCGGGCGGAGACACCTCCACGAAGGACGTGTTCTGGGTCGGGTGCGGGGACGGAAAGGTGGAGCGGATCGACATCACCGACGGCAGCCCCACCCTTTCGAGCGACGTCATCGAGGCCGCGACCTCACCGATCACCGCCCTGGAGTGGGACGGCACCTCCCTCTACGTGATCTCCAAGGGGACGACCGGGCTCGCCGACGTCACCGCGATCGCTCCGGGCGACTTGACCGTCGCCAGCGGGTACCCGACCACGCTCTCCTACGACACCGTGAACGACTCGCTCCTGCTGAACGGATCGATCTACGTCCTGAACGGCAACGACCGCGTCTCCCGGATCACCACGTCCGGAGCAGGCGTGCTGTTGAGCACCCAGTCCACGGGCGCGAGCTACCAGACCGCAACGCCCACCGACGCGGGGATGGTCTACCTGACCGACTCGAACGGCGGGGACATCTGGTCGTTCGACACGGGCAACAACGGGTTCACGCTCCGCGTGAGCAACGTCGGCAACGAGACCACCGCGCTGTGCCTCGACGAGACGGCCGGCTGGGCCGCGATCTCCGCAGACACGGATCTCGCGTTCTACGACTTCACCAGCGCGTCATTCGGCTCCGAGTCGTCCCGCATCACCGGCGTGGGCGCGCTGGATCGCCTCGTGGCAGTGGACGACGGTGCGATGGGCATCTCCACCGCCGACAGCGTGGTGGACTGGGTGAGCGCTGCGCCCTGGGTCGAGATCACCTCCGCGCCCGCGACGGCCGGCACGGACCCCGTGGACCTCTCGTTCACCTCCGACAAGGGCGGCGACTGGACGTTGGCGCTCGGCGACACGCTGGACACCGCCGTCACGCTCGACACCGGGACGATCAGCGCCGGGGAGACCGCCACGGCCAGCACCACGGTGGACAGCGCCTGGATCGAGGGCCGGAACCGCCTCTGGGTGACCGTGGACGATGGGGCAACCCACATCGGGCACGACGCCGTGGACGTGACCGTCGACACCCCGCCTCCCCAGATGTCGATCTCGGTCGGCTTCGGCGAGAGCTCGATCAACGTGGACATCGCCGCGGACAGCACCGCGGACCTCGACCACTACGAGATCTACCTCTCCGACGCCGTGTTCACCGCAACGGACTACCCCACGGGCGGCCCCACCTTCGACGACGGCAACGTGACCGCGCCGGTCACCATGAGCGCGACGCCCAGCGTCTCCGCGTCGTACACCTTCTACCCGCTCCAGAACGGCACGCTGTACTATGCGGCGGTTCGCGCGGTGGACACGGGCGGGCAGGAGGGCCCGATGTCCACGGTGTTGTCGGCGACTCCGTCCTACACCTACAGCGCGTCGGAGCTTCGCGGGGACAACGGCGGCTTCGGCTGCAACACCCTTGGCAGGCCGGGCGACAGCCCGGTGCGGACCGCCCTGGGCGGTCTCCTTCTGTCTGCCGCGGTCGCGTTCCGGGCCCGCCGCGCGTCTGGCGCTGGACGACCGGGTTAACACCGCCCCATGCGTGCCTTCGCCCTCCTCCCCCGCCTGCCCGTATGCCTCTCCGCGGGCCTGCTCCTCGCCGCGGCTCCGGCCCTCGCGAAGGACAAGAAGCCCATCGAATTCCACCACGGCGTCGCTGTCCGGTACGGCACGGTGAAGCTGAACGACACCTACCTCCAGGATGTGTTCGGCAAGCAGAACGACGTGGTCAAGGTGGAGTACGCGATCGGCTTCCGGCTCTTCGAGTTCGGGCTCGCTGCGGGCTTCGGGCAGGACCTCGGGTTTCTCCAGACCTCGGATGGGGTCGCCTCCTCCGAGCACGACATGCTCACCCTGTTCCCGTTGGAGGCCAGCGCCACGCTGCGGCTCGACTTCTTCAACGAGCAGTGGTTCGTGCCCACCGGTCGGATCGGCGGCGACTACTGGATCTGGCGCGAGAACTGGTACGTTCCGGACGGGAGCGCGGCTGACAAGGCGCGTACCGGCGGCAAGCTCGGGTGGGACTGGGCAGCCGGGGGCATGCTCCGCCTCGACGCCTTCGACCGCAAGGCCGCGAGCGAACTGCAGGCCCAGACGGGCATCGACGACACGTTCGTGGTCGCCGAGTACCGCCAGACCTACATGCCGAAGGGCTCCTCCGAGCTTCACTTCTCCGGCTGGGAGATCACCGGTGGGCTGCGGTTCGATTTCTAGCGCTTCCGCCTGATCCGACAACGCGCGTCTGCGGACGGCGAATCCGCCAGCTACTGCCGCGCCCTGCTGAACATGTTATCAGTGTGGTGCCATGCCCTTCACGCTCGTCTCGCCCCATCAACCGGCGGGTGATCAGCCCGTCGCGATCCAGCAACTGTGCGACGGCCTCGCCTCCGGCCTGAAAAGCCAGGTTCTGCTCGGCGCAACCGGCACCGGAAAGACGTTCACGATCGCAAACGTGATCCAGCGGTTCAACAAGCCCACGCTGGTGCTCGCCCCCAACAAGACGCTCGCCGCCCAGCTCTACGGCGAGATGAAGGGGTTGTTCCCGAACAACTCCGTTCAGTACTTCGTGAGCTACTTCGACTACTATCAGCCGGAGGCCTACGTCCCGAGCTCGGACACGTACATCGAGAAGGACTCGATGATCAACGACCACATCGACAAGCTCCGGCACGCGGCCACGCGCGCTCTGCTGGAGCGCAACGACGTGATCATCATCGCCTCGGTGAGCTGCATCTACGGCCTCGGTTCGCCGGAGGCCTACGACAACATGATCCTGCAGCTCGAACCGCAGCAGATGATCACCCGCCAGAAGATCCTGTCTCGCCTGGTCGAGCTCCAGTACACCCGCAACGAACAGGATTTTCATCGCGGCACGTTCCGGGCGCGCGGCGACGTGATCGAGGTGATCGCCGCGCACGAGACCGACCGGGCGCTCCGCATCGAGCTTTTCGGCGACGAGGTCGAGCGGCTCACCGAATTCGACCCGCTACGGGGCAGGACCCTCGCAACGCTCGAAAAGATCTGCATCTACCCGGCATCCCATTACGTCACCCCGAAGGAGAAGCTTCAGAAGGCGATCGACACGATCCGCGAGGAGCTGCAGCCCCGGCTCGAGGATCTGCGCGAGCAGGGCCTGCTCCTCGAGGCGCAGCGGCTCGAGCAGCGCACGATGTTCGACCTCGAGATGATCGAGGAGATGGGGTACTGCAACGGCATCGAGAACTACTCGCGCCACCTCACCGGGCGGCCGCCGGGCGAACCCCCGCCCACCTTGCTCGAGTACTTCCGGGGCGACTGGCTCCTGATCGTGGACGAGAGCCACGTCGCGGTCCCGCAGGTGGGAGGCATGTTCAAGGGGGACCGGGCGCGAAAGGAGACGCTGGTGAAGTACGGCTTCCGGCTGCCGAGCGCCCTGGACAACCGGCCGCTCACCTTCGAGGAGTTCCTCGACCACGTCCGGTACGCGATCTACGTGAGCGCCACGCCGTCGAAGTGGGAGCTGGAGCAGGCCGGCGGGATCGTCGCGGAGCAGGTGATCCGCCCGACAGGGCTGCTCGACCCGCAGGTCGAGGTGCGCCCGGCGCGGGATCAGGTCGACGATCTGCTCGGCGAGATGAAAAAGACGATCTCAGCGGGCTTTCGCGTACTCGTCACCACGCTCACCAAGCGCATGGCGCAGGAACTCACGGACTACTACGGCGAGCTTGGCCTGCGGGTGCGCTACCTGCACTCCGACATCGACACGATGGAGCGCATGGAGATCCTGCGGGACCTGCGCAGCGGCGGGTTCGACATCCTCGTCGGCATCAACCTGCTGCGCGAGGGCCTGGACCTGCCCGAGGTCGCCCTGGTCGCGGTGTTGGACGCCGACAAGGAGGGCTACCTGCGGTCGTCCACCTCGCTCATCCAGACGATCGGACGGGCGGCCCGAAACGTCGAGGGTCGCGTGATCCTCTACGCCGACAGGATGACGCCGAGCATGGAGATGGCGATCGGCGAGACCAACCGGCGCCGGATCAAGCAGGAGGCCTACAACGTGGAGCACGGCATCACCCCGCAGACGATCCGACGGAACATCGACAGCCCGCTCGCGGACCTGCTCGCCGGGGACTACGTCACCCCCCCGAAGGACAACCCACGCGCCAGCTCGGGCGAGGTGCGACTCGAGGAGATCCCGTCGATGCTCAAGCGTCTGCGCACCGACATGAAGAGCGCAGCTGGGCGCCTGGAGTTCGAGAAGGCCGCGGGCATCCGCGACGAGATCAAGAAGCTCGAGGACCTGCAGATGAAGCTGGGGGAGCTGGCGTAGAGCCCAGGCGCACGAACCGGTACGCCCGCGGTTCGACGAACCCGATCGCCGCGGCGGTTGCGATGGACCCGGCATTGTCCGCGGCGCAGCTCCACGAAGCGGTCAGGCCGCGCGCCTCGCACCGTTCGATCAGCGCAGAGCACGCCGCTCGAGCCAGCCCACGCCCGCGGTAGGACGGATGCGTGACCACGCCGAGCTCCGCCCGGCCGCCTCCGATGAAGCACGCGTACGCCTCCGCCGCCAGGGTCCCACCGACCCAGACGGCCACGCCCATGCCATGGCGCTCGAAATCCTCCGCGGACCCGCAGGCAGCGAGCACCTCCCCGTGCCACCGGCAGCGGGGAAGGTCCACCGATCGGAGCAGCCGCACCTCCGCCTCCGCCGGGCGACCCCGGTTCGATGTGGGGCGCCGCACCGTGAACTCGACGCGCTCGATCGCCTCGCCAGGGGCGGCCTCCCCCGCGACGAGCAGCGCGGGGCCTCGCCCGCGGAGGGCGCGACCCAGGAACTCGGGCGGCGCCCCTACGCTGGCGAACGTGATCCCGTGGTACCGCAACATCGCGACGGCAACCGCCGGGTTCACCGGCTCATCGACGAGCACCTCACCGGGCACGCGCCCCTCGAGCAATGCGTCCAGCATCGGCGCGTTGGGGGTGGCTGCATCGAACAGCGCGCGGACGACGAGGGCCTGGTCCATCGGGCGAAAGCTATTGTGCCCACGGCGCGCTCACGACCACTCCACCCCGCGCAACCCCGTGTCCCCGCTCTTGCCCTGGAGCCGGTTCACGAACCGGCGCGCCCACGCGTAGCTACGGAAAAACCGCTCCACCAGACGCCGCTCATCGGGTCCGACCGGCGAACCCGAACACACCAGCTTGGGGTCCTCCAGCCCGGCGTCCAGGAAGTCCACGACCCCGCGGACGCGCACCAGCAGTTCACTTCCGGCTTCCCGCCGCGGGCCGAGCACCAGAGCGTCGGCAGGGTCGCCGTCCGCCCCGGGCCGATCCCGGACGCACCCGTAGTTGAACGGACTCGGAAAAGGCGAGAGGTACTCGGTCACAAGGCGGCCCGCAGCAGGCCGCCATTCACGTTTTCGATGGGTTCCACGTGGAACCTCGATGTACACGAGCACGGCTTCGACCATGGCCCCGGACCTATCCCGGGCCGGCCCATCGTCGGCAGGGGTACCGGCTGGGCCGCGCCTCCGGTCCTCACGTGAATTAGCCGTCAACCCCTCCCTGGAGTCCGATGTTCCTGCTCCTCTGCACCCTCCAACCCGCGCTCGCCGCCCCCGTCTCCCTCGATGACGCGTGGGCATCTGCAGCGGGCAACTCGCGGGAGATGAAGCTCATCTCGGAGGTCCGCATCCAGAACGACACGCTCAAGACCCAGGCGCTCGCGCTCATCGGGCCGAAGCTCGTGGCAGGCGGCAACTTCACCCTGAACCAGCGCGAGACGACGCTGGACTTCTCCCAGTCCTTTCCCCCCGACATGATCGATCTCATCGAGTCGTTCACGGGAAAACCGGTGGACTTCGGAGACCCGCTCGTCATCAACAAGAAGTCGTACTTCGACTGGAACGTGAGCGTGGTGCAGCCGATCTTTTCGGGGCAGGCGCTGCCGCTCTACACGGGGGCCGTCGACACAGTCAAGGCCGGTCGGGCGACAGAGCAGGCGCAGCTGGCGAAGGTCCGAACCGGGGTGGCCCAGGCGTATTGGGGCGTCCTGGTGGCGAGGGAGGGGTCGGGGCTCGCTGCCGGTGCGCTTGAGAACGCAAAGAAACACATGGAGCAGTCGGAGCTGCGCGTGAACATCGGGACCGCCGCGCCGCAGTTGAAGCTGCAGGCGGAGATCGCCGTGGCCCGGGCCGAGCGGGAGCTCGCCGGCGCCGAGGCGCAAGCGACGAGTGCGGAGATGGCGTTCGCGAACCTGACAGGCCTGCCCGCCGCATCGGAGCTGGTGCAACCTGCGGCCCGGGCGCTCCCCTACTCGAGCCTGGAGGATGCGATCTCCCATGCGGAGACCCAGCGCGGTGACATCGGCGCAGCCGGCTACCAGGCAAAAGCGGCGCACGCGCAGCAGACCGGTACCTCGCTCTCGTGGCTGCCCGGAGTCGACGGGCGGTTCACCGAGGCGTACACGGGAAACAGCGGCTTTTCGGGCGAGCCCTACACCTGGCAGATGGTGCTGACGGCGAACTGGACGCTCTGGGACGGCGGCGCACGGCTCGCCGCACAGACGAAAGCAGCGAGCCTCGTCCGGATGGCCGAAACGGCGGCCGAGAAGACCGTCGCAGACGCGCGGACCGAGGTGACCACGCTCTGGGAGCAGCATGCACGTGCAGAACGGGCGGTCGCTGCCGTGGACCGCGAACTGGCGCTCGCGACCGAGAACGCTCGACTCGCAGAAGCGGCGTTCGACGCAGGAACCCTGTCCTTCCTCGACCTCGAGGACGCCCGCCTCGGGCTGGACGCCGCACGGCTCACCCGGATGTCCGAAGAGATGAACCTCGACGTGAGCGCCATCCAACTGCTTGCCGCGACGGGCGACCTGCATTAGGGCGCGGGGCCCCGAAAGGGGATTCTCACACCGGGCTTTGGCCTTCCCCCACGGTGCCGTCGAAAGGCGGTCGGGAGAGGGTTCCGGTGGTTGTCAAACCACAACCCGCAGCATCCGCTGCACATAGGCGGCAAACGCCGCTCAAGGTCAGAAAATCATGGCGATCTCCCTCCGCGAAATGCTCGAATCCGGCGTTCACTTCGGCCACCAGACCCGTCGGTGGAACCCCCGCATGAAGCCCTACATCTACGGGCAGAAGAACGGCGTCCACATCATCGACATCCAGCAGACGGCGCGCGCGCTCGTGAGCGCCACGACCTTCGTGAGCGGCCTCGTCGCCCGCGGCCAGACCCTCCTGTTCGTCGGCACCAAGCGCGCAGCCCGCGACATCATCCAGGAAGAGGCGGTCCGTTCGGGCCAGTTCTTCGTGAACGAGCGCTGGCTCGGCGGCACCCTCACGAACTTCCAGACGGTCAAGAAGTCCATCGAGCGCCTCAACCTGCTCACCAAGTCCCGCGACGAGGGCAAGTTCGAAGCCCTCACCAAGAAGGAGCAGCTCACGCTCTCCCGCGAGATCGAGAAGATGGACAAGTCGCTGGGCGGCATCAAGAACCTCAAGGCCCTCCCCGGCGCCCTGTTCGTGATCGACCCCAAGAAGGAGCACATCGCCGTCGACGAGGCCAACAAGCTCGGCATCCCGGTCGTCGCCCTCTGCGACACCAACTGCGACCCGGACGGCATCCAGCACGTGATCCCCGGCAACGACGACGCGATCAAGTCGATCCGCCTGTTCGTCGCCGCGATCGCCGAGGCCGCGCACCGCGGCGTCAACCAGGGCCGCACCGACGCGACCCCGGTGAACAGCAGCGAGGACATCGGCTACGAGGTCGTCCGCCGCCCGGCTCCCGAGGCTCCCCCGGTCGTCGACAACTAGTCGTCCGCGCAACGTCGGGCCCGCAGCCGCGGGCCCGATCCGCCAATTCGAACCTTCTCCTACTATTTTGAGGATCCCATGGGTGCATCCCAGGTAAAAGAACTCCGCGAGCGCACCGGCGCCGGCATCAAGGACTGCGTTTCGGCGCTCGCCGCCTCGAGCGACGACATCGACAAGGCGATCGACTGGCTCCGCGCAAAGGGCCTGTCCAACGCCGGAAAGAAGGCCGGACGCATCGCTTCGGAGGGCCTCATCGAGGCCTACATCCACGCCGGCGGCAAGATCGGCGTCCTGCTCGAAGTGAACTGCGAGACCGATTTTGTCGCTCTCAACCAGGAGTTCAAGGATCTCCTCCGCGGGATTGCGATGCACATCGCGGCGTCGGCGCCCGAGTACGTGCGGCGCGAAGAGGTCCCCCCCGAGGCCATCGAGCGCGAGCGGCGCGTCCAACTGGAGCGCGTGATGGGCGAGGGCAAGCCGGAGCACATCGCCGCCAAGATCGTCGACGGGCGCATGAGCAAGTTCTACGAGGAGGTCTGCCTCCTCGACCAGAAGTACATCCGCGACGACACCAAGACCGTCGACCAGGTGGTCAAGGAAGCCGTGGCGCACATCGGGGAGAACATCCAGGTGCGTCGGTTCACCCGCTTCGTGATGGGCGAAGGCCTGCAGAAGAAGTCCGACGACTTCGCGGCCGAAGTCGCCGCGCAGGCCGGCGTCAAGTAGGTCAGGTTCATCGCCCCGCGGGGGCAGGAACGCCGGGGCGCGGGGTCACTCCCGCGCCCCGCCTCGTTTTCGGACGGTAGCGGCACGGCAGACCTGCATCCTGCTATACTCTCCGCAATCCAAGGAGGTCACCTTGCCCAAGGTCACCGATCGGCATGGCCGCCCCGTTTCCGGACAGCTCCCGGGTCTTGTCGAAGGCATCGTCACCGACAACGTGGATCCTGAGAAGCTGGGCCGCGTGAAGGTGAAGTTCCCGACGCTGCCCGATGGCCCCGAGAGCTACTGGGCCCGGCTCTCGATGCCCATGGCCGGCCAGAAGCGCGGCTGGATGACCATCCCGGAGATCAACGACGAGGTGCTCGTCAGCTTCGTGCACGGGGACATCAACCACGCGATCGTGGTCGGCTCGCTCTACAACGGCGTGGACATCCCACCGTATGCCAACGAGGACGGCAAGAACAACCTCCGGGTCTTCCAGAGCCGCTCCGGACACCGCCTGACCTTCGACGACACCGCCGGCGACGAGCGGATCGAGCTCATCAGCTTCAACGAGGAGCTGCGCTGCATCTGGGACGCCAAGGAGAAGACCTTCAGCCTCTACTCGGGCAAGGACATCATCGTGGAGGCCAAGGAGACCATCAGCCTGAAGTGCAAGGACTTCATCCTCGATGCGTCGAACAGCGTCTCGATCAAGGCCGGCGCGACGATGAAGGTGGAGGCCCCGACCTCTACCGTGAACGGCGGCACGCAGCTCACGCTGTTTGCCTCGATGACCAACATCAACTAGCCCGTCCCCTGAAAACAGGGCGAGCCGAAGGGTGCAGAGATGATGAACGGCGTGGTGACCGGCCTGGTCATCGACAATGTAGACCCCGACAAGCTCGGCCGGATCAAGGTCAAGTACCCCGTGGACCATGAGGACAACCCGGAGTCCTACTGGATCCGGCTCATGTCGCCCATGGCGGGGACCTCTCGCGGCCTGGTGATGCTCCCCGAGGTGGGCACCGAGGTGCTGGTGGGCTTTGCCTACCGCACGAACTCGCCCTACCTGCTCGGCGCGCTCTACAACGGGGGCGACGACACGCCGGACCCCTACGCCAACGAGGACGGCAACGACGACCACCGCCGCTTCTGGTCACGCAATTCGCACTGGGTGGACTTCGACGACACCCCGGGCACCGAGCGCATCGAGATCATCGCCACCACCGCGAACAACGCGATCTACATGGAGCTGCACGCGGCGAACAAGGTGCTCACGGTGAAGGTGGAGAAGAACCTCATCCACGAGGCCAAGGAGACGATGAGCTGGAAGTGCAAGGACTTCAAGCTCGACGCCAGCAACAGCATCGACATCAGCGGCGGGCAGACGGCCGCGTTCGAGTCCACGACCTCCACGGACTGGCGGGGCCAGACCCAGACCTGGCACAGCGACACCCGTGTGGACATCAACACCGCGCCGCCCGCACCAGCGAAGCCGGCGGTCGCCACTCCGAGTCACAAGCATCCACCGAGCGGCAAGGGGGGACGCACGAGCGGCAAGGGGGCAGACGGCGCCAACACCAGCGGAGGAGGTGGCGGCGGGGGCAGCAGCGGAGGCAGCGGCTCCGGATCAGACGGCGGTACGAGCGGCTCGTCGGGTGGCTCCGGCAGCGGGTCAGGGGGCTCCGGTGGCGGCTCCGGGGGCGGCATGGCGGGTTCCAACGACATCGGCCTGGAGGTGCAGATCGGGGCGAGGGGGATCAGCGTCGCCGGGCAGGCAGGGGGAGTGAGCGGCAGCGCAAGCGCCGGCGCCGGTGGCCTGTCGGGGGGTGCGAGCGTACAGACCGGTGTCGGCAACGGGTCGGTGGACTTCCACAACGGCGATGTGAACGCGAGCGGCACCCTGGGCGGAGTCCACGTCGGGACGGGCGGGACCTCGGGCGGCGCTGGCGGAGACCATGCAGGCGGTTCCGGCGGTGGACCGTCCGGAGGCGGTGCGGGCGGCGGCGGGCACGCCGGCGGAACCGGCCATGCTGGCAGCGGCACCGGCGGCGGGCCGAGCCACGCAGGCACCGGCACCGGCGGCGGCAGTGGCGCACCCAGCGGCACGGGCCCCAGCCACGGCGGGGGCGGCACGAGCGGCAGCGGCGGAGGAGCACCGAGCGGCACAGGCCCGAGCCACGGCGGGGGCAGCACGAGCGGCAGCGGCGGAGGAGCACCGAGCGGCACAGGCCCGAGCCACGGCGGGGGCGGCAGCGGCGGAGGTCCCAGCCACGGCGGGGGCGGCACCAGCGGCGGGGGCACCAGCGGCGGCACCAGCGGTGGCAGCAGCGGCGGAGGTCCCAGCCACGGCGGGGGCGGCACCAGCGGTGGAGGCACCAGCGGGGGCAGCAGCGGCGGAGGC